>NZ_QENY01000007.1 GCF_003096815.1 Hallella colorans
GGAGAGAGCATTGCCTCAAGATCCCAGAATAATGATGCCTGACGGACTTTGGATGGAGATTTATACATCGTTGAATTGCAAGATTTTACTATACATAGGTACAAAACTTTGTAGAAATATGCAAGTTTGGAAACGATTATTTTATTGATAACCAGATGATTAAACACTTTTCAAGGGGAGACTATTTACTAACTTCGTGGACGGTAAAGCGCTAACTTTTATATGACGAGTATCATTCAAAAAAGCTCCGAACATTTTTTTATGTTCGGAGCTTGTACATTTTATATTTTGATTAAATTTATATACCGAGTTTTTTTCTGATGTCCTTAGGCACGGCATTTTTGTTAATCATAAAGTCCATGGTGTTGGCCACAATAAAGTTTTTGGTCATATACCAAATACCTTTGTAATCGCCAGTCTCACCCCATGAGTTTTTCACCATGTAGTATTCCTTGCCGTTTTGGTCCTTTGCAATGCCAAAGATAAGCATGCCGTGATCATCGGTAAGTTCCCAACTGTCGTAGCGCTCTTGACGACTTTTCTGTGTCGGTGTAATTTCTGGTACGTTTACGCCCAGTGAATCGACGATATTCTTTTTCTTAGTCTTGCTGAGTTTAAGCCATCTGGCCATGTCGCTGCCTTCCATGCTTTCTATCTTTTTAGTGTCATACATGTAGGCCAATCCCTGTCTTGTAAAGCCATCCTCGCTGACATCTCCACCCCAGGCTACGGTGTAACCGTTCATGATAGCGTTGTCAATGATTTTGCTCAGTTCTTCTATAGGAACATTCCAAGAGAGTGGGTTACGCCAGTTGTCTTGCACTTCCACCGCGAAAGCTGTCCAGAAAGGATGATGTGTGTATGAGGTGAATGTGGTGTAATTGTCCCAGTTGAGACCTAAACTCTGTGCGAAGCTCTTCGGTGTATATGTTTTGCCTTGGTATGTGAAAGTCTCAGGGCATTTACCCAGATAGGCATCGAGAATACCTTGCAATCCCACTTTCCACTGTCCAGAAATCTTTTTGGCTGTTGATTTAGCTACAGATTGCACGTATGGAGACATTACAGAGAAGAATTCGTTAAAGTTGTTCAGCGAATCGCCATATAGACTGCCAGGGAAAGGCATGGCGTTTTCTGGACAAATTCCATAGTTCTTGAGTGTATAATACGCATCGTATGAACTGCCACCTTGTGCGAACTGGCAGTCGCCATGCAGTCTTACTACCTGTATAGCACGGTCCATATATGTTTTGTTAGCTACGAAGCTTTCGCAAAGGTCGTATGTTTTGCCAGTGGCTTTCAGTATTTCAGCTTCAAAATAGCTCAACGTAGAGTAAGCCCAGCAGGTGCCCGAACGGTTTTGGTCCTTAATACTTGTAATCGGATTTTGTTTCACCACAGTGAAAACGGGCTTGTTCAAATTTTTTGTCGCCTTCTTTTCTTGTGCGTTAGCTCCAATCGCAAAAACTGCGAGAAAAGCCATAAAAAATAGTTTTTTCATTATTTTTTTAGATTTATAAAATTAGTATCTGTGTGATTGGCACAGGGTTAACGAGCGATAAAAGCTTCTACATCTTTGGGGTGATAGGGTATTCTGTCTTTGCCGATGAAACGACAGCCATTTTTTGTGATGAGCAAGTCATCTTCCAAACGTATCCCTCCAAAGTCTTTGTAGGTCTCGAGCTTGTCGAAATTGATAAACTCCTTGCAGTGTCCACTTGCCTTCCAGTTATCAATGAGCGCTGGGATAAAATATATGCCCGGTTCGTCCGTCACAACAAAACCCTCTTGCAAGCGTCTGCCCATACGCAGACAGTTGGTTCCAAACTGTTCCAAGTTGGGCCTAACTTCCTCGTCGAAGCCCACGTTTATTTGGTCAAAGCTCTCCATGTCGTGTACATCCATACCCATCATGTGTCCCAAACCATGCACCATGAACATAGCATGTGCGCCTGCCGCCACAGCGTCGTCGGTGTCTCCACGCATCAAGCCCAGCTCTTTCAGTCGTTCTGTCATCAATCGGCATACACCGAAGTGCACGTCCCACCATTTCACGCCAGGTTTAGCCACGGTCAGCACATAGTCGTGGCATTCCTCGACAATGGAGTATATTTCCAATTGTCTTTGATCATAGCGACCGCTTACAGGTGTTGTACGCGTGTTGTCAGAGCAGTAGTTGTTAATGGTTTCAGCTCCAGCGTCGCATAGCATGAGTTTTCCGGCTTGTAATTTGGCCATCGACGGCGCTCCGTGTTGTATCTCACCGTGCTGTGAAAGGATGGTGGGGAAACTCACCATGGCACCCATGCCATTGGCTATACCATCAAGTGTTCCAGCAATTTCCTTTTCTGTAATGCCGGGCCGGCACATCTTCATGGCCGTTGTGTGCATTTTGTAGCCAATTAGTGCGGCACGTTCCAATTCTTCTATTTCTTCTTCTGTCTTGGTGGAGCGCATTTTCACCACAGCTTGAATCAGCGTCATAGACGCTTGAGCCTTCTGCTTGTCAGGATGTATGCCCAGCAGATCAGAAATCATAATTTTGATATCTGCCCGGTAAGGTGGCAAGAAATGTATGGTGCGTTTGTCGCGTTTGGCCTCTTTGCATATTTTTGCCAATTCTTTCATTGGTGCGCTGTTGGATACGCCCACTTGCTCGGCCATGTCGTGCACACTATCCACAGCGCCATACCATACGATATCGTCTATGGAAATGTCATCACCAATAAGGGTTTCTTTGTTGTTGTCAACGTCGATAACACCTACAAGTCCATCTATGTTCTGTCCAAAATAATACAGGAAAGAAGAGTCTTGACGGAAAGGGTGATAACCATTATTGGGGAAATTAGCAGGGGCATTATTATTGCCAAAAAGAACAACAATACCACTTTTAACGAGTTTTTTTAATTCTGCGCGACGGCTAACATAGGTTTCTTTGCTAAACATATTTAGGTTATTTTAAAATCTATCTATTGCAAAGATACGAAATCTTCATTAAAATTTACTATATTTGCATATAAAATTAATAGTTTTTATGCGTTTGGGCAAGAATACGGGCTTGGTGCTTGAAGGTGGTGGAATGCGTGGTGTTTTTACCACTGGCGTGCTTGATGCTTTTATGAAGCATGATGTTTATTTTCAGTATGTCGTTGCCGTTTCTGCAGGAGCATGCAATGCCATGAGCTATATCTCACGCCAGCCGCGGCGTGCGCGTATCTCGAATATTGATTATTTGGCAAAATATGATTATATAGGCATTAGGCATTTGGTGACACAAGGCTGTATGTTCGACCAGAAATTGCTTTATGATCGTTTCCCCAATGAGTTGCTCCCCTTCGATTATGACACATTTTTTCGCTTTTCCAAGGGTTTCGAGGCTGTTGCCACCAACTGCCGTACTGGTCGTCCGGCATATCTCACGGAGACATCCAATGTCCAGCGTGCTCTCGACATGGTGCGTGCCTCAAGCAGTTTGCCATTTGTCAGCAAGATAGTAGAAATAGATGGGCAGCCCCTGCTTGATGGTGGCATTGTCGATTCCATACCTGTGATGCGAGCCTTTGATACGGGGCATTCTACCAACATTGTTGTTTGCACGCGCAATTATGGTTACCGCAAGAAAGTGAGAGATCGTAAAATACCAAGTTTCATTTACAAGAATTATCCTCGTCTAAGGGTCGCCCTCAGTCATAGAATCGAAGCCTACAATGAGCAACTTCAGCTCGTCGAGGATCTTGAGAGACAAGGTTCCATTATTTGTATTCGTCCACAACGATGTATGGATGTGGGCCGGATGGAGAAAAATATTAACAAGTTGGAGGCTCTTTACGAAGAGGGGTTCGCGCTTGGGGAAAAATTTTGCGAGACTTATGCGTGATCTCATTCGCTCACGGTCTTGTTGATGTTGATTGCTTGGGCGTGTTTTTTCTGTGGTCGTAGGCCTCAGGTTATTGTGCCAAAATATCAGTCGGATATTTGTTCTTAACCATATTCAAAGCTATATTTTCTTAATTTTTTTGCGCTTACTTTTTTAGGATTTATACTCCACGTCTTAGACGTTGCCTCTTCATTTCAGCAAATCAGGTCTCAATTGCTTGGTTCGTTCCATGGCTTGTTCCATTTCCCACTGTTTTATTTTCGCCTCGTTGCCACTCAACAGCACTTCGGGCACTTTCCAACCTTTGTATTCCGCTGGCCGCGAATAGATGGGCGCAGCCAGCAAATCGTCTTGAAAACAATCTGACAGGGCGCTCTGTTCGTCGCCGATTACGCCGGGAACCACCCTTACCACAGCGTCGGCGATGGCTGCCGCGGCTAATTCGCCGCCTGTGAGTACGAAGTCGCCCACGCTTATCTCGCGTGTGATGAGATGGTCGCGCACACGTTGGTCAATACCTTTATAATGGCCACAAAGCAACACGATGTTTTTTTGCAAGCTCATTTCGTTCGCCATGTGCTGGTTAAACTTCTCGCCATCGGGTGTCACATAGATTACATCGTCATAGTCGCGCTCGGCTTTCAAGGCCGACAGGCAGCGATCTATCGGCTCAATTTGCATTACCATCCCCGCAAACCCGCCGTAGGGATAGTCGTCCACCCTGCGCCATTTGTCATGTGTATAGTCGCGTAGATTATGCAAATGGATTTCTGCCAAGCCTTTTTTCTGTGCGCGAGCCAATATCGACTCGTTGACAAAACCCTCTATCATTTCTGGTAATACGGTGATGATGTCTATTCTCATGTTAAAGTGCTATATATAAAAAGAGGTGTAACCTTGTATGTTAAGCGAGCGCATATTTGTAACCATCATTCTTCTTGGCTTATCTGACGATGAGCCTTGCGTGAGTCTTTGTTTGCTCGGCGCAAAATTAATGTATTTTTCTCATTCGTGCAATATCATTTCTGTCAATCCACAAATCGGCGTATAAAATCTTCCTCGGATATGATGGGAATATTTAGCTGCTTCGCTTTTTGATTTTTGCCGCTTGTTGATAGCACGTCATTGTTAATCAAAAACGAGGTCGATTTGCTTACAGAGCCAGTCACCTTGCCGCCTTGACCTTCTATGTAAGTTTTTAGCTCATTGCGGTTTTTGTAGTGTTTCACGTCGCCTGTCACCACGAATGTCTGTCCATCGCAGCGCTTGCCCATTGGCGTTGTTGCCGTCTCTTCAATGGTTAGCTTGGGTAAGAGGCGTTCAACCATGCCTTTGTTTTCAGGTTCTTTGAACCAATTGACAAACGATGCCGCCTTTTCCGGTCCAATCCCGGGTATGGTTTCAAGAATGGTTTCGGGTTGGACCGAAAACAATTCTCCGTTGTTTTTATGCCCAGTTGCTATCTCTATGAGCTCTTGTAAGGAGTAAGCCGCGAGCAAACGCTTGCATACGTCTTGTCCTATCATTGGTATGGATAGAGCGAATAACAGTCGGCGCGCGTCAACTTTACGTGCTTGTTCTACGGAATTGACAATATTGGCAGCCGACTTTTGGCCGAAACCTTCCAACTGAGCTATCGCTTCTGCATGGTCAGGTAAACTGTATATATCAGCGTACTCCGTAATCCAGCCCAGATTAATAAAGCGAGACAATGTCTGCTCTGATATTCCGTCTACGTTCACGCCTTCCTTGGAGACAAAGCGATCGAATTTTTTAAGTTGTTTGGCGGGGCATTTATCGTTGGTACAATGCAGTGTTTGGGTGCCACTGTTAGGGCTAACCCTCACCTCGGTGAGCGATTGGCATACTGGACAATGGCATGGTATGTCCAGTTCACCTATTTTCTTGTTCACTTTGATTACCTTAGGAATAATCTTGTTTGCCTTGATAACTTCTAAGGATGTGCCTTGGCTTCCAATGCCCAATCGTTCACATTCGCTTATATTGCAGAGCGAAGCTCGTTTCACGATAGTGCCTTCAAGTTCTACAGGCGTGAATATGGCGACGGGCGAAATGGTTGATGCCGCGCAACTCCATTCAATGTCTTCCAACGTGGTGGTGGCGCTTTCGTCTTGCCATTTGAAAGCGTAGCCGGCCCGTGTGGCATGATGGCCGGTAACCGAACCGGTCGCAGCGTATTCGGTGTCGTCATATACGATGACAAGACCGTCCACGGGGTATGGATTTTTGCGACCGGTAACGCGCAACGTCCACTGGTCTATCACTTTTTGCATTTCCGTGATTGTGGGGTGGCTTACCAATTCGTGCTCCACGCAGTTCATTCCATTGTCTTTCAGAAACTGCATGCGTTGTCCCCACGATGTCAATTTTTGCTCGCAATAAACCAGAGTGAAAGGTATCCATTTGATGTGTCGCTCCGCCACCTCGGCAACGTCTTTGAGCGTGAGAGAGCCAGACGCCAGGTTGCGTGGGTTGGCAAATCCGCCATCGTTTTCCATGTTGAATCGTTCAAAGTCTTCATACGAGATGATGGCTTCGCCACGTATCACCACGTGCCCTTTGTCTTTGATTTTTGGTGGTATGCCATTGATGGCCCTGCCAAGATGTGTAATATTAGTCCCGACATGGCCATTGCCTCGTGTCACAATCTTAGATAGTTTGCCACCATCATACGTCACTACCAAGGTAAGGCCATCTAATTTCCATGATATCCAGATGGGCTTGCCCTCTGCCCATTTAACCAAATCGGCAGTTTCTTTTGTCTTGGCCAATGACAAAGTGGCAAATTCATGCTCTTCTTTTTGACCAGTTATATTGTCTTCCGAAACTTTTGCGGTGGGTGTTTCGGGTAGTTTTTGTCCTGTCTCCTGTTCCAACCGTTTCAGTTCGTCAAACTTCGCGTCCCATTCGAAGTCGGTCATCAGTTCGCCTTTGCCATTGTAATAAGCTTCTGACGCAGTGTTAAGCTCGTCGACCAACTGTCTCATTCTCTGAAGTTTGTCCATTGTGGTTTGGTTGTTCATGTTCTTTGTGTATGATAGCATGACTAAATGTATGTCGCGGATTGTGCTCACAAAGATAACAATAAATATTTTATTTGTTTCCAATAACCTTCACTTTGTGCTTTGTTCCTACGCTTACAAACGGCAAGCCCTAATAAGGATGGGCAGTTGTCCTTATTAGGGCCTGAGCCGTGGATAGTCTTTGACACATGGCTTGGGTCATTAGCTCATGTTCAACATGTTTTTCACTTGCGATACTCTACACCTTTGAGGAATATACGGCGTATGATTGGTGTGGTGTAAGCATAGGGAATGAAGTCGATGGATGGAATAGGGTCTGTAATATAGAAGTTGGCTACTTTCCCTTTGGTTATCGAACCGTAGTCTTCACTTAACCCCATGGCGCACGCACTGTTAAGTGTTGCCGCATTGATTGCTTCGGCCGGCATAAGCCGCATTTTAATACAGGCAAGTGAAACAGCAAACTTCATATCGCCTGACGGGGTGGAACCGGGGTTGTAATCAGAGGCAATGGCCATTGGCAACCCGGCCTGAATCATCTTTCTGGCTGGCGCAAACGGCATGTTCAGGAAGAATGATGTGCCTGGCAGGGCAGTGGGTATGGTGTTTGTGTTTTTGAGCAACTCGATATCGTGGTCGTCCATTGCTTCAAGGTGGTCTACCGAAAGAGCGTCACATTCCACGGCAACATCCACTCCACCCGATACCGCAAGTTCTTCAGCATGAATTTTTCCACGCAGCCCGTATTTTGCTCCTGCTTTAAGAATGCGTCGTGTCTCGTCAGGCGTGAAAAATCCTTCGTCGCAGAACACGTCGATGAAGTCAGCGAGATTTTCTTTTGCTACCGCTGGTAGCATGTCATTGATGACATGGTCTACATATTCTTTTTGTCTGCCAGCAAACGCTCGACCCACCGCATGCGCACCGAGAAAATTGGCCACTACTTTTACCGGGGATGTTTCTTTGATACGCCGAATGACACGCAGCATTTTCAGTTCGTCCTCGAGATTGAGCCCATAGCCGCTTTTTATCTCTATGGCTCCTGTACCTTTGCGGATAACTTCGTCCACGCGTTTCATGGCTTGCGTGTATAGTTCGTCCTCGGACAGCTCATGAAGGCGGTCGGCCGAGTTGAGAATACCACCGCCACGCTTGGCTATTTCAGCATAGCTTAGGCCACGAATTTTATCCACAAATTCGCCTTCTCGACTTCCGGCGTAGACAATATGGGTGTGCGAATCGCAAAAAGACGGTAGCACCGCTCCGCCCTCGGCATCCACGACGGTTGTGTCACTGTCTATTTGCGGCATGTCGCTGCGTTTCCCATACGATGCAATGCGTCCGTCTTCCACATATAGGTAAGCGTGCTCAATGGTGTCAATACGGGCCATTTCGTCTCCTTTCAGACAGCGCTTGCCATCATGTCCGATACCCGCGAGAATGTCTATATTTGTTACTAATAATTTCATAATCTTTTGTTTAATGAAAAAGCCTTATCCACTTCTCTTTCCCCAAAAGGGATAAAGCGAAGCGGATGAGGCCTAATGGTTAGAAAAAAGATTCTTATTTTCTCAGGAACTCCACGGATTTGGCAATGTGTGGAGCCATAAATTGATCGTTTTCAACAAATGGCACCGCTTTGCGATATTCTTCGAAGATAGCTTCGATTACAGGCGATGATTTGAGCGGACGACGGAACTCCAGTGCTTGTGCGGCATTGAAAAGCTCAATGGCAAGCACACGTTCTGTGTTTAATACCACTTGATAGAGCTTGGTTGCTGCGTTGGCACCCATGCTGACGTGGTCTTCTTGGCCCTGTGACGATGGTATGCTGTCGGCAGAAGCCGGTGTGCAATACATTTTGCTTTGGCTTACGATGGAGGCTGCTGTGTATTGTGGAATCATGAAACCGCTATTTAATCCCGGTTTGGCAACCAAGAAACTTGGAAGGTCGCGTGTGCCCGACACGAGCTTATAAATACGACGTTCAGATATGTTACTGAGTTCGCAGAGTGCTATTGCAAGGAAATCCATCGGTTGGGCAATAGGCTCGCCATGAAAGTTACCTGCCGAAATAATCAAGTCTTCGTCTGGGCAGACGGTTGGATTGTCGGTCGCTGCGTTCACCTCGATGTCGATCACAGATTTCACATAACGAATAGTGTCTTTGGAAGCGCCATGAACTTGCGGTATGCAGCGGAAAGAATAGGGGTCTTGTACGTTTACTTTGGGCTGCTTGATAAGTTCGCTGCCTTCGAGCAACTCACGAATGTGGGCTGCCGTTTCAATTTGTCCTTGGTGTGGGCGAACAGCGTTTACAGCGTGTAAGAAAGGCTCAATGCGCCCGTCGTAAGCCTCAAGTGACATTGCGCTAATCTTGTCAGCCCAATCGCTTAGGCGCTCCGACTGAAGCAGGGACCATACCGCAAAAGCACCCATGTTCTGTGTACCATTGAGCAAGGCTAAACCTTCTTTCGAAACAAGTTGTATGGGTTGCCAACCCATTTTACGTAGCATTTCTTCTCCCGAAATGATTTCCCCTTTATATTCTACTTTACCCATACCTATCAATGGTAGGCATAGGTGTGCCAATGGAACCAAATCGCCAGAGGCTCCAAGTGAGCCCTGCATGTAAACCACGGGGTATATATCGTTGTTGAAGAAATCTATCAAGCGCTCCACTGTAGCAATCTGGCAGCCTGAATAACCATAGCTGAGGGATTGCACTTTGAGAAGGAGCATTATTTTCACTATTTCATTGGGGACTCTATCGCCCACACCACATGCGTGCGACATCATTAGGTTCTTCTGTAGGTCCGCTAATCGCTGCTTGTCAATAGATATTTTGTACAGCGATCCGAAACCTGTTGTCACACCATAGACGGGTTTGTCGGATGTCTCGATTTTCTTGTCCAGATACTCGCGGCATCGGATAATTCTTTGACGTGCATCGTCGGATAGTTCGAGTTTGATGCCTTTCGTAATGATTTCACCAATTCTTTCTATTGAAAGATGGTCTGCACTTATTTTGTGTGTCATTTTTTTATTGTTTGGTTGTTGTAATATTAAGGATAAGAAAGCGACTACTTGGCTGTCTCTTACTTTTCACGCAATCATTGGGAGAGTCTCCGCTTGAGTTGCTCGCATGCTTGCGGCAGAACGGTCGGCGCTCTTTGAGAGGTCGCTTTCTTATCCATAGGTTTTTGTTTTTAAAATGCTTTATTTATCACTTCGTCATCGACAAGGTTAGGAAGCGTAACTTTCAAATTGGGAGTACGCTCCATTTCTCGCTTGATGGCAGCTATGGAGCCTTCGTTGCGAGCCCAGCTGCGGCGCGTAATGCCATTGTTAACATCCCAAAGGAGCATCTCGCGAATGTGGCGTTCCGAATCTTTGCCACCGTCAATGACCATGCCAAAGCCTCCGTTCATCACTTCGCCCCAGCCAACACCGCCTCCATTGTGGATGGAAACCCATGTCGCGCCACGGAAAGCGTCGCCGATTACGTTCTGTACGGCCATATCGGCGCAGAACTGTGAACCGTCGTAAATGTTAGAGGTCTCGCGGAAAGGAGAGTCGGTGCCCGATACATCATGATGGTCTCTGCCAAGAACGACAGGCCTGCTGATTTCGCCACGTTTGATAGCTTCGTTGAAAGCCAAGGCTATTTTCGTCCTTCCCTCACAGTCGGCATAAAGGATACGTGCTTGCGAGCCAACGACAAGACGGTTTTTCCCAGCCTCTTTAATCCAGTGAATGTTGTCGTCTAACTGGCCGATAATATCGGGAGTGGCGGTTTCCCTGATTTCTTCCAACACCTTTGTGGCAATTCTATCCGTTACCTCCAAGTCTTTGGGGTCACCCGATGAACAAACCCAGCGGAATGGCCCGAAGCCGTAGTCAAAGAACATCGGTCCCATGATGTCTTGAACATAAGAGGGGTAGCGGAACTTGTTGTTTGCTCCCATGATGTCAGCGCCTGCACGACTCGACTCCAAAAGGAAAGCGTTTCCATAGTCGAAGAAGTACATACCTTTGGCCGTGAGCTTGTTGATGGCTGCCACCTGACGGCGCAACGATTCTTTCACTTTCTCCTTGAATATCTCAGGCTCTTCTGCCATCATGCGCTTGCTCTCCTCAAAAGAGATGCCCACGGGGTAGTAACCGCCTGCCCACGGATTGTGGAGGGAAGTCTGATCAGAGCCAAGATCCACTCGAACATCTTCTTCTGCCAAACGCTCCCAAAGGTCCACCACATTGCCAACGTATGCCAACGAGACAACTCGACGCTCTTCAACGGCTTTGCGAATGGCGGGTATCAACTCATCCAAATTATCGTGAAGCTCGTCCACCCAGCCTTGGTCGTAGCGTTTGCGAGCTGCCAACGGATTAATTTCTGCCGTGACGCTCACCACGCCTGCAATATTGCCTGCTTTGGGTTGGGCACCCGACATACCACCTAAACCAGATGTAACAAACAGCTTCATGTTGTCGCCGCCTACCTTGCGGGCTGCGTTCAGCACGGTGATGGTCGTTCCATGAACGATACCTTGCGGGCCAATGTACATATAAGATCCGGCGGTCATCTGCCCATATTGGCTCACGCCGAGTGCATTGTCGCGCTCCCAGTCGTCTTGTTTGGAGTAATTGGGTATGACCATACCATTGGTAACCACCACGCGCGGAGCGTTTTTGTGCGACGGAAAAAGCCCGAGCGGATGGCCCGAATACATCACGAGCGTCTGCTCGTCGGTCATTTCGCTCAGATATTTCATCACAAGTCTATATTGTGCCCAGTTTTGAAACACTGCGCCATTACCGCCATAGGTGATCAATTCGTGCGGATGTTGTGCCACGGCCTTGTCCAAATTATTTTGTATCATCATCATGATTGCCGCGGCTTGCACTGACTTGTGTGGATATTCGTCTATTGGACGGGCGTACATCTCATAGGATGGGCGGAACCGATACATGTATATGCGACCGTAGGTTTGCAGTTCTTTAACAAATTCAGGTGCCAATGTGGCGTGAAATTTCTTTGGAAAATAGCGCAAAGCATTGCGCAAAGCGAGCTTCTTCTCCTCTGCTGTCAAGATGTCTTTACGCTTTGGAGCATGATTGATCTCTTTGTCGTAAGGTTGTGGTTCAGGCAGCGTGTCGGGAATACCGGCACGAATGTCTTCGATAAATTGTTCTTTTGTCATAGTTTATAGATTTTTAGCTGATTATAATTTTTCCTCTACTATTTTCATAATTTCAGCCTCAAGTTCGTTGGCTTTCTTTATCAATTCGTTCGCTTCGCCAACCAATTTGTCGGCCGTTGCGCGGTCTTTCAATCCCGAGGCGTTGATTTTCACGTTAAGCCCTGCGCCCAATACCGCTGCTCGTGCGGCAAGCACGCCTACTCCTGCGTCCGAAACACTGTTTGGATTGCCCTCTTCTGCCATAGCCTTGCATATCTCGAACACTTTGTAAGAAGCGTTCATGGTGTGCAAGGGCACTTCCGTGGCGAACAACGTGGCGGCTTGAATGGCAGCGGTGCGAGCGGCTTTTTCCTCATCCGTTTTTTTCGGTAGGCCAAACGCTTCCATAATACGGTTGAAAGCTTCGGTGTCTTCATCTACGAGCGTCATCAGCTCTGCTTGTACTGCCTGACCCTTGTCGGCCCATTTGCTGAACTCTTCCCAGCGTGCGTCCCAACCAGCCTTGTGGCTTGAAAGGTTGGCAACCATGGTGCCGAGAGCGGCGCCAAGGGCACCCATATAAGCAGAGATGGTACCACCACCGGGGGCTGGAGATTCGCGCGATGTTTCATTGGCAAATTCGTCTACGGTAAGGTCTATTAGGCGGGCCGTCTTCTGAGCGTCTTCCAAAAGAAACTCGATGACTTTCTCACGAGGATTAAATTCTTTTAAGTCGTCCAAGCCCATAGACTTGATGGCAATCTTGATGATGTCGCTTTCGGGTATTCCTGTAGAGCGTTCTTGCTTTTTCAAGAAATATTTACCAGCTTCTATCAGCGTGCGTTTAGGTATCAATCCCACGATTTCCGTACCTGTCACGCGAATGCCGCGGTTTTGTGCGCAGCGACAAACCTCGTCGAAAGCAATGTGCAATGGGGTCTTGTTGATATCGGTGATATTCATGGATACCTGCGCGATGCCATATTCGTCTATATACCATCCGATGGCTTTGGTCCCCTTCAGTGTTCCCGGTATCATGATTGTTTTGCCGTTAGCGTCCTTCATGGGTTTGCCTACGGGTGATCCGCCCTCACGCTGTGGGCGTCCTTTCTCGCGCACGTCGAATGCGATGGCGTTGGCGCGACGTGTTGAAGTGGTGTTGAGATTAAAGTTGGTTGCTATCAGGAAGTCGCGGGCTCCTACAGCCGTACAGCCAGTGCGTGCCAGTGCTTCGTCCCATGGTCTTGCTCCAAAGTCGGGAGCTTCTTTCTCTACGGTCATTCTCTCTTGCAATCCCTCATATTCGCCTTTACGGCAGATAGCGAGGTTTTTGCGCTCCGGCGTCCTTGCCGCAGCCTCGTAGCAATAGCAGGGTACGTTCAGTTCGGTGGCGATGCGCTGCGCCAATTTGCGTGCCAGCTCGGCACATTCCTCAAGCGTAATGCCTGCGACTGGGATGAGTGGGCATACGTCGGTTGCACCCATACGAGGGTGAGCGCCGTGTTGTTGGCGCATGTCAATGAGCTGTGCGGCTTTTTTCACGCATTGGAAAGCAGCCTCCACAACCACGTCAGGCGAGCCAACGAAAGTAATCACAGTGCGGTTGGTGGCTTCTCCGGGGTCTACGTCCAAGAGCATTACACCTTTTACGCGCTCAATCTCGTCTGTTACTTGCTTGATAATTCCTTTGTTGCGACCCTCGCTAATATTAGGGACGCACTCAACAATTTGCTTTTCTTGTACCATGATAGTTTAAGATTAAATTTAGGTTTATTTTTTTCTTGGTGTAAAATTAAGCATAAGCCAGCAGATAGCAAAATATTTATTATTATTTGTTCATAAATAATTTAAATATGTATTTTTTTCTTTGGTTTAGCCGTATAATTTATATTATTAGATTGTCGGAAATGCAATCCATGATCAAGAGTGTTCTATTTTAAAAAAGCAAATAAACGCATGCCAGACAATGAATATAAAATCGTTTTTTCAATTTATTTAGCTTGTCAATTAAAAACAATTTTGAAATTATCTGACAAATGCTCTCGTAAGCGTGGCTTATTTAAAAATGAAAACTCTGTGGCTCAAAATTCGGCAAAAATAAGCATGTAATGATAAAATCCTGATAATCATTAATCTACAGACATAAAGATGCGGATTGCGCAAAAAAACATTATTTTTCTTTTGCGATTAGGTTTTAATCGCGATGCCATTAAGCCTTAATGACATGACCAATACGACTTAATCGCATCGTGATTAGGTCTGAAACGCAATGTCATTAACTATTAATCGAGACGACACAAAGCATAGAGCGTCGTTTCTCTAAAGTTTTTAAGCAAAGAAATCATTTTTCAAGCGCTATTTCGAAGATTTTCGTATACCCTTTTTTTATGATTAAATTTTGATTTTGACATGCGTTTAGGGATGCAATAAAAGTTTCCGTGCAATATCTCCAAGGAGTTTGTCTAAATTTTCTCAATATTTCAATTGGTAATGCGTTGAGCTATCAAATATCTTGAATCGAGAAATGAATTTCCAGCTAATCTTTCTGAAATAGCTGAAAAATATGTAAGTTTGCAAAAGAATGCAACTCGTCCTTGTCTCATAAGGAATAATTAACCGTTACAATAATGCAAGTCATCGTATCAAAAGAAATAGACCAAGTGTGTCCTAAATTTGTGGGTGCATGTGTGCAGGCAAAGGTCAAGAACAGCAAGTATTGTCAGGCGTTGTGGGATGAAATCAATGCTTGGGGTGATAAATATCGTGCAACACTCACGACAGAATCGCTCAAAGAGTTGTCTGGAATCAAGGCCACTCGAAAAGTTTATCGTGCATGTGGCAAAGATCCTTCACGTTATCGGCCGGCAGCCGAGGCATTGATTCGCAGAATGTTACAGAACAAGCCTTTATATCAGCGAGACACTTTGGTAGACCTTGTCAATTTGGCCAGTATTGCTTATGGTTATAGCATCGGTGGCTTTGACGCGGACAAATTTGTGGGCGACACCTTGACGCTGGGCATTGGGCGTGCCGATGAGCCTTATGAGGGTATTGGCAGAGGCATGCTTAACATTGATGGACTGCCGGTTTACAGAGACGAGCAGGGTGGGGTAGGCACGCCTACCTCTGACCATGAACGTACCAAAATGTCTATAGACACCACTCATTTGGTGGTGCTCATAAATGGTTATGATGGCAATGAGGATGCTGTTAAGGCCAATGCTGAATATATCATTGGCTTGGTGAAAAAATATTGTGACGGGCACGAGGCTACCTACACCTTATATAGATAGCGCATAGCCATACCCAAATAGAAAATCAGTTGGGATAAAAGAATGTAAATAGAAAACGTTGGCAGGTTATAACTTGCGTATCAACTCCACTATTTTCTTGTCGGCATCAGCCCAATTGAGCGTTGGCAATTCGTTGGCGGTGAGCCATTTCGCATCCAAATGCTCCAACATGGTAAACTCGCCATCGCCCGGTTTGCAGAGATATGCGGCTATCTCGACGGAGATGTCTGGATAATCGTGGCTCACAGTTCCTATCCGTCGTCC
This sequence comes from Hallella colorans, assembly GCF_003096815.1. Classification (GTDB taxonomy): domain Bacteria; phylum Bacteroidota; class Bacteroidia; order Bacteroidales; family Bacteroidaceae; genus Prevotella; species Prevotella colorans. Next base: position 15,662 of record NZ_QENY01000007.1, read on the forward strand.
CACATATATATCCCAATCCATTTCCTCTTTGATTTCGCGAAGTAGCGCTTCGTGATCACACTCATGCTTCTCTATTTTCCCTCCGGGAAATTCCCAACGCTCAGAATTGTACGTTTGGCGTGAGCGGCAACGCTGCATACAGAGAATTTTATCATCCTTTTTGATGACGGCCGCTACTACTTTGATTTTGTCCATTATCTCAATATTTATTTGCGAATATACGAATAATATCTCGTCCATTAGCTATATATTGCTTGTTTTTTCGTAATTTTGCACGAAACGGGTTGCCCTCAATATTCCAAGTATGCTTGGTAGATTTCGGCTTTCCCCTTATTTTCAAAAAAACACTATTCGATATGACATTCAAACAATTATTAGACAAATACGACTATGAGGCCATGGCACCCTATGTAAGGTTAGAGGTTGAAAATAACGACTATGATTTGCGACCATTGGACGTGCAGATGCAAGAGATGGCAGACTATTATGCTGAAATGAAAAAGACCAAGCCAACATTTGGTTACATTGAGACTCCGATTGAGGTGAAACGTGTTGGTGACAAATTGATTGTCAGCAATATGCACCTTGGTGCCATGAGCGACCTGCTGAGCCATCGCGTGGATGTGAGCGATGGCGTGAAAGTGTCAGAGCCTGAGATCTTGGCGCTTTGCGTATTTCAGTTAGTTGCTCATCAGCCCTCTACCGAAAAATATCGTGAGGACGATGATTTTTGCACGCCGGGTAGTTTTAATTGTAGCAACCGTTGATATATATCAGTCTTTTTTTTCAAATATGAGATTGGGCCAGGTGGTCGTCAATACAATCTCTTAATATCGTTTTAGCATTATGATTATTGGTATAGACGTAGGTATTAGCACCACAAAAATAGTGGGAATTAATGAAAAAGGCGAAGTTGTCTCGCCCATTCGCATCAAGGCCACAGACCCCGTGACATCGCTATATGGTGCATTTGGCAAGTATCTTTTTGACACCAACACCAAGCTCTCGGATGTGGAGCAGGTTATGATAACTGGCGTAGGAGCCGCATATATTGACTCACCTATCTATGGTCTGCCCACCAACAAGGCACAAGAGTTTTTGGCCGACGGTCTCGGTGCGCGTTATGAGACCGATCTTGACCGCATGCTCGTGGTCTCTATGGGCACGGGCACGAGCATTGTACAATGTGATGGCGATGACATACATCATATTGGTGGCATTGGATTAGGAGGTGGAACCCTCATGGGGCTAAGTCGAGTCATGCTCAAAACGGATGATATTAAGCAAATCGTAAAATTGGCTATGGAGGGCGATATACAGAATATAGACGTACTTATCGGAGATATCAGCCCCAATCCACTACCCAACTTGCCCAAGACGGCCACGGCATCGCTTTTTGGCAATGCGCGCAGCAATGCCACGCGCGAGGATATAGCGCTTGGCATCATTACCACGGTGTTGCAGACCATAGGCTCAAGCTGCATATTGGCGTCGCTCAACACAGGTATCAAAGAATATGTGTTGATAGGCAATCTCACGTTGTTGCCGCAGTGTAAAGAGGTTTTGCCCTCGATGGAAAAATTGTACAACGTGCATTTTATCATCCCGAAATATTCAGAATTTTGCACAGCTATTGGTGCCGCACTTTGCTTTAAGCGTTGATTTGGACCATGCCAATGACAACAACTGAAACAATGCCGTAGAGGCCACTCTACGGCATTGTTGATTGAGCGGTTTGCTTTTTGTTTGATTAATGACCGTATTGACAAATAAAAAGGTTATCTTTGCATGCACAATTGGTTCCCCGTTTGAGGGATTAAAAAGGGAATCGGGTGTAAGTCCCGAGCAGTCCCGCTGCTGTAATCGGTATTATCCAGCATGAACCACAGTCACTGAGCGTTATCGGGAAGACTCATGTTGTAGACCGTAAGTCAGAAGACCTGCCATTGTGAACACCATTTCTGTTCTCGAGGAAGAATGCGAAAGAATGTATTGTTTATCCTTTGTTTGGCCCTTTGTCCATTTGTGGCTGTGGCTCAGAATGATACCATCTTGATAAAAGAGGTGGAAGTGAGAGGCGTGCATAGGGGAGGCGGCATACAGTCAACCATTCCGCGGCAACAAATAGATCGATCAGCTATGCTCCGTCAAGGCATAACCAATATAGAAGAAGCGCTGAAACACATGGCCGGCATTACCGTGAAAGACTATGGCGGCGCGGGTGGCATGAAGACAGTGTCGGTCAGAGGCATTGGCTCCAAGCATACGGCAGTGGTCTATGACGGTATGGCGCTCACCGATTGTCAAACAGGAGAGATAGACTTAAGTCGTTGCAGCCTTTCCAATATGCAGTGCTTGCGGCTCACCATAGGCGACGGAGACAATATTTTCGTGCCAGCTCGACAGGTCAGCTCTGCCGCTGTTTTGGAAATGGAAACCGATATGGGGGACAATAAACAACAGCCTTCAGCCTTTCGCGCTACGATAACGGGTAGGTCTTGGAATACTGTGGAGCCATCGTTCTTTTATAGACATAGATTGGCTGACGGCTTGTACGTGAACTTACAGGGTGAGTATATTCATACAGACAACAACTATCCTTTCACGCTTCAAAATGTGAAATTGGTGACAAGAGAACGCAGGCAGAACAGCCGTATGGACAGTGGGCACATGGAAACCAATGTGGTGTGGCAGGCGAATGAGCGAAATCGCTTGATGGGCAAACTGTATTATTATGACAATAACAGACAGTTGCCTGGCATAGTGCGACTCTATACGCAGGACAATGACGAGCAACTGCGAGAGCGAAACGCTTTCGGGCAGTTACGATATCAAGGCGCATGGTTTCCTAATTTGTCCATGAGAGCGGCCGCCAAGGTTAATTGGGTGGCAAGTTTGTATCGCGTGGGTATTCCGAGTGGGGGTGTGAAGAGCGAGCGTTATTGGCAAAGAGAATATTATGTCACCACTTCGTGGCTTTATTCGCCGACCACTTGGTTGGGCTTGAATTATTCCATCGACTATGCTTTGAACAACCTGAACAGCACGCTGACCACGCCCACAAGTTGGGTTGATGGCCCTATCAGCGTGCGTCCTTACCGTCACAGTCTCTTGCAGACGCTTGCCGGAAAGGTGGTTTGGGGCAGACTCACGGGCGTGGCGAGGCTTTTGTGGTCCAACTATATGCATGGCGTGGCGCGTGGCTCGGCTCCGGACAATGCCCGAAGATGGTCGCCATCGGTGTCGGTGTCTTACAGGTTGATGGCCGGCAAGCAGCTATACGTACGCTTTTTTTGGAAAAACATCTTTCGTATGCCTACGTTCAACGAGTTGTTTTTCTACCATATAGGAAGCCCCACGCTTCGACCAGAGAATAGCAATCAGTTTAACGTGGGGCTGACTGGGAGCCTTGACGGTATGCAAGCATCGTTTAGGTTTACGGCCGATGGTTACTATGCGCGGGTTAAAGATAAAATTGTAGCGGTGCCATTCAATATGTTTGTTTGGAGCATGATGAATATTTCCAAGGTGAATAGTTATGGCTTGGACTTCACTGCTAATGCCGAATGGCGTGTCAGCAAAAAGCATAGCCTTGAGCTTGCTACCAATTACAGTTTGCAACGAGTGGGGATTGTGACCATCGAGAAATCACCTGTTTCGGGCAACCAGATACCCTACGTGCCCAAACATAGTTTCGCCGCGACCTTGAATTGGCAGAATATGTGGTTGAACGCGTCTGTCACGATAGACGGCATGAGCGCCCGTTGGACCACTAATGAGCACGCGCCGGGAACTCGTATTGCCGGATTTGCCGAGGCGTCTATCGCCGCATACAAGGTGTTGAGGCTGAAATCGTGCAGCGTAACTGTGCGTGGAGGCGTGCAAAACCTGCTTGACAAGCAATACGATATAGTGGCTCATTATCCTATGCCGGGCCGGTCGTGGACGCTCTCGGCGCAGTTTGAGATGTGACAAGAAAGAAGACGTGAATATAAATGGACAATTAACAACTAACAAATAAATTATGAAAATTATGAAGAAGTATTTATCAATGTTTGCGTTTGTGCTGACTGGCACATTGATGTTTGTGTCATGTGATGACGATGGGGATAGCAACGAGCCTACAATATGCCCCGCTGTCATTTCTGATGGCCTCTATGTGGTGAACGAGGGAAGTTTTTACAAAAAAATAAATGGTAGTCTTGACTATTTGGATTACAAAACGTGGAAGGCGACACGCAATGTCTTTCAGTCGGCAAACGGTCGCTCCTTAGGTGGTACGCCTAACAGTGCGGTGATTAACGAAAGGGGCGAGATGTACATTGCCACGACTGATGAGAACCGTGTGGAGATAGTGAATCCAAAAACATCGAAATCCATTGCTGTGGCCAAGATACGGCAACCGCGCGAGCTTGCTATTGACAATGGGTGCGTTTATGTGTCCTCGTACACGGGCAAGGTATACAAAATAGACAGCCAGAGCTACAAAGTGGTGGACAGCTCAAAGGTCGTGGGTGCCAATTTGGAGGGAATTGCCACCACCAATGGATATGTTTACGTTTGCAACTCGCATAATCCAGACTATACGTATAACACCAATGTGGTGAAACTTAACAAACAGCTTGACAAGGTGAAAGATGTCAAGGTTCTCGTAAATCCTACCCAAATTTTGGCCTTGAACAATGAATTGTTCGTGATTAGCATAGGCAATTATAAGGACATTAATCCTACCGTGCAGCAAATTGACATAAAAACCGACCATGTTTCTGTAATTGGCGCAGGCACGATGATGGCCGCAGGCACGGATCGTCTCTATATCATCAATTCGCCTTGGGGCAAGCCAGCGACATACAACGCTTACGACTTGACAAACAAAACCATGTCCAAATGGGTTGATGGAAGTGAGATACTTTATCCCTACGGCGTGGGGGTAGACCCAATAACGGGCGACGTGTTTGTGACCTCACAAAATAAAGATGCCGTTACGGGTAGGGCAAGCTATGTCACTGACGGCTATTTGGCTCGTTACACAAGGGATGGGAACTTCAAAGGCAAGTATCCTTGTGGTGTAAACCCGGGTACGATTGTCTTTTTGAACCATCAAGAATAAAATGGCAATGCAAAGGTCTATGCATGGCTTGCTGGCTGCGTGCTTGCTGCTTTGCAGCCTTGCAGCCTGCCAAAATGGCGACAAGACGGGAGCCGTCGGCAATAATTTGTCGATGGCTTACGCCCAGTTCGTACAACTCTCAGACAGTGATGGTCTGATGCAAGCGACGGTGTTAAATCCTTGGCAACAAGGCAATACACTGCAAGCCATTCGTGTGGGTGAACTGGGAGATGATAAGACTATCCGGCCACTGCGCCGTGTTGTTGTCTTCACGACATCGCATTGCCAACTCTTGGCATATCTTGGATTGACAGACAGAATAGTTGGCGTGTGCGACTTGAAATATATCTTGGTGCCTGATGTGCAGCGAAAAGCTAAAGAAGGAAAGATTGTCGACTGTGGAGACGCCATGAGCCCGAATATCGAAAAAATCATAGAGTCGTGCCCCGATGCTATCTTTATTAGCCCATTCGAGGGCAGTGATGGTTTCGGCAAACTTGAGAAATTGGGTATTCCCATCATTCAAACGGCTGATTATATGGAGACTTCTGCCTTGGGGAGAGCGGAGTGGATGCGCTACTATGGCCGACTGTTTGGCGAGGGAGAGCGTGCCGATTCTCTCTTTCATGTCGTGGACTCCACCTACCAACGACTGAAACGCTATGCTGCCACACTTCCCGCTGGACGCAGTGTGCTCACGGAGCGCAAGACTGGCGCCGTGTGGTACACGCCGGGTGGCGCAAGCAGCGTGGGAACCATCATCAAAGATGCAAATGGTCGCTATGCTTTTGCCAATGACAAACATGGCGGAAGTTTGGCCTTGTCATTCGAACAAATCATTGACAAGGCTGGCGAGAGTGACGTGTGGGCGTTTAAGTATAATGACACGCGCATGATGACACGTTCCGATTTGCTTCGGGAGTTTCAAGGGTACAAGGCGTTGAGGGCTTTCAGAACGGGTGAGATATACGAGTGTAACACCTCTGTGACACCCTATTTTGAGGAGACTCCTTTCCGCCCGGATTATCTTTTGCGCGAGATGATAATATTGCTTCACCCTGAAAATAATTTTGGAGCCTTGCGGTATTATAAACGTTTGGACAATCGATAAAATGGATAGGTGTCGGACAGGGACTTGAACTTGGTGTATGTAGAAAGTATGAGGATGGGTTTGGTTTATATATGGCTTGTCGTTGTCATTATCTTATCATGCGCTATCAGCTTGGTGCATGGCAGTGTGGACATCCCATTGACAAACGTTTATGCGATCTTGTATGGTGATGATGGACAGCGTGAGAGCTGGAAGTATATCGTCTTGGAGAACCGTTTGCCACAAATGTTGACGGCGTTGTTGGCGGGTGGTGCTTTGGCCGTTAGCGGATTGTTGCTCCAAACGGTTTTTCGCAACCCATTGGCGGCACCCGATATATTTGGCATTACCAGTGGGGCGAGCTTGGCCGTGGCTTTGCTCGCCTTGGCTCCCGGCGTGGCAGCTTCACTTGCGCTGAGCAGTTTGTCGTATGTGGCAGCAGCGTTTGTTGGGGCCATAGTTGTCACCGCTACAATCTGGTCTATAGGAAAAATGCTGCGTAACAATGTGATGCTCATTATTATTGGCGTGATGATAGGCTACCTTAGCTACAGTGCGATAACATTGCTCAATTTTTTTGCCACCAAGGAGGGTGTGAAAAACTTTGCCGTTTGGGGCATGGGCAATTTTGGCAACGTGTCTATGGAGCAAATGCCAGTGTTTGCGTCACTTGCCATCTTGGGATCGCTTTCCACACTTTTGCTGGTCAAACCGCTTAATGCGATGCTTCTGGGAGAACGTTATGCGGAAAACTTGGGAGTCAACGTGCAACGTACACGCAATGTACTTATACTTATAACCGGACTGCTTACGGCGGTGGTGACAGCCTTTTGCGGGCCTATAGCTTTCGTGGCGTTGGCTGTTCCGCATATTGCGAGATTACTTTTGCGCACGTCGGACCATCGGCATTTATTGCCCATTACAATCCTTATGGGTAGCGCTGTGGCCCTTTTTTGCAATGTTCTTACAACGCTGCCCGGTGATTTGGGAATTTTGCCGCTCAACGCGGTGACACCCATCATCGGAGCGCCCGTTATAATATATGTCATTATCAAACGTTAAGGAATATGATTACAACAATGAAAGGTGATAGGGGCGAAACCTCCCTGTATGATGGAACGAGAGTGAGCAAGGACGACGCTCGTGTAGAATTGAACGGTGAGATAGACAAATTGATGGCATTGTTGGGACTGTGCAAAGTGCGTTCTGGGAACACGGACCTCTTTGAAAAAGTGCAACGAGATTTGATGACGGTCATGGCCATCGTGGCAAACGGTTATGGCTTGATGGCAGGGGCAGGGCGAAAGTCTAATCCTTTGGATCAGCTTGAAACAGCAATCACTAACATGGAGGATTTTATTAGGGAAGCAACAGAAGGCAAGAGGTTTGAGTTTGTTTTGCCCGGAAAAAATGAAGCCGAAGCCACCATTCACTTGACGCGTACCCAAGCGCGGGCTTGTGAGCGACGTTTGGTCACGCTTGCTCGACTCAATGCTGAGCCAACACAAAATCAATGCTATGAAATCTTGATGCGATACCTGAACCGTTTGTCCGATTACTTGTTTTGTTTGGCTCTTGGATAGTGGCTGCGCATCCGTTATTTGTATGCTATAATTTTGTCCTTATATTTGCTATTTTAGTACCTAAATGTTTGTGTTTTCGCAAAAAGAAATCCTTTTGATTTTGTGAATCGATGGGATTAACTTGTAATGAGACATTTTGTGGTTTAGCACAAAACGAAAATCAACAGAGGAGTCTGGCTAAATCTAATCTTTATTTTCCCAGCGACTATCATCGGTTGTGTCATAAAAATACTCGTCCATATTGATAGTTTCTTTTCCTAATTGGGCTTTAGAACCCACTTCGTTATGTTTTGCCATGGAGCCTGCCATTAATTTTTGATTCTCAAAAAAGGTAGCATGTATAAATGGCTTGATATATCGTTTCATAAGTTTAGTGTTTAGACAGTGTTGCTATCTTTATCTCAATACAATTTTTTTACCATTGCATATCACCACGCCTTTATAGTTTGGGGTTACGCGTTGGCCGGAAAGATTGTATAAAAAAGGTGCTTTGTCAGGTTGAGAGGCATGTATAGATACTATAGCGGTAGCCTCTTTATTGAAGGCATACCCCATCTTTGCGTTGATAGTTTTCGCTATTTTAAAGTAAGCCTTGTGGGCACCGTTAGTGAAAGGTGCGCCATCTTTCTGCATCCAATAAAATCCCACCGAGTTAATGTCGTTGTTGGCATTTGTCGTGAGTGCATAATAAAAACAGTCTGCGGCGTTGATGGATAGATCTGTGATGTTTTCTGTACCCATGAGAATATTGGCTTTCTTGTTGATGCCATCTTTTGTAGATATGGCAAAGTTATATTCAGTGTTGGGCGTAGCTTTCAGCACCACAGCAAAATCTTTGGGAATTACATCTCCTTTCTTGTATACGTCGCCTTCTACCAATTTGTTATTCTGCAACATATATCCACTTGCTCTGACCCCAGCGGGCACTAAAAGCGCGTGGACGCTATCATATAATGTGGCGTAGCCTGTCTCTCCAATGGCAACTTTTACACCGATAGGCAGAGGTTGCATGCTTATTACAGCAAGTTGTAAAGTGCCATTATATAAAATTGGTATAGTAATCAAATCATACACACCATCTTGTTTGATAGGTAGATTTTGATTAAATTGATCTTTTAAGAAAATCGTGGAAGCATCATCAACTACATGTTGTGCACTAACCGTGACACCGCTCAATTTGATATATTTGCAAAGATTGTGTTTTATGATGGCGTCTGTCGCACTCATTTCATTCGGAACGACTTCGTCTTGGGTAACTTTTATACCACCTCTCAAAGTAATGGCCCTTATTTCTTGCATCCCATCATTTAAGTTGTATTCAACCTCTGCGTCTCCATTCAAGACTTGCCCAGTCTTATAACCTTTAAGGTCGGAATTGAATACACAAACAGCACCAGAGGCATCTTGCAGGTAGTGATATGCGCCATTGATATAGGTGAATTGCGCATTTGTGAGTTTCAACAAGCCTACCTTTTTATCTGGTGTCATGTTTTGGTTTAGTTCGGCTATGTTTTGGAATTTTTTCTCAACTTTAATAGTATACGAAGCCTTCGAGCCTGAATGTTGGCTATTACCCGCATAGGTAGCTGTTATTATCGCTGTGCCTGACTGGTCAGAACCAACAACGACTTTGCCATGCTCATCCACGGTAGCTATGTTTTCATTATCAGAACTATATGTCACTGTCGCACCGGATACCACAGGTGTCAAAGATGCTGCGTTGACGAAAGTGTGCTCGCCTGATCCTTGAGCAAAAATATAATTGTTTGTATGATCAAAAGTTAAAGTTGTTGTAGTTTTAGTATTAGCGATGCTGCCATAGGTAACCACAATCTTTGTGGCTCGTACTTGTTGCCTATGTGCTCTCATTTTTATTGACGAGGCATTACCAGTCCATGTACCAATTTTCCCCTCAAAAGAATACTGACCTTGCAAATCGCCTGCAAGTTCCCAACTATCAGGACCGAATTTGGCGTTTATATATGCTGTACAGGTGAACTCTATCTTTGTGATGTTGCCCACTGTTGAGGAAATCGTTGTTATGCTACTTTTATAAAACTTATACAGTTTGTACGTACCATTGACGTATCCATCAGTGGTATTAATAGTAATGCCGTCTTTGGTAATTTCATGTTGACTGTTCCCTTTGTCCGTGGATGATTGGAACACCACTATTCCGGCATATACATCACTAAAAACTGCCAAAAGCAGCATCGTAAACATTAAACGTACAGTTTTAAATATCATTTTTTTTCTGATAAAAAAATAACGTAAGTACAAAGTTAGCGTAATCAATTTAAAACAAAAAAGATAAATGTTTTTTTTTTGAGTAATATATAACATTATATTATAATAGACTTGTAATATCATGATATTTTAACCAACTTACGGTCTTTCGTTTATTGTGCGGTATCCTTCTGGTAGTTCTGTTTGTTTTTGTGGTCAGTTTCTGTTCTCGTGGATATTGCATTGCTTTTATGGTATATTAAGCGAGGCCTTCCTAAAAGTTTTATGGACAAAGTGAAGGTGTATGTACATACCAGTAATCATCTACAAAAATGTTTCGTAAAAAAGTTCAATACAAATTTTTGAATTTACAAATAAAGAGAGCACACACAATGTTATGGATTTAAAGCCATAAACGATATTAAAGAAAAACTTCTTTATTTATGTTCATATAAAAAGAAAAATACATGTTTTTTTACTGAAATGTGAGACAATCTTGCTATCTTTGCCATTGCCATCAACTGGGATATTATCTATGAGTACATCGTGGAGAACTTACTTTGGATTTGCTGAAGACAATACTGACGAAACTTATCCTCAAGCCGTACAGCGCGCCAAACGTTTGCTTCAACAAGAAAATTACGAGGATGCCTGCCGCATTCTCAAATATGCCGAAAGACAGCGCCATGCTGAGGCCATGTTCCTCTTGGCATGGTGCTTTTGGTATGGCCGTGGAGTACGTGAAGATGCCGGCAAGGCTATGCGCTTGTGGAAGATGTCAGCAAGTCTGTCTTTTGAACCTGCTGTGGAGCGTGTGCAAGAATTAAAAAAAGCGAAGGAGAGATGCGGAACATAACAATGAAACGATTGGAGCAAATCTTGCTATTGACAACATGTCTCATCATGATGATGGTAGCGGCTGTTCAGCGCGATGGCACATTGTGGGGCAGAACTTCTGCAGATTTTGCCAACGTTGATTCCATACAAAATATTCGTGAACATACGGTTCGAACTTTTGGCGATAGTGTTGTTGTTATCAATACCTCTTTGATTGGCAAAGATATATTGGGGTACGTCGGGCAAGTGCCATTGGAGATTACCATTAAAGGAGGGAGAATTAGAAAGGTAGACGCTTTGCGAAACAATGAAACCCCTGAGTTTTTTAATAGGGCCAAGTCACTGCTTGGGCGTTGGAATGGCAAGACGGTGAACAATGCTCTCAAACAGGACGTCGATGCTGTGAGTGGTGCCACATTTAGCTCGAATGCCATCATACAAAATGTGCGAGTGGGGCTGAACTATGCTGCCAAGAACACTGCTAAACCTTCCGTTTTAGAGCGAATGGATCTTAGGATCAAGACCATCGTAGGACTTTTCGTAGTGCTTATGGCTGCCATAATACCGTTGTTTTATCGTAATAAAACTTGGCACACCGTGCAGATGGCTCTCAACGTCGTGGTGTTGGGGTTATGGTGTGGCACCTTTCTCAATTGGTCGCTCTTCGTTGGGTATATGTCAAGTGGCATCAATCTGTGGGTATCACTCATTCCTATCGTGATGCTCATCACGGCTTTTGTCTATCCATTGTTTGGCAAACAAGGCTATTATTGTGCCAATGTGTGCCCTTTTGGGTCGCTGCAGGATTTGGCAAGTAGAGCTAAACACACCAAATGGAAAATGTCTCAACGTTTAGTCAAATCATTGATGTACTTTCGGCAGTTTCTCTTTGCACTTCTTATGGTGCTTATGCTCACAGGTGTGAGTTTTCAGTGGATGGACTACGAGGTCTTCTCGGCATTCATATTTATGTCGGCCTCTGTCGTGGTTGTTGTTCTTGCTGTGGTATTTGTCGTTCTTGCCATATTTGTACCACGACCTTATTGTCGTTTCGTATGTCCCACAGGAACCCTTTTAAGGGCGGCTGAAGGACATAAATAAGTATGCGAGCAATACTTGACAAACGCATGATAGATTATGATAATAAATTAATTACATAAGCATTCGACCGCAAAAAAAATAATTATGAAAGCAAGTTCGCTATTGAGTTTTATCCTTGCCATAACTTTAGCCATTGTCTGTGGCATGATGGTGTTTGGTGGGTATGGCAGAAAAGTTGAGAATTCGGAAACTCATACTTTTTCTAATAATGTGATAGACAATATCATGACAAGAGCAAGTGTACGTGCGTATCAAAATAAAAAGGTGGAAGACACCAAGATAGACACGCTGCTGAAAGTGGCAATGGCTTCTCCCACAGCGGGCGACAAGCGTCCATGGCGATTTGTGGTGGTGACAGACAAAAAACAAATTGAGGCCATAGCCGACGTTCAGCCTTACGCCAAGTTTGCTAAAGATGCTCCACTTATTATCGTGACTTGTGGTGACATGCGGCTAACATTTGATGGCGCTGGGCGTGAGCTATGGGTGCAAGACCTGTCTGCAGCCTCTGAAAACATTCTTTTGGCAGCCCATGCCATAGGTTTGGGTGCGGTGTGGACAGGTTGTTATCCTGACAAAGATCAGTGTAAAAAACTTCAAAAAGTGCTTGAGTTGCCAGACGAGGTCATACCACTTAATGCCATTATCATAGGCTATCCCAAACATGTGGTCAAACCCAAGGATAAATGGGATGAGACTAGAGTTTCATACGATGCATACGACGAATAGCTTAATGCTGGTTCTAAAAAACAGCCTTGTCAAATCATGAGGCTTTTCGGTTTTATGCTGTTATGTGTGGGTAACGGGAGCATTCGCCTCCATTGATATAATATACCATATTCATGAAGCTGTGTACATTCGTATACCTTTGGGCTCTACTTTTGACTAATTGAACATTGTGGTTTAGGCTTTCCCAAAAAACATTGGCAATGTTACCTTCCTCGCAAAATGTCTTGATGACGAAAAGATCTCCTCTAAAAATATGGCTACCATTTTTTTTGAATGGTTCAAGTGTGCTATATAACCAAAATAAAAACCGCCCAAGACTAATCTTGAGCGGCTTCTTTCATTTGTTTTGTTCAAACAAATCGTTGCGATTACTTAGCAACAGTGGTGTCCATGTTTACAGTAGCAACTGTGTCAACGATAGTTGTGTCTACAGTGTCAGTCAAAACAGTGTCAGCTTCAGCAGCCTGTTTCTTTGTAGAGTTACCACATGATGCGAAAGAGATAGCAGCGATGGCTACGAACATAAAAACTAATTTCTTCATTTTCTTTGCTTTTTTAAATCTGTAAAACAATTGTTTGTTTATTAAAACATTGCAAAGTTACGCAATTTTTCAATACCCCCAAGTTTTTTTACAGTTTTTTTTGATGCTCTTTTGTAACTTTTTTATAAATGTCTATGTATTAGCTAATTGTAGATGTTAAACAAATGTTAAAGTTTCTGTTTGCCTTAACAATGCTCAAATTATAGGCCTTTTGGCGGCAAATTTCAATGGAAACCACTATCTTTGTAGCTTAAAACAACAGGTATAATGATAGATACGAGTGCTTTTCAAGGCAAAAAAGCGGCCTATTACACGTTAGGATGCAAGCTCAATTTTTCCGAAACTTCAACGTTTGGCAAAATGTTGGAGCAAATGGGTGTTACTACTGTCAAGAAGGGCGAACGGGCAGATATATGTTTGATTAACACTTGTTCAGTGACCGAGGTGGCCGACCACAAATGCCGCCAAGCCATTCATCGCATGGTGAGGGATAATCCCGGGGCCTTTGTGGTTGTGACGGGTTGTTACGCTCAATTGGAGAGTGAGTCGGTTAGCAAGATAGATGGCGTGGATCTTGTGCTTGGCTCTGATGAGAAAGCCGATTTGGTGCAGCATCTCTCTGAGGCTTGGTCCATGCCGCGCGAGGGCAGCTTGCATTTTTTTCGCAGCCTGAAGACACGTGATATCAAGAGTTTTCAGCCTTCTTGCGCTCGTGGCAATCGCACTCGTTATTTTTTAAAAGTGCAGGATGGGTGCAGTTATTTTTGCACGTATTGCACCATTCCATTTGCCAGAGGCCTCTCACGCAATCCCACAATTGCCTCACTGGTGGAGCAGGCGGCGCAGGCGGCGCATGAAGGTGGGCGCGAAATAGTGCTGACTGGGGTTAACATAGGCGACTTCGGCAAGACCACCGGCGAACGCTTTATAGATCTTGTAAAGGCGCTCGACGGTGTTGAGGGCATAAGACGTTTTCGCATCAGCAGTCTGGAGCCCGACCTTTTGGACGATGAGTTGATAGACTATTGCGCCCGATCGCGCGCTTTCATGCCCCACTTTCACATACCGCTGCAGAGTGGTAGCGACGAAGTTTTGCGATTAATGCGCCGTCGCTACGACACGGCATTGTTCGCCCATAAGATAGGGTTGATAAAAGAGAGGATGCCCCATGCATTCATAGGCGTGGATGTTATGGTGGGTTGTCGTGGCGAGACACCGGCGTGTTTTGAGGAGTGTTACGATTTCTTGGATGCCCTTCCTGTCACGCAACTACATGTTTTCCCATACTCAGAGCGTCCCGGTACGGCTGCCCTGCGCATACCGTACGTGGTGGACGATCGCGAGAAGAAACGCCGTTCCAAACGTCTACTGACTCTGTCCGATCAGAAAAAGGAGGCTTTTTACGCTCGCTATATTGGGCAAGAGGCTGACGTGCTATTTGAGAAAGCCACGCGTGGCAAAGCCATGCATGGTTTTACGGATAATTATATTCGGGTGGAACTATCGCCCGCCATGGCCGATGAGGCTTTTGACAATCGGATTGTTAGGGTCAAACTTGGGCCGTTTAACCACGACAAGTCGGCCTTACTCGCCGAATTGCTTTGACTGCCAACCAATGTTATATATATAATTAAGGTGTAGACAACGTACAATGAGTGTTAAGTATAATCAGAAATAAGAACCATGCATATTGCCATTGTTATCTTAAATTGGAACGGATCGAATATGATGAAGCGCTATCTACCTACGGTAGTGGAGTGCTCTACGGGCGACACGTCGGTGTGGGTGGTGGACAACGCCTCGTCAGACGGCTCTATGGAAATGCTCGCTAACGAATTCCCGCAGGTGAGAACGATCCAGCTGAATTGTAATTATGGGTTCGCGGAGGGATATAACAAGGGCTTGGAGCGTATTAAGGCCGACTGCTTTGTGCTGCTCAACTCGGACGTGGAGGTGACCGAAGGATGGCTCGACCCGCTGCGTAGCTATATGGATGCGCACGCCGAGGTAGCTGCGTGCCAACCCAAATTGCGCTCGGTTTACGACAAAGGTCGGTTTGAGTATGCTGGTGCAGCGGGCGGATGGATAGATAAATATGGCTATCCCTTTTGTCGAGGCCGTGTGTTTGACACGGTAGAGGAAGATCAAGGTCAGTATGATGAGCCTGTATACGTGCACTGGGCCACGGGCGCTTGCCTGATGATAAGGGCCGACGACTATTGGCGTGTGGGTGGATTGGACGGACGTTTTTTCGCGCACAACGAGGAGATTGACCTGTGCTGGCGCCTACGATTGTTGGGTCGTCGCGTCGCATGCGTGCCGTCAAGCGTGGTGTATCATGTGGGTGGCGGAACGCTTCCCAAGGGCAATGCCAAGAAGACTTATCTTAATTTCAGGAACAATCTCACCATGCTTTACAAGAATTTGCCCGCTGAGAGGTTGGCGAGCGTTATGCGCGTGCGCTGGTTCCTTGATTATTTGGCCGCTTTTCAAACCCTTGTTTGCAATGGCAACGTGGCCGATTTCAAGGCTATTTACAAAGCGCGGAAAGCATTCAAGAGGTGGCGGCACAATTTCGACGCCGACCGTGCGTGGAGTGGGCGCGTGCGCATGGAACGCTCCGAGCCTGAGCTTGCGCCTTGGTCCATCCTTTGGCAGTATTATGCCAAGGGACGAAAGGTGTTCAGTGAGCTGCCAGATATTTTTACCCCCAAACACCCATGACATCCAGATGCGTGTCGCGACGGCGTTTATCCCTACATGTCGAGGATGTTAAACCCACCGTCCACCACGATTGCTGTGGCAGTGAGACAATTGTTCATGGGTAGTCTCAACATGGCTTTTACGTTATCTATGTTGCCATCGTTTGGCGCGGGATCGATGTCAAGTAAGGCGCAAAGCAGTTCGTAGACGTTCACGTTCTCGAAGTGAGGTAGGGTAATGTGCTTAAAGTCGGGCCCCATAGCCCTGAATACAGCGTGCATGTCCATGAGCGTCGGGTCGTAGCCGTGGGTGCCCCCATCTTTGATGTCACCGTCGTAGACCACATATCCGGGGTCTGGGCACACTACCACGTCGCCCACACAGTCATTTGTCCCATAGTGCAAATAGTCAGGAATGTTACGTTTTCGCCACACCTTGACGTGGTCCATGTGCCGCAAGACGTGATACACCGAGTCCACGAACCCGTTTCTCGCATAAATGTTGCATGGAATGCTGCCACTTATTTTGTCAATCCATTCGGGTTTCAGCACACGTCTTACGTTCACTGCGTGGTTTTCGGGAACCCAAGTCATGCCGTGGTCTGAAAGCACGATGAGATTGATGTCGTCGGCGTGGGGCAACAGTCTTATACCCTCGTGAAGTTGTCGCAACAAAGAGTCCACGGTTGTCACGGCCGCTTGTGTCTTCTTGCTTTGTGGACCAAAATTATGCCCATTTGCGTCGGGCTGTTCCAAATAAGCCATCACCAAGTCGGGGCGCGTGGTCTCGTCGCGCCGCAATTCTTGTAGCACTCCGTTCAGTCGGGCGCTCATGGAGAGTCTTGGCTTTTGGTCGTAGTCCAAGTATTTGTCTGGGTAACGGCCGTTTATCCGCACGTCTGAGCCTGGCCAATAGAACACAGCAACGCGTTTCCCCTGCCTGTGCGCAGTGTTCCAAATGGGTTCACCATGGTAAAAGGTTGCGTTCTTTTTTTGCCATGGCACGCTCAGCGCAAAGCTATTGCCCGTTTGCGGGTTGTAAAATTCGTTGGCCACGATGCCGTGATGGTCAGGGTACAGCCCTGTGGCGAGCGTGTAATGGTTGGGAAACGTTTTCGAGGGAAACGATGGTATGAGAGCCGACTTCACCCCGTGTTCGGCCATGAAGTCCAAGAATGGCGTGTGATACCATTGTGTATAATCCCACCTGAAGCCGTCCAGCGACACCACCACGGTGGTATGCTTGGCCGAAACAGAGGCCATGCACAAAGTCGCAAGAATGGAGACTAAAAATTTTCTAAGTGTTGTCATCATAACATCATCTTATAATATGAGCATTGTCCTTGCCCGGTTTATCAGCCTTTAAACACTTGTTGCGTAACGTGTATTTGTTTACAAAGGTAACATTTTTGGCTGATTTGGCTCTCAAAGCAACGTTTTTTATCATCAAAAAGCCCTAATCGTGGTTTGCTGTGGGGATAAATTGCTAACTTTGCATTGAACATACCTATTATAATAAAGTACATTATGACCAAACCAAACGATTTCAAATATACAGACGAGCGTTTCGCCGATCTCCAATTGTTGCGTTACCGGCTGGATGGTTTTGAGAAACTCACGTTGCATCAGAAACTGTATGTCTACTATTTGGCCAAGGCCACGCTTGCCGGTCGTGACATTACGATGGATCAGAACGGACGTCACAACTTGAGCATACGCCGCTTGTTGGAGGCTGTGTACGAGCATTATGAGGGCGATAGGCACACAGACCAATTCAAGGCCATGACCATATACCTCAAGCGCCTATGGTTTTCCAACGGCATACACCATCACTATGGGTGCGAGAAGTTTGTCCCGGCGTTTGATGAGCGATGGTTTCGGCAGGTGGTGCTGGGGCTTGACAAGAGCGCTTTGAGGGAGACCCAGGCTGAGCGCAAGGCGCTGCTTGATGAGCTGTGCCCTGTGATATTCGACCCCGCGGTGATGCCGAAACGTGTCAATCAAGCTGACGGCGACGATCTCGTGCGGACCTCCGCTTGCAATTTTTACGACGGAGTGACCCAAGAAGAGGCCGAGCGATACTACGCCCAAAAGAGAGATGCCGCCCTGGGCGACTGCCAACCATCGTGGGGACTAAACTCCAAGTTGGTGAAAGAGGATGGCCTTCTGGTGGAGCGTACCTATCGGGTCGATGGCCTTTACGGTCGGTACATTAGCGAGATAATCCACTGGCTGAACATGGCCAAGGATGTGAGTGAGAACGAACAGCAAGTAAAGGTGATAAATTTGCTCGTGGATTATTATAAGACGGGCAACCTCAAGACTTTCGACGAGTTTTCCATCGAATGGCTGAAAGAGCAGGAAGGAAACATCGACTTTATCAACGGGTTCATAGAGGTATATGGCGATCCGTTGGGATTGAAAGGCACGTGGGAGGGCTTGGTTGAATACAAGGATCCCGTGGGCACCCGACGCGCCAAGACAATTGCCGACAATGCGCAGTGGTTTGAGGACCACTCTCCCGTGGATTCGCGTTTTCGCAAACCCCGGGTGACCGGAGTGACGGCCAACGTGATATGTGCGGCTATGCTCGGGGGCGACATGTACCCATCGTCGGCCATCGGCATCAACCTGCCCAACGCCGATTGGATACGCGCCCTGCACGGCTCCAAAAGTGTCACCATTGGCAACCTGACAGACGCTTACAACAAGGCGGCGCGCGGAAATGGGTTTGACGAGGAGTTTGTCATCGACGACGCAACGCGGTGGCTTATTAGGCAATACGGTGACCTTTGCGATAATCTCCACACCGATTTGCACGAGTGTCTGGGGCATGGCAGTGGCCAGTTGTTGCCCGGTGTCAGTCCCGACGCGCTCAAATCGTACGCCTCCACCAACGAAGAAGCGCGCGCCGACCTCTTTGGCTTGTACTATATCGCTGACCCTAAGATGGTGGAGCTGGGGCTTGTGCCTAACGGCGAGGCCTACAAAAGCCAGTACTACCATTATATGATGAACGGCCTGATGACCCAGCTCGTGCGCATAAAGCCCGGCCACCAGATAGAGGAGGCGCACATGCGCAACCGCTCGCTCATAGCCTACTGGTGCCTGGACAATGGCGCAGGAATCGTGGAGCTTGTCAAGCGTGATGGCAAAACCTACGTGCGTGTCAACGACTACGAGTCCTTGAGAGCACTCTTTGGGCGGCTCCTTGCTGAGATACAGCGTATCAAGAGCGAGGGAGACCTCGAGGCCGCGCGCAGCCTTGTGGAACGCTACGCAATCACCGTTGACCCCGAGCTGCATGCCGAGGTGCTGGCTCGATATCGCCAGCTCGACATTGCCCCGTATAAAGGTTTTGTCAACCCCTGGCTCAAACCTGTGGTGGACGCTTGCGGGGCCATCAGAGATATTGTGCCCGACTACACCGAAAGCTACGCACATCAGATGCTGCGCTATGGACGGGAGTTTGGTTTTGGCGTGTAAGAACGGCGTGGACACGCGCCAAGGGCACTACCATGCTGCCCCAGCGCAAGCCATCGCAAATAGCAAACATAATGACAGAGACAACCCAAGACAAGATAAAGGCCATCAAGCGGCGTTTCCGCTTGATGATGAACGGCGAGGCCTCGCGTTCCATGCGCGAGAAAGGATTGGACTATCACCTGAATTGGGGTGTGCCCTTCGTTTCGCTAAAAGAGATGGCTCGAGAGATAGGCCAAGACTATAACTTGGCCATCGAGCTGTGGAAAGATGACGTGCGCGAGTGCAAAATTCTCGCCACGTTGCTCATGCCACCCGACAAGATGCCCGTGGAGGTGGCCGAGATATGGATGGAGCAAACTCGGTCTCAGGAGATGGCGGAGATGCAAGCGTTCAATCTCTATCAACACGTGAGCTATGCTCCCACCATCGCTTACCGTTGGATGGCGCGCGAGGAGGATGTGTATCAAATCTGCGCCTACAACATTCTGAGTCGCCTTTTTATGAGAGGGCAGGAACCCAACGAGCGGGGCATGCACGAATTTCTGGACCAAGCCATTGCCGCCATGCTCTCTGGCCATGTGGGAGTATGCCATGCGGCCATGAACGCCGTGTCGCGTTTTGCTGGCATGGGCGTGGTCTACGAGCGCGTGGCCAAGTCGGCATTGCGTGCGCAAGGGCTCGACTGGCTCTGATAACCCATGCCTGCGCTTGCCCAATGGCTTGGTTGGCATGTCGAAAGAGTGCGCCCATAAATGCCGCATGCCACCGTCACCCACAGAGACAAGCCCGATACTGTCAATATAAAATCACAAAAAACACTCCCTGCGAAACTTGCTAAATAGCTTGCGGAAATGTAAAAAACGGCTATAATTTCGTTCATGTCATGTCCAAAAAAACATGCAGCCAATGCCATTGCTATCTAATGGCGTTGCGTTCAAGCACTAATTGGCATGTCAATGATGTTTATTCGTCTCGCGATTGAGCTCTAATCGTGTCGCCTTCAGTGCCTGATTGCGCCACGGTGATCCCGCCGTTCAGGGATAATTTTTGTTTATTTTCGCTTAATATGCTGTAATCCATGGTGTTGCGTAAATGCCGCCATTTTTGGCGTATACGCAACAAAATCTTTTAAGTTTTTAAATAATCGCCGCATTTTAAGCTTTTTGTCAGATGTTTTCGTCATGTTTTCCCACTAAGATATATATAATGTAAACATATTGCGGTCCTATGGAATGTTTGGCAATGCAGTGATGGTAGCCGTTTGAGCTAAATCTTTCCGCAAGGATATAAAACGCGAATTTCAAGAGAATACATCGGTTGAGCCAAGTCGTCAGATTGTGGCGATGGCATTATGACGTTTCTTATAAGGATTTGTCAGGCATTTTGCCAATGGGGCACACGTTGTTAGTTACAAATTGTTGCCACTTGGATGAGCGCTAAAAAATGTGACAGTTGAGTAGGGTAGGGATGCTGTTGGATGGTGTGGGTGCATGAGCGCGTTTGCGTTCTGTTAAGCGGCCGCCGTCCTGAATATTTTTGTAAAAACATGATTATGTTCAGGAAAGATTTGCTACCTTTGCGCTTGCTTAAGCGAAATATATTAAAAATATTATAATTTTATGAATTTCACATTGTTCATTACCGTTCTTTTGACGGCTGTGACTTTGGTATTGGCGGCTTATGTCATTGCCAAACTCATAGGTCCTCGTTCGTATAATCCGGTAAAAGGTGAAGCATTCGAATGTGGTATTCCCACCCGGGGCAGCTCGTGGTTGCCTATGCACGTGGGCTATTACCTCTTTGCCATCCTCTTCTTGGTGTTCGATATCGAGACCGTTCTCCTGTATCCATGGGCGGTTGTAGTTCGTCAGTTTGGACCGTTGGCTCTTGTTAGTATCGGGTTCTTCCTGTTAGTGTTGGTCTTTGGCCTGGCATATGCTTGGCGGAAAGGAGCGTTGGAATGGAAGTAAGAAAAAGATCGGCTATTAAGAGTGTTCCTTATGACGATTTCAAGGACAACGAGACGCTTGAACAAATAGCCACCGAGCTTAACGAGGGCGGCGCCAACGTGGTGCTTGGCTCGCTCGACGCGGCCATTAACTGGGGTCGTAGTAACTCCCCTTGGTCACTTACCTTCGGTACGTCGTGTTGCGGCATAGAGTTCATGGCCATAGGATGTGCCCGCTACGATATGGCGCGTTTTGGATGGGAGGTAACTCGAAACTCTCCCCGGCAGGCTGACCTCATTATGTGTGCCGGAACCATTACCAACAAGATGGCACCCGTGTTCAAACGTCTGTACGATGAGATGGCAGAGCCCAAATACGTTGTTGCCGTGGGTGGTTGCACCATTAGCGGAGGCCCATTCAAGAAGAGTTATTGTGTGGTGCGTGGCATTAATGAGATTGTTCCGGTGGATGTCTATATCCCCGGATGTCCCCCTCGCCCAGAGTCTATCATCTATGGCATGATGCAACTGCAACGTAAGATTAAGGTGGAGAAATTTTTTGGTGGTGCCAATCACAAAATGAACGATGCCGAGCGTGAGGAAAGTATGTTGCGAGGCGGGCTGCATGGTCTGAGCAACGCAAATTTTTCCCATGAGAAAATTGGCAACAAAGCACCTATTATAGTGGCCACCGCGCCATCGCAAGAAGAGATGGACAAATTGGATAAGGAAATAAAAAATCTTGATAATGCACATACTGCTCAAGCCACCGCGGATAGGTCGGAGCAAAAGGTAGCTGATGCACCATCGACGCACGCCACCGCTGATACGAAAAGGGTGGTAGATCCAATGGAGAACATGGTGGAACGCAAGGCAGAGTCCAAGATAGAGAGACCTGCAGAAATGTCATCGGAAACAAACAAGGTATCGGAATAACATGAAATTAGAAAATAAAGAATTCGGATTTGACAGCTTTGTCGATGAGATGACAAAGTTGAAGGATGAGAAACATTTCGACTACCTCGTTACTATTGTAGGCGAAGATTTCGGTCCAGAGGAGGGATTGGGATGTATCTACATTCTTGAGAATACACAAAATCACGAGCGAGTGTCGGTTAAACAGATTGCTAAACAGGTGGAAACCGACTATGTGATACCCACCATTATACATCTGTGGGCCGCCGCTGATTTGCTTGAGCGCGAGGTTTTTGATTTTTTGGGCATCAAGTTTCTCGGCCATCCAGATATGCGTAGGCTCTTCATGAGGACAGATTTTAAGGGCTTCCCCCTACGCAAGGATTTTGACATGAGCCCAGAGGCCAATCGATTCCCCACTACTGACGAGCCGGACAGCGAATGGACTTCAGAGTGGAGCATCGACGCTAACGGACAATTGGTGGAGAAGAAACATAGGTTCTTTAATGACGAGGATTTTGTCATCAACTTTGGCCCCAATCACCCATCCACGCATGGCGTGCTGCGATTGCAGACGGTGGTGGATGGCGAGACCATCAAGAGGGTTTATCCTCATTTGGGATACATCCATCGAGGCATAGAGAAGATGATGGAAAATATGCTCTATCCGCAAACATTGGCCTTGACAGACCGCTTGAACTATCTATGCGCTATGCACAACAGGCATGCCTTAGTGGGTGTCGTCGAGGAGGCTTTGGGCGTGGAGCTGAGCGACCGCATAGTCTACATACGCACCATCATGGACGAGTTGCAGCGCATAGACAATCACTTGCTGTTCCTCGGAACGTGCGCGCAAGACCTGAGCGCTCTCACGGCGTTCTTGTATTGCATGCGTGACCGTGAGCATTTGCTCAACGTGATGGAAGAGACTACAGGTGGACGACTCATCCAAAACTATTATCGCATAGGTGGATTGCAGGCTGATATTGACCCCAACTTCGTGGCCAATACCAAGGCTTTCTGCGCCTATATGCGGCCAATGGTTCAAGAGTACATGGACGTCTTCGGTGACAACGTTATTACTCATCAGCGTCTGGAGGGCGTAGGACCTATGAATCTGTCCGACTGTATCAACTATGGGGTCACCGGCCCGGCAGGTCGTGCCGCTGGATGGCACAACGACGTGCGTAAGTCTCATCCATACGCTGTATATAATAAGGTGAATTTTGATGAGATTGTAGGTTCCGAGGGCGATTCCATGGAACGTTATCTTGTTCACATCAAAGAGATCTATCAGAGTCTTGACATTATCGAGCAGCTTGTGGACAACATTCCAGAGGGCGACTTTTATATCAAGCAGAAACCTATTATCAAGGTTCCTGAAGGTCAGTGGTACTTCTCCGTGGAGGGTGGCGCAGGTGAATTTGGCGTATATCTCGACAGTCGTGGCGATAAAAATCCTTACCGTGTGAAATTGCGGCCCATGGGATTGACCCTCGTGGGGGCCTTTGACAAAATGCTGAGAGGCCAGAAAATTGCCGACCTTGTAGCGACTGGAGCTGCTATAGATTTTGTGGTTCCAGACTTGGATAGGTAATACTAAAACCAAAAAACGAATAGATTAAAAAGAATATAAGATATGTTTGATTTTAGTATTGTAACAAAATGGTTCGACGAGCTCCTACGCCAGACACTTGGATTGGGAGATTTCTGGACGATATTGATAGAGTGTGTTATCGTGGGAGTGGCTATTCTCACGGCATACGCGCTGATTGCTATCGCCCTGATTTTTATGGAACGTAAGGTTTGTGCTTACTTCCAGTGCAGGCTTGGACCTGTTCGCGTTGGTCCGTGGGGTATCTTTCAGGTCTTTGCCGACGTGGTGAAGATGCTCATCAAAGAGATTTTTTCTGTTGACAAAGCAGATAAAATGTTGTATTACATCGCGCCATTATTGGTGATCATAGCATCGGTTGGCACGTTCTCGTTCTTGCCGTGGAATAAGGGTGCGCACATTCTCGATTTCAATGTGGGTGTGTTTCTTGTCACCGCCATCTCTTCTATTGGTGTTGTGGGCGTGTTTCTTGCCGGATGGGGTAGTAACAACAAGTACTCTGTTGTATCGGCTATGCGTGGCTGTGTGCAGATGATATCCTACGAGATTTCACTTGGCCTTTGCCTCGTGGCGGCTGTGGCTCTCACCGGCACAATGCAGGTGAGTGGCATTGTGGATGCCCAGACTGGCCCGTGGGGGTGGCTCATCGTCAAAGGTCATGTGCCTGCCATCATCGCGTTCTTGGTGTTTTTGGTGGCTGGCAACGCGGAGGCAAACCGCGGCCCGTTCGACTTGGCCGAGGCTGAGAGCGAGCTTACCGCTGGCTATCACACCGAATACTCGGGTATGGGCTTTGGGTTCTACTACTTGGCAGAGTATCTCAACCTCTTCGTGATATCTGGTATCGCCACCGCTGTGTTTTTGGGCGGATGGGCACCGTTAAACATTGGTGTCGAGAGCTTTGATAACCTGATGAACTATATACCCGGAATCGTTTGGTTTATGGGTAAGACTTTTGCTGTGGTTTGGCTTTTGATGTGGATACGATGGACGTTCCCACGTCTTCGTATTGACCAGATTTTGAAATTGGAATGGAAATATCTCATGCCCCTTTCGCTGCTTAATTTAGTCTTGATGACGATTTGTGTGGCCTTAGGATGGTATATAGAATAATCAAAGTAAAGGAAATGGCAAAAAACGATAAAACATATTTCGAAGGTATTGCTGATGGTCTTAAGACTTTGGGAGTGGGGCTAAAGACCACGCTCAAAGAATATTTCACGCCGAAATCTACCGAGCAATATCCTGAGAACCGCAAGACGACACTGCACATGTCGCCTCGCTTTCGTGGGCGTTTGGTTTTCAAACGCGATGAAAATGGAGCTTACAAGTGCACTGCTTGTACAATGTGCGAGAAGATTTGTCCTAATGATACAATCAAAATCACGTCGCACATGGAGACCAATCCAGAGACTGGACGCAAGAAACGCACGCTTGACGAATATGCGTACGACTTGGGAGACTGCATGTTTTGCGAACTTTGTGTCAACGCATGTAATTTTGACGCTATCGAATTCACCAATGATTTTGAGCAGGCTGTGTTCAATCGCTCAAACTTATTGCTTAAGCTCGACAAAGAAGTATATGATGGTGGCAGCCTGCCTCACCTCGTAAAGGATGGTGGCGCACCCTTGACTATCGGAAAATTTAACACCAAAACCAAGTAATCTATTATGGCAAATATTATAGTTTTTTGTATCCTCGCTGTAGTTATACTTGGCTCAGCGATTGCGTCGGTGCTCACAAAAAGCATTATGCGTGCCGCGACGTTCCTGCTGTTCGTGCTCTTTGGCATAGCTGGCATCTATTTCTTGTTGGGTTATACCTATTTAGGCGCAGCGCAAATAAGTGTTTATGCAGGTGGTATTACCATCATGTATATTTTCGTTATCAACTTGGTGTCTAAGCGTTCATTGCAAGGACTGGTCGAAAATTTTAACGGAAAGCGTGTGTTTCAAGGAGCGCTGCTTGCGTTGGTGGGCCTTGGCACGGTGCTCATGGTATATCTTAAGAGTGAGTTTTTGGCTCACACAAAGTTTACTTCTGTTGCGGATGTCGAGCTGCCCATGCGGCAAATTGGCGAGGCGCTTGTTGGAAGCGAAAAGTATCAATATGTACTGCCTTTCGAACTCATATCAGTATTTTTGCTGGCATGTATTATAGGTGGTATTATGATTGCAAGAAAGGAGGATAAAAAGAAATGACCATACCTGTTGAATGTTTATTAGCGCTTGGCGCGCTGTTGTTCTTTATCGGAGTGTTCGGATTTGTTACTCGACGCAATCTGGTAGCCATGCTCATCTCTGTTGAGCTCATTTTGAACGCTGTTGACCTGAACTTTGCTGTCATCAATCGTTTTTTCTATCCCGAACAAATGGAAGGAATGTTCTTCACTCTGTTCTCAATAGGAGTGAGCGCAGCTGAAACGGCAGTGGCTTTGGCCATCATTATTAATGTTTACCGAAACTATCGGAGTAGCTCGGTGAACAGTATTGAAAACATGAAATTCTGATATTAGCAATGGAATACAGTTATTCGTTCTTAATATTGCTTCTCCCGCTGCTGAGCTTTTTGTTGCTTGGATTGTGTGGAATGAAGATGAAAAAGCCAGTGGCTGGTGTCATTGGTACTATGGTGTTGCTCTTTTTATGGGGGCTTAGCATTTATACTGCCTATAAATATTTCTTTTATACGGGGCATGTACATACACCGTTTGAAGATGTAGATGTAGTCAATGGTCGGTTGGCCGATGGCACTTTCCCCACGTTGACGGTGTTCAACTTCACGTGGTTGGATTTTGGCAAATCTATTTTTGGCACTGACCTGCTGTTCAAGATAGGTTTCAGATTGTCACCCATTAGCGTGATGATGCTTGTCGTGATAACCACTGTCAGCTCTATGGTTCACATATACAGCTTTGGTTACATGGCCGAGCGTGATGAAAACTACGTGAAAGAGGGTTACGAGAAGGGATTTCAACGCTTTTACGCGTTTCTTTCTTTGTTCACGATGTCTATGCTTGGATTGGTCGTAGCTACCAATATTTTCCAAATGTATATGTTTTGGGAGCTTGTTGGCGTGTGCTCTTATCTGCTCATCGGATTTTATTATCCCAAGCACGAGGCTGTACACGCATCCAAAAAAGCGTTTATCGTGACTCGTTTTGCTGACTTGTTCTTCCTCATAGGTATACTCTTTTACAGTTTCTACGTGGGTACATTCAATTATGATTTGAATGTCGAGGCGAGTGTGGTAAACAATCTTCCCGGTGCCGCATGGGTGCTGCCGATGGCTCTGTTCTTGATGTTTATTGGTGGTGCGGGCAAGTCTGCCATGTTCCCACTTCATATTTGGTTGCCCGACGCCATGGAGGGTCCGACGCCAGTGAGTGCGCTTATCCATGCCGCAACGATGGTGGTGGCTGGTGTTTTCCAAGTGGCCTCATTGTTTCCGATATGGATTCAGTATGCGCCAGAGACGTTGCACTATGTGTCTTATATAGCCGCTTTCACGGCTTTCTATGCTGCTGCGGTGGCATGCACGCAAGCTGACATCAAGCGTGGCTTGGCTTTCTCTACCATTTCGCAAATCGCCTACATGCTTGTCGCGCTTGGCGTTTGTACGTCAATAGACGGCGAAGGCGGCGTGGGCTATATGGCCAGCATGTTCCATCTCTTTACGCATGCCATGTTCAAGGCATTGCTGTTCCTCTGCTCGGGTGCCATTATAGTCATTATTGGTTCCAACTTTAAGCAGTATATGGGTGGCCTTCACAAGTACATGCCAATCACAAACGTGTGCTTCCTCATAGGATGTTTAGCCATCAGTGGTATTCCGCCGTTTGCTGGTTTCTTCTCCAAGGACGAGATAGTGGCGTCTTGTTTCCATTTCTCACCATTCATGGGATGGTTCATGACCTTGGTATCGGCCATGACGGCATTTTATATGTTCCGTCTTTATTATGTCATATTCTGGGGTAAATCTTATTATGAGCAAGACCCGGAGAATCGTCGTCGCCCTCAAGAGGTACCTTTCATTATGTGGGGACCGTTGGTTTTCTTGTCCATCATTTCCATTTTTGCTGGTATGATACCATTCGGACACTTTGTGTCTGGAGACGGCCATAGCGAGGACATCGCATTGCAAACATGGCAGTTTTGGACATGGCCTAACGTGGCATGGGTCAGCATAGCTGTGGCTATCGTAGGCATTGGCTTGGCTACATGGATGTACAAAAGTGGCGAAAACCCTGTGCCCGACATGCTTAAGCGTCGCATGCCTCGTTTGCATGAGGCCGCGCTCAAACGCTTCTACATTGATGACGCATGGCAATTCTTCACTCATAAGATTGTTTTTGCCTGCTTCTCCATTCCTATTGCGTGGTTTGATCGCCATGTCATAGATGGCATGTTCAACTTCTCCGCATGGGCTACGCAGGAGGCTGGCGAAACTATCCGTCCTTGGCAAAGTGGCGATGTGCGTCAGTATGCCGTGTGGTTTCTCACTGGCAGTGTGGCGTTGACCCTGATACTGCTTTGCATTTACGCTTATTGAAATATAAAATTAGAATAATTAAGTAAAATGACCTTTTTATCATTATTCGTCGTTATACCTATCGTGATGCTGTTCTGCCTGTGGATTGCTCGCAATGACAGTCAAGTGCGTGGCATTATGGTGGTTGGCTCTGTGGCATTGTTGGCATTGGCCATCTATCTTGTCTTTGCGTTTGTGGGCGCTCGTGAGACAATGACCGCTGAGCAGTTCCCATTCCTTTTTGGAGATGCCATACCATGGTTTGAACCTCTTAATATTTATTATAGAACTGGTGTGGACGGCATTGCTGTGGTGATGATACTGCTTTCCGCGATTATTGTCATTACAGGAACCTTTGCCTCGTGGCAGCATCATCCTATGCAGAAAGAGTTTTTCCTTTGGTTTACGTTGCTCTCCGCGGGGGTGTTTGGTTTCTTTATCAGTGAAGATCTCTTCACGATGTTCATGTTTTATGAGGTGGCCCTTATCCCAATGTATCTGCTTATTGGCGTTTGGGGAACAGGCCCCAAGGAGTATTCAGCCATGAAGCTTACCTTGATGCTCATGGGTGGCTCCGCGCTCCTCATCATTGGCATCATTGGAATTTACTTTTTCAATGGACAATACAGCGGTCATTACACTATGGACGTAATGGCTATAGCAAATAGCCATGCCATCCCAGTGTTCATACAAAAGGTATTTTTCCCATTCATATTCATTGGTTTCGGTGTTTTGGGTGCGCTGTTCCCATTCCACACATGGTCTCCTGACGGTCACGCCTCGGCGCCCACAGCGGTGTCCATGCTTCATGCCGGAGTATTGATGAAACTTGGTGGTTACGGTTGTTTTCGCATCGCCATGTTCCTTTTGCCTGACGCCGCACGTGAGTTGTGCTGGATTTTCCTTATACTTACTACAATCTCTGTGGTTTATGGAGCACTCTCAGCCTGTGTTCAGACTGATTTGAAATATATTAACGCTTATTCGTCCGTGTCTCACTGCGGCATGGTACTTTTCGCACTTTGTATGATGACACAGACCGCAATCAATGGTGCTGTGCTCCAAATGCTTTCGCACGGACTTATGACAGCACTTTTCTTTGCCGTTATAGGTATGATATATCACCGTTGTGGTACACGCGACGTGCGCCGATTGGGCGGTTTGATGAAGATAATGCCATTCTTGGCCGTGGCCTATGTGGTTGCCGGTTTGGCCAACTTGGGTCTGCCTTTGTTCTCTGGTTTCGTAGCAGAGATGAACATTTTTGTCGGTTCTTTCCAAGTGAATGACACGTTCCACCGCGCTTGTACCATTATCGCCTGTACCTCTATTGTCATCACCGCGGTTTATATTTTGCGTGTGGTGGGCAAGATTTTATACCAGAAGGTACCAGACCAAGACTATTACAAGCTCACCGACGCCAGTTGGGATGAGCGTATCGCCGTGGGAGCGCTCATTTTCTGTGTGGCCGGGCTTGGTACGTTTCCACTCTGGGCACAACAAATTATTAACGATGCCGTGGCTCCGATGATACATCATATCACAGGAACGGGGGTCATAGCGGGGATGTAATATATTGGCATTCGCATACGGATAAACCATTCCAATAAAACGATCATTATGAAAATCGATTATAGTCAATTCTTAAACATGATACCCGAGGTCTCCTTGATGGCTATCTTGATTATTGTGTTTCTTGCGGATCTGTTCACGGCGGTAAAACCGGGTGAGCAGAAAAAACGCCAAGGGTTCAACCCTTTGGTTATCGTTCTTTTCCTTGCCCATATCTTGACCAACATCATGCCCACGGTCGAGACATCCACTTTTGGTGGCATGTATGTCACTAATCCAAGTATAAGTATCATCAAATCCATTCTCGCTTTTGGAACGCTCATCGTGATTATCCAGGCGCATGAGTGGCTAAACCGTCCTGACACTCATTTCAAGGAGGGTGAATTTTACGCTTTGGTGGTTTCCACCTTGTTGGGAATGAACATGATGGTGAGTGCCAATCACTTCTTGTTGTTCTTTCTTGGCCTTGAGTTGGCATCTGTGCCTATGGCTTGTCTTGTGGCATTCGACAAATATCGCCATCACTCTGCCGAGGCAGGTGCCAAGTTTATTCTCACCGCTGTATTCTCGTCAGGCGTGATGCTCTATGGAATCAGCTTCCTCTATGGAGCGGCTGGTACACTATATTTTGACGATATGGTGGCTCATCTCTCTGCCACCCCGATTGTCATCATTGGCATGGTATTCTTCTTTAGTGGCCTCGGTTTCAAGATTTCGTTGGTTCCTTTCCACTTCTGGACGGCCGACAGTTATCAGGGTGCTCCCACTGTCGTAACGGGATACCTAAGCGTTGTGTCCAAAGGCGCGGCTGCTTTTGCGTTGTGTGCCATTTTGATGAAGGTGTTTGCGCCGATGGTGGCTTATTGGCAATACATGCTTATGGTTGTGGTTGTACTTTCCATCACCATTGCCAACCTCTTTGCCATTCACCAGAAAGATCTTAAGCGATTTATGGCTTTCAGTTCCATTTCCCAGGCTGGTTATATCATGCTGGCAGTGGTGGGTAACTCGGCTATGGGAGTCACGGCGTTGAGCTATTACGTGCTCATCTATGTGGTGGCCAACCTTGCGGTATTCGGTATTATTTCCACGGTAGAAGAGCATAATGATGGCGTCGTCAACATGGATTCGTATAACGGTTTTTATCAAACCAATCCACGTCTTTCGTTCATCATGACATTGGCTCTTTTCTCTTTGGGTGGCATCCCTCCATTTGCTGGTATGTTCTCCAAGTTTTTCGCATTCATGGCTGCCGTGCAAGGTGCTCAACTGGATAACACCCTTGGCGCAACCATCTATGTAGTAGTATTCATAGCTTTAATTAACACGGTGATAAGCTTGTATTACTACCTGCTCATAGTCAAGGCCATGTATATCAAGCACAATGACAATCCATTGCCTACATTTCGTAGTCATGTCAATACTCGTTTGGCGTTGGCCATCTGCGTGCTTGGCATCGTAGCCTTTGGCGTTTGTAGCTATGTATATAATTGGATTTACGCTGCAGCGGTGTAAAAGGATATGGAGTGAGTATATAGATTGGCGTGAATAGCATTCATTTTAGTAGTGCTATTCAATAGCTATATTTCAACACATTCTGCCATGTTTATGTCAAGCAAACAAGGCAGAATGTGTTGTTTTGTTGATGTATATTGAATGTTAACTTTTCCCATCCTTTTTGGTTGTAGAAAAGTTGTTATTCAGCAATAGTGGTATTTATTGCTTATGGAAAAGGTAAAATTGAGAATGCAAACAAATCTTTACAGGCAATATTTTCTGAAACTAAGTGTTTTTTCTTTGCTAATGAGCAAATTAACATGTAATTTCATCATTGCATGAATGTACGATGTTTTGATGGAGCGTGATAAATATCGACCTTATGGTTTGCTTCTTGGTCATACTTAGCTGTATGATATGGGCGTTTTGCATAGGGTGTTGCATGTAGGATATTAATCTCTGTTGATATGTTGACAGTATTTCTCAATGGGTGTCACAATTATAATGTAAAGTATTTGACAGGCTGATCCTATGTTATGCAGCGTTCATGACTTCATATCCATGTTGCTATAATCATCGCTTTGTAAAAGCTCTGTGACAGTAGTGGTAGGATGGGCGGACATATACCTGTCCACGGCATCTACATAATCAGTGCTAAACATCCGCTTTTGCATAGCCTTGTTTACCACCCACATTACTTTTCCCATGTGCAAATCTTTCTCAAGTTGAGTGCGTGAATCATAGTTTTGCATGGGATATAGGCTTAGCAGGTAGAACGTTGCGCAGTCGGGTACGATGTAGTTTCGGCCCATAGTGCGCAGTTGTTCATTGGAATAGTTGTATCGCTGATAGATGGGGTATTTGGCCCCCATGTATTTATCCAGCGATATGCCTATAGTTTTTTCGCCCACGACAATACTTTGATCCAAAGCTCCAATCTGTGCGTATACGCGTGGAATGGGCATGTTAGGCAGCCATTCTTTAAGTTGTGAGAATGTTTGCTCAAGCTGTTTGTTTATGTCGTCCATGTTGGCATATTCCGAACTGGCATCGCTGATGATGGTTTGCAGCGTGGAATCTTGATAAAAACGTAAGAATTTCTCATTGATGGCGTGGTCGCTCACCTCGCCAATCTGCAGCATTTTTTCTACCAACGTTCGAGTCTCAATGGGATATTCGGTGTTCATTTGTTGAAGTGCGGAGAAGTCTCCGGTAGTGAGATAACGACTTTGCAACCTGTCATATCGCTCTACTTTGATATGCCTGGCATCGTCTTTATCTATGCTTTGTTTCAGCTTCAACTCACAAGCGGAAAAAAAAAGCGATATGACTACAATTATATAATATATCCTATGTCCCAATCTTTAATTGCCTATTTTGTATGCAAAAATAATAAATAAGTCACTATCATGCAAATAAAAAGCTAAAAAAGTTAATATAATCACAAAAAATATTTATTTCTTTTTATTGAAAAGGGTTTTTGTATTCCAAAAAGTCAATGAGGTTTTAAGATCTTTT
Organism: Hallella colorans; assembly: GCF_003096815.1. GTDB lineage: Bacteria > Bacteroidota > Bacteroidia > Bacteroidales > Bacteroidaceae > Prevotella > Prevotella colorans. The sequence goes on from NZ_QENY01000007.1 coordinate 48,666, forward strand.
GATTATCATTTCGGGTATTTCACATATGATGAAGTCATGTAACAGATTGTTGAACAATTGTTCAAGGCTTCACATTCGAGTGGTTTCTGTATTGTTTTGAGCTGTCATGCCTTTGCATTTGAAAATGAGTTTGTGCCCCTGCGCATATACATATGTCGACAACAAACGGTGGATTTCGATGGAAAATTTTACACAAGATTATAGCTTCGCAACGCTCTTTTTTACACGTTAAGGCAACAAAAGATGTATGGCCATGGGGACGTTGTGCTCTGTGTGGACCATAGGTTGAGGCTTGGGTGCCATGTGTGGATGGAATGGCCACCTGACTACGATGTTGGTCGACGTGGTATATCGCACGCAGCGCACTATGGCACATGGCCCCGTGAAAGCTATTGTAGAGGTGAAAGAGATGCTAACCTAAAAGGGAAAATTACATGATATTGCTACGGCCTGTTGGCAGGAGGATATGCTATCACGTGGCATATACCAGCCTGAACGAAAAATTCGGCTATTATTTGACTCGTGCAGGGGGGCAAATTTTTAAATATTGGAAATGTAAGAAGACTTATCTCGTGGTGATTATTCATGGCGTGCAATCAGTCAGTCTGATGAGCAACATCTTCCAAGATATGAAGTTGGCATTCGTTTAAAAACATTAAAACTTCGTATGGTGGGTCGTGTCTTCGGCAATGGCATAAGTCAACACGAAGTCATTGTTAAGTTCATAGTGCACTTTGATAGTTTTGGGTTGCTTCAAGTTTTCTACATAGACCGAGCCATTGGATTGGACGTCAAAAGGTTTAAGCCGCATATCAAAATACTGAAGGTCCTCGCCTACGCAAACTTTAAATACTGTTTCTTTGGCGCACCAGTTGACAAGGCGCGCTTGTAGGGTAGGCATGTTTTCATCTGTGCGTATGAAACGAGAGGTCACCCTGTTCACCCTATCCGAGAAATATTCAATATCCACGCCCACAATGCTATGGCGAGACAAAACAATGGCAGCCCAGCCCTTGGTGTGGCTAATGCTGATCTCGGCATTTTGCAGAACAGGACGCCCCGTATGGTCGTGCTTGATGAGTTCAAGAGGGCTTCCCGTGGCATGGTGAAGTAGGGCGTATATGGTGAGGATTTCTTTACGTCTTGTATTGGAGTGTATGCTCGTGATGTCAAGGTTTGGTGGCATGGGCAAATCCGTCACTAACTCTGTCATTTTCCAAATGCACAGTCTGACGTCGTTTTTCAGTTTTTCATCTCTATACAGTGGCATCTCGGTGTCTTATGACAATGTGACTTTGACTCGACTGATACGACGTCCCTCTACATTCATCACCTCAAATTTGTATCTTTTGTACTCTATCGTCTCGTGGACACTCAGGAAGTCTCCTTTCAATTCTAACAGCAAACCGGCCAAGGTGTCGGCATCGCCCTCCACATCGGCAAATTCGTCCTCTTCTATTTGCACTATCCTGCAAAAGTCTGTCAGAAGTGTTTTTCCCTCAAACAAATAGGTGTTATAGCTCAGTTTGGAGTATGAATTGTCGTCCTCGTCATACTCATCGTTTATTTCGCCCACGATTTCTTCGAGTATGTCCTCGAGCGTAACCAATCCACTCGTACCACCAAACTCGTCGACAACGATGGCTATGTGTACCTTGTTGTCTTGAAATTCGTGCAACAAGTCGTCTATTTTCTTGGTCTCTGGCACAAAATAGGGAGGCCGCATCAGACTTTGCCAGCGAAACGTAGGAGCCTTGGAGAGATGTGGCAACAAGTCTTTAATGTATAGCACGCCGCGTATATTGTCATCATTATCTTGGTATACGGGTATGCGACTGTAGTTGTTATCAATAATACATTTGAGTACGTCGCCGTAACTGCTGCGTATGTCTATGGCCACGATGTCTTGTCTGCTGGTCATAATTTCTTTAGCCGTCTCATCGCCAAAACGAATAATTCCGCGCAGCATGCTCTGCTCGTCCTTAATGTCTTCCTTGTCGGTTAGATCCAACGCTTGCTGCAAATCGTCCACGCTTAGTTGCCTGTTCTCTTTGGGGACCGCTTTTTCGGCGAGCGCGCCACTTTTGATGAGTATGGTGCCCAATGTCCAAAATATTTTCCTAAGCGCCATAATGCCTTTCACAGTGGTGCGGCAAAAGGCCAACGGCGATTGTCGGGAGTAGACCTTGGGCATGATTTCGCCAAAAAGGAGAAGCAGGAATGTGAGCAGTACCGTGATGCAAATAAATTCCAACCACGCCTCTCTGAACTCTATGAGTGTGGCAAAAATGTAATTGCACAACATGATAATCGTGACGTTTACAAAGTTGTTGGTGATGAGAATAGTGGCCAACGTGCGCTCAGAATCATCACGCAGCATCTGTATGTTAGCGTCTTTTTCGTTTTTGTCAGGGTTCAAATCTTCCAAATCTTGTGGCGAAAGGCTGAAGAAAGCAATTTCAGAGCCACTGGCAAAACCTGACAATACAAGTAGCGCGACGGCCAATACGGCCGCTACAACTACCCCTGTGGTTATAGGATGAAAAACTGCTAAGTCGCTGAATTGGTATAAAAAAGACGTGTCCAAGAGTTTCTAAAAGTTAGAAAGGGAGTTTGTCGTACTGCTCCTCAGTGTCGTTAGCAACGGTGTCGGAATCCTTCGTCTCGATCGAGTTATCCCTGTTGGTACGAGGCTTGGGCGTGAGCATCTCCATGTTTTCTACAACAATTTCGGTGACATAGTGTCGTTTTCCCTGCTTGTCATCGTACGTATTGTAGCGCAATCGGCCTTCCACATAGAGCTTGTCGCCTTTGTGCACGTATTGTTCCACTATCTTGGCCAATTGTTTATAGAATAAAAGATTGTGCCAATCGGTTCTATCTGGTACTTGAGTGCCATTTTTTAGCGTGTATCCGCGTTCAGAAGTAGCTAATGCCACCTTAGCGACGGCTTGGTCGGCATCGTAATAATGCACGTCTGGCTCTTTGCCCACATTGCCAATCAGCATCACTTTATTCATGAGTGTATATCTTTAATGGTGAAACGTTTGTCATTGCATGCTCGCCGAGTTATCGTTGTACGGTTATTTCCACATGCCTAAATATTTGAAATGGAAGTTTTTTCCTTTGGCTGATGGAAACTGACTTCGGTTGTCTACACGGTCATGCAGGTGCTCCACAATACGGTTGTAGCAGTCTTGGCCTGACGTGGCTTTACATCGCACCACGAATTTTGTATCGCGATATTCATGTTTGCCAGTAGATGGAATCATTACCACGCGCTTAAAATCAAGTGCCCCTTCATACCAGCCCTCACGTGTTTGGGTCAACAGAAACAATGAGTTGTCCGACTGTCCGCGTCGGTCTTGGCCTATATTTGGTGTTTGCGAGCGCAACCCTTTTTTCTGTTTAAAATCAAGCATGGTATCGGCCACGGTCTTAATGATGATGAAATATACGTGTGCCCGAACCTTGTAGCGTTTTGGAAAAAAAACGTCGCTGGCTGCGTAGTCTCTAATGTCTGCCTCCATCTCGGGCGTAACATTAATGTCTTGAATGCTTCTTAAAAAATCTATGGCTTCATCTACATGAGATACAAGCGTCTCATTATCAAAATATCTTAAGTATAAATTCATGAATGATGATGTTTCTCGTATAAAAAAGAGCGGCAAACGAGACTCGAACTCGCGACCCCGACCTTGGCAAGGTCGTGCTCTACCAACTGAGCTATTGCCGCACATGAAACAATGATACAAGTGAAGAGGAGGAGACTCGAACTCCCACGACCCAATTGTCACTACCCCCTCAAAGTAGCGCGTCTACCAATTCCGCCACCTCTCCAACATGTATGCGTCTTAAATAAAACTGTGCCCAGAACAGGACTCGAACCTGCACGTCGTAAAACACACGCACCTGAAACGTGCGCGTCTACCAATTCCGCCACCTGGGCAAATAGAAACCCACAGGCTTCTCCTTGGCTTTATTTAAAACAAAGAGCGGCAAACGAGACTCGAACTCGCGACCCCGACCTTGGCAAGGTCGTGCTCTACCAACTGAGCTATTGCCGCATAACACTCTGTAACGAGGCATTTCGCTAAATGCGGTTGCAAAGATACAACTTTTTTCCGACCTTACAAATATTTTGTCTCATTTTTTCTCTTATTTTTTCTATCATGTCTATTGACTTTGATTTTTTTGCCATCAATGTGTTTTATTGTGCTCGCATGACATGGTATGATGACTAAGATACATTATATAATAAGGTGGGCATTTTAAGTTATGCTTTGTGTGGTTCGCAAAAAATATAGGTGACAATTCGCCCATATATGCGATTTGTCACCTATGTCATGTCGGCTCATATTGCCGAGAGCTTTATTCCTCCACTGCTGCCTGCGCCGCCGCGAGTCTGGCTATCGGCACCCTGAATGGGGAGCAGCTCACGTAGTTGAGACCTACACGGTGGCAGAATTTCACAGACGAAGGCTCGCCGCCATGCTCTCCGCATATACCGCATTTGAGATTTTTGCGTACGGAGCGTCCTTTGTCTACCGCCATCTTCACCAATTGTCCCACGCCATTTTGGTCGAGCACTTGGAATGGGTCCACGTCCAAAATCTTCTTTTCCAGATACGAGGGCAAGAAGCTGGCAATGTCGTCACGACTATAGCCGAAGGTCATCTGCGTAAGGTCGTTGGTGCCAAAGCTGAAGTACTCGGCTTTCTCCGCTATCTTGTTGGCCGTGAGAGCGGCGCGCGGCACCTCTATCATCGTTCCCACCTTGAAAGGTATCTCCACATCCTCCTCGGCAAAGAGTTTCTTGGCGGTCTCTCGTATCACGCGCTCTTGCGCGTCAAGTTCGTTGACGATACCCACCAATGGTACCATGATCTCCGGATGTGGGTCGTGTCCCTCTTTTTTCAGCTGCACGGCAGCGCCGAGGATGGCGCGTGTCTGCATGGCCGTAATCTCGGGGAAAGTGTTGCCCAGGCGGCAGCCGCGCAGTCCGAGCATGGGGTTTTGCTCGCTCAGAGACTGCACGCGGCTCTGTATCTTCTTCACGCTCACGTTCATCTCCTTGGCCATAGCCTCTTGGCCTTCCAAATCGTGGGGTATGAACTCGTGCAAGGGTGGGTCGAGCAATCGGATGTTCACCGGCTGTCCGTCCATACACTTCAATATTCCGTAGAAATCTTGTTTTTGATAGGGCAGCAGTTTTTCGAGGGCTCGTTTACGGCCTTCGGTCGTATCGGCCAAAATCATCTCGCGCATGGCCTTTATTTTCACGTTCTCGAAAAACATGTGCTCGGTGCGGCAAAGCCCGATGCCCACGGCTCCAAACGTTCTTGCCACCTCTGCGTCGTGTGGCGTGTCAGCGTTGGTGCGTACTTCCAGTTTGGTGTATTTGTTGCAGAGGTTCATCAGCTCGGCGAAATCGCCGGTTATTTCGGCCGGCTGCGTGTCCACCTTTCCAAAGTACACCTCGCCTGTTGAACCATTGAGCGAGATGTAGTCGCCCTCTCTGAGCACTGTGCCGTCTATCTCCACCGTGCGCGCCTTGTAGTCCACATTGATGGCGCCGGCGCCGCTTACGCAGCATTTTCCCATGCCTCGGGCCACCACGGCGGCGTGAGATGTCATACCGCCGCGCGCTGTCAAGATGCCCTCCGCGGCCGTCATGCCAGCCAGATCCTCGGGCGAAGTCTCTATTCTTACCATCACCACGCTGTGCCCATCGGCATGCCAAGCCTCGGCGTCATCAGCAAAAAACACTATCTGCCCGCAAGCTGCGCCCGGCGAGGCGGGCAAGCCGCGAGTTAGCACACGAGCTTGAGCCTGGGCCTCCTTGTTAAACACGGGGTGCAATAGTTCGTCTAATTTGCCAGCCTCGCAACGTTTCAGAGCAGTCTTCTCATCTATCTCGCCATCACGCAATAGGTCCATGGCTATTTTGATCATGGCTGTACCAGTGCGCTTACCATTACGAGTTTGCAAAAACCACAGCTTGCCTTCCTGAACAGTAAATTCCATGTCTTGCATGTCGTGGTAGTGCTTCTCCAGCTTGTGCTGTATATCGTTCAGTTGTGCGTATATCTCGGGCATGGCCTCTTCCATCGAGGGAAATTTCTGGGCACGTACGCTCTCGTCAATATTTTGCTGCATGGCCCATCTCTGCGAGCCTTCTTTGGTGATCTGTTGTGGTGTGCGAATGCCGGCCACCACGTCTTCGCCCTGTGCGTTCACAAGATACTCACCATTAAAACGGTTCTCGCCCGTGGCGGCATCACGACTGAAACACACACCCGTGGCCGATGTGTTGCCCATGTTTCCAAACACCATAGCCATCACCGTCACGGCCGTTCCCCACTCTTGTGGTATGCCTTCCATCTTGCGATAGAGTATGGCACGGTCGTTCATCCAGCTGTCAAACACCGCGCAGATGGCGCCCCATAGTTGCTCCATTGGGTCGGTGGGGAAGTCTTTGCCCGTTTGGTCCTTGATGGCTTTCTTAAAGCGTGCCACCAATGTTTTCAGCTCGTCAACGTTCATCTCGTTGTCAAGTCTGATGCCACGTTCGGCTTTCACTTCTTGGATAATGGCCTCAAATGGGTCTATGTCTTCTTTGTTCACTGGTTTCATGTTCAATACCACGTCGCCGTACATTTGCACAAAGCGGCGGTAACTGTCGTAGGCGAAGCGTTCGTTGCCTGTCTTTTTGGCCAATCCTTCCACCACTTCGTCGTTTAAGCCGAGGTTCAAGATGGTGTCCATCATGCCCGGCATCGATGCCCTTGCGCCCGAGCGCACGCTCAGCAACAGGGGGTTGTTGGCATCGCCAAACTTGAGTCCCATGAGCTCCTCGGTGTGTCTCACGCCATTTATCACGCCATCTTTGAGCAGGGCGACCACTTTCTCTTGCCCCTTTTCGAAATATTCATTGCATACCTCTGTCGTAATGGTGAAACCCGGAGGCACCGGAACGCCAATCAGGTTCATCTCAGCCAAGTTGGCGCCCTTGCCACCCAACAGGTTTCTCATGTCAGCTTTGCCCTCGGCTTTTCCGTTGCCGAAGCTATAAACTCTTTTATTGTTCATAAGTTTTTGATTGATAATAATTTGCTGTTGTTATCTTAAATTCTATTGCAAAGATACCAATTTTAAACGATTTACAGCAATATTTTGATCAAAAATGTAATCCGAATGTTACAATTGTGATGTTTCTTATGTCTTTCCCTATATCATGGTGACGCTCATAGGATAGGTGTCTTCCTCGCCTGCTTGTATCATGGCGGTGTGGCCAGCCATGTCTCTATTTGTCTAAGAGAGTTTGGGTTAACCCCACTTTTTGATTTTAGAAAATGCTTCTCGATGCCTGTTTGTCATAAACTACGTGCTCGCAATGTTTTAACATTTGGTAATGGCAATTGGATGATATGATACGCATGAGGTGGTTCAAGACGGCTGTCGGTTTCTCTATTTTGCTGAATTTATTTAACAAAATCGCTCTTGAAAATCGTTTATTTTTCATAGCAACCCTTCTTGCTTACAAATACGCTCTTTTTAGGCCTGTTTTGTATCTTGGTGTATATCAGTTTGTTGCGTATTTTTAATATGTTTTCCTTATCAATGGTTCCATGTTCGCTCCGCCATTAAGCATTAATCGTGTGTCGATTAGACATTATACGGCGTTTCATTGAGCACGATTCGACGTGCCAATAGTGTCTTTAGATCGTGCCAATAAGCCTTATTGGCACCATACCCACTGCTCGCAGCCTTGGTTATGCCATCTCAAACATGAAATGGGTGGCCTTTTCGCTCGCTAAAACATGGTTGTGGTAGATGCTGTTTTTTTGTGATTTATATTTAACACATATAGAGGGGTTGCATCAAGTTGACGACGATGGGCATACGTTCGATTTAAAAACCATATTTTATAACCCTGCGGCAGGCTATTGTCGGGATTATTCGTTACCTTTGCAGCCAAATTATTGTATAATGAGTAGGAAACGAAAGACACTGCCGCTGCTCCAAGGCGTGACCATAGAGGCTGTGGCGGCTGAGGGCAAATGTATTTTTCATCATGAAGACCAAGTGGTGTTTGTACCGTTCTGCGTGCCCGGCGACGTAGTGGATGTGCAAATAACCAAGAAGAAACACCGCTATTGTGAGGGCAGGGTAGAGCGCTTCGTCAGGCTCAGCGACACGCGCACCGTTCCCGTGTGTGAGCATTTTGGTGTGTGTGGCGGGTGCAAATGGCAGAATTTGCCATATGCAGAGCAACTCAAAGCCAAGCAACAGCAGGTGGAAGACCAGCTGAGGCGCATCGGCAAGGTGGAATTGCCGCTGATAGACACCATCATGGGTTCTGTCAAAACGTACGAATACCGCAACAAGTTGGAGTTCGGATGCTGTAGCAAACGATGGTTCACACGCGAGGAACTCGACAATGCCGAACTCAACTTAGACAGCGGAAATCATGCTGCCATCGGCTTCCACATCACGGGTGCCTTCGACAAAATCTATCCCATTAAGAAGTGCTGGCTCATGGCCGACGCGCACAACGACATGCGCAACGAGATAGAGCGCTATGCCAAGGCCACGGGCATGACATTTTATGACGTGAGGGAGCAGCGTGGATTACTGCGCTCGTTGATGTTCCGCACATCCAACACTGGTGAGTGGATGGTGCTTGTGCAGTTTCATTTCGACGAGCCTCAAGACGAGGAGAGGGCGCGAGCGTTGTTGCAACATATAGCCGACCGTTTTCCGCAGATCACCTCTTTAATATATGTGGACAACCAAAAGGGCAACGACACCTTTGGCGATTTGAAACTTATCACCTTTAAAGGCACTGATTATATATACGAGACGATGGAAGACCTGAAGTTCAAGGTGGGGCCCAAGAGCTTTTACCAGACCAACACCGAGCAGGCTTACCATCTGTACAGCGTCGTTCGCTCGATGTGCTACGACGGTGGTGGCGCGCCTCACGACGTGGAAACCGGCGCGAAGGGCATGCCTCTCATCTACGACTTGTACACTGGCACGGGGACCATTGCCAATTTTGTCGCGCGTAAAGCGAGACAAGTGATTGGCATAGAGTTTGTCCCAGAGGCTATAGAAGATGCCAAGGTGAACAGTAGTCTCAACGGCATTGGCAACACTACATTCTTCGCTGGCGATATGAAAACCGTGCTCACAGACGAGTTTGTGAGCCAGTACGGCCGGCCGGACATTATCATCACCGATCCACCTCGAACTGGCATGCACGAGGATGTGGTGCGCGTCATCTTGAAAGCCGCTCCGGGACGTATAATCTACGTGAGCTGCAATCCGGCCACGCAAGCTCGAGACCTTGCCCTGCTCGACCAAGATTACAGGGTGGAACGAGTGCAACCGGTGGATATGTTCCCACACACGCCACATGTAGAGAATGTAGTGTTATTGATGAGAAAAAGTCAATAATGTCGACAAAAATGACAAATTGCACATAAAAACGCTAAAAAAACAGATTAGAATAGCTTTATTATCGTTTAGTATTGGTAACTTTGCAACCCGTTTTGCCGAGCAGGATGGGTATGATTGGCATCTTAGGTATTAGTCATAACATTGTAATTAGGAAAAGAGTACATGCGTCAGCTAAAAATTCAAAAGAGTATAACAAACCGCTCAAGCGAGGCCTTGGACAAGTATTTGGTGGAAATAGGCCGTGTGCCCATGATTACCGTGGACGAGGAGATAGAGTTAGCCCAAGCCATCAAGAAAGGAGGCAAGGAGGGAGAGCGTGCCAAAGAAAAATTGGTGAAAGCCAATCTTCGCTTCGTGGTGTCTGTGGCCAAGCAATATCAGCATCAGGGTTTGGGTTTGACCGACCTGATAGACGAGGGCAATATCGGACTGGTCAAGGCCGCCGAGAAGTTTGATGAGACGCGCGGTTTCAAGTTTATCTCATACGCTGTGTGGTGGATACGGCAGAGCATCTTGCAGGCCATAGCCGAGCAGAGCCGCATAGTTAGGCTCCCGCTAAACCAAGTGGGCGCGCTGTCAAAGATAAATGCGGAGATTTCTAAATTTGAGCAGGAGAACCATCGCAGGCCTTCTGTGCAAGAGCTTTCACATCTCACCAACATTGAAGCCGCCAAGATAGACCAGACTATCAAGGCTGATAACCATCATATGAGCATTGACGCGCCTTTTCAAGAGGACGATGACAACAGTATGGCAGATGTCCTTGCCTCTGGCGACGACACGCGTGCGGACAAGCAGGTTGACTACGAGAGCATGTCGAAAGAACTTGACACCGTGTTGCGCAACGTGCTTAAAGAGCGTGAGATCACCATCATCCGCGAGTGTTTTGGCATTGGCTGCCACGAAAAAGGTCTCGAAGAGATAGGAGACCAGCTTGGGCTGACACGCGAGCGCGTGCGCCAAATACGCGAGAAAAGTATTGTAAAACTGCGCGAGAGCGGTTACGCCAAGTTGCTAATAAAATATTTGGGTTAACCCAAACATGACGGCAGGAATGTTGATGCCGTCCTTACAATATAAAATCACGGCGCGAGCCCAATTGGTCATCATCAATTGGGCTCGCGCCGTGATTGGGTATAAAGCCACTTGTTTAAGGTCAACTATGTTTGCGCGAGAATATGCAGAGATTGTCAGAGGCCTTGAATGCCACTTTGTCATGTGCCTCAATTGTTATTTTCTCGCCCGTGGCTGGGTTGATGCCCTGGCGTTGTGGCACGTGCTTGACATAGAAACGGCCAAAGTCTGGGATAGCCAATTCGTGGTCACCCTCGCATAGGTTGTCGGCTATGATACCTAAAAGGCAGTTCACTTGTTTGGCGGCTGCGGCCTTGGAAAGCGCTGTTTTATTGGCGAAAGATTCGATAAGCTGCGTTCTGTTCATCTTTATTGTAATTTAAATGTAAGGTTTGTAGACCAATGTATTTAGTTGATTACATATGCAAAGTTACATTTTTTTATCAGAAATAGTCACTCTGATTGGTCTTATTGCACAAATATTTTAGTCTGTCCATACCTTTTATCCTCATGTCCAACGAGTTACGCTTGTTAGGATAAAGTGTTGCCACATGTGCCATGGGTGTAATCGCGATGGGCCTATGTGTGAAATTGTCATTGGAATATTTATAAAATGTTGAAAAAACACAATTATTTGCCATTAACCTTTCACATGTCAAGGCTTATTGTTAAATTTGTGGACTAATCACAATAAACACCCGATTTTATGATCAATCTTAATTTAACTTCTCAAATTGTACTAAAACAAATTCCAGAAAAGTATTACAATCCTAAAACGGCCGTGGAGGCTTCAGAGCTCACTCGATGCGAAAAGATACCCACTTCCATCCATTTGCGGCCAGAAGATGGAGCCAAACGCATTGCCGATGCCATAGAGGCTGAGATAAAAGCCAAGCGGGCGGCTGGCAAACATTGTGTCTTGGGGTTGGGCACAGGCATATCGCTCAACTTTGTTTTCAATGAGCTTATACGTCGTCATCGTGAGGAAGGGCTTAGCTTTTCCAATGTCATTGTCTTTAATGCTTACGAATATTTCCCCTTGTCCGAGGATAATATTCATTCCAGCTTGAGACAGTTGAGTGAGCGTTTTTTGGACCATGTCGACATAGATAAACAGAATATTTTCTCGCCCGACAGTATGGTGGCGCAAGACATGGTGCAGGATTCTTGCCTGAAATATGAGCGACGCATCGCTGAGGTGGGTGGTATCGATATCATGTTGTTGGGCATTGGCCGTATGGGCAACATCGCTTCCAACGAACCGGGCTCGGTGGCCACGTCTGCCACACGCCTCATTCTCATCAACGATGTGGCCCGCGAAGAGATGACTATGAGCTTTGGCTCGCGAGAGAGTGTTCCGCCATGTGCCATCACAATGGGCGTTTCTACCATTCTCAACGCACGCACCATATATCTCACAGCTTGGGGCGAGGCTAAGGCCGATATCATACGGCAAACGGTAGAGAGTAAAATCACTGACACCATACCCGCCTCTTTCTTGCAAACGCACAACGATGCGCATGTCGTAATCGACCTTGACGCAGCCGGAAAGCTCACGCGAATAGTGCATCCATGGCTCGTTACCAGCTGTAAGTGGGACGACAAGCTCACCCGCGCAGCCTTGGTTTGGCTTTGCCAAAAAACAGAAAAACCCATTCTCAAACTTACCAATAAAGACTATAATGAGAATGGACTCTCCGAGTTGCTGGCACTGTACGGTTCGGCTTACAATGCCAATATTAAAATTTTCAATGATCTCCAGCATACCATCACCGGGTGGCCAGGTGGCAAACCCAACGCTGATGACACCTATCGACCCGAGAGAGCCACTCCGTATCCCAAACGTGTAGTGGTGTTTTCGCCCCATCCCGATGATGATGTTATATCTATGGGTGGCACCATTCGTCGACTGGTGGAGCAGGGGCATGACGTGCACGTTGCTTATGAAACCAGTGGCAACATTGCCGTAGGCGACGAAGAGGTGATGCGCTTTATGCACTTTATCAACGGTTTTAACCAGCTTTTCAGCGCTTCGGGCGATAATGTTATCAGCGAGGAGTATAAAAAGATAAAGGAATTTTTGGCTAATAAGAAAGACGGAGACATCGATAGCCGAAACATTCTCACCATCAAAGGTCTCATTCGCCGCGGAGAGGCCCGTACAGCTTGCAACTATAACAATATTCTCAACGACCATGTGCACTTCCTCGACTTGCCGTTCTATGAGAGCGGGCGCATAGAAAAGTTCCCCGTGAGCGAAAAAGACGTTCGCATAGTACAGCAATTCTTACATTCGGTTCAGCCTCACCAGATATATGTTGCCGGCGACTTGGCCGATCCGCACGGTACGCATCGCAAGTGCACAGATGCTGTGTTGGCAGCCATAGAGTTGGAAAAAGAAGCTGGCGAGAGTTGGCTGGATGACTGTAGGGTATGGATGTATCGTGGCGCATGGGCTGAGTGGGAGATAGAGAACATTGAGATGTGCGTGCCGATGAGCCCAGAGGAGCTTCGAGCCAAGCGCAATGCCATTCTCAAACACCAAAGCCAGATGGAGAGTGCCCCATTCCTTGGCAATGATGAGCGACTATTTTGGCAGCGTGCAGAAGACCGCAATCGCGGCACTGCCGAGATTTATGATAAACTTGGTTTGGCTTGCTACGAGGCTATGGAAGCCTTTGTGGAGTGGAAATGACCGTTTAGATAATATATATTGACAAGAATAATGCCGGCCAAACACGATCTTATCGTGATTTTGGCCGGCATCATTTATTACGTTGGTATGCCGTGGGGCTTATGTTCTTAAATTCTGTCCAACGCTTGTTTGATGTCGTCGATTATGTCGTCGGCAGCCTCGATGCCCACCGATAGACGCATCAAGTCGGGGGCTATTCCAGCCTCGCGCAATTGCTCGTCAGTGAGTTGGCGATGCGTGTGGCTTGCCGGATGCAGCACGCAACTGCGCGCGTCGGCCACGTGGGTAACAATATTAATCATCTTCAAAGAGTCCATGAACCTGATGGCCGTATCTCGTCCGCCTTTCAGTCCGAAAGCTATTACGCCGCATGAGCCATTGGGCAGGTATTTTTGAGCCAGTTTGTAGTGTGCGTCGTCTTTCAATCCGCTATACCTCACCCATGCCACGCGTGCGTCATTGTGTAAAAATTCGGCTACGGCTTGTGCGTTTTTACAGTGTTGCGGCATTCTCAAGTGCAAGGTCTCAAGTCCTAAGTTTAGCAAGAAAGAGTTTTGGGGGGCAGGAATAGAGCCAAGATCGCGCATCAGTTGCGCCACTAATTTGGTCATATATCCCATTTTGCCAAAATCTTTTGTATAGGTCAACCCGTGGTATGATTGGTCTGGTTCGCATAGCCCTGGATATTTTTCGCTGTGCGCGTCCCAATCAAATCGTCCACTGTCCACGATGGCACCGCCCACCTGAGTGGCATGTCCATCCATGTATTTGGTCGTGGAGTGTGTGACGATGTCGGCTCCCCATTCGAATGGTCGACAATTGATTGGCGTAGCGAAAGTGTTGTCGACAATGAGTGGTACACCATTATGGTGAGCGACGCGAGCAAATTTTTCGATGTCCAACACGCGACAACCGGGGTTGCTGATAGTCTCGCCAAACATGGCTTTGGTATTGGATTTGAAAGCCTTTTGCAATTCTTCTTCGCTTGCGTCAGGGTTGACAAATGTACAGTCAATGCCCATTTTGCGCATCGTCACGTTGAAAAGATTGAAAGTTCCGCCATAAATATCGGTAGAAGCCACGATGTGCGCCCCTGCTTCGCAAATGTTAAGCATGGCGTAAAAGTTAGCGGCTTGCCCGCTGGAGGTGAGCATTGCGCCCACGCCACCCTCGAGGGCACATATCTTTTGAGCCACAACATCGTTGGTTGGGTTTTGCAATCGCGAATAGAAATAGCCCTCTTTCTTCAGGTCGAAAAGCATGGCCATCTCCTCGCTATTGTCGTATTTGAATGTGGTGCTTTGTACAATCGGTAGCACGCGCGGTTCACCGTTTTTGGGTTTCCATCCTCCTTGCACGCATAATGTTTCTCTTTTCATCTGTAATAATTTTAAAAATGAAATAGAAGTGCAAAATTACGAAAAAAATAAGAATGGTAAATAATGAAAAAGTTAAATTTGTGCGCATCATTGTTAAAATCGCTTATAGGCGTGCTGCGCATTCTTATTAAAAGAAGTTAATATTCTATTCATACGCTACAATTGTTGGTTTGAATAATACTTATATCGGTCTTTTTTCGTAATTTTGCACTTGATTTACTCCGTTGAGGCCGAAAAAGAGGTAGCAAAAGCTATCCGCCTTGCGGAAAAACCCGTTTATAACATTAATAATGTACGCAATTGTAGAGATTAACGGTCAACAGTTCAAGGCGGAGCAGGGCAAGAAATTGTTCGTGCATCACATCAAAGATGTGGAGGCTGGAAACACTGTTGAGTTCGACAAAGTGCTGCTTGTTGACAAAGATGGAGCAGTGACGGTCGGTGCACCCAAGGTAGACGGTGCAAAAGTAGTAGTAGAAGTAGTGAACCCGCTTGTTAAAGGTGACAAGGTCATCGTTTTCAAGATGAAGCGTCGCAAGGACTCTCGCAAGATGAATGGCCATCGCTCGCAGTTCACAGAAGTTGAAGTTAAACAAGTAATCGCTTAAATCAGGAGGTATTTATCATGGCACACAAAAAAGGTGTAGGAAGTTCTAAGAACGGACGTGAGTCAGCTTCACAGCGTTTAGGCGTAAAGATTTGGGGTGGTCAGAAAATCATTGCTGGTAACATCATTGTACGCCAGCGTGGTAACAAGCACTATCCCGGTGAGAATGTTGCACAGGGCAAGGACGACACTCTGTATGCCTTGGCTGATGGTGTGGTTTACTTCCACAAGGGTGCTCGCAACAAAAGTACCGTATCGGTGCTCTCGCCAGAGGCTTACGCTGACAAAACCAAGCAAGCTGAGGCTTAAATTTAACAGCTTATTCCAAACAAACATAGAAGCCTGTTCCCATTTGGGAGCAGGCTTTCTGCGTACATATCTTTTTCTTCATAATAGCGTGCGAGACAGCACTTCATTATTAACGATGCCTACATACGTGTTACAACAAGCATGCACGTAGTTTTAGCGATTTCGCCACGTACTTGCATGCCATGATATTAGGGGCTCTGACGCCCTAAAATTATTTTATCATTTAAAAGTCTAACCCATCTTTCCAACCCGGATTTTGCGTCAGGTTAGGATTGAGCGTGCGGTCATCGATGGGGATGGGGTACAGATAATCTCGTTTCTCGTCAAAACCATTGCGCTCGGCATTGCGATGATAGTTGAGATAACCGCTTGTGCCACTGGTCAGCATGATATCCTTACCAATCTCAAATGTTGTAACACCCTCACGCCCTTTAGGTTTGTGCGCACCTTTGGGATAAAGTACAAGGTCCACTTTCCCATCTCCAGAGAGATCGTATTCGCCTGCTCCTTTGAAGTACATTCCTGTGATGGGCTGGTCAATGCAATGGCCAGCGTGCCATCGATATAAGTCGTTCATGCGTAAGCCCTCTTGCAAAAGCTCTATAGTGCGTTCCCTGCGTATTTCCAAAATGACACCCTTGTTAGAGCCACTCACCTGCGGATAGCCGTATTTTTCGGAGCTTAAATAAGGATCTGGGGTTGCGTTTGCCTCCGTCATTTGCAGTTTTGGCATACCTGCGCGAGCCCTGATCAGGTTTACAGATCGGTCCAAATCGGCTTGTGTCAGCTGTCCCAACTCTGCCTTGGCCTCGGCATAGTTTAGCAAAACTTCTGCGTAACGGAATATTGGCATAGGCACATCTGACGATTCCGTGCGGTCATTATTACTGCTATTGTCGGTTGGATCTTGCACAAATTTGGTGAGCTGATAGCCAGTAATAGCCACATTCAGGTCAGGTGGCAATATCTTGGTTTGGTTCAGACGGGTATAACCGGGTGTTCGCATGCTTTGCGCCATACGCGGATCTCGATTTTTTGTTTCCTCGTTAAACATCATGGTTTCCCATCCTTGTTGGTCGGTGAAACGAGAGCCATCAGCCATCAGATATGTGTTGACAAATTTTCGAGTAAGCCCCGGCAGCCCCTGCGAGGGTAGAATGGTGAACGCTGTGGCATTGTTTCGAACGTCAAGTGCATAGTCGAACTTTACGGCGAGGATGTATTCGTTTGCGTTGGCATCATGTTGAACAAACAACATTTGGTAATCTTTCTCGGGATGGCCCGTTGAATAAAGCTGATATTTGCCGCCATCCATCAATTCTGCAGAAGCCTTTGCTGCCTGATCCAAATAGTATCTGGCGTCATGGCCTGGCAGGTTGAGCTTGTGATACTTGCGAAACGTTCCCTCAAATAGGCAGAAACGAGCTTTAAGGGCTAACGCTGCCCATCGGTTGGCACGATAAGCACTGCGTTTTGAGGGCAAATGTTCTATGGCATAGTCTATATCCTCAATCATCTTGGTCATAATCAACTCACGAGAGTCGCGTGAGTTGTACAATGCTTTGTCGTCCGAGCTCAATTGGTGATCGTACCAAGGCACATCACCGAAGCGGCGCACTTTGCCAAAATAGAAGTACGCACGGAAGAAACGCGCTAACGCTGTGTAATGCGTTGCCGCCTCTGAGTCTTCACATCGCTCCACATCTTCGAGCAGTGTGTTGATATCGCGCAGTGTTCCCCAGCTCCAACCGCCACCAGAGGCAGGCACCTGTCGACGATTGCCCCCTACCATCACCTCGTTGAGCATGGAGGTCACAAGCACGTCGCTTTCCTCGTCGAAAGGCGATTTGTCTAATATGGCGTTGTAAAATGGATTGCTGAATAGTTCGAGTTCGGTTCCTTTCTTGAAGTATTCAGACTCGACCATTTGGTCCTTTGGCATGAGATCCATTTGCTGGCATGAGGTCAAAGATGCCAATGCAAGGACAAAAAATATCTTGAGGGTTGGTTTTTTCATTTTGTAAATGTTTGTTTTGTTGATAGTGTGAGTTAGAAAGTGACATCCACGCCAAACATATAAGAAGATGGCCAGGGGTAATAGGCATTGTTCATTACGGAGCTGTTACGGTTGAACGCAGCCTCGGGGTCAATGTATTTTGTGTTTTTTTTCAAGGGAGACCAGTAGCATATGTTCTCACCCGAGAAATACAGCCTTATTTTTTCCATACCGATACGACGGATCCACTTACTCGGAAGTGAGTAGCCGATGGTCAGATTTTTGAGTCGCAAGTACCGAATGTTTTGCAAATAACGATCATTCACCTCTGCCAAATAGCCACCGGTGGCACCGTATGCGCGTGGCCGTGGAAAGTAAGAGTCTGGATTTTCTTCAGACCACAGTTTGCCCAAGAAATCTTTGGGAAGGTAGGTTAGGTATGAATAAGAGAAGCCACCCCAGAAGTTCATCGTATGTCCGCTGGGGTACCAATAGTGATTGCCTGTGCCCTGGAAGAATACCGACGCATCTACACCGTACCAATCGAACCCTGCCGTAATGCCGTATGAGAGTGAAGGCAGCGAGTTTCCCAATATCTTTCGGTCGCCGGGATGGTCCACTGTGTTTTGACCAATGCCCCATTTGCCGTCACCGTCAAGGTCTACAAACTTCACGTCGCCAGCCATCCAGCCTCCTCTCAAACGTCCGCTGCTGTAGCTCAGGTCCACTTTTTTGGCATATTCCTTGGCTTCCTCATCGGTTTTGAACAAGCCATCGGTGGTGAAGCCCCAAATCTCGCCCAAGCGTTGCCCCACATAATGCGCTTTGGCAAACGACTTGTTAGGGTTGTCGTACTTAGTGATAGTGCTCTTATAGTCGCTCATCACAAATCCGATATGATAGCTGAATGTCTGGTTGGCAAGGTTGAACCTATCTTGCCAGTTGAGCGACAGCTCATAGCCTTCGGTGCGCATGTTGGCAGCGTTCATTTTTGGCACGGACGCTCCATATACGGAAGGCAGTGCCACACCTGCCGTCAGCATGTCTTTGGTGTTTCGAACATAGAAGTCGGCCACCAAAGACAGTCGGCTGTTAAACATTGACAGGTCTAAGCCTCCATTCCACTGTTGCACCGTTTCCCACGTCAAATTGTCAGAGATAGGTGCGCTCAGAGATGAGTATTTGGGCATGGAGCTACCTTCGCCGAATGTATAATTGCTGAAGTTGTGCATAGATACCAATCGCATGTAGGTGTAGTAAGAAGATACGTTTTGGTTGCCCAACGAGCCAAACGATAGTCGTAGTTTCAGATTGTCAACCCATTTTCTCACAGCATGGAAGAAAGGTTCCTCAGAAACGCGCCATCCCAATGACGCGGAGGGAAACCATCCCCACCGACTTTCCTTGGCAAAGCGTGAAGAGCCGTCATAGCGACCACTCACCTCGACAAGATAACGCCCTAAGTAATCGTAATTGACACGTCCAAAGAAACCTAACAGTGCATATTCGGCTTGACCGCCACCCACACCGGTCTCGGTCTCACCATTTTCGTTTTGCCCCACTAAGTTTAAGTCGTCCAAGTAGATGGAAGACAGATCTCTGCCCCAAGCCGACACGCCTTTACGGTAGAAGTATTCATAGTTGAAACCTGCCATTGCTGATAGATGGTGCCGCTTGTCAAAGGTATCATCGTAATTGGCAAATACGTTTGTAGAATAAAAGTGGTTTGTAACGACAGATTCGTCCAACTGATTTTCGCCCGCACCTGTATTGTACGAAACCAAGGGAGAATCTGGATATTCACGATACCACAGTTCTGATGTACGGCCAGTGTGTTGTCTTTGATAAAATCGATAAGTGAAATCGCCCGTGACGGCAAGTTGCTTGATCGGTTGAAGGACAAGACGGGTGGTATTGGAAAAGTTGAATTGTTTGTCCAAATTACGATGTGTGTTTTCGTTTAATATGATGTGTCTGCCGTTGGCCACCTTGTATTTAATATAAGGTGTGGAATAAATCCATGTACCGTCTGGGTTCTTCATAGGGAAACAGGCCATGGCATGACGTGAGCTGTAAGCTATCGCATCGTCTACATCTCCACAGCCGATAGAGGTATAATCAGAGCTATAATAAGAGGTGTTGTTTGACAGCTTAGCCCATTTTGTCATCTCGAAATCTATCTTTGAGCGCAAGTTGTACCGATTGAATACGTCTGGATGAGCTCGTTCTATACCCTCTTGGCGATTGTAGTTGCCTGAAAGCATATAGCTTATTCCGTTTCGGGCACCTGTTACAGATAGGTTGTGTTGCTGTATGGGCCGCTTTTCGCGAAACAGCATGTCCCACCAGTCGTAGTTGCCATAGTAAACCCATTGCTTGCGCCCGCCGCGCATCTCCTCGATTACCCATGGACGTTCCGGATTTTCGGTCTCGTCATTAACGCGAGCCCAAAGCTCCTCCATGTCGTGGTCATTATATTGCACATAGTTAGTGCCGCTGTTAGATTGCCAAAACTTGTTCACATGGTACACAGACCAGTATCCCCGGTTCTCATAATCGGTTGATGTAGTGGGTTGCTCCCATCCCAAACGACCGCTATAGCGCACCACAACCGACTTTCTCGATTGTGAAGCGATCGTGCTACCCGATTTGGTGATAACCAATATAACGCCAAAGGCTGCCCTTGCACCATAAACAGCGGCTGCTGAGGCATCCTTGATGATAGAGATAGACTCGATGTCGTTTGGGTTAAGGCGCGACAAATCGCCAGCGTTGCCTGTCACGCCATCTATGACTACTAACGGGTCGGAATTGTTAATGGAGTTGACACCACGAATATTGATGGCACCATTAGAACCGGGTTTGCCAGACGAGGTGGTGACGTTAAGGCCTGCCACCGACCCTTGTAGCATATTGGTCACTGAGTGCGACAACCTGTTTTCCAAATCTTTGCTATTAACGGTAGACACGGCTCCCGTAAGGTTTATGCGCTTCTGTGTGCCATAGCCCACCACGACCACCTCGTCGAGGATGGTACGGTCGGGTTTCATGACAATGTGCACGGGACCATGACCGTTCCATACCATCTCATGATTTTTGAACCCTACGTAGCTGAAAACAATCTTTGCTTTCTCGGGTACGTCTAAAGTGAAATCGCCATTTGCATCTGTTATAGTGCCTTGGTTCGTACCTTTTTGCACCACACTCACGCCAATGAGAGGCTCATTCTGGCTGTCAACCACCTTTCCACGCATGGTTTGCGTTTCTGCTTGTGCTGTGAAAGACAGACATAACAGGAAGAGCGTCATGATGTTAGCTCTCACTCCTAATAATTTTTTCATTCTTAAGTAAGTTTTAATCTTTATTTACGCATGCAAAATAACAACTTTAATGTTATGAGAAAGTTTCAATTAGACTAATAAAGTGTTACAAAACATATTTCTTCTTCTTTTTAAGAGGATATTTTTCTGCGTGCTTAACGTGTGTGAAAGAAATAAAGACGCAAGGTATAAATGTTGCCCAAAATAATTGACAACACCTTTTTGTTTTGCAATAAAACGACAAATTGTAGTGTCTTGGCCTCTTTTCCGGACAGAAAAGAGGTATTTTGTATATGCCTGATTATAAGTAGTTTAAAATCGCCTTCCGTTTTGTTGCGGTTGCTGCCTGTGCGGATGCCTTCGCGTTTAAGGTCTAATCGTGGGGCGAATGGTGTCTAATCGCGCGCCGTTTGGGCTTGAAACGGCGTATGATTGAGCCTTAAAGCCGTTGCCATTGGGCATCAATGGCAACGGCGTGCCATAGGGTAGTTTCTTAAATGGGTGAGAAATGCTGTTTTCTTTACCGTTTGAGGGCAAAGAAACATGGCGTTTAAAATTTTATTTTTACCAATTATCTTGACAGGAAGGACGGCGTGCTGATGTCTCTGAGAGACACGCCTGGCATGCGCTCGGCGTAGTTCAGCCGGCGCGCTCGCGCAACCTTTTGTTAAGCAAATCGGCGAACTCGTGGTTTTTTAGTCCCCATTTGGGAGCGATGACAAGATCTGGTGGGCTTTGGCTTACAAACCGATCAAGAACCAAGTCGGGCCTCAACTTGTCCACGTAGCGTATGATGAGGTCGATGTATTCGTCTACGGTGTAGAGTGGGAACGGCTGGCGGGTATAGTCGTTGGCCAATGCAGTGCCACGCACCACTTGCAGTTGGTGTAGCTTCAATATGTCGAGTGGCAGGTCAGAGATGATGGGCGCTTGGCGCAAGGACTCGTTGGTGTCCTCGCCCGGCAATCCGAGGATGACGTGCCCACTTGTCAATATGCCTCGCTGGTGAGTCTTGACGATGGCATCACGACTGCATGCGAAGTCGTGCCCTCGGTTCAGGCGGCGCAACGTATGATCGTTGGCGCTCTCAATGCCATATTCCACGATCAGAAAAGTGCGGTGGCTCAACGCCTCGAGATAGTCCAAGAGCTCTTCGCTCACGCAGTCGGGGCGGGTACCAATCACGATGCCCACTACATCGGGTACGGCCAACGCCTTGCTGTACATAGCCCTCAATCGGTCTAAATGGGCGTAGGTGTTGGTGAACGATTGAAAATAGGCCAAATACTTCATGGATGGATATTTGTGGGCGAAGAAGGCTTTGCCGTCTTCCAATTGACGTGTGATGGATTTGCGACCATCACAAAACGATGGGCTAAAAGCGCGGTTGTTGCAAAACGCGCAACCACCCACCGAGATGCGGCCGTCTCTGTTGGGACAGGTAAAACCTGCGTCTACAGACAGCTTTTGCACCCTGAAAGCAAATCGCTCGCGTAGCCATGTTCCGAAATCTTTGTGTTTGGTGTTGCCGGAAAATAAAGAATCTTTATCAGAATTTGGCATGATTTGTGGCTTCATGACTACAAAATTACCGAAAAAATGGCTAACTTTGCTGCTATCAACCACAAATATCTTAGACATGAGACAAATATTAACCACCTGTATAGTGATGTTATTGACCGCGAGCACTGTTTATGGCGCTAACCGTATAGATTTGAGATCGCTGACGAATGGCGATTTTGCCGCCCAACGCATCACGGGCGTCAATCCTATAGCCGGCACTGACCAGTACGCCCAAATATCGCAAGATGGCAAGCGCATTGTGCAGTGCTCGTTTAGGACGGGCAAACAGACGGCTGTACTATTCGACGTGGATGACACGCAGGGTGAGCGGCTCACATCGTTTGACGGCTATATCATGTCGCCAGACGCCAAGCGCATGCTTATCTGCACCAAGCGGCAGCCGGTGTACAGGCGGTCGTACAAGGCCGAGTTTTACATATATAATATAGGTAGCCATAAGCTGGAACGGCTGTCGGACGGAGGCCCCCAGCAAGCCCCCGTATGGTCGCCCGATGGCAACCAAGTGGCTTTTGTACGGGATAACAATATATTCTTGGTAAAACTATTGTATGACAATAGCGAGAGCCAAGTGACCAAGGACGGCAAGTTTGGACAAATCATCAACGGCATTCCAGACTGGGTGAACGAGGAGGAGTTTGGGTTAAGTCGAGCCCTGACGTTCAACGCTGATGGCTCCATGCTGTGCTGGATAAAGTATGACGAGACCAATGTGCGGGAGTATAGCTTGCAAATGTTTAAGGGCTTGAGCCCCGCGCGTGAGACCTATGCACTTTATCCAGGCAATTACAGTTATAAATACCCAAAGGCTGGTGAGCGCAATTCCACCGTGTCGGCATGGAGTTACGACATTAAAAGCCATCGCTCGCAAAAGTTGGAGGTGCCGATTGGCAAGGAGGATTACATGCCCCGCATACAGCCAACGAGCGATGCGGACAAGATAGTGGTGTACGCCATGAATCGTCATCAGGACGAGTTGAGCCTTTATACCGTAAACCCACGCAGCACCGTGGCCCAACTGCTTGTCAGGGAGAGCGTGCCCAAATATGTCAAGGAGGAGGCGATGGCCAAAGTGGTCATAGGCAAAAACTATGTACTGTTGCCGTCTGATCGGGATGGCTTTATGCAACTGTATCTCTATGATATCAATGGGAAACTCCTGAGAAAGGTGGGCGATGGCAAGTGCGACATCACCGATGTGTATGGCTATGACGAGGGCAAGGGCGACATTTACTACCAAGCTGCCACACTCAACGCGCACGACAGGCAGGTGCTGGTGACACATAAAAATGGCAAGACTGAGCGCTTGACAGACCAGCGTGGTTGGAACAACGCCGTGTTCTCAGGCGATTACAGATATTTTCTTAACACGTGGAGCGACCGTAACACGCCTTTCGTCTATACCACGAGAGATAACAACGGCAAGGTGATGGCCACACATATAGACAACCGTGCGCTCAAGGAGAAGATACGGAAATATGGTTGGACGCCCAAGGAGATGTTCTCTTTTACCACCGCCGACGGCATCAAGCTCGATGGATGGATGGTCAAGCCCGCCAATTTCAGCGCCGACAAGCGCTACCCGGTCATCATGTTCCAATATAGTGGGCCTGGCAGTCAGCAGGTCACCGACTCGTGGAACGCTGGATCGATGGGGCAGGGTGGCGCCTTCGACCAGTACTTGGCGCAGCAAGGATTTATCGTAGTGTGTGTGGATGGGCGTGGCACTGGCGGTCGCGGGGCGGCTTTCGAAAAATGCACTTATCTAAAATTGGGCTACCTTGAGGCGCGCGATCAAGTGGAGACCGCTCTGTATTTGGGCACGTTGCCCTACGTGGACAAGAATAACATAGGCATTTGGGGATGGTCTTATGGCGGTTTCTGCACGCTCATGAGTATGAGCGAGGGACGGCCGGTGTTCAAGGTCGGCGTGGCCGTGGCGCCTCCCACCTCGTTTCGTTACTACGACTCGGTATACACCGAGCGGTACATGCGCACCCCCAAGGAAAATCCGGAGGGCTACGATGACAACGCGTTGATTAGGGCCGGCAAGCTGCATGGCGCGCTGCTGATATGCCACGGATTGGCCGATGACAACGTGCATCCGCAAAATACATTCGAGTATGCCGAGGCATTGGTGCAGGCCGACAAGGATTTTAAACAGCTGTATTATACCAATCGCAATCATGGCATTTTCGGTGGAAACACGCGTAATCACTTGCTCAGGCAGATCACGTCGTGGTTTAAGGAACATTTGACAACAAATTAAAAACTAATTATACGTATGACAAAACTTTTCAGACTTTTATTCGCTAATCTATTGTTCGCCCCCATGACACTTTGGGCAGCTGACGTTACCATCACCGTGCACAATGACGCCCCAACACAACGGCAGGAGTTGGTGGAGATAGACGCGGTTGAAGTGACGCGACGGTTGGGTGTTGACAATGGCACGCCTTTCATTGTAAGAAACCAAATGGGGCAAGAGGAGACTTACCAAATAACGCATGACGGCAAGTTGCTTATCGACGCGGCGGTGAAACCTTGTGGCCAAACTGTGTTTACAGTAAGCGTGGGGCACCCAGCCCCTATGCGCAGATGGGTGGAAGGTAAATTGTACACCATGCGCGAGGATGACATAGGGTGGGAGAACGACCGTGGCATGTATCGTGTTTATGGTCCCGCGTTGCAACGCACGGGCGAGAAAAGCTATGGCATAGACGTGTGGACCAAGAATAGCAAGGAACTGCAAATGTCTGATCGTTACTATAAAAACCTTGAGGGCTTTATTGCGGGAAATGAAAAACCCACTAATGACAAGAAGAAATGGGAAAGTCGCTTGCAAACATCTTTCCATCTTGATCATGGTGACGGTCTCGACTGCTACGCCGTGGGACCTACACTCGGATGTGGCGCGCCGGCGTTGATGGTTAATAATGACCTATTGATGCCATATTGTTATAAGACATATAAAATATTGGACAATGGACCGTTAAGGTTTACCGTGGAGCTTGTCTTTAACCCGACAAGGATAAAAAACGACCCAAACGTGGTGGAACATCGCATCATCAGTCTTGACAAGGGCTCCAATTTCAATAAAATGATCGTGTGGTATGAGGGTTTGAGCGAGCCGTGCGACTTAGCCGCTGGCGTAGTGATACATACGGCAGACACGAAGAGTGTTGTCTTGGGTAAGAATTTTGTACAATATGCCGACCCCACTGACCAGCCTGACAAGTATGGATTCCAGCTATACGTGGCGGCCCTTTTCCCGTATGGCGCGCAAACCCGGATGTTGCGTTATGGCGGGCATGATGATGGCATCGCCGGGCATGCTGTCGGCGTGAAAAAAGCATTGAAGAACAAAGAACGGTACACTTACTATTTTGGCAGTGCGTGGAGCAAATACGATGTGAGATGTCAGGAAGAGTGGCAGGTACGTATAGACCATTACATGAAGGCCTTGGAGAGACCGTTGGTGGCTGTCATTCAGTAAGTGTGACGGTGCGACTGTGCTGACGATATTACTTGAAAGCTCAGGCTATACGGTCGATCGCCAGTGTGCGTATGCGTGCGTATAGGATAGTTTGTCGCTAAGTGGCTACTATGTCAAGATAGCACAAGGGCTACTTTCGGTATAGAAAGTAGCCCTTGTGCCATTTGTTGGGCCGATCATGGCAAACGATGCTGAGATTACTCCTCTATCATACCAATTTCCTTCCATTGTTTAATAACGGCCTCGGCGTCTTGCATGGCTTTCTCCTCGGGCAATGGTGTGTTATCGTCAATTTGATATTCGTCCATTAATATGCGTGCGAGGTCTTTTGCCGTGAATGCTTTTCCTTGTATTTTTTCCCATAGCAACGCGCTGCTTTCGTTCATGCTGATAATCTCAGTGAAATCCAAGTTTTCCTTGCCTTCTGCCATTACCAAGAATTGTCCGCACACATTGCGGATATTAAAGCCTTTTTTAATTCTCATATTTTCTTGTTATTTTTATTGTTCATATTGCCCCGAAAATGGGTATCCATATTTTTTTGTATGCTCCTATGAGATAACGCCTGATGGGAAACAGCTTGGTCCACGCCCATGAGTATATTTTCCATTTACGCCCATCGGTACGGTCCAAGGTTTCGCGACCTTTGCGATAGAAGCCTATAGCTACGGCCTTTACGTCTTTGACACGGCACTTTTCCACGCCGATATTTCCGTCACCGCGTAGCGTGACAATGCCATCGCTTATTTTAATGATGCGATGTAGCACATATCTTCTGGGCGCAACCTCTGCCAAAACAACATCACTTACTTGGGGGTTGGTGGCCTTTTTTAATACCGCCTTGTCACGTTTGCTCTCCAAGAACGGACGCATGCTTACTCCTTTGGGGGTGATTGTGATCGTGTGCCCCTCGTCCATTATTTTCACCAACTCTGGTATCAATAGAGCGTTCGGAAATGATATGGTTTTGATATTCTGCGTATTGTGGTTCTCTGTAGGTTGCATTGAATCGTTTTATATGTCAATGTCATGTCTCATTCCACTCTAATAGCCTTGTTGCAAACTTCCGCAGCCTCTCGATTGGGCAAGCAATGCAATGTGTATATGCCTGTGGTTTCCAGCAATTTTGTAATGGTGTCGCACGAATGATGATAGATGTCAACATCCCATTTCATGGACGAGCAGGCGGGAAGAAGGGTTGTAAACGCTTGGATAGGAGCCAAAGGCTCAACAGAGTTGGCTTTGGCACGGTCTATTTGGGTGATGGCGCCGAGTTTGGCTTTGGTGTTGCGATAGCATGGGGTCTTGCCACTCCATGGACTTCCGTAGATGTACGCTTGATTGTCTATGATCCTGACAATGGGGGAGTCGTCGTTCATCAGGTCGCATCCAGGCAGGTATCGTAGCCACATGCTCACTTGCGTGGACTTTCCTGTGCCGCTTTTGGCAATGAAAGCATAGCCGTATCCGTTTTGTCTCACTAACGAGGCGTGCATGAGAACGGTTTGAAACCTGCTACTCGAAAAGGCGAAAGCAAGCATCAAAGCGTTATTAATGCCAAAACGACGCATATTAAAATTGCCATTGAGGGCACACTGGCAATGGTCGAAATTCTTATTAGTGATGAGCAGGCAACAGTCTTTTTTTTGGATGTCTTTGACAATATATTGGTATCCTCCGTCATTCAGAAGGTCTACGATGGTATCGCCGTTGCCGGTGTCGAAAGTTTTGATTGGCTCGCGCTCTTGCTTTGGACGCGGTCGCAAGTCATCGTCAACGACCAGCTCGAAGAGAGGATCGTCGTTGTCTATCCGGTCTATTTGGAATGGTATCAATGATGGAATTAAATGCAACCCATTTTCATAAGCGCCATCCTTCTTTTCACCATTTGATTTGAATACTATACGGATATTGAAGTCTGCAACACGAAAATAGTATGTTTTAGAATTTTCCATGTCTGCCTATCTGCCGTTTTCGTTGGTGTATTGCTCGGTTGGCGCAATGGCGCTGTATTTGAAATCGGACAATTTTAGGTACTTGATATTAAACTTGGCGCCCTCCAAGTATCTCTTGCGAAGTGTTAAATATTTCTTCTCCGCTTCTTTGCGTGTGAAAGCAAAGGACGTGACGCAAGTGGCATTGGGAAATCCCGTTTGTTCCAAATAATCCCGAAGTTGGTAGGAATAGCTGTTTCGGCTGTAAAGAAACTTGGTCTTTGAGTCGATGTAAGCGGAGTCTACTTGTTGAACTTCGGTAAAATACACCGTGGAATCGTTAAATGAAGTCGCGAAGCCAAACATATAAATGGTTTTACGTTTGTTGGCAGCGGACAGCGCTATGGTGCATGACACCATGACTAAGCAGAGTAGAAGTCTTTTTATTTTCATCTTTTTGATCATGTTTCGATGATTGAATGGTTGGATTTTCTAAATATATTGTTAGCTTTTTTAATATGGCTTGCCTTGAGCATTGTTTTGTATAGACAATTATTTGGTATATTTATCAATTAGTTTTTGCGCCCTACTATCGCCCAATTCATGCGCTTTTTGCAATGCTTTCAAGCCTTCCATGCGTTTGGATTGCTCGCACAACGCGATACCTTTGATGATATAAAGGTCTGTGTATTCTTGTGTTATGGCCAATCCCATGTCGCATGTTCTCACAGCGTCTTCAAGTTTGTTTACTTGTAATTGCAAGTTTCCCATCTCGGCATAGTACGTGGGCTCGGTGCGATTGAGTACGATGGCGTGCGCTATATCGTTGAGTGCGAGCTGGTATTGTCGCAAATTCATCTCGCATTTGAACTTTGTGTAGTAGAAGTCGTGTGTGCCACGATAGTTCACCAATGTGTCGTAAGTCAGATAATCGGTAAACGCTTTGCGATACTCTCCGGCGTTGTCGTAATATCTTCCTCGCGCCAAGACGTAAGGTGCCGCTGCCGGTCCTTTGGCTATTGTGGCCGCGGAGTCGAGTAATGATATAATTTCGGTCTTGGGAGCGTTTAGTGCCATCTTGCATTGCGCGGCCTCATAATACACCTCCCCGTTCTTCCCGAGCGGTGTTTTTTGCAATGCAGAGTATATGTCTAATGCTTTTTGGTAGTCACCCTCGGCATACAATATTTGCGCTTGAAGGTGTCGGTATATTGGCTGTGGGTTTATCTCGTAGGCTTTTTGGGCCAATTGTATCGCGCGACTGAAGCTCCATTGAGTGTAGGTGGTGTCCGTTTTGAATGCCACGGCGCGGAACATGGCCTGAGCGTAGTCGCAGTATGCTTGATCCTTCTGGGTTGCGTTTTTCAGTGATAGCATGAGAATGTCGTCCGCCTTGGCTAATTCTCGTTGTTGGATTAGGCGTGTGGCACGAGTTTGGTAACCCACGTGGGAAGTGGGAAAAAGGTTGATAAAATCTGTAATATAAGCCTCGTAGCGTGCGCTGTCACCTTGTTGAGCCGCCATCATTAGCATCAGTATGGCTTGTTGCTCGTCTGTAGGGAGTGCGGGACGAATGCCTGTGGCTTGCATGGAACGGTCGTTGAGAGATAGCCCATTGGTCTTAAACGTGTTGATAATGCGCACGTCTGTAACGAAAGCTTGACCACCGTTTTTGTGTCGTTGCATGATACCCATGAGCTGTCCGTTGACGTTGACGATAGGGTTTCCAAGGTCTGTGTTTGAGATGTCAATATCCTTGAAAATATAATAATTGTTTGAGGTCATGAATTTTTCGACCTTCTCGGGCTTTATTAGCTTGATGGGCGCTTTCTTGATGTCATATCCTACCAAGTACGCCGAGGTGGCCGGGACGTCTGTGGTGATGGTTGGCAGCCCTGCGTTGTTTATGTTTTTTACTCTGAATTGGCAGATGTTATACAGTTCCGACACGCCTAAGATTACGTCCACCTCGTGCGAACGACCTTGCGTGTCTACCACGACGGCACGCTTGGCGCCGTCAAATAGGTTCCACATGGCGATGCCCTCACCCGCTTTCCCGGTGAAAACACCGTAGCCAGAGCCGTGGATGGATCCATCGTCCTTGAACGTAGTGACGGAAAAAACGCTTTTTGCCGCTCGCTTTACGGCTGCCGGCTGGCTCCAAGCCATTGTGGCTTGCCCTATGAGGAGGGAGAAAAATAGGATAAATATGGTAGTCTTTCTCATTGATTTAAAATTTTGATAGATGAAGTTAGTGGCATGGAAACTTTAGTTTTGTGTGACGCCTACAGTGTGGGGTGTGTCTTGGCATGCCTGCTTAGCAGTTTCCGAACCATTGCGAAGCAAGGTGCGCGCGTTTTCCATGGCAGCCTCCGACACATCGCTTCCGCTTAACATTTGGGCCAACTCTATGGTGCGCTCGTCTTCGTTGAGCTGCCTCATGTGGCTGACGGTGCCCCGCGGCGAGTCTGTCTTGCTCACCTTGTAGTGCACATTGCCTAACGCTGCGATCTGCGGCAGGTGCGTGATGGATATGACCTGCCGGTTATTGTTGCCCATCTCGCGCATGATGCGTGCCATTTTCTCCGCGATTCGGCCGCTCACGCCAGTGTCTATCTCGTCGAAAATGATGGTCGGCAATTTCACGGCTCCGCTGATCATTGCTTTAAGTGATAGCATAATGCGCGCGATCTCGCCGCCCGACGCCACTTGCGATATAGGCTGGAGCGACTCGCTGCCGTTAGCGTTGAACAAGAAAGAGACGCTGTCCGCGCCCATGGGCGACAATGCTTTGCGCTCAAATTTGATGGCAAATTTGACATTCGGAATACCCAATGGCGCTAACCTTGCTTTCATCTCACGCTCCACCAAGGCAGCCGCTTCCTTGCGGGCTTTGGTCAATTTGTCGGCTTCGGCCACGCACTGGCGATGCGTGTCGTCCATCTTCTTTTTGAGTTCTTGCAGTCTTTCCGTTCCGTTTTCAATGCCATCAAGCTCTGAGAGTAAATCGTCGCGCTTCTTGATAAGCTCCTCCACCGTATCCGTGTGAAACTTTCGCTCTAATGAGTATATCAAGTCTATGCGCTCCGTGAGGCTTTGTAGCAATTGTGGATCATAGCTTATGTTGTCCGTTCGAGTCTCAATCTCCCCCGCGATATCTTTCAATTCGATGTAAGCTGAGTTCAGGCGCGTGGTGAGCTCGTCCAAGCCATCGCACAAGTTGGCAATTTTTTCCAGCTCGTCAATGCCATTTCGTAGTTGGTCCAAGGCTCCCACTGTCTCGCCTGACAGGCAATTGAACGCCGTGTAAAGCCCAGTCTTGATGTCTTCGGCGTGGGTGAGCGTTTTTATTTGTCGTTCCGTCTCCTCTTGCTCGCCTTGGGATAGCTTAGCGTTGTCCAGTTCGGTGTATTGAAATCTCAAGAACTCCTCGTTCTCTTGGTTCTGTTTGTAGCTGTCCTCAAAACTTTTATAGGCCTCTTGCGCATGGCGATAGTCGTCAAAAGCTTTGCGGTACGCTCCCATGATTTTGCCGTCTTTGGCCATGATGTCAACCACGTTGAGTTGGAAATCGGACTTTTGCAGTAGTAAACTTTGGTGCTGGCTGTGTATGTCTATGAGCTGCTCGCCCAGTTCTCGCATGGTGTTGAGCGACACGGGAGTGTCGTTTATGAATGCCCTGCTCTTGCCGTTGGAGTTCACTTCGCGCCTGACGATACAGTCTTGAGGCTCAAAGTCTATGTCGTTTTCGTTAAAGAAACTTTCCATGTTGTAATTTGACAAGTCGAAATGCGCTTCTACCACACATTTGTCTTTGCCGGCCTTGATCTGCTTGCAGTCTGCCCGTTGCCCCAACAAGAGGTGTAGCGCTCCGAGAATGATGCTCTTGCCAGCGCCCGTCTCGCCAGTGATGACAGAGAACCCTTGGTGCAAGTCGATATCCAATTGGTCTATCAGGGTGAAATTTTTGACATGAAGTTGTTTCAGCATGAGCTTTATTGCTTGATTGTTTCCCACGCGTTGTTTTGGGAAGGGTTGATGGAAAAGAGAATGTCGTATACCGTTTCTTTCTCCTTGGGCGTTCCTTTACTTTTGTAAATATTGGCTATCTCGTCTCGCTTATAGTCTGTCCATATCTGTGGCAACATGCTTGTGGGCCGCTGTTCGTGGCATCTTTTCAGTCCGTTCTCTATGGCTGTGGTTATCTCCGTACGCCCTCGAGCGGCGTTGTTGGCCATCTCGTCCAACCCCTTGCGATAGTAATCGTATTGCAACTGCCTGAAGGGTGTCATGGCTTGGTCAAGGTAATCGTTGATGATAGCAAATCTGTTTCGGTCGCTGTCAAACGATTTCCATCCCGTAAACTCAAGGCTTTGTGCGTTGTTGGCCACGTTCATGCACCGTTGTAACACGCTCTCTCCGCCCTGTGGCGCAAAACTATCAAGGTTCATGCCGATGAAGAGGTATGCGTAGTAGGCCATGAGCGCGGTGAGCTGGTTGTCCACCGCCTGCTCGTTCCAGTTTAGTTGGTCAAACTGGTTGAACTTGAAGTTGAAGTCGTTATCTGTTATTTGAAACAGCGTTGTGGTGTACGAGGCGTTGTACACTGGGCGATTGGCTTGGATAAGAGCTTTGCATGTAAACACGCCTGTGGCTTGGTCGTATTTGGTCACGGTGATGTTAAAACTGCAATTGATGCGCTCTCTTTTTTGAAATTTAAGGTTAGTCCACTGTTTATCATTGACAAACTGCTCGAGTGTTTGTCGCAAATTGTCAAAAACCGAAGCGTCAGTGCCCTGTATCTGGTTATGGTTGACCAGAATTTTTGCGTTTAGTTCTTGGGCTGTCGTAGTGAGTACGGCGAGCGAGCAGCAACACATGGAGAGAAGATGGCGTATGGACATATTGGCAAAAGTCTTTTTTTAAGCCTGCATGTTGAGCTTGGCCTCACGCAGTTGGATGCGTGTGAGCGCTTGCTTGGTATTCAGGGTGAAATTGGCTGAGAGCATCCAACTGCAAAAACCTGGATCTTTTCGCACTACCTCTATCACGGGTGTGCCCTTGTATTTGCCAAAGTTGAACACCTCTTGTTTCTTTGGTTTGCCTTTGTCATCAAGCAGGGGATTGCCTTGTGCGTCGGTCATTTCTTGCCAAATGATTCGTCCTGCGAAGTCAACGTTATCGTTCATGGCTGAGAAATCGGCAAGCGTGTCCATGTCGTTTGCCAATGTTTTTTCAGGGTCGACTGGTTTTTCAGGATTGTACCTGTCCATTTGCCCCTGCAACACGCGATATGTAGCCTCGGCGTCCTCATCGGCGCGGTGGGCTTGGAAGTCGTCTTCCATCTTGCGCCCGGTGTAGTATCGATACGCGGCCGCGAGGTTTCGCGGCTCCATTTTGTGAAAGATGTTTTGTGCGTCGATAAGCCGGCATTTCGTGAAATCAAAATCGATGCCCGCTCTCAAAAACTCCTCGGCCAACATGGGTATGTCGAAACGGTTGGAGTTGAAGCCCGCGAAGTCGCATCCCACGAATGTGTCGCAGAGCTTTTTGCCTATTTGCTTGAACGTGGGTGCGTCTTTCACCATCTCGTCCGTGATGTGCGTCAACTCTTGTACAGTGGGCGGAATGCTTTTCTCCGGGTTCACGAAGATGCTCTTTCGCTCCTCGTCGCCATTGGGTTTTACTTTGATATACGATATCTGAATGATTCGATCTGTGGCCAAGTCCAATCCCGTGGTCTCCAAATCGAATACTATCAGTGGTTTTGTGAGGTTTAGTTTCATTTTCTTTTTCAATCGTTGAGCAATAGCGGCATGATGAGCATGAGCAAGTCTTCGCCCTCAGCCTGAGTACCTGGCAGTATCACGCCAGCTCTGCTTGGATCTCCGAGTTGCATCTTTATCTCGTCAGAGTCGAGCGAGTTGAGTATCTCCATGAGGAAGTCTCCTCGGAAACCTATCTGTAAGGGTTGCCCACTGTATTCGCATACGATTTGCTCTTTGGCTTTCGTGGCAAAGTCGATATCTTCTGACGATACCTCGAGACAGCCTGCGTCGAGTTTGAGACGCACCAACTGGCTACTCATGCTGGCAAATGGCAGCACTCTCTTTATAGCGCTTTGCAGAGCCCTTCGATCTATTATAAGCTCGTTGGGGTTTACCGTGGGGATAGCGGCGTTGTAATTGGGGAAAGTTCCTTCCAAAAGCCGGCAAACGAGCACGCCCTCTGAATAGGAGATTTCTGCCGATTGGTTGTTAAACTTTATCACCACGTCTCCTTGTTCTTTAGCCAAGCTGTTCTTGAGAAGTGTGGCGGGTTTTTTAGGCAGGATAAGCGAGATGGGCGCCTCGCTTTTCAGTCCGTAATGCCTGCAACGCACTAATTTATGGCCGTCGCTTGCTACAAAAGCTAAATAGTCTGGTGTCATGTCGAGAAGTATGCCATTCATCACAGGGCGGATCTCGTTGTTGTCTGTGGCGAAGAGAGTGCGAGATATGCTCTCGTACATCACGTCGGCGCTAATGGTTATTGCATGAACGTCTCCCTCGAGCGGTTTTGCTTGGGGATATTCCTGTGCGTTTTGTGCCACGAATTGGTATTGCCCGTTTTGGTATTCCACGGTCACCTCGAACGACTCGAGATTTACCTCGAACGTCAGGGGCTGCTCTGGCAGCTCTTTCACGGCGTCGAGAATGGTGTGACTTGGGATGGCAAAGCTGCCTTCTGAGCTGGCGTTGTCTAATTGCAATGTGCTCTGCATCATGTTCTCGCTGTCGGATGCGGTGATGGTGAGTTGCTCATTGTGAACTTGAAACAAGAAACTCTCAAGGATGGGGAGAGAGTTTTTATTATTAATGACCTTGGAAAGCGTTTGCAGGCGACTGTTGAGCGCAGTACTGGATAATGTAAATCTCATGTCTATTAATAGTTAGTTATATTTAATGACAAAGTTAATAAAAAAACAGATAATGGCGAGATACTATCGCATATTTTTCTTGTTTTTTGTTTTTTATGACGCGTTTGTTTGCTATTTCTTAATATTTTGATTAATTTCGCATACCGTAATCACTTAGTAAACATATCTAAATTACACATAACATGTCATTACAAGGAATAGAAGTAGAGGGAGTTATCATCAAGGAATACCCTGCCAAGGAAGGCGTTTCCAGTCGTACTGGTAACCCTTGGAAGTCGCAAGAGTTTGTCATTCAGACCAAAGACCAGTATCCACGCACTTGTCTTTTCAGAGTGTTCGGCGCTGACAAGATAGAACAATTTAATATCCATCAGGGTGATAACGTGCGTGTATGGATAGACATCAACGCTCGTGCATGGCAAGATCGTTACTTCAATGATATCAGTGCTTTTCGGGTGGATCATGTTAACGCAGACGCTTCCACGGCTCAAGCGCAACCTGTCGCTCAGCCTGCGCAGCCACTTGACAATGCTCCGAGCAATGTTCCGGCCGACAATATTGGTGGCGAGAGCAGCGATGATCTGCCCTTCTAATACCTGACACTATATCTGTCAAGTGGAACTTACGATTGGTTGATCGTGGGTTTCACTTGTTGTTTTTGGCGAAAAATAATCATTGGAATAATTATAGTATATTGAAACTTTTTGTCACGGCAAATAAAAGGGGCATGATGTTTCGGAGCATGTGCCAGCCTTTCTATTTGTAGATGGTACTAATAATTGTTACCGTGTATCATCATTATAGGGGGCAAGAACTGTGTTTTAGCATCTCTTGGTATCTTTTGGGTTCAAATAGCGAGTTCGTTTGGTTTTTATTGCATGTTACAATTACTCGCTCTTTTTCCTGACAAAAGTAAAATTTAAATCACAAAAACAGAGGTGTTATTTTCGATCGTTTTAGCGTGAAAAATCTTGTTTTTTCTTTTTATCTTTTTCTTTTTTCTTTCTCTGTTCAGCTGGCGATTTGCCATTAATATCTTATCATGTGGCGTAAGAGTGCTAAAACCGTTGCGATTAAAGTCTCAACGTAGCGCGATTGAGTATTAATTGGCGCGCGATTGGGTATTAAAGGCAAAGCCCTCAAGGCTTTTTAGGCTTGTGCCTGTGTCTTTTTCTTTGTAATAATATGATTATTAAGCATTTGTCGAAGTGGCTGTATTTTGGCTGTATTTTGGCCAAGAGTTTCTCGATTTGTGTATACGGCCATTATTTAGCGGCTTTTGTCAGATAAATTCAATTATTTTTTCGTCCATGTAATCAGTTGAGATCACACATCGTTCGTGGGTTGTTTCGATGCCGAACTCTCGCGCGGCTCATGGTGGCGCATATTTTTATGGTTTTTACCTTGTCATTCTCATCAGTGGGATGTGGTGCCAAGGCCAGTGCGTTGGCACCTGTGACAAGCCACGGCAAGGCACGGCGCGAATCGTGCCTTGTGTTAATTGGTGTTTGAGAAAAATAGAAATGTGTGGTACAAAAACGCGTTGCTTGTCAATCTTCGCGCTACTTTTTTTATGGCGTGACCTGTCGTTTGGTTGGGCAAGTCATCGTCGAGTTTCTCGCTCGGTGATGTATCCGTGTCGATAGGCGTAAAGCAGTTCTTCGAGGTCGGCTATTTGCGATCGCAGCTCGGTGCCAATATCAGTGTCGTCTACCAGCATGCGATTGGACGACATCTCTACTATTTGCGTGGTCGACTTGATGTCAGAGCCCCTCAAAATGGCATCTTTGGCGCTGGTAAAAGGCTCATGTTGCACCAGTTGGAAGCCGCGGCTGTGGTAGATAAGCGTGTACCCGGCAATGCCAGTCTCTTTGTGATAGGCCTGCGAGAAGCCTCCGTCTATCACCATTAGCTTGCCGTTGGCTTTGATAGGTTTCTCTCCATCACGCGCATGGACGGGCACATGGCCGTTTATGATGTGCCGATTAGGCTCCTTGACACCAAAGGCATCGAGTATGTAGTCACATATTTTCTCGTCCTCTCTAAATTTGAAGTAATTGCCTTTCGGTTCGGTATGCGCCTCTTTCTCTTTGATGAAATAGCGCTCGAAGGTAGTCATTTTGGCTTTGTCGAATAGTGGGCTGTTCGGCCCGCACCATAGATAGTGGAAAAAGTCGATGGCGTAGGTTTTGTCCATGTTGGTGGAGTCGTTTTGGAAGGCTGTGCGAACGAGCTGTCCGATACCTTTCATTAGCTTAAGGCCAGCACGTTTACAGCCCGGGAAAATTTCCACCTCTTTGAGCGTGCCATTGTCGTTGAGGGGTATGGAAGCATGGTATAGCAGGTTGTTGTTGTAGATGCCATACATACATCCGTGGTTAAGGAGTGTGCGTATGTGTTTTTGCAGTTTCTCGCATACAGAGAAACTGTGGTGCAATTTCTCGATGAGTTCTTGCTCCTCTGCCGACAGTTGGTTTGGATTTTTGGGATCTATGGTAGGAAAGTTACAGCTGGTAAGTTGGTAGGTTTTGCCGTAGAGGTCTATGGTTCCATTCTTGAAATCGACATGCTCGAATAGTTTTCTGTCTTGCATGCCCCATTCGGGGTGGTCGTCATAGAGTTTGGCTTCGAGCTTGAAAGATAGCACGGATATGGCCTTGTGCATTTGGGCAATGAGCCGTTTGGTTTTAGAGTCTATGCGGGTGTCATGGTCAGCTATACGCGGTGCGAACTCGGCGCATGGGTCATTGCCGTATGTTTCCATGGCAAAGGTGGCCAATGGCAGGAGGTTGATGCCGTAGCCGTCTTCGAGTGTGGTGAGATTGGCGTAGCGCAGCGACAGCCGAAGCACTGTGCAGATACATGCGTTGTTGCCCGCTGCAGCCCCCATCCATACAATGTCGTGATTGCCCCATGTGATGTCCCAGTTGTGATAGTGGTCGAGAATGTCCATGATTTTGTGTGCTCCGGGCCCTCGGTCATACACGTCGCCAAGTATATGCAGCTGGTCTATAGCCAAACGCTGTATCACATTGGATATGGCAATGATAAAGTCGTCTGCCCGACCAGTGTCTATGATGGTGTCTATGATGACGTTGATATATGCGGCCTTGTTAACATCTTCGGATCGCTCGTCAAGCAATTCTTGGATGATGTAAGAAAAATCTTTGGGTAGAGACTTGCGTACTTTGGAGCGTGTGTACTTGCTCGACACTGTGCGACAAACAGCTACCAAACGGTGAATGGTGATGTGGTACCAGTCGTTGATGTCTCGCTCGGTGTCTTTCACGAGCTCTAATTTTTGCTCTGGGTAATAGATGAGTGTGCATAGCTCGCGTTTCTCGGTCTCACGCAGGGAGATGCCGAATAGTTCATTGACCTTGCGCTTTATGTTTCCGGAGGCGTTTTTCAAGACGTGTTGAAAGGCTTGGTACTCTCCGTGTAAGTCGGCCAAGAAGTGTTCGGTGGCTTTGGGTAGGTGCAGTATAGCCTGAAGGTTGATGATCTCGGTGCTGGCCTCTGCCACGGTGGGGAAAGATTTGGATAGAAGGCGCAGATAGCGCATATCTTTCTCAATGTCGTATTTGTTTTCCATATCTCATGTATAAAGTGTCTGGTTTGTTATGAACGTTTGTTGCCAATGCTTGGCCAAGTATTGAATTTGGTGAGTTTTCTTTGCATATTTTTGCGTTGCTTGTCGTCTTTGGCCACGAAAGGCATAAAACCTTCGGAGAGACGCATCACGTTTTGCAAGACGACCATAAGTCGGGCGGCAAAATCCTCAATGCCCAATGTTTTGACAAGCTCTTTTAATCGGTCTTCGTCCATGTCATAGAAGCGCAATGTAGTGTATACATTGGCTACATGGAGTAGGGGTGCGGAGTGGTTCTCCATCTCGTGTTTGAGATTTAATAGTTGAACGCACAGCAGTCGCTCATTGGTCTCTGTGGCTTTGATATTATCGTCGAGACGTCCTTTTGTTATCATCCCGCGAAAGCAGAGTCGCTCGTTTGGCAGATCGCCATCGGGATAGGAGCGTACGATGTAAAACCTGTCTATATTATCAATAACGACGTTAGGCTCCGAGAATTGTATGCGTTGCAACCCTTTTTTGATAATATTTGTAACATGTTCGTCGTTAGCGTAAATCATGATGCGACGCCAATCGGTAGGTGAAAGTTGTGTGAGGGTATCTTGTAGCGATTTGATATGTTGCTCGTCGAAGAGCGTGTCTTTGTCCAATCCAATTTGTAACAAGTGGCCGATGGCTTGGCATGATGCTTGCGACAGCAACAGCTGGGCATTGGTGTCGAGTGTCTTTTGATAGAGTTTGAGCATAGCAGAGGCCATGTCGGCGAAGGACAACTGGTTGGTCAACACGGGGTTCATGATGAGCGTAAAGCGTTGGTTCCATGCCAATTGGGAGAAAGTGTCGCATTCCAGCTTGCTGCATAGGTGTATGGCAGAGGCTTGTTGTGTGACTTTTCGCTGCAAAGCGTATCGGCGCGATAGCTTGCGTTTGTTGATAATCCAAGGTTGCAGTCCGCCTAACAAAGTGTAGACGGTGGGTATGTGATGGTCGTAGGCTTTGTCAAGGAGGTTGATAGACGATGTACTCCAGCATCCAAAAACATGCACAAGAGAATAAGAGGTAAGTTTTTCGGTGTTCGGTATATGAGTGGACGTGTACAAGTCGATGTCCGCGAGTGGTTCCAATTCAGAGGCAAGACGTGTCACAAGCTCGTGGTGAATGTCGTTTGTATCAGCTTGTGAGGGCAAGAATAAGAGTATTTTAAGTCGTTGCATGACATTTATAACTTGTGGGTGGTAAAGTCGTTCTTGTCTGCCATTCGATAGCGCAGTTTGTATTGCAGCCGTCTGAAAGCTAATGTGTATTCAAAAAAAAGTGCTTTTAGCGGCGAGATGCTCTCTTCGAAATCTGTCACGGCGCGGCGCGCGAATAAGCCTCTAAGAGTTACACCTATGAGAAAAGCCCCCACGGCGGTGCCTAATAACGGCCAGTTGTCGCGAAAGGCAGCGTATATAGCGGCCATCACGCATAACAGGTTAGAGAGGTGTAAGGTAGTATGGTCCATGATGAAAAGCAGTTTTTGCCATGCTCTTCGG
This sequence comes from Hallella colorans, assembly GCF_003096815.1. Taxonomy (GTDB): domain Bacteria; phylum Bacteroidota; class Bacteroidia; order Bacteroidales; family Bacteroidaceae; genus Prevotella; species Prevotella colorans. The sequence continues at coordinate 88,568 of NZ_QENY01000007.1, forward strand.
TTAAGATACGAGCTCGATGCCAATAAGTAGAGGTGTTTGTTGAGAAAGGTTTTGTCAGTGGGGGCGTCTTCCACAATCCACGCATTAGACGATATTTCAAGCGCTGCGCAATTTTTTCGCGCGTATTTGTTAACCAAAAAGTCATATTCTCCACGCATTAAATGCAGGTTTCCAAGAAATCCATCTTGCTCCATGAAGTCTTTCTTGCGCATTAACAGATTGTAACCGTTGGTACGAAAGGGCATTCCTTTGGCTGTGGCGCGCATGAGATAATGTGACTCGTACATGCGTTCGAAGCGTCGAAAGGATGGCGTGGCCCTGTCGTAGGCAGTGTATCCAATAACAAGATTGTTGTCTTGCGTGCAGTGTCGAGCCATCAACGTGAGCCATTGTGCGGACGCCGGGCGGCAGGATAGCTCCGTGAAGAGCACCCAATCATATTTGGCAGCCTTGACGCCAAGCGTCATGGCGAGTTTCTTTTTGCTGACGTATCTGTAAGTTTTGGGTATGTACGTGATGTAGATATCTGTTTGGGCATCCTTGTTTTTCGTCTCGTTGACGATATTTGCAACAAGGCTTTCCGTGTCGTGATCTCCTTGTTCTATGACAATAACCACTTGATAGGCAGTGGGGAAAGTCTGGCTTAAGAACGCCGGCAGATTTTTTTTGAGTTGGCTTATGTCGTCGAGTGGCGTGAGTATTAGCGACACGGACGGTATCGCGGAGGCTTGGTCCGTACCGGTGTATTTGTCATACCGCTTTTTGCTAAATCTAAAAAAAGGATTGAGCAGCGCCGAGGCAATGGACAAAAGTAATAGCACTATGCTTGAAATAATCGTGAAAAGATCAATGGATAATGCGTTCATAATTGAAATTCCTTGTTGACAAACAGGGTCGTCTGATGTATATGCTGGTGGCAAAGGTCTGTGATGGTAGTGGCTTGTCATGGCCTCTCTATAGGCACCGACGGAGCGAATGGCCACCATAGCACTTTGTATCCATGCGCATTGGCGGCCTTACGCAGGCATTATATTGTTTGCCGTAATAGCGTGGTGTCGATAGTGATAGAATGGTATGTTTACATTCCGAAACACATCTGTGGGAAATGCTTCTTTCATGCTTATGCGATGTGTGGTAGCTTGTTAAAACAAGGTGTCGCTGAGGCTTTGCAGAGCTCGTTTCTTGTCGGCCTCTTTGATGAGGAAAGAAATGTTGTAGTTACTTCCGCCATAGCTTATCATTCGCACTGGAATGTCCTTCATGGCATCTGTGGCCAATGTTTCGAAGCCAACATTACCCCAGTCAAGGTCGCCCACCACGCATACTATGCACATATCCCTGTCCACGCTCACGGTGCCATATTTTTTCAGTTCGTCCACGATATGGTCCAGATGAGTGTCGTTGTCAATGCTCATCGAGACGCCAACCTCTGATGTTGTAATCATGTCTATGGGTGTCTGGTAGCTCTCGAAAATCTCAAACACCTTGCGCAGGAAACCTGTCGCCAGCAGCATGCGTGAAGATTTTATCTTGATAGCCGTGATATTGTCTTTTGCGGCGATGGCTTTTATCTTACCTTGGGCAAGCTCGTTGTTGATAATAGTGCCGTCTGCAGTTGACTCCATAGTGTTTTTCAGTCTCACAGGAATGCCGGCGTACTTGGCGGGTTGCACGCAGGTGGGGTGCAATATCTTCGCTCCGAAATAGGCCAATTCTGCCGCTTCCTCGAAATTTAACTGCCTGATGGCCTCGGTATTGTCTACCACGCGCGGGTCGTTGTTGTGCATGCCGTCAATGTCTGTCCATATCTGGATTTCCTCTGCGGGTAGCGCCGCGCCGACAAGCGAGGCCGTATAGTCTGAGCCTCCGCGTAGGAGATTGTCTATTTCGCCGTAAGCGTTGCGGCAAATAAAACCTTGTGTCATGTATATTTGGTAGCCTTCGTTCTGCCTCATCTCCGCTTTCAATTTATCTTTGATATACGGCAAGTCAGGCTCGGCGTTCTTGTCAGTGCGCATGAAGTCGAGTGCATTGAGCAGAATAGCTTTGATACCAATTTCTTTCATATAGTTCACTACCATATTCGTGGATATAATCTCGCCCTGCGCCACGATGACTTTCTCCTCGAAACTGGTGAAAATGTCTTTGGTGAACGTTCGAAGGAACTCAAATTCCTTGTCCAAAAAATCCTTGGTAGCTTGCTTGTATTCGTCTGTCGAGTATAGCTCGTCAACGTGTTTGGCGTATTTTGTCTCAAGGTTGTTGATGATGTCATTGGCACCTTCTGGATTTTTTTTGTAGAGATAGTCGCATATTTCCACAAGCGAATTGGTGGTGCCACTCATGGCGGAGAGCACTATGAACGTAGGTTCTCCGCTTGCTGTTACCAAGGAAGTCACGCTTTTCATGCGTTCCGGGCTTCCCACTGATGTGCCTCCAAATTTAAGTACCTTCATGTTCTCAGTTTTGATTATAGTGTCTGACGTGTTATTTTCGCTTTGTTTTGGGTGTTTAGGTTGAAAGACCTCTTTCCAACATGCTATTCGTCCACTTCTTCTTCGCTTATTTCCAAAGTGTTGTATTCTGTTGTTATATCAGAAATGATACTGTTTTCGCATTTGTAAACGATACCCCGAAAACGGTCAAGCATTGAGATGTTGTGCGTGGACATTACCACGGCGGTGCCTTTTGTTGTGATATCTTTGAGCAATTTTACGATGTTAGTGGCCGTCTCGGGGTCGAGATTACCTGTTGGCTCGTCAGCGATAATCATCTTGGGACGATTTAACAGTGCCCGCGCGATGGCCACGCGCTGTTGCTCACCGCCCGAAAGCTCGTGTGGCATGCTGTCTTTTTTGTCTATCATGCCCACGGCGTTCAGCACTTCGTCTATACGCTGTATAATCTCTTCCTTGTTCTTCCAGCCCGTGGCTCGAAGCACGAAACGCAGGTTCTCAAATACCGAGCAGTCATGCAGCAATTGGAAATCTTGAAAGATGATGCCCATTTCCTTTCTTAAGGCTGGCACCTCCTTGCGCTTTATATTTTTCAAATCTCGACCAAGCACCTCGGCTTTTTCGGTCTTTTCCTCCTCGATATCCAGTTCGCAATACATCGTTTTCAACAGCGAGCTCTTGCCAGACCCCACTTTTCCGATAATATATATGAACTCTCCCTCGTCGGCATGGAAGTTAACGTTTTCCAATATCAACTTGTCTTGTTGATATATGTTTACTTTTTGATAATCAATCAGCATGTCAATCTACCTTTATTTATAGCTTATTATGCAAAATTACATAATTTCTTTTAGAAACGTTCAGCAATGCAAGAAAATTGCATGACGTGTTTGCCGTGCGACAAGTATTGGTAGATATTGAGTTGGTATAATCTTTTCGCGGATGGCTTATTTCTCTTCTTCGGCCTTGAGAATAATGGAAGTGGCGCCGATGGTGAAGAGCGTGCCATCCTCGATGACACGTTGCTCGCGGTCGCCCAATATCTCGTGGCTTACAAATGTGCCCGTGTTGCTTGGCCCATCACGAAGTATGTATTTCAATTTTCCATTCTTGTCTCGACTCACGTTTATTACACAATGGGTAATATCAATGCTCGGGTCGTCGGTCATAATGGGGCAATTGATACGGGTGTCTTTCATAAAGCGCCCGATAATGTTATTTCCCATGACAAGGGGAATGACTTGTTTGTAATGGAATACGTTTTCTATTACTAAAAGACATCCCACGCTTTCTTGTTTTGGCACAGTCTGTTCCGCCTCTGGTTCATGCTGCTTGATCATGTTTTTTTGCCTGATTGCAAATTTTTTTCCACAATTAGGGCACGCAAAAGCCAATAGGTGTGCGTCATTGTAATTCTTGTTGTCAAAGGCGATAGGCTTTCCGCATTTTGGGCAATTAATTCGTTTCATGTCCAATTCAGTTTTTCATTACCCATGCCTCAGCAAACTCTTTGCTATCGTTGAGCTTGTTCAGCGCGTTGTATGCTTCGGTGTGTGTGTTGTACAATCCATATACCACCTTGTTATGACGCTTTTTTAACCACACTCGAGCGTCTTTAAATCCACGCTTTTGCAGGTCGCTCACGTAGGCGTATGCGTTTTTTTTGCTTACCTTGCTTGCGAGTACGATGGTAAAGCCCTCTTGTTTCGGTCGTTGTTGCGTGTTATTTGTTTTTGTCTCGAATGGCTTGTCAGGTTTTGTTTGTAGTCGTTTGATGTTTGCTTCCACCTGCTCTTGCCCTATGGTGACATCTTTGGGCGTGATGTATTCCAGCAGCTTGGTGTTCACCTCAGCCGTTGTGAGCTGGCCGTTGTTGTTGGCCAAAGGCGCTGGGATAAGCAAAAAAGCGATAAAAGCAGCAAATCCAATAGCGACGTTTCGCCATATTATGGCGCTCCTGCTTGTGAGAGCGCCAGTTAGGGGGGCATTTTCTGCTGTCAAAGTTTCGTCTTGCGAAGTGTTTTCTGACGCAGTCGCCAACACCTCATCGTGGGTTGTGGCAGTAGCTGTCGTGAGTGCGGGGCGTTCTGATGGTGAGATGGTGTCAAACTCAAAATAGCTCAGCGCATAGAGCGATGGTGTCAATATACCGGCACTGCATGGATCAAACTCGTATGCTCCGTTACTGTTCAGTTTGAGAATGCCTATGTCGTTCAGCTCATATTGTCCCTCGAATTCAAGGTGTTGCCTAAGTTCTCTTACCTCGTCTGCGATGCGAGCCACAGCGTCTGGATAACTGATGTCATACACTTCTACATACGATTGGGCGAGGAGAGAGTCGTTGAGCGTGAGCTTTGGATTAAACCCAATGGTACGCATAGGCGGCAGAAAGGTGTTGTCTTTCTCGTCTTTGCGCGCTTCGACGTAATGTGCCGTGAAGCCTCCAAAGTTTGGAATGATAACACAATCGTTGTCAAGCAGAAGTATTTCAATATGTCTATTGAGTTCAATCATTGAATGCAAAGATAGCAAATTTAAATTAACGAGACAAGTCTTCAACGCCTAAAAGTAAAAAAGAATTTTTAAATGGGCTCTCAGAAATATGCATGCGGTTTTGTGACACATTGCTTAATGCTATCTGCTTATTGTTAAATGGACATAAATGGGTACGAAAGTCGTTTGGCATGGTTGCCTCTCACTTTCTTTTTACGTATGTAGCCGAGTGGATGTTGGCATTTTGAGTATTTCTTGTTGGCGACGCGATTAAAAAGTGTTGACTAAAAAATATATTAAGGGAGTAATTCGTTTGATTTTTCGCAAAATGTTGTATCTTTGCAATGGCGTATGCAATGACGCAAACAATGAAAAAGAAATATTTATTGTTCATAATGTGTGGCATGGCTCTTTTCTCTTGTCAGGAAAGAAAGGCCAAGCCCCAAGCGGTAGAAGAAGACCTGAAAGCCAAGCAGCTATTGCAAGGTATTTGGGTCAATGAGGATATTCAGGATGTGGCCTTTCGGGTGAAAGGCGATACCGTGTATTATCCTGACAGCACCATTCAGCCTGTTTATTTTCAGATTATTAAAGACACTTTTGTGCTTCATGGCTCTGTCGAGGCGCGCTATCCCATCATTCGCCAAACGGCCCATTTGTTTGTTTTTCGCAACCAGGCGGGCGAGGAGGTGTCGCTCATGCTGAGCTCTGACAGCGAGGATGCCGCCTTGTTTGCCGCCAACAGGCTCAAGTCGGTCAATCAAAACAAGCTCATTAAGCGCGACACTGTGGTGGCTTTTGGTGGTGAGCGATACCACTGCTATGTGCAGGTAAACCCCACTTCATATAAGGTGGTGAAGAGCACGTATAATGATGACGATGTTCGCGTAGACCATTTTTATTATGACAATATCGTCAACCTGCATATATTTCATGGTTCGCGCAAGCTCTTCTCAAGCGATTTTCATAAAAAAGACTTTGCCGCCAAGGTGCCTGCCGACTTTTTAGGACAAGCCGTCTTGAGCGATTTGATATTCAAGCGTATAGACGAACGTGGCGTGCATTATATAGCCCAGCTTGCCATTCCCGACAGCATGAGCAGTTTCGAGGTGGAAGTGGTGGTGAGCTTCTCGGGGCGGATTAGCATGGAAGTGGAATGAAAAATGACAGCAGCCGTCGCACAATAGCGACGGCTGCCTGTGTTTAGGTTTGCTCATAGCATGCCATGAGCACGCATGCCGTGAACGTGGAATTTATGGTCATTCCAATATTTTGGTCATTGTCATGGCAGAGATGTAGCCATCGGGGTCGATGGTGGCCTTGATTCGGTAGCGCGCTTCTTTTTCTTTGTCCTTGTCCGTGCGCTCAATGCTCTGCAGAGCAGATACGCTCACTGTGTATTCGTAACGCTCGTCTCCTATCTCTTTCTTGTCAATCTTGTAGTCGTTGTTGAGGCGCCAGTTCATGTTGATGATGTCGTCCTTGTATATCTTGCGCATAAAGGTGAGCACGTCAGCCTTGGTAGCGTCTGTTTTGCCCAAGAAGTTTGTGAGCAATGGCGTGACGGCATCTTCCAAACCACTCTCGTTACGTGCGTTTACGCTTTGGAAAAATCTGCGCAAAGACTGTGTCACAATTGCCCTGTCTTCCTGCATTACGGTTTGGGTCTTTATTTTTTTCAAGGCTGCGTTGGCTTCGTCCACATGCTCGCCGTTGGCATGTTGTGCCAAATAAAGCTGCACGGCCTCGAGCGTATTTTCGTTGGAGGCATCTGCCCAGTCTATGGAGTCTATTTTGTGGCGTGCCTCTTGCGCATGCTCTGAGTCAGGATGTTTGGCTAAATAGTCTTGCAGAGCAAACTTCGATCCGCTCACCAAGGCGTTAGACCAATCGCTGTCTTGCCGTTTCAAAAATTCCATTCGTGCCATTACCGAGTCACGATGCTCCGCAGGCGCGTCCAAATTGTTGTTTAGATAAGTTTGCAACACCAAAGGGTCGTCACTTTTCATGGCAAAGGCATAATCGTTCATCTCTTTTTCTTTCTTGGTGTTGTTGTAGAAGTAGAAGCATACGCCGCAAAGTGCCACGGCTATGATCAGGCTGATGATGACAGGCCCGGCGATGCTTTTTTTTCGTTTTGGGGGTTGCTGCTTTGAACTGATAGATGATGAGTGGTTTATCGGTGGTACCGGTATTTGTACTGTTGGAATGTCTGCCTGCTGTTTAGTTTCCTTTTCATTTTGCGTTAGTTCGGCAGTGTTGTCATTGTTTATCTGAACAGATAGGGGCGTATGGTGATGACAATTGGGGCACGACTCCTGATTGTTGAAATACACTTCGCCGCACTGTGCGCACTTGATAACCTTGCCTGCGATTTCCACGCCGCAGTTGGGGCACGTTGGTGCCTTATCGCTGATTTGTCGTCCACATTCCGGACATTTAATAATAGCCATTTTGCCTTGTTTGTTTCTATTGTTGTTTTTAGATTGAATTATATGTTGCCAGCATGTTTTTATTTGTGCCTGAACCTGATGTCGCGCAGGTTATAATCGCCCATAAACCTGCTTTTATCCACATAGCCACTGATGCCGTCAAGCCGTCCCTTACCAGTGTATTGCCACAACATGAAGTCAAGGTCGTCTTTCAGCACTGGCACTCGTTGGGTGTATTGAGCTATCATTACCTTGTAGCCGTGAAGTGCCCCTAACAAATAGCGATCGTAAAAATTGGCTCCGGTGTATATCAAGGGCTTTTGCTCGTATGTTTGCTCTATCAATTTGAGGAACGTGAATAACGAATCGCGAAAAGCGTCGACAGAAAGCCCAGACGTTGTTTCCACGTCTATCATTGGGATAAGGTCTTGATCCATGGGGCGACACTGTGCCCTGAAGTTATCCACTTGCGTCTTTTGGGGTGTCTTGGGTCTGTAAAAGTGATATGATCCTACTTTAAGGCCGTATTGGTGGGCCAAGTCGATGTTCATTTTGTATTTGGGATCTATGCGATTACCACCCTCCGACGCTTTAAGATAAACGTAAGATATCTTGGCCTTGCCCACGGCTTCCCAAAACACCGTGCCCTGATAGTGGCTCAAGTCTATGCCGTGAATATGTTTGCAAGTGTCTTCGCATTCCACGAACGAGCTCTGGGCCATGGCCGTGATGTACAGCGTGACGCTGGCTATTACTGCAAAAATACGCTTCATAAATGCAAAGTTATAGAAAAGAATTAAGAAAAAGGCAAGCCGATTGAAAGTTTTATAATTATTTACAACATGTTTGTTCATGGTGGAAAATCATGATAAAAAAAACGAACAAAACCCTCGTTGAGCTTCGTTTATTTGAAAATTCTTTTGTCTTTGCTCGAAATACGCCCAAAATCAAGCATATTGCCATACTGTTAATAATCAGCGAGATATGCGTTTTATGGATGAGATGGCGCAAATATCTTTGTAAAATGGTTTTGCGTTTAAGCATTAATGGTAACATGAAAAGATACCAAACGTGTCGCAATTAGGTTCTAAAGCCGCTGTGATTAAACCTTAATGGCGTCGTCATTGGTGCTTTAACGTGCTATGGACATATTTTTCTTGGCAAATAAAGAATGTTTTATGCGGTTTTTTTGATGTTGTTATTGCTATTTGGGGTAGTTTTAAAGGCCTATTTTTTATCATTAAATTTTTACTTTATTTCACGCGGCACACGCTTGTATTAACATGCCCGAGCCAGCTTTGCCAATATTGTCGGCAATGTTTTGGCTCGGGCATGAACAAGTGCTGGAGGGGTGCTATGGGGTGGGTTAGCTTTTCTTCACCTCGACAATAGGTGTTTTGGGCTTGTCCTTGTTGCGCCTGTTGGTCACGGTGACCACAGCTTGCGCCAAGTTGATGAAAGCTTGCCCTGTGATGGTGTCGACGTTAAGAGCGGCGGGCGTGCCTTTGTCTCCATTCTCACAGATGCTCTGCACGATGGGTATTTGTGCCAACAATGGGCATCCCATCTCCTTGGCCAAGTTCTTGCAGCCGTCCTTTCCGAAGATGTAATATTTGTTTTCTGGCAGTTCGGCAGGCGTGAACCATGCCATGTTTTCCACCAAGCCCAAAATGGGCACGTTCACCTTGTCGTTGGTATACATGTCTATGCCTTTGCGCGCGTCGGCCAAAGCTACGTTCTGGGGTGTTGACACGATGACCACCCCTGTTATGGAGAGTGTTTGCAGGAGCGTGAGGTGTATGTCTGAAGTGCCCGGTGGCGTGTCGAGTATGAAGTAGTCCAACTCGCCCCAGTTGGCGTCGGCGATGAGTTGCTTCAGCGCGGACGTGGCCATGGCGCCCCGCCAAAGGGTGGCCGTGTCTGGATTGACAAAGAAGCCGATGCTAAGCAACTTTACACCGTATTTCTGTACTGGCTCGATGAGTTGGCGCCCATCTTTCTCCACGGCGTAGGGCTTGGCGTCTTCCACGCCTAACATCTTGGGGATGGAGGGGCCGAAAATATCTGTGTCTAATAAGCCCACCTTGTAACCGAGCTTGGCTAATGAGATGGCAAGGTTGGCGGAGACGGTGCTTTTGCCCACGCCGCCTTTGCCACTGCTTACGGCAATGATATTCTTCACATGTGGCAACAGCTTGCTTACCTCGGGACGCGGGGCCGACTTGAACTCTGTCTTTATGCTCACCTCCACATCTTGGCCCACATGGTAATGTATGGCGGCCTCGGCTGCTTTGAGTGTAGACTTGAGGAATGGGTCAGTCTCGCGTGGAAATATCAGCGTGAAAGTCACTTTGTTGCCGTTGACGCTCGGTGTGTCAGCCAGCATGTCGCTCTCGATGAGGTTTTTTTTCGTGCCGGCATAAATTACCGTGGAGAGTGCGTCTGTAATTAATTTTGGATATATTGTCATAGCTGTTTTGTATAACCGATGATGTTTGGCAAAAGTACCTAATATTTGTTTAAAACGCAAATAAAGCGCAAATAATTTCATGGTCAATTCTAAAATTATTATCTTTGTGAAACATGTATGCGATCGTTTTGTTTGACAGGCCTGTCGGCTGTGGCTTGCTGGATGCCTATAGTAAGCTTAGGCATGGTGGCTAATGAGCTAAAATTAATCAAAAGATGAATATAAGATGTTATGTAACAGCTCTTTTCTTGATTGCCTCGATGACGATGCAAGCAGGGGAGTTGGTGTGGTATTCGGGGGGACACGTAGCTTATGCCGTCCAAAAACGGTATGGCACGGTGGTGCAAAAAGCCCTTCAAATGTTTGAGTCGGATATGCGCGCCGTGACGGGCAAGTCTGCTCGCCGCAAGGACAACGCCCGTATAGAAGTCTATCAGCTTGATATGGCTAATAACAAAGAGATGAAAGCTATAGACAAATATCGCGTTCCATACGCTAATTTTATAGTCAAGCCAGATGCCTTTTGGTTGGGTGTGCGTGATCGCAAGATAATTATTGTGGGTAGTAACGGCCGTGGAACAGCTTATGGCATACTCGAATTGTCGAGGTTGGCGGGTGTGTCGCCTTGGATATACTGGGGTGACGCGAGGCCCGAGCGCAAACATCGGCTCACGCTCGACGATCGATACGAAACAACGCAAAGCCCGTCTGTAGAGTTTCGTGGTGTGTTTGTCAACGGCGAGGACTGGTCGACACGTGTGTGGGACAAACGCAAAATAGACCCTCATTCGAGAACGGGCTTGTTAGGCCCTAACTATTATCATAAGCTCTGCGAACTTTTGTTGCGACTGCGTGGCAATGCCTTGTGGCCCGCTATGCACGAGGGGACGACCGCATTTTTTAAGGTGAGAGGAAACAAGGAGGTGGTCGACTCGTTCGATATCTATGTGGGTTCGTCCCATAGTGAGCCGATACTGCGTAATAATGTGGGCGAGTGGAACACGGAGAAGCGTGGCCCATACAACTTTATGAGCAATCGACATCAGGTGTTGAGCTATTGGCGGGAACGTGCCCGAGAAACATCTGGCATGGATGCGCTATATACTATCGGAATGAGGGGGACGCGCGATGACGCCATGGAGGGCGCGCGCACGCTTGAAGAGAAACGTAAAGTCTTGCAGGCAGTTATTGACGCGCAACGCAAACTGCTTGCTGAGGAGGTGAACAGAGACCTTGCCAAGGTGCCGCAAGTGTTCATACCCTACAAGGAGGTGTTAGAAATCTACGAGAACGGGCTACGTGTACCCGATGACGTGTGCCTAATGTGGTGCGATGACAACTACGGTTATATGACACGTTTGTCTAATCAATATCAGCAAAAAAGAAGCGGTGGGTCGGGTGTGTATTACCACCTGAGCTATTGTGGACGGCCGCACGACTATTTGTGGCTTGCCACCACCCAGCCCGGACTGCTCTATCACCAGATGAGACGTGCCTACGACCATAACGCCCACCGTCTGTGGATAGCCAATATACACGACCCAAAGGTGGCGGCGTACCAGTTGAGCCTGTTCATGGATATGGCTTGGAATATAGACTGCGTGCGTGCCAATACGGTTCAAAAGCATTTGGAGAACTGGCTTGTACAGCAGTTTGGCAAGTCGGTCGGGCAAGAGTTGGTGCGGCCTATGACAGATTTTTATCGGTTGTGTGCTATTCGTAAACCCGAGTTTATGGGCTGGAGCCAAGTGGAAGTGGATCATAATACTTATAAAGATGGTTGCACACCGGTGAGAAACTCTGATTTTAACGCAGAGGAGTTTGGCAATGAGTTGGAACGCTATTTGGCGGAATACGCAGAGGTGAAACGGCGTGTGGCCCATGCGGAGACGATGCTGAGACCCGAGCTTAAAGACGCTTTTTTTGCGGCGGTGAAATATCCTGTGTATTGCGCCGCGGCTATGGCGACCAAGCATTTGCAAGCCCAAGAGGCGCGCCTCATCGGGCGGCCGTCGAGCTTTCATGGGGATCGGGAGGCTTTGGAGTCGGCTGTCAGGAGTTGGAAGGCACATGAAGAGATAGTGAGGCTTACGGACTATTATAACAAGACGATGGCTGGCGGCAAATGGGATGGGTTGATGAGCAGGTCCCCGAGAGGGCTGCCTGTTTTCCAAGAACCCGTATTGCCCGACAATCTAACTTCTGATGAAATTAGGAAATACGGCGACGCTTCCCCCGCAAGGTCAAATCTGGCAACTGATGGATGCGTTGTTCGCAATGCGTGTGACTATTCCGCTTGTACCGTGGGCACACAGACGGTAGACATGTTAGGGCACTCTATGAAAGCCGTTTCGGTGCCAAAAAATGGAAAAATATCGTTTAAATTTTATGCCAAAACTGGCCCTGCCAAACTCTATATGGCACTTATACCAACACAGCCAAGTGATAGCGGCGATTTGCGTTATGCCGTAAGCGTTGACGGCGCGGCGCCGATGGTGTTCTCGTTGAAAGAAAACTACGGGTCAGAGGGGTGGAAACAGAACGTGTTGCGTGGTCAGGCAATCAAGGTACAAGACATATATCTCACGGAGGGACAGCACACCCTTGAGGTCACGGCATTGGATGACCATATCGTGGTGGATCAATGGATGATAGACTATGATAGCGATCGCCATTTCTACATGTTTCCTGTGCGTGCGGCCATGTAGCCAATGCTGAAGGAATGAGGGCTTTCAACCTGTCATGGGAGAATTTAAGTCGGGGATGACAAAGGACTGAAGCGTTTTTCCGAATGGCTAAAATAAATAGAAAAAACCATCTCGCTGACCTGTTGAGGGATGCGCGCGAGATGGCTTTTTCTTGTTGTGAACCATTGGGTTATGTGGCTGGCTGGAAACTGTTGATGCTTTGACAAACCCAAGCCGCCTCCTCGTCAGTCATCGTGGGATTGCAAGGTATGCTGAGCTCTGACGCGTGTATGCGCTCGGTTATGGGCAGTGACAGATGGTTCCATGCTTTGAAACAAGCCTGTTGGTGGGGTGGGATGGGGTAGTGTATCATCGTGTCAATGCCGCATGAGGCAAGATGGCGGCGCAAATGGTCGCGCTGGGCGCATAACACTGGGAAGATATGGTACACGCAACGTTCGCCATGCGTGAGCCCGTTTGCGTCGACAGGCTTGGCGGCGGCCCATTGGCTTCGCCCTGGGAGCTCAATGGCCGCATTGTTTATATTGGCGTAATAAAAGCCCGCGATAGTTTTTCGGCGGCGGTTGTCCGTATCGAGATACTTGAGCTTGACGCTTAGTACAGCTGCCTGAAGTTCGTCCAGCCTGCTGTTTTTGCCCTCGTAGCGAAACTCATACTTCTTGCTTGAGCCGTAATTGCCCATGGAGCGGACAATGCTCGCCAACTCTGTGTCGTTGGTTGTGATGGCCCCAGCATCGCCTAAAGCGCCAAGGTTTTTGCCCGGATAGAACGAGTGCGCGGCGGCGTCACCAATGGCGCCCGTGCGGAAAAGGTTGCCGTTGGTGTCTTTTTTGGGCGCGAAACATCCGTGGGCTTGCGCGTTATCTTCGATGAGTTTGAGCTGACGCTCTTGGCAAATGGTCTCTATGCGGGGTGTCCAAGCGTTGCGACCATAGAGGTGCACTATCAAGATGGCTCGCGTGCGAGAGGTGATGGCTCGCTCTATGCGGCTCTCGTCTATTTGCAAGGTGTCAGGGTTTGGCTCCACCAAGACGGGTGTCAGCCTGTTCTCGGTGATGGAGAGTATTGAGGCTATGTAGGTGTTGGCCGGCACGATGACCTCGTCGCCTTCTTGCATTGCGCCCATCTCTTTGTAGGCGCGAAAGATAAGGGTGAGCGCGTCGAGACCATTTCCACATCCAATGCAATGCTGCGTGCTTATGAAGGCGGCGTAGTCGCGCTCAAAAGTGGCGTTGGCCTTGCCCTGAAGATACCAACCTGAGCGCGCCACGCCGTCCACGGCGTTTATGATTTCGTCCATGTGCATGGCGGTGACGCTCTTTAAAGAGAGGTAGGGAATGTTCATAATAGGTAATAAGGGATTAAAGTTGCCATTCGTACCAGTCATAGCACACGGCGCGTGCGCCGAAGCCTTCTTTTTGGGCTATAAGCCCCTCGTTGAGCCATTGTCCATGATTCTCGGTGGAAATGCCAAAGTCGAAGAACGCGTCGTTGGCATGGTCGTTGGCAAGAATGGTTTTGAAAATAGCGTCAATGGCATGCAACTGTTTGCCCTGAGAGTTGGCGGATATATACTGCGCGTGTGTTACGCGAGGTGTAATGAACAGAAGCACTCCTGCCAATACACGCTCGTCATGCTTGGCTACATACAGCTTGATATTGTCTGGGAACGCCGATCGTAACAGCGAAATTTCCTCGTAATTGTGCGTTGGGATGGCATTGTGTGCATGGAGAAGGTTCTCGGTGAGCACGTTCCAAAAACTTTTCAAGTCGGATTCCGTGTCGCTTTGCTCCACGACGATGCCCTCCGCGTGCGCCTTGTTGGCTTTCCAGCGTCGGTCTCGTCGCCATTTCACAGGATGGGAAAGGCGGATGGCCGAACTGATATTGCGCTCGGTAAGACGGGCGTGGCACGTGTTGGTAAGCGCGAAGAGGTCTTCTTCTGATGGTATGCAGTGGTAAATCCACGGTATGGGCTTGTAAACCACTCGACAAAAGCCTTGTTTACGCAGCATTCTTCCCATTTCCTCGAGCATTGTGCGCACGTCCACGGCCGTGACCTTGTCGTCAGTGAGCAAGCCGCCATAGGTGAGTCCTTGGTGCGACCATAATGTGTCGCCCACGGCATTGGCTGGCAACAGGGCTCGAAGATGCCCTTTTGAGTGGAACATGAGAGAGTGGTCGGTGAACCGATCGGCATGATAGTCCATGTATCGGCGATTGAAAAGGAAAGTGCCTTGTCTCGAATGGGCTACAAAATCGTTCCACTCGTCGGCCAGACTCGGCTCGAATCGTACGATGTCAAAGTAGTTTGTCACAGCTCTTTCTTGGACAATTGTTGTTTGTATAGCTCAAACTCTGAGTACTCCCTGATGTAGTCGTCCTCGTCAAATGGGTCCTCGGCTATTGAGAGACACACTGCCCCGGACGAGAAATCGTCCAAGGTGCGCCATACGCCGGTCTCTATAAGCAATCCCTGATAAGGGTGATTGAGCAGAAAAGAGGTCTTGCGGTGAGTGTCGTCAAGCGTTACCGTGAACGCGCCGCTAACCGCGATGACGAGCGAGCGGCAATGCTTGTGCGCATGGCCACCTCGGTGTTCGCCTCCGGGCACGTCGTAAGTCCAGTACACCCGGCTTATATTGAAAGGGACGTCTTTGAGCTGTTCCACCACGGTGAGGTTGCCACGTGGGTCTGTTATCTTGGGAAGCTCGATAATTTTACCTAATTCCATGAGCCAATTTGCGTTTGATAGTGGGTGAGAAAGACAGTCGCATCATCTGCCATTCAGGTGTGATAGCTATCTTTCTCAAGTCTTTTTCTATGATGGTAAGAACGTCTTGGGGCGTTATTTTGTATTTGGCCGCAATGTCATCGGGCGTTTGTTTGGGTTTGCCAAAAATGCCGAAGTAAGCGCAAATGATATCTTTGTCCACCTCGCCAAGCATGGTAATCAGAATATCCATGTTGGCTTTGTCATGCTCGCTGACCAACAACGTCGTGTCAGTCATCAACGAGAGGTAATCACTCACTTGTTTGGCGTATGTGTCCATGGTGTGTCTATTGTGGATATGGGTATGCCGCTTGCTTACAGATCAAATCGCTGGCGGATGAACTGGGCGATGAATTTTTCCGTCTCGTCAATGCCGAGGATGGACGAGTTGACGCACAAATCGTAGCTTTCAGAGTGTCCCCATCGTTTGCCGGTGTAATAATTGTAGTACGACGAGCGACTTTCTTCCTCGCTCTTGATCGCTTTTCTTGCGGTGGAGCGGTCGCAATTGAGCCGTTTGCATACACGTTGGATACGTTGGTCCATGCTTGCCGTGATGAAAATGCTTACCGTGTTTTTGTAGTCGCGCAGCACGTAGTCGGCCGTTCTGCCCACGAAAACGCAGCTGCCTTCATCTGCGGCTTTGCGTATGGCGTTGCTCTGGAAGAGGTAAAGGTTTTCCTGTGAGAAGTCGTTTTTGTAGAAATTGTTCTCCCCCATTAAAGGCACTTGGATATGAAACATTGATTTATAGAAGCCCTTTTTTTCATCGTTCTGCTCAAAAAACTTCTCGCTGAAGCCACTTTCCTTAGCTGCAAGGTTGAGCAATTCCTTGTCGTAGAAAGCGCAATCGAACTCTTCAGCTAACCTTTTGGCGATAACATGTCCGCCTGAGCCTATTTGACGGCCAATGTTAATGATAATCTTTGGATTGCTCATGGTTTTTGTTGTATTTGTCTCTTGATTTTTTTCATGTATATTTGCATGATTATCGCCGCGACGATTGCTGCCGTAAGATCAGATGCCGGAAGTGAATACCATACGCCATCCACCCCCCAAAACAGTGGTAGTATGGCTAAAAGCGGCAGTAAAAACAACAGTTGGCGCGATAAAGAAAGGAAGATACTGATCTGCACTTTCCCGATACACTGAAAGAAATTGGTAACTACCATTTGAAACCCGATAATTGGAAATAGTAGCATGTTGATGCGAATGGCATGGATGGACATGGCTATCAACGTTGCGTCGGTGGTAAACATGCGAGCACAATAATAGGGCAGGAACATCGCGATGAGCCATCCGACGGTCATGATGCATGTCGCCGTGATAATGGAAAGTTTCAAGACCTCCATCAGTCGGTCTATTTGTTGACTGCCATAATTGTAGCCAGCTATCGGCTGCATGCCTTGGTTCACACCCATAATAAACATCACGAACATGGTTCCGATGGCGTTTGCTATGCCGTAAGAGCCTACTGTAAGGTCTCCACCGTACTTCACGAACTGATTGTTCATAAAGATAACGATAATGCAGGCGCATGCGTTCATTAAAAATGGAGATATACCGATACCTACAATGTTCTTCACGAGGGTGGATTTCAAACGATAAATACCTCGTTTGAAATGCAAAATTTCTTTCTTGTTGGCGAATAATTTAAGCTGGTAAATCATGGCTGTGGCCTGTGATATGATGGTGGGCAAGGCCGCTCCACGTATACCCCACCCAAGCCACATAATAAAAACGAGCACCAATATGATGTTCATCACCACTGTAAATATCGTAGCGTACATGGCTTGTCGAGGTTTACCAGCGGCTCTCAAGGCAGCATTCATTCCAAAATACATGTGCGTTATCATGGTGCCAGCCATAATAACTTGCATAAAATCTCGTGCATACGGAATGGTTTGTTCACTTGCTCCAAAAAAATAGAGTATGGGATCGAGTAGCCACAAGCAGATCACCGCCAGTGCAAAACCCACGATAAGGTTCAGTGTCACGGTATTGCCCAACAGGTTTACAGCTGTATGATAGTCGTGTTGGCCTAATTTTACAGAGATGGCTGTAGACGCACCCACGCCCACGGCGGCTCCAAACGCACCCGATAGGTTCATGAAAGGAAACGTGATGGCAAGCCCGGAGATGGCCATTGGGCCGACCACTTGGCCTATGACCACTCGGTCAATAATATTGTATAGGGATGAGGCGGTCATCGCTATGATGGCTGGTAGGGCGTATTGCATGAGCAAAGGGCCTACTGGCTTGGTACCCAATTCCAATGTGTTCGACATTGTTTTTTTCTCCATAGGTTAATTGCAAAAGTACTAAAAAGTTTTGGAGTTCTGCTAATTTACGGTTACTTTTGCAAAAAACATAAAGAAAAATTTTGATGAAAAAAATCTTCTTCCTTACTCTTCTCGTTTTTGGCGTTATGGCTGTTTCGGCTAAGCCCAACAAAAAAATAGCCTATCCCGGTGGTCATTTCAATATCTTCAGGGTAGAACTTAAAGACAAAATAGGCTCTGCTTACACGTTAAAAAAGCCTGAAAAATTTTTATCCGCCAAGGCTTTGCATCGTAGAGCCAAACAGAGTCTGCCCGTAGACTCCACTGATTTGCCATTGTCTGCCACATATCTCAAACGTCTTCGCAAGGCCGGCTTGCAGGTTATCGGCGGCAGCAAATGGAACAACACTGTGCTCATCAAGTCGACCGAGAGCAGCCTTGCGCCCCAATTGGCTGAACTTGACTTTGTAACTCACTGTACGAAGGTATTTACCGCACCCGATTCTATCTATCCCACCAAGCCCGATTCCATTGTGGCTGACACCTTGGCCCAACGTATGCTCAAGACTCATCACTATGGACGGGGATGGCACCAGATAAAAATGCTCAACGGTTTGAAGCTCCATGAAGCTGGCTTTCGTGGCGACGGCATGCTCATAGCCATCGTCGACGGCGGCTTTATGAATGTCAACCGCATAGGTTATTTCAAGAATGTGAACATCATTGGGCAGCGCGACTTCGCCTATCCCTACACGGCCAACCTCTACGATCTGCTTGATCATGGCACCATGGTGCTCTCGGATATTGGCGCCAACGTCGACAGCCTGTTTGTTGGCACAGCTCCCCACGCTTCGTTTTTGTTGCTCAGGAGCGAGGATGGCGACCATGAGAGCTTGGTAGAAGAGGACTATTGGGCCCAAGCTGTTGAATACGCCGACTCCGTCGGGGCCGATGTCATCAACTCTTCACTCGGTTACAGTAAGTTTGACGACAAGTCCACCAATCACAAATACCGTGAGCAGAACGGCAAGACCACGCTCATCTCGCGCACCGCCTCAATGGTTGCGGGCAAGGGAATGATACTTGTCAACAGCGCGGGCAATGAGGGCTCCCGACCATGGAAGCGTACCAATTGTCCCGCTGACGCCACGAACATTCTCGCGGTGGCAGCCCTTACGGCTGATAGCATCAATGCTAATTTCAGCTCTGTAGGGCCTTCCTTTGATGGCCGCGTTAAGCCTGATGTGGGTGCGCAAGGTTATAAGTCAACGGTTATTGATGGCTCTGGAGTCATTGGTACGGCCAACGGCACCTCTTTTGCCGCTCCCATTACCTGTGGAATGGTCACTTGTTTGTGGCAGGCGTTGCCCCACAAGACGGCTGTAGAAATCATGGACCTCGTGCGTCGGTCGGCCGACAGGGCTTCTTATCCTGACAATGTTTATGGCTATGGCGTCCCTGATTATTGGAAAGCCTACTTGATGGGCAAGGACAAATAATTTTTACGACAGTTTGTTGACTACCTCCGACTTTATTTATAGTCACCTGATATAACACTCACCACACTTTTTTATATATGGGTTTGACATGCAGAAGACCACACTCACACTATTCGAGCTGAACTCGCTCGTGCGCGATGTGCTCGAAACTACGCTCGATAGCTTGTTCTGGGTGGAAGCAGAGCTGTCTGAAGCACGTGAGGTTCGTGGGCACTGCTACATGGAGTTAGTTCAGAAAGATATCTTTTCGGCAACACCAATAGCCCGTGCCTCTGCCAAGTGCTGGAAGCAAAGGTGGCAGGTATTGCGCCCCAAATTTGAGGGTGTCACGGGCCAGCCGCTCCGTGCTGGCATGAAAGTGATGTTGCAAGTGGCGGTGAGTTTTCATGAGGCTTACGGCTTCGCGTGGATTGTGCAAGACATAGACCCCACCTATACCATGGGTGACATGGCACGCAAGCGGTTGGAGATTATTCGCCAACTGCGGCAAGAGGGAGTTTTTGACATGCAGAAAGAACTCACCATTCCAATGTTCGCGCAGCGCGTGGCGGTCATATCCAGTGAGAGTGCGGCGGGCTATGGCGACTTCTATAGTCAGCTTTCGAACAATGATTACGGCTTCAAGTTCTATCCCCGGCTGTTTGCTGCGGTCATGCAAGGCGAGCGTGTGGAGCAAAGTGTCGTGGCCGCTCTCAACGAGATTAATCGTCACGTTGATGATTTCGACGTGGTGGTCATCATCCGTGGAGGTGGCGCCACGGCCGACCTTAGTGGCTTTGACACCCTCGAGTTGGCCGAGAACGTGGCCAATTTCCCACTGCCCATCATCACCGGCATAGGCCATGAGCGTGACGAGAGCATTCTCGACATGGTGTCAAACACCCGTGTAAAAACTCCCACGGCCGCTGCCGCGGTTCTTATCGACAATCTGGTAGCGGTGCTATCTTGTATCAACGATTACGAGCGGCGCGTTGCCATGCGCGTCAAACAGGTCATGGATAAGGAGCGTCGTCGCCTTGACCGATCTGCCGAGCGTGTGCCCATGCTTTTCTCCTTGGTCAAAACTCGCCAAGAGGCGCACCTCGATCGGCTTATGTCCCGAATGGTTTCACTTGTCAATCACAATGTCTCGACAGCCGGACACCGGCTGCAATTGGCCTCGGCCAATCTCCTCCCATTGGTGGAGCGTCGTTTGGAGCGAGCCAACAATGAGCTTGGGCGCTTGGAATTTCGGGTCAAGGCGCTCGACCCACAGCTCATCCTGCGCCGTGGTTACAGCATCACCTTGCTCGATAACAAAGCCGTGCGCCATGCCGACCAGCTCAAGCGCGGAGACCATATCGTGACACGTCTGGAGCATGGCAGCGTCAAATCGGTGGTGGAATAGCTTTCGGTTTTATGAACAAATCCTTTAAAACAATGAAATATTATGGCTAACGAACCCAAATATGAAGATGCTATTAAGCAATTGGAGAGTATTGTGGAGAAATTAGAAAACAATGAGTTGGACATAGACGAACTGTCAAAGCAACTCAAAACCGCTCAACGACTCATCAAACTTTGCAAAGATAGGCTCACCAAAACCGATGCCGAGATACAAAAAATACTGTCGGCTGATTAAAAAAAGCTTTTTTGCTTGCAATGTATCATTATATTTTGTACTTTTGTGATAATCCCACTATAAACAACAATAAAATTAATTCGTTATGAAACAATTGGATTGGGGCAACCTGTCTTTCGGCTATTTGAAAACCGATTACAACGTGCGCTGTTATTATAGAGATGGCAAATGGGGTGAGATAGAGGTCTCTTCGGACGAATATCTC
The DNA here is from genome assembly GCF_003096815.1 of Hallella colorans. Lineage (GTDB taxonomy): Bacteria > Bacteroidota > Bacteroidia > Bacteroidales > Bacteroidaceae > Prevotella > Prevotella colorans. The sequence goes on from NZ_QENY01000007.1 coordinate 109,507, forward strand.
AGCATCCACATGGCTGCCACATGTTTGCACTATGGCCAAGAAGCTTTTGAGGGGCTGAAGGCCTTTCGATGTCCGGACGGCAAGGTTCGTGTGTTCAGGATGGATGAAAATGCTGCTCGCCTGCAACGCACGTGTCGTGGAATTATGATGCCTGAGGTTTCCACAGAACTGTTCGAGCGGATGGTTAAGCAGGTTGTGCGACTCAACCAAGCCTACATACCACCTTATGAGAGTGGCGCCACGCTTTATATCCGTCCGTTGCTCATCGGTACGAGTGCGCAGGTTGGGGTGCATCCGGCCAAGGAATATTGCTTCATGATATTTGTATCGCCCGTTGGTCCTTATTTCAAGGGTGGTTTCTCGAGCAACCCATACGTCATCGTGCGCGACTATGACCGTGCCGCTCCGCTTGGCACTGGCACGTTCAAGGTAGGCGGCAACTACGCAGCTTCGCTCAAAGCTAACTCTATCGCACATTCCAAAGGCTATGCCAGTGAGTTCTATCTCGATTCAAAAGAAAAAAAATATGTCGACGAATGTGGCGCGGCCAACTTCTTTGGCATCAAGGACAACACTTATGTAACGCCAAAATCGACCTCTATCTTGCCTTCCATCACTAACAAAAGTCTCATGCAGATAGCTGAGGATCTTGGCATGAAAGTGGAGCGCAGGCCCATCCCTGAGGACGAGTTGGAAACCTTCGAAGAGGCAGGGGCTTGTGGCACGGCGGCTGTCATCTCGCCCATTTCCTATTTGGACGATATGGATACGGGCAAGCGTTATAACTTCGGCGACAAGCCTGGCCCTTTGTCCAAGAAACTCTACGACACGCTTCGAGGCATCCAATATGGCACCATTGAGGACAAACATGGTTGGACTACCGTCGTGATAGAATAAGCAAGATACTAAAAACATGACTCCCGCTTGATCATTCGAGCGGGATTTTTTTTGCATGCCGCTGTGCTCTCATCGCCTCGCCAATTTGGTGACGCATGGGCGTGATGGTCGGCACATGCGTATTTTTTGGTGCGTTGGAGTAGGGTACGTCATCTGTGGCGCTTGCCAATCATGGTTTTTGCGTTGCTTTTTTTGTACCCATCAGGGCCGAAAGCGACTATTTTGTTGTATCTTTGCAACCAAAACAAGCGTTATGGGAAAAGGAAAATTAGCCAAGTTCGCGGAGATGAAAGAGATGAAAAATGTCTTCGAGTATCCACATTCGGTCATCGAGCACGTGCCCTTTGACATGCAAGGGCGATGGTGCGAAGCCTATTTTCATAACGACAACCCTATCGTGTTAGAGTTGGGTTGCGGCAAGGGGGAATACACTGTGGGTTTGGGTAGGCTCTATCCAGACATCAATTTCATCGGTGTGGATATAAAAGGGGCGCGCATGTGGACAGGCGCCAAGCAGGCTTTACAGCTTGGCTTGCCCAACGTGGCGTTCCTTCGCACCAATATTGAGATAATAGATCGTTTTTTCTCGGCTGGCGAGGTGGGGCAAATTTGGCTCACCTTCTCTGACCCGCAGATGAAAAACGCGCGCAAACGCCTCACTTCCACTTACTTCATGGAACGCTATCGCCGTTTTTTGGTGGATGGAGGGCTTGTCCATCTCAAGACCGACTCCAACTTTCTTTTCACCTACACCATGTGCATGGTGGAAAAAAACCACTTGCCAACCGACATCTGTACCACCGATCTCTATCATGACACGCCCCAAAAACTCGTGGGAGATCCTATTCTCGACATTCAGACTTATTATGAGCGTATGTGGATTGAGCGTGGACTTAACATCAAGTACATCCGTTTCCGTTTGCCCCATGATGGCGTGTTGGAAGAGCCTGATGTTGAAATTCCGTTGGACGAATACCGTAGTTACCACCGCGACAAACGCAGCGGCCTTGAAACCTCCAAATGAATTGGCGTGACAACAGCGCGTATTTATAATTGCCTATCATGCTATTTTCTCATACTTTTTTTACTACAATGTTTCATAGAATGTCCAGCACATGTTAAAATAATATCACAAAAAACAGGGGTGTCTAAATTGTTGTTTTAGCGTGCCAATTGTTGGTGTTCGTCCATGATTTTTTAATTTTCTATTTTTTATTTTCATTTTTTGCTGTCATAACTATTTATTCGCGTCATGTTTAGGGCGTAATGGCAAGCTGTTTGGTGTTTATTCACGGTATGTATAGGGCTTAATCATGCCACGATTAGTATCTAATGGCAGTGCCGTAAGTATCAATTTATCGATAAAATATTTGAAGAAAGAGATATGTATTTGGTTTACAATAGGTTGTAAACACTCTGCATTTTTGCGTTATTTGTGACCAAACATATGGTTGCTTGCAAATAATCGACGTATGCAAGGTGTTTTGTCATATATTTTCATGTATGGAAAGAGCATGGTTATGATGGTTTGCCAGATGGGATAGACATTTTGATGAAATGTTTTGATTACTTTATTAAGTCGTTAAATAATCTTAATTAGACAATAAAAAAAGAATGCCAAAGCAATAATTGTAGATAAAATATATTATCTTTGCACAAACCGTAAGATGGTAATTTTGCGTATGTATAAAAGGCTTTTTTCCTATTTTCTGATGGTTTTTATGCTGATGAGCGTCCCTATGACGTCGTCGGCGACGTCCGCTGTTGAAATTGTCGACAACGATTTTCAAGCTATTACCATTTCTATCAACTCCGAATCTGTGTTGCGAGTAACGGGAGCGACAGGCGAGACTCTGTACATTTACAATATCACTGGCGTTAGAGTGATGAGCATCAAGGTGGATGGGGCTGACAAGAGCTATAACCTAAACTTGCCTAAAGGTTGTTATATTGTGAAAGTTGGCAAGATGGTACGCAAAATTTCTATCAGATAAGAATCTTTTTTTCCCTTGAAACAATGTAGCGTTTCGCTCCTTATAGTTTTTGCGTCACTGTTGCTGGTGTCGTGCCATGATAAGAAGGCTAACATTAACGGCAATCTATCGATAGCCGATTATGCCGTGCTTGATACTTCGTTGTACAGGCTTAGCAATGAGAAAATACGCCAGCATATAGACCAAATGGCCAAATGGGACGATGACTCGATGGCTGCTGACTATCGTACGCGTAGCTATTATGGCAACAGAAATCCACTCGTTTGGATAGACAGGCGTGGGTTGGACCATCGTGCTGACAGTTTGTTGAACGGTCTTCGAGCTGTGGAAGATATGGGTTTCTGCACAAAAAAATTCAGGTTGACGCGCATTGCGGATGACATTAGGCGTTTCAGGGAACTGGATTTTGACAATGGAGACAATCAAATTAATAAGGTCGCGGGCAGGTTGGAATATAATTTGACCAAGGCTTATCTGCGCTATGTAGCTGGCCAACGTTTTGGTTTTTTTAATCCCATGTACGCTTTTAACCATTTGGACAAACTTGACACAGACGATGAGCGTACAGCTTTTCGTACGCTTTTCGATATTAAGGTAGAGCGTGCGGGACGTGAATTTTACAATAAAGCTTTGGATAAGGTTCGTGTGGATAGTGTAGCCGAATACATGCGCGAGGTGGAAACAAAAAGTGTTTTTTATCGACAGCTGAAGCGTATGTTGCACGATGGTCATGTCAGCAAGGCCGAACGTACCAAAATATTGGTGAACATGGAGCGTTGCCGGTGGCGTATGTCCGACACACCAGAATCTCATGAGAAATACGTGTTGGTCAATATACCATCTTATCATCTGCTGGCTGTTGACGGAAAAAAATGGCTCACTATGCGCACGGCCTTTGGGGCCAACAGCAGTAAGACACCGCAAATGATAAGTAGCGTGACGCACGTCAACATCAATCCGCAATGGGTCATGCCTCGAAGCATTGTGCGAAAGACGGTTGCACAGCACGCAGGCGACTCGGCTTATTTTGCCCAGCGTCGCTATTTTGTCATTCAGCGATCCACAGGACAAAAGGTAAGCCTGCGCAAGGTAACCGCCGACATGCTTTTGAGTGGACAGTATGCGGTGGTGCAGAGAGGCGGTCAGGGTAACGCTATGGGCCGAATGGTGTTCAGGTTTAAGAACAATTTTTCTATATATCTGCATGACACCTCGTCGCGAAGTGTGTTTGACCAAAAACAACGCGACGTGAGTCATGGTTGCGTTCGGGTTGAAAAACCGTTCGAACTGACAGTTTTTTTGCTTGATGACAAAGCCGACCGACTGATAGAAAAGATAAAATATTCTATTAACGCCGATGTCTCGCCAGTCAATGTAAGCAAAGACGATATGACCGATAACATGAAGTCTGTGGCCGATACGCTTGACATGAAGAAGTTGGTGACATGGGTTGGCGTTAAACCTTCGGTGCCTATTTTCATCTTATATTATACGATGTATCCTGACACAAGCGGTTTGGTCGAATCGTTTGATGATGTTTATGGATTTGACGACGTGATATATCAACATTTAAAAAATTACCTCTAAGCGACAAATCAATATACAAGACGTGAGAACCTTTGACGATAAAAAGGTGATGGACATGCTCGCAGACCCAGAACGCCGGCGAGAAGCCTTCTCGCAAATAGTGACGAGATACGGCGAGTCTCTGTATTGGAAGATACGCCATTTGGTGCTATCGCACGATGATGCCAATGACGTTCTTCAAAATACATTTGTTAAAGCATGGGTTAATATAGCGTCTTTCCAGAATAAATCTAAAATTTCCACTTGGCTTTATCGCATTGCGGTTAATGAGAGTTTGGATTTTTTGCGTCGTGAAAGATTGTCCAACCGGGTAGGCGTGGACCATGACGATGGCGTGGCCACCAAATTGTTAGCAGACCCATATTTTGATGGCAACGATGCAGAGGCATTGCTTCAAGAGGCTATAGCGACGCTACCCGATGTGCAACGCATGGTTTTCAACTTGAGATACTACGGTGAAATGAAATATGCGGTGATGAGCTCGCTGCTGAATACAACAGAGGGAGCGTTGAAAGCAAGTTATCACTTGGCCGTGAAGAAGGTAAAAAAATATTTGGAACAAAGTGAGTGAGCACGTGTATTGTTGCTCGTACAATGTGGTACATCGATGTATGACAAGTATGGATGCATTTTTAAGAATGGTCTTAAAATATATAACAGAATGTAATATGAAGGTTGGTTTGAAAAATTACTTATGTATGTGTTACTTGGAATATATAAAAATACGCTTTGTTATTTTTAGGTTACCTCTCGTCTCAAATGGCAAATTCATTTCTTTGTGTAGTTTGCTACATTCTTTCACTCACGTACATTATGACTTCGAAAATAAGTCCAAATTATGGCATATCTTAAATTTTAGAACGAGCTTATATAAAAATAGGGGTTATATTTTTCGATCTTTGGGTTTCTCATTGATTGAAAATGTAAGTACGCTTGATCGCACGGCTTGCTACACTCCCTTGCTTTCTTAATATCCTGCCTTTGAGAATAAAATTAAAATCTAACAAGGACATTATTTGAATCCAGCCTTAAAACAGAATAATAATAGATAAATGTTTAAACTTTTTAAATGGTAGACAGTCTAAACAATATATGGATAATATGATTAGCGAAGAAAAATTCATTGTCGAAAAGTTTGGTCGCAGGGAGCCTTTCAGGGTGCCCGATGGCTATTTTGATGACTTTGCTTCTCAAATGATGGAGCGATTGCCTGATGACACGTCACAGCCTGTTGCTACTTTTGTTTCGATACGCCAACGTGGGAGGAGGTGGTTTAAGTATGTGACCATCAGTGCGGCAAGTGTTTGTGCCGCGATAGTGTGTGCGAGTGTTTTCTTGGATGTAGGTCGGCACAATGAGTCAAAACCGTCTATTGGCTTGGTAAATGAAAGGTCGGCCGTCTCATCCTATACCGCGGTGGATGCCGTTGCAGACTATGCCATGTATGATACCGATGACATGTATGTGTATTTGCAAGATGACAATTATTAATCGTTAATGTTATAGTGCCGTGAAAAGATTTTTATTGATGACTGTTGTTGCCTTGTCGACACTCGGTTTGAGTGCACATTGGCACCCGAAGTTTGATCCAGAGAAATTTGACGCTGAGATGGAGCAGTTTATTACCACAGAGGCTGCTTTGTCAGCGCAAGAGGCTGCTAAATTTTTTCCTATATATAAGGAAATGCAGTCAAGACAACGCGCGCTTTTTCACAAGCGGTGGCGTTATCGCCATGTTGACTTGTCGGATGATAAGGCCTGTGCCGATGCCATTAGGGAAAGAGATGAGCAAGATGTGCAAATTAAACTGTTGCAGCAAGAATATCACCAGAAATTTTGTAACATGTTGCCTGCAAGTAAGGTGTTACGCATTATTAGAGCTGAGGAGAAGTTTCATCGTCAGGCTTTCAGGCGTGTGGCTAAAAGAAACTAAGGTACGCTAAACTAATATGGGTAACTTGCCTATCAGAAAGTTATATGAATTAATAATATTGTTTTTCTATTGACGATTATCCCACGATTGTTCCGCTTAAAACTAATGATTGTGGGATGTTTGTATTTGGAGCATATTATATGTTGTACTTGGATCTATTTATTTTTTAATTTTTTTATTCGTTGTTTGGCTTCTTTCATGTCGGGACATAGGGTGATAGCTTTCTCGTAATTGCGTGTGGCAGCGTCGCGCATGCCCTCGCGCTCACACTCCTTACCCATCACCACATACTCTACGGCCAACCGTCTCAGATAGTCATCTCGCTGTCGAGCCTCTTGTTTAAGGCGATCAATTTCGGTTTGTAGTGTGTTCAGGCGATTGAGTTTTCGTCGCAAATAACGCTTTGCCACGGGCTTCTCAATATCATATCGACTATGAATGGCTAAAAAAAACGCGTCCAATGCCTTTTGCATATCTCCTCGGTCAAAGGCACGTGCTGCATCCCAATAGGCTTGATCGGCCTTTGAACGTTTGAGAGCGGAAGCAATGATGGACGAGTCATTGTATTTTTTTGCAAATTGAGCAACCTCTGGATGTACAAAGATATCTGCTCGGAGGATGGGTTGGGCAAGACTAATTCCCGTCAATGAGGTGCATCTGGAGAGCGCCACGTAAGTTTGTCCAGCAGCGAAAACGCCACCAGAGAAATCTATCTTAACATGTTTGAAGGTTAGGCCTTGGCTTTTGTGTACGGTGATAGCCCATGCCAGACGTATGGGGTATTGTGTGTAAGTGCCCAATTCTTCCTCTTCTATTTTCTTTTCTTTGTCATTGAAAGTATAGCGCACGTTACTCCAAACTGCTGGCTCCACATTATATTCCTCACCGTCCTCTGTACGGATATAGATAAATCCAGCCTCTTCGTCGAAACCTGTTATTGTGCCCAATGTGCCGTTAACCCATCGATGATTGATGTCGTTTTTGACAAAAAGCACTTGCGCACCCAATTTGACACACAGTTCTTTGGGAGTGGGGAGGCTCGACTCGGGAAACTCACCTTGGATTGTTCCCATAAAGATCTGTGTATTGCCGGGTAGCTTGTTGAGACAATGTGTGTTGATATCGTCGACAGTATCGCGCCGTGTGGAGAGCGTAATTGAAAGATGACTGGATGTGTTGGTGGAGCTTTTGTCTATCGGAGTACTATCATTGGTAACCCGATTGTTGAGCATACGCAACTCGTTGTCGCTGATAGTAGAAGTGCGAATATTGTCTAATATCTGAATGAAGTCAGGGTCGTTTTGCCGATACACCTTTTTCAACTCTATGGAAACGAGTTGGAAATTAGAGAAAATTTTGGCGTTGAAAAAAAATGAGGATACGTAAAATGATTGCAAGAGTAGCCTATCTTCTTCTTTGACGACAGGTTCAAGCTGGTATATGTCACCCACGAACAGCACTTGCTTGCCGCCAAAAGGTTCTCTCATGTTTTGGCTGTAAACACGCAAGACTTTATCTATAAAATCAATAATATCGGCTCTTACCATGCTGACCTCATCAATGATGATCAGCTCTAACTCTCTGATGATCTTTATTTTCTCGCTGTTGTATTTCAGCGTTTTGCGGATATTTCGCGGTGAATAGCGTACATCGTCCGGAAGAAGAGGGTAGAATGGCAACTTGAAAAAACTGTGCAGTGTAACCCCACCAGCATTGATGGCTGCAATTCCGGTTGGAGCAAGTATGATGTTTTTCTTTTTAGTGTTTGCGGCAATATATTTCAAGAAAGTTGATTTCCCGGTTCCGGCCTTGCCCGTCAAGAACAAGGAGCTATGGGTAAACTGTATGATTTGGAGTGCATGTCGGAACTCCTCATTCTCAAAATCGAGTTTGATTTCTTGTTTGTTTGCCATTATCAGTGACGCAAAATCTGTATTCTTGTCGTTAGAGATTGTCCAAGTGCACTTCTTCTACGGTTTTGCGTTTGGTGTCATTCTTTGTTTCTGCCGGTGTCTTTTTCTTTTCAGTGCCTGGTGCTGCCTGTTTTTCTATCGGGTTGCCATTTTCGTCAAGAATAATCTCCTCTTCACTTACGATGACGCTATCGCGCTTGACGGTGTCACGTGCTGCGTGTGGAACATAGCTGTCGCAGATGTACATGTCGCGTGTGATATTGGCATCCTCAGGTTTTTGGAACTTGCCATGATAGTCTTTGAAGGACGGATCGGAAAGTACAGACTGCATGAAATAACCTGTTATGGGCAGTGCTGTTCGCGAGCCTTGCCCCAAGGCACCAGTCCTGAAGTGTATGCTTCGATACTCTCCGCCAACCCATGCGCCAGCTACAAGTTTTGGCGACACACACATGAACCATGCGTCGGAGTGATTGTTGGACGTTCCTGTCTTGCCACCAAACTCGGTGTCTCTGAATTGTCCCACATATCCCCAAAGGCTTTGGCTCGTTCCGCCTGGCTCGCGCATGCTGGCTTGTAACAGTTGTTGGGCCAAGAATGCACTTTTGTAAGGAATGACTTGCTCGGCTTGAATTCTGTCTACATACACCTCTCGGCCATCTTTGTCTACTATTCGAGTTACCAGCACCGGCTCATGGTGCATGCCATTGTTGGCGACGGTGCAATAAGCGTTGGTCATCTCGAGCAGTGTCACGTCGCTTGAACCCAATGCTAACGATGGCGTATCGTCTAAGGGGCTCTTTATGCCCATAGCTTGTGCGGTGGCAATGATGCGCTTGATACTCATCTCTTGCCCCAAACGCACGGCAATGGAGTTGATACTCTTTGCGAAAGCGGCTTTCAATGGGATGCTGTCTCCAGAAAATCTGCCATTGGCATTGCCCGGTGTCCATGTGGTCATCTCGTTCTTTTTCTTGTCGAACACCTGCATGGAGATATACTCGTCGCGGCGTTTATCGCATGGCGTCAGGCCTTGGTTCATGGCCTCCGTGTATACGAAGAGTTTGAAAGTGGAGCCGGGTTGACGCTCGGCAGTTACCTTATCATACTTCCACGATTTAAAGTCTATGTCGCCAACCCATGCTTTTACAGCACCTGTCTGTGGCTCCATGGCTACCATCGCACAGTGCATAAATGTCACCATGTACTTGATAGAATCTTCCGAAGTCATATTCTTGGTGACGGTTCCTTTGTCGTAATCAAACACCTTTACGGGGTGCTTCCATTCCTTATAGTAGTAGTGTATGGAGTCAGGATTGTTGGGATAGCGTTCCTGCAAGCTTTTATAAAAAGGTTGTTTCATGGCAATTTGGTCTATAAAGCCCTCTATCGGTTTGCCGTTTTCGTCCCTCCAAGGCTCTTGTCTAAGCCAATTGGTGTCTTGTTTGCGATAGATATCCCAGTGGTTGTTGAAGTTTTGCTGCACCGTCTTCATTTGTTTGCGAGCGGCGTCCTCAGCATATTTCTGCATCCGTGTGTCTATGGTGGTATAGATTTTAAGCCCTGAACTGTAGAGATCGTAACCGTTCTCTGCGCACCAATTGTCAAGATAGTCGGCCACCGCCTGTCTGAAATACATGGCTTGACCGTCATAATTCTCCTCCATCTTGTATTTCAACTTGATGGGTATTTGCTGCAACGAATCGCATGTGGCAGGCGCAAGCGTGCCGTTTGACACCATATTGGTCAATACGGTGTTGCGTCTCGCAAGGCTGTTTTTGGGGTTGGTTTTAGGATTATATAGCGTGGTGGCCTTGAGCATGCCAACCAATACGGCCGCTTCCTCCGTCTTGAGGTCTTTCGGAGTGGTGTCAAAATAAGTTTTTGCGGCTGTCTTTATACCGTATGCGTTAGAGCCAAAGTCCACGGTATTGGCGTACATCGTTAGAATTTCTTTCTTGTCGTACACCGTCTCAAGCTTGGTGGCGATAATCCATTCCTTGCTTTTCACAATAAGTATCTTCAGTCCAGGAATTTTTCCGAGCAATCCAGTGGAGTATTGCGAGCGCACCCTGAACATGTTTTTGGCCAATTGTTGGGATATGGTGGAAGCACCACGGCCTGACTTGTGCAGCAAGGCGTCTTTCATGGCCGACATGATACCCATCACGTCTATGGCCATTCCACGTGGTCTGTCATAGTAGCGTACATCCTCTGTGGCGACGAGCGCATCGAAAAAAGCGGGATTAACCTCCTCGTATTTCACCGGAGTACGGTTTTCATTAAAATATTTACCGATTAGCTTGCCATCCGCACTGTATATCTCTGAGGCTTGACTTGTCTGTGGGTCCATGATGCCCGAGAAATAGCCTGGGCTTTTGCCAAACAGCCAAAACAGATTGATGTCTACAGCGCCAAGATATAGAATGAAGGCCACTATGAACGAGACGAAACCAATTAAGGTCTTGATGTACCAAGGTCGACCCTTGTATAAATTTTTGTACCATGGCCAGAAGTTCTTGGCTTTCTTCCAAAGCCAATGGAAAAATTGCTTTATTTTCTTCATAGTTTTAATTTTCTTCTGTTCTGTTTTGGTCTTGCCTGTTTTGGCAAATGCTATTTTTGCAAAAATACAAAAATAGCTGTTTATCATGTGTTTTTGTCAATATAATTTAAGATATCTTCAACATTGTCGGGTGAGAACCATTTGATGCTCGTGTCTTTTTTGAACCATGTGAGCTGTTTGCGCATGTACCGGCGCGTGTTGGACTGTATTTGCCTGATGGCTTCGTCTCGCGCTATGAGACCGTCAAAATAGGCGAACATCTCCTTGTAACCCACCGTGTTGAGAGCATTCAACCCTTTTCGAGGATACATCGCATACGCTTCTTTTTCCAAACCCTTTTCCATCATATCAATAACACGCTTGTTGATGCGGTCGTAAAGTTCTTCGCGTGGTCTGTCTATCCCAATCTTCAAGATTTCGAACGGCCTGATTTTATGTGTGTTGGTTCTGAAAGATGAGTAGGTCTTTCCCGTCATGTAGCATATTTCCAAAGCGTGTACCACGCGTCGGGGATTGTTTCTATCCACGATTTCCCAGTGCTGTGGATCTCGTTCTTTTAATTCGGCCACCAATGGGGGAAGCCCCTCCTCATTAAGCCGACGCTTGTAGAGATTCCGTGTGCGATCGTCCACGGTGGGAATGTCATCAATGCCCTTACACACGGCATCCACATACATCATGGAACCACCTGAAAGTACCACTATATCGTGCGTCTTGAACAGTGCGTTGAGAGTGTTTATGGCATCGTGTTCGTACATGGCGGCCGAGTAGTAATCGTCCACATGGTGTGTGCCCACGAAAAAATGTTGCACCCGTTGTTGCTGCTCTTTGGTGGGAGCCGCGGTGCCTATAGGTAGTTCGGCGAAGATTTGACGAGAATCTGCGTTCACGATAGGCGTGCCATAATGCTCGGCCACTCTGAGACATAGCTCTGTCTTGCCTACCCCCGTGGGGCCAATGACAACAACAAGTGTTTTCATTTTTGACTTAATTTTTTCTTTTTGGATAGTTGGGCCTCTCTCACGCCTGTTAAAATAAAAGAAGTTAGAGAAATGCGTACGGTGACACAAGCCTCTAACTTCTATAGGCAGGTTGGCTCGTCTTAGCGCCTTGCGTGTGGTTTATCGCATGATACCCCTTTGTGAAGTGGAAACGAAGTCGATGATATATTGTATTTCTGGCGTTAGCGGTAGGCTGGCCTTGATCTCTCGAAGACCCTCGGCGACTGTCGCCTTGCCGTACAATATCCGGTATGCGTTGTGTATAAGATCTATGGTCTCGTTGCTAAATCCATGTCGTCTAAGCCCCACGACGTTTAGGCCCGCATAGCGAATAGGCTCCCTGCCAGCCATGATATATGGTGGAACATCTAAACTTGAGCGGCTGCCACCTTGTATCATAACATATCCGCCCACTCTGCTGAACTGATGAAAGAGTACGGTGGCGCTGATGACGGCATAATCGTCCACCACTACCTCGCCCGCGAACTTCGTGGAATTGCCTATTATGACGTGGTTGCCTATCATGCAGTCGTGCGCGACGTGCATGTTTTCCATTAACAAGTTGTTATTACCCACACGAGTGGTTCCTTTCGAAGCCGTGCCTCGAGAGATAGTTACATTCTCCCTGATACTATTGTTGTCGCCTATCTCGCACAACGTTTCCTCTCCCTTGTACTTTAAGTCTTGCGGTTTGGTGGCGATGCTTGCGCCCGGGAATATCTCGTTGCCATTGCCTATTCGCGCCCCGGCATGGATGGTAACGCTGTTCAAAAGGTGGTTGTTATCGCCCAAGATGGTGTTTTGGTCAATGCAGCAGAAAGGGCCTATGGTATTGTTGTCGCCTATCTTGGCATTCGGATGAATGAATGCTAACGGACTAATGTTGTTCATAGTTTATTTGTTTTTGATGACTTGGGCGGTGAACGTAGCCTCTGAGACAACATTGTCGCCCACAAAGGCATAGCCCTTCATGGAGCTGATACTGTGGCGAATGGGTTGCAAAAGCTCTACACTGAAAAGAAGAGTGTCGCCTGGAACAACCTTGCGCCGAAACTTTACGTCATCTATCCTGAGGAAATAGGTGGACCATTTCTCAGGTTCTTCCACTTGGCTCAGTACGAGCAGGCCACCGCATTGAGCCATGGCTTCTATCTGGAGCACGCCCGGCATGACAGGTTCCTCAGGGAAATGACCTTGGAAAAAAAGCTCGTTAGCTGAGGCGTTTTTTACGCCCACAATGCTCGTTGCGCCCATACTAATCACTTTGTCAACTAATTGCATGGGATAACGATGTGGCAACATCTGCTTGATGCGCACGTTATCCATGAGCGGTTCTTCATTGGGGTCGTATATAGGAGCTTGTACCTCGTGTTTGCGTATCTCTTTTCGCATGAGTCGGGCGAACTTGTTATTGATGGTATGTCCGGGTCTTGTGGCTATGATGCGCCCCTTAATGGGTTTGCCTATCAACGCCATGTCGCCAATGATATCGAGTAGTTTGTGACGCGTGCACTCGTTGTCCCACATCAATGGCTTGTGCTGGACATAGCCAATCTTATTGGCATCCATGCGTGGCAACTTGAGAAAGTCGGCTAATTTATCTAATTGCGCTTGCTCTACTTTGCGCTCGTATATCACGATGGCGTTGTCCAAATCGCCACCTTTGATAAGGTTAGCCTCTAAGAGAGGCACGATGTCGCGCACAAAGACAAAGGTTCGGGCGGGTGCTATCTCCTCAGCATAGTTGGCTATATTGTCCAATGTAGCAAATTGGCTGCTGATAAATTTGGACTGGAAAGAGCACATGGCTGTAATGGAGAAGTCTTGGTCGGGTAGGATGGTAATGCACGATCCACTCTTTTCATCTTTGATCTCTATCTTTTTGCGAATGATATAATAATCTTTAGGAGTGGTTTGGTGCGCGATGCCTACCTCTTTTATTTTTTCGACGTAGCGTATAGCTGATCCGTCAAGTATGGGAAATTCAGGGCCGTTTACTTGTATCAGGCAGTTGTCAATGCCCATGGCGTAGAGCGCGGACAATCCGTGTTCTACGGTGGAGACCTTGACATCACCCTTTTGGAGCACGGTGCCTCGTTGCGTGTCGGTCACGTTTTCCGCTATAGCCTCGATGACGGGTTGCCCCTCAAGATCTATGCGCTCTATCTTGTAACCAGTGTTTTCCGGCGCAGGGTTGAAAGTCACCGTCAGGCTCAATCCCGTATGCAGTCCCTTTCCACAGAGAGAAAAGCTTCCGCCAAGTGTATTTTGTTTAGCGGTTTCCATTTATTTCTTGTTTTTTAGTTCTTCCACTTCTTTTTTCAAGTCGTTCAATTGTCTGTACATATCTGGCAATCTCCTGATGATAGCCTGGCTTTTGAAAAAGAGATACTGGCTCATGGGAGGTGTCCCGATAAGTGTCTGGTTGTCATCGATAGACCCTGGGGCACCTGATTGCGCGCCAAGCATGACGTGATTGCCAATGGTGATATGCCCAGACACACCTACCTGACCTCCAAACATACACCAACTGCCCACCTTGGTGGACCCAGCTATGCCCACTTGCGCTGACATTACGGTATTTGCTCCTATGTCTGTGTTGTGAGCTATCTGTACCAAATTGTCAAGTTTCACGCCTTTGCGCACGTATGTCGCACCCATAGTCGACCGGTCTACGCACGTATTGGCACCTATCTCCACATTGTCCTCGATGACCACTTTGCCTATCTGTGGTATTTTGTCGTAGCTTTCACCATTGGGCGCAAATCCAAAACCATCGGCGCCGATAACAGCTCCGGAGTGTACAATGACGTTGTCGCCCAATTGACATTCGTGATAGATGCTCACGTTAGGATAGATGACACAGTGGCTGCCTATCGAGGCACCATCAAAGATGGTGACGTTAGGGTACACCTGCGAGCCATTACCTACACTAACATTATCACCGATATAGGCGAATGGGCCTACGTAAACGTCTTGTCCCAAATGGGCTTTTGGCGAGACGAAAGCTAAAGCGTCCACGCCCTTTTTCTTAGGTTTGGATGCTTCGTACAACTGTAGCAGTTTGGCCACGCAGTCGCGCGCGTTTTTCACGCGTATTAGTGTGGGGCTGACTTTCTCGGGTATTTCGATACTCTCGTCAACAAGAACTATCGATGATTGGGTGTCGTGAATATAGTGGGTGTATTTTGGGTTGGCCAAGAATGAAACAGCCCCGGGAACGCTTTCTTCTATTTTAGCGAAAGTATGTACGCGGACAGTCTCGTCGCCTTCTACTTTGCCGTTAACGTATTGGGCTATTTGTTTCGCGGTAAATTCCATTTTTTTCGTGTGGAGATTGATTTAATTTGCAAATATAAGAATTTATTCCTTAATACATATATTTTTTAGTTCATTATTTATTTTTTTTCTATGTAACAGTAATAGTAACCTAAAAAATCAAAAAAATGAAGGAAGTAATTTTCGTTAAGGTAAAAAGTCTTACCTCGGCGTTCGCTCACCCCCAACACACTTTCATGGTAATGATAGCTTTTTCCGCTCAGGTAATCCAGCATGCAATAACCAACGATCTGTTCAGGAAACCATTGAGACTGACACATATAACAATTGATACGGTTTTCATCACATCTTTAGTAAAGGTTCGGACCTTGCGCAGAAGGATCTTTGGGGATACTGCTGACCTATCGCTCGAGTTGTACATAAACGGACAGGATATGGAAACTATAGCTGGATACCATTCTGGAGATAGCAGTACTGGTATCTGCTGACGACAGCAAGTTACTTAACGCTCTTGCTGATGATAATCCTATATTCTAGAAAACTATATAAATATAAAGTGGTATAATTTAAATATCGCCTGATGAACGACAATTAACTTGAGAACGTTCAGTTACTATATATGTAAAAAGGCGGGAATTTCTAAAAAAAATTCCCGCCTTGTGGTCTATAATGAGCACTTCATATAGAGAAGTGGCATCGTGTATCAATAGTTGCGCGCGGCCAGCTGATAGAAGCTCTGTGGATGATTGCAGACTGGGCAAATCTCTGGTGCGTTCTTACCCACTATGATGTGCCCACAGTTACGGCACTGCCATATACTGTCTCCATCACGCGAGAACACTATTTTGTCTTCTATATTTTTCAAAAGTTTACGGTAACGCTCCTCGTGTTTCTTCTCAATTTCACCTACGCCACGAAACTTAGCGGCAATGCCAGTAAATCCTTCGGCCTTGGCTTCCTCTGCCATGCGAACGTACATATCTGTCCACTCAAAGTTCTCGCCAGCAGCAGCGTCGGCAAGATTGTCTGTGGTAGTAGGAATGTCGCCATCATGCAGAAACTTGAACCACAATTTAGCATGCTCTTTTTCATTATTAGCTGTCTCCATGAAAAGATCAGCTATCTGTTCGTAACCATCTTTCTTTGCCTTGGAAGCATAGTACTGATATTTGGTGTGAGCTTGGCTCTCACCCGCAAAAGCAGCCATAAGGTTAGCCTCTGTCTTGGTGCCTTTCAACGCTTTTGAGCAAAACTCCTCGAATCGTTCCGCCTTGACATGGCATATAGGACATTCTTTTGGCGCTTTTTCTCCTTCGTAAATGTAACCACAAACTGTGCAAATAAATTTCTTTTTCATAATCTTTTTGTTTTTATAATATTGGACCTTTCGCCCTATTTCATAGTCGCTTGATAATATTGCAGAATAAATTCTTATATTGCAAAGATAATCTTTTATTCGCTCATGACAAAAGAATTTGTAATAATTGTTAGTTTATAATTTCAATTTATACAAACTCTAATTTCATGATATTGTCAATTTTATACTTTGCTAACTATATTTCATAATATTATCTATTCTGATGTGTGTATTCAATAGTGCCCTAACATGCCTTTCCCCAAAAAAGTTGACTCGTAAAGTCAACAATTGATAACTGTAGACGGATCGAATGCTGGTAATGCTCCAAGTTGGAAGTTGTCAGAATAACTGCCAGATAATCAATTTGGTTCTAAATAATCGGGTATAAAGGCAGGGATAAATTTTCTGCCTTTTTTGTACGCTCAGCATGAGCATTGTCTTACGGGAGCAAGTCCCAAGTAAGCCCTAATAGCGGGAATAACATAGCTAATAGTAAGGGTGTTCTTCGTGAGGTGAAATCTGAAAGAAGCTGGCGGCAAACATCTAACCTAACAAACAGAAACTTCATACAACGCATATGAACCATGGATTAGATTGCAAGACAAATCAAAGTCCTATAGCTATTCGGAATGATAGGTGGATTTTCCTTGAGTTTTGCGAAAAAATTAAGTAGATATAAGATGGAAAGATAATGTTCTTATCCGAGGAGGTCTCAGGAACGCATGGTGAAGATGATGTAATTGATGTACCATGACGGAGTAAAGCTTGTCGTGAGAAGTCATCAGCGGTCATAGTATTCGAGGTACGGGTGTCTATAGGGAAGAACCGAATCGTGCAGTGCAATAATCAATGACTGTTACCTTGAGAGTCTTTTGTAGTCAGATATCCGAAAAGGAACGCTCTATTCATACGATAGGACGGAATCCGACAATAGAATAGAAGTGATGTATCTCAAAGGGATGGCTGAAAACAACTTGCCACGCACCGTAAGGTGTAAAAGCACGAAACAGCTGTATGCCGAACGGCACGTACGGTGGTATGGGAGGTCGGTAAATGTGAAAGTAGGAGGTATATGCCTTTTATGAATAACATTTACCTTCTACCCAATTGTCAAAATACTTCTGCATTTTTTAACACTTCAGAATTTCTAAACTGGAAGTGAATTTGGAAATAATTCAACGAATAAAATGGGTTCCCGATGCCGTTTCAAAGCGTCTGACTTGCGATAAGATAGAGATGACGTTGCCAATATAGCCCTTTTGCATGCTCTCAACGGTGTAACCGCACCCTGATTAGATAGTAACCGCATTGCCTTCGCTATCCTTTCGCAAGTCCATTTTTACCCAGTTCCTTAATATGTTGATTTCCAGCATTTTCAAAATGGCCCAAATTTCGTTTATTTCCGACAAAATACTTTGTGATAGAAAATATCGCAGTCACAAGAAAGAGTTTGTAAAAGAAAATGTTTGTTTATATCTTTTTATTGGTGGTTTATGGACGTAAGTTCCAAAACGAAGTGCAATAAAAGAGTGCCCCTCGCCGAGAGATGCAGACGTTCTCGAAGCGTAGCGAGAGGTTGTCTGCATCTCTCGGCGAGGAAAAAGAAACAACCAGCAATACAAATAAAAAAGGGAGACCTCTGTCTCCCCAAGATTAATTAATTTTGTATTGTGAAATATCATCAATTAACCTCGGAGCAAAGGCCGCAAATTTTCGCCTTACTCCAAAAGAAAACAGCGAGAAAAGCAATTGCCTCAATCGTCGGCACCAGTCAGTCAACGCTCTCACGTGAAATCAGACGCAACAGCACGCCATCGGGAAAGTATATCTGGACAAAGGTGCACGATATGGCCATGCAGCGCAGAAAGAGGACGGTAACGAACGCCAGGCTCTGCGACGAATTGGTCTGGAGAATCAAGGAATATATCATCAATGACCAGTGGTCTCCAAGACAAATATCAGGTAATCTGCGCAAGAATGAGGGGATAAAGGTGTCCCACCAATCCATCTATAACATCATCCACAATGACACATCAGGGGAACTTGCCAAGCACACAAGGCATAAGATGAAATATAGGCATCGTCCCAAGGGCAGACTTCTTCCAATCAAAGACAGGGTGAGCATCCATGAAAGAAGTAAGGAAGTTGACGGAAAGAGATTCGGAGATTTTGAGATGGACTTGATCGTAGACCCTGACCAGCATGCCATACTCACACTGGTAGAGAAATCCACCAATATGCTGCTTATGCAGAAACTGCCATTTGGAAAGCAATCAAAGCCTCTGGCAAAGGTAGTTAGGAAACTGCTGCTACCATACAAGGACATTCTGAAGACCATTACAACAGACAACGGACCTGAATTTGCTCTAAGTTTGCAGAAGAATGCGACGCAGTCGCATAAACATTAAATAATCAAGGTAAAACTATGATTGCTAAAGACAGTTTCGTAC
>NZ_QENY01000008.1:0-110975 GCF_003096815.1 Hallella colorans
GGGGCTTACTTTTGAAAAAATAAACCCCGAAGTCCAATTTTACTGGGCTTCGGGGAGGATATTTATGCTCTTTTGAGTTTTACCGGACAGCAATAATTTTTTTTGTTTTTTAACTTAAAGAGTTATTTATCTCAAATAATTTAGCTAAATTTGCTCAAACTATCATAATTGTTTTAGACTATTAACTATATTTGATTCTAAAAACTATAAATGCAATGAAAAACGAGAATGTGAAACCCGCAGAGGGCAAATTAGGTATCATGGTGGTGGGCTGCGGAGCCGTGGCCACGACTTTTATGACAGGTGTGCTCATGGCTCGCAAGGGATTGGCCAAGCCCATAGGTTCCATGACCCAATACGACAAGATACGTGTGGGCAAGGGAGAAGGCAAGCAATATCTTCATTATGGCGACATAGTGCCCTTGGCTAAGCTCTCTGATATTGTTTTTGGCACATGGGACCCATATCCACAAAACGCCTATCAGGCTGCCATGTACGCTGAGGTGTTGAGAGAAAAGGATATCAACCCCGTTCGTGACGAATTGGAAAAAATAGTGCCCATGCCAGCAGCTTTCGACCACAACTATGCCAAACGTATAGAAGGCGACAATATAATGAAAGGTGCCACGCGCTGGCAGATGGTGGAAAATCTGCGCAAGGATATTCGTCAATTTAAAGAAAAGAATGGCTGCGCGCGCATAGTTGTGATCTGGGCAGCGTCGACAGAAATATATGTTCCTTACGACGAGAAGTGGCACGGCTCTATTGCCAGCCTTGAGAAGGCTATGAAAGATGACGATCGGCAGCATGTGGCTCCATCGATGTGCTATGCCTATGCGGCCTTAAGCGAGGGTGCTCCGTTTGTGATGGGAGCGCCAAACACCACCGTGGATATCCCGGCAATGTGGCAAATGGCCGAAAAGACAAGAATGCCGATAGCTGGCAAGGACTTTAAGACAGGTCAGACACTCGTGAAAAGCGGTTTTGCGCCAATCATTGGCACACGCTGTCTCGGCTTGGACGGATGGTTCTCCACAAATATTCTTGGCAACCGAGACGGTCTTGTGTTAGATGAACCGGAAAATTTCCACACCAAGGAAGTGAGCAAGCTCTCTACTTTGGAAAGCATATTGAGAGCCGAGGATCAACCCGATCTGTATACAGACTATTATCACAAAGTACGCATCAACTACTATCCGCCTCGTAATGATAACAAGGAGGGATGGGACAATATTGACATTTTCGGTTGGATGGGCTATCCCATGCAGATCAAGATCAACTTTCTTTGTCGCGACTCCATACTCGCAGCGCCGTTGTTACTCGACCTGACACTGCTCTGTGACCTTGCTGCCCGTGCTGGACGATATGGCATACAGCGGTTCTTGAGTTTCTTCCTCAAGTGCCCCATGCACGATTTCACAAAAGACGAGCAACCTGTAAACAACCTCTTCCAGCAATACACCATGCTGAAAAACGCCATTAGGGAAATGGGTGGATATGAGGCTGACGAGGAGATAGATTAAGTTTTGTTACTTTCATAATTTTTTTTCATGGGGGAGGTCAAGGCCGTGGGCCGTGACCTCCCTTTTGATTGATGTGACATGGGCGTTAGCGAAGAGCATACGCCATGACCCGTTGGGTGGCTGTGACAAGTGTAATGATCGTATCAAGCAGTGACAGCAATGTGTCCACGACGAAGTTATGGCTTTGACAGGGCTTGTCCGGTTTTGAAAGTTTTTGGTGTGCTGGAATGAATTACCGCACCTTTTTGTTATCTTTGCAAAGATGATAAACCATGAGTCTATGCGAAAGACATCATTTGCCTTATTCCTTATATTGCTACTTATGGGTTGTGAAGACCATCATAAGAAATATGTGATAGGTGTCTCGCAGTGCAGCGAGGACATCTGGCGAGACAAGTTGAACAGGGAGTTGAAAACCGCTGAATACTTTAACGACTCGTTGGAGGTGGTACTCGCCTCTGCTAATGACAACAGCCAAAAACAGATAGCACAAATCAACCATTTCGTGAACGCTGGAGTGGACCTTA
Organism: Hallella colorans; assembly: GCF_003096815.1. GTDB lineage: Bacteria > Bacteroidota > Bacteroidia > Bacteroidales > Bacteroidaceae > Prevotella > Prevotella colorans. Next base: position 2,051 of record NZ_QENY01000008.1, read on the forward strand.
TCATTGTGGCCCCCAACCAGTACAAGTCCATCACCACTGCCATAGAGAATGCGTATCGAAAAGGCATCCCGGTGATACTTTATGACCGCAAGGTGGACACTGACAAATACACCGCTGCTATTGGTGGCGATAACTATGGCATAGGTAAGGCTATGGGCAATTTTGTGGGACACAGGCTGCATGGTCATGGGCGTGTGGTGGAGATAAGGGGCTTGGAGGGCTCATCGCCTGCCACCGAGCGGCATAAAGGGTTTGTAGACGCGCTCAAAGCATTTGAAGACGTGCGCTTGGTAGCCTCGGAGGCGGGCGACTGGAAAGAAGAGAGCGGCACCAAGGCCATGGACAATATATTGGAAAGAACGCGCCAATTTGACTATGTTTTTGGACATAACGATCGCATGGCTTGGGGGGCATATGTGTCATTGCGCAAGCATGGTGTGGAGAGAATGCCCAAGTTTGTAGGCGTGGACGCTTTGGCCACGGAGGGAGGAGGATTGGAATTGGTGCGTGACGGCTTGTTCGAGGCATCATACGTGTATCCCACCAAAGGCGATGAGGTCATCGCTTTGGCCATGAAGATATTGCGCGGGAAGCCATACAGACGTGAAAATCCGCTCACGACTACCATCGTGACTCGTGAAAACGCAGAATTATTGCTCATGGAAGCCAAGGATATGGCACGACAAAATTCCAATCTCGACTTGATGCACAAGAAGGTAGATGCCTATTTTAACCAATACACCATGCAACGGTGGTTTATTGTGCTGTTAGCAGTGGTCCTGGTTTGTATAATCATTGCCGTTGTCGTGACATACAGGGCGTATTTGGACAAGGCTAAACTCAATGCGAAACTGACTGATAGCAATGCGGAGTTGCAACGGCTGAACGCTGAGGTGAAAGATATGACGCAGGCCCAATTGGCCTTTTTTACCAACGTGAGCCACGAGCTGCGCACGCCCCTCACGCTGATAGCCGATCCGATAGACCGCCTCCTCGAGTCGACCGGCATGCAAGTTAGCACAAGACAAACACTTGAGATGGTGCGCCGCAATGTGCGTGTATTGGCGCAATTGGTTAGCGAGATATTGGATTTTAGAAAGGTGCAGAGTGGCAAGATGGAGTTGCGGCTCGGTCGCTTTGCCATTGCTCGGGAACTGCGCGAGTGGTGTGCCGCTTTTAAGTCGGCTGCCGAGGCCAAAGGTGTCAGGTTGGTTATGGAATGTCATGTGGACGACGAAGAGACCATTATGGCTGATGCGGAGAAGATTAATCATCTCTACATGAACCTGATGAGCAATGCACTGAAATACACATCCGGGGGTGGAAGTGTAACCACAAGAATAAAAAGGCAAGGCGACCATTATATAATATGTGTGGAGGACACGGGCGTCGGCATGGCGAGAGAAGACCTGCCAAACGTCTTTGACAGGTTCTACCAAGCACATGGAACTGTCGGCGGAACGGGCATAGGGCTTGCCTTGGTCAAGGCTTTCGCCGAGTTGCACCAAGGAAAGGTTAGCGTAGAGAGCGAGATGGGCAAGGGAACTCGTTTTGTGGTGAAGTTGCCTGTACGGCAGGCGGGAGCCATCGTAAATGAAAGGACGAGCGTGGGAACAACCACCATGCCTGTTGCGTGGCGTGAAGAAGGGCCAGTTAACGTGGATACCCACTTGGACGACGTGGTATCGGCGGACAAAACAGCCAAACCCGAGATACTTGTCATTGATGACAACGACGACGTACGCTCTTATCTGAAGTCTATATTGAGAGGTCGTTACCATGTGATGGAGTCTGCTAATGGTAAAGATGGTTTGGCCTTGGCTCGAAAAATGGTGCCAGATGTGGTTGTTTGTGACGTGATGATGCCCGTGATGGATGGGTTGGAGGTTACCCGAGCGTTGAAGACGCACACAGAGACGAGTCACATTCCGGTAATTTTGCTCACGGCAAGGACGTTGGATGACCAGATGACTGAAGGCTATAAGACGGGTGCAGACTCGTATATCACTAAGCCGTTCAGTTCCAAAGTGCTTTTGGCTCGTATCGGCAACCTGTTACAAAACCGCGAGCGACTGCGCCAATTGTTTGCCAAAGGCGAGACGGCAGAGTTTGGGCGGGGAATGGAGACCAAAGCTCCCGAAGCGTCTGCGAGACCATTGATGGGCGACAGGGATACCCGTTTCATCGCCAACCTGCGCACTATCATACAAGCGTCGCTGTCAGATCCTGACCTTAACGTTGAACGTATAGGCGAGGAGGTAGGACTGAGCCGGGTGCAACTTTATCGCAAAGTGAAAGCCCTCACGGGTAGATCGCCAGTGGAGCTCTTACGGACGGCCCGACTTCTGCGTGGTAAAAAACTACTCGAGACCACGGGACAAAGCATCTCAGAGGTGGCTTACGCCGTGGGTTTTACGTCGCCTTCTTATTTCACCAAGTGTTTCAAGGATGAGTTTGGCGCGAGTCCGAGTGAACTTATGAGTTGAGGCGCAAAGGCAACAAATAGTTTTCCTCAAGTGCAAAAAATCTTTCATTGAATAACAAAAATGTTACGTGGGTTACGTTTTTGCTATTCAATGAACGATATTTTAATGACGGCTTGACAACGTTGCGCTAATTTTGTGAGCGTTAAACCTAAGTACTAACGTAAACGAACATTCGATGGAAAACCTAAAAAGGACAATCATGAGCCTTGCGCTCATAATGGTTTGCGCGGTCACGAGCGCGCAACAACTCAAGGCTTCGGGCTCTATTGTCGATGAGACAGGCTTGGAGGTAATCGGTGCAACGGTCATGGAGAAAGGTACAAATAACGGTACAGTGACCGACATAGACGGAAAGTTTAAGTTGGAGGTGACTAAGGGGGCAACGCTTGTCATCTCTTATATAGGCTATCGCACAATGGAGTTTCCTGCCGCGGTGGCTATGAAAATCATCCTTAAGGAAGATGCCAACGATCTCAACGAGGTAGTAGTGACGGGTTATACCACCCAACGCAAGGCCGACTTGACCGGGGCGGTATCGGTAGTGAAGACCAATGCCATAAGGACATCGCCCGATGCGGATCCAATGAAAGCGCTTCAGGGACGTGTGGCAGGTGTTACCATCACAGACACAGGGTCGCCTAGCGGTACAGCCACGGTTCGCGTGCGAGGCATAGGTTCTTTCAACTCTTCGCAAGAACCTCTGTATATCGTGGATGGTGTTCCATTAACATCGGCCATGAACACTTTCAACTCAAACGACATCGAAAGCATGCAAGTGCTCAAAGATGCTGCATCGGCCTCTATTTATGGTAGCAGGGCCGCCAATGGCGTGATTATTATCACGACAAAGCAAGGCAAGAAGGGAGACAAAATAAAAGTGGACTTCTCGGCTAACCTCACCGCACAGTTCTACACGCCACAGTCAAAGATGAAACTGTTAGATACCAAGGGATACGCTACGGCTATGGCACAAGCCGCCCTGAACGACGGGATGGATCCTGTGGCTTATGCCGCCAATTATGGTTTAAACCTAAAAGCGGAAAAAGGCGTGGATATTACGGCATGGAATCCTATAGCCAAACGTTATGAAAACTTTACGGTAAATGGTCGCTATGATGGCTATATCAACTCTAAACGTAGTATGGTTTGCTCAGATACTGACTGGATGGGAGAAATCTCGAGAGTGGGTTTCTCGCGCAACTACAATGTATCTCTATCAAGTGCGACGAATAAAACCACTTCCATGTTTTCATTGGGGTATAAGAAAAACGATGGGATCTTGAAATATACCGATTTTCAAAGTATTGCGGCTCGATTGAACAACTCTTATCAAATAAACAAAATGGTGAAGGTAGGAGAGAACTTTACATTGTCGTATAATAAGCAAGTGGATAGTGCACCCATGGAGAACGCACTCAAAATGTCGCCCACAGTACCTGTCTATGAAAAAGATGGGGTGACATTCGCAGGACCTGTGGGTGGTATGAGCGACCGCCAAAACCCTATGCGAGAACTGTATCATAATAAAGACAACCATTTGGACTTTTGGAAACTCTTTGGCAACGCCTACGTGGAAGTTACACCACTGAAAGGTCTCTTGTTCAGATCTAACTTCGGTTTGGATTACACCACGTCGTTTATCAATGCCTTGACGCATACCTATGCTTCTGATATTGTGAACAACAATGTAGCCAAAACAGATCTGGGACAGACTAATAACACCAATTATACATGGTCTAACACGCTCAACTACCTATTTGATTACAACAAAAACCATCATTTTAACGTGCTACTTGGCTCAGAGATCAACAAGCAGAGCTTGGTGGATTTTCACGCCCTTTCCGAAGGGTACGCTTTAGAAACCAAGCACTATATGTGGCCTAATGCAGCCACGGGAGCTGCGCATAATACGGGAGCGAAAGTGGGATATCGTCTTGCGTCGTTCTTCGGAAAGGTAGATTATAACTATAGAGACCTGCTATTGGCTTCGTTCACGTTACGTCATGATGGCAGCTCTCGATTTGGAGAGAGGCACCGTTGGGGCGATTTTCCCGCAGCCACACTCGGTTTTCGCTTTTCTGAACTAATGCACGCGAGATGGATAGACGATTTGAAACTGCGCCTTTCTTGGGGTAAAACTGGTAATCAGGGTATTGACAATAATGCACATTACGGCCTTTACGTAGCCGACTATGGCCTTGATCGCACCACGTCCACGGCTTACGACCTAAGTCTTGCAGGCAGTGGCACGTTCCCGTCGGGCTATAGAGCCATACAAAGGGCTAACGAAAACTTGAAGTGGGAAACCACCACGCAGTATAATATAGGCTTGGACTATATGTTTTTTGATAATGCGCTATATGGCACGGTGGACGCGTATATCAAGAATATCACGGACATGCTCATCAATCCAGCGTATCTGGCGGTGATGGGTGAGGGTGGGGCACAATGGTCCAACGGCCCATCGCTACGCAACTGGGGTATGGAGTTTATGATGGGCTATCGCCAAACCTTGGCTAATGGGTTGGAAATAGACATAAACGGAAATCTCGATTTCTTCCGCAATAGGGTAACACAACTACCATCTTCGACCACAGGCTCTTACGCACACACTACAAAACAAAACTTAGTGGAGGCGCGCAAACCTTATGGATCCATCGTCGGGTATGTTACCAACGGATTGTTCCAAACGAAAGAAGAGGTGCTTGCCTCAGGGCAACCAAATGCTAGACTTGGCGGCTTGAAATATGCGGACTTGGATGGAAACGGGCGAATTACCGAGGCAGACCAAACTTGGATATTCAATCCTGTGCCTGCTTTCTCGTATGGCTTGAACGTAGCCTTGAACTATAAGGGGATAGATTTAAGCATGTTTTGGCAGGGCGTGATGAACCAAGATGTGTACAACAACCAAAAATTCCAAACAGATTTCTGGAGTGTTACGGACGCAGGCTCCAATAAAGGTAACCGAATGCTATCCGCTTGGACCACCGATAACACTACCTCCACCATCCCTGCGCTTACCACCAATAACACGGCCGACGAGGGACGTGTCTCCAATTACTATGTGGAGAATGGCTCATATCTCAAGTTGCGAACTTTGCAGGTAGGATACAGCCTTCCACAAAATATCGTCTCCAAGTGGCGCATGGCAAGTGCTCGAGCTTATATTTCTGGGCAAAATCTGCTGACCGTGAAGAGTAGCAGTCTCACATGCTCAGACCCAGAGAATCCCAACTGGGCTTACCCATTGGCCACATCAGTATCGTTTGGTCTGCAAATTGGTTTCTAACAACTTTTTATCTCTTTCTGAAATGAAAACAAATATATTATCCTCCATATTTGCAATTGCTGTCGCGATGGTGACAATCGGTTGCAACGACTTTCTTGATTACAAACCAACAGCTATCGTAGACGAGGATCTGGCATTCTCAGACCCTGATGGTATGGTGACGTCGGCCTATGCTATCCTGGGCGACGACTGGTACACTTATCCATTTAACCTTTGGCCTTACGGCGATCTGGCCTCCGACGATTGTCTCAAAGGTGGATCGGGTACCACCGACACGGAATATCATGCTGTGGAGGTGTTCAGCGCATTGACACCAACATTGGGACATTTGGACGAGTTATGGTATCGTCTTTACGTAGGTATTAGTCGGTGTAACAGAGCTTTATTATCGTTGGACACCTATGGGAAATCCAAACTCGGTGAGCAAGTCACAGCCCAAAGAATAGGCGAGGTGAAATTCCTAAGGGCGCATCTCTACTACAAACTATTGATGGTTTTTAATAAAATACCTTGGATTGACGAGATGGTCTATAAAGAAGGCACGCAAGAGCAAATAAGAAACGACGCACTCTCCCATAAACAATTGTGGGACAAAGTTATAGCTGATTTCCAGCATGCATACGACGTTTTGCCCGCCAACCAGTATGAGGGTGGGCGAGCCAACAAAGTGGCGGCAGCGGCCTATTTGGCCAAATGCTACCTGAACATAGCATGGGGCAATGGTTACGAGGACAGCACCGGTATAAAATTCATCAACAAAGACTATATGCAGAAGGTGGTAGAATATACAGACGTAGTCAAAAACTCCAACTATGGATACCTCGATGATTATGGCGACATATTTCTTCCTGAGCATAAAAACAGCAAAGAGTCGGTGTTTGCGGTACAACATTCCAATTACGAGGATGACAATACGAAATACGGCAGGGCCAATTGGGCTAACATGTTGAATGGCATGTGGGGCATGTGGTCGTGCGGATGGGATTTTCACAAGCCATCGCAAGATTTGGTCAACGCCTTTAAAACCAAGGACGGGTTACCCTTGTTTGATGATTATAACCGTTCCAACGACCATCCAGTCAACGGTTTCCCAACCGCACAGAAGTGGGACCCGCGCTTGTTCCACACGGTGGGCATGCCCACGTTTCCTTATAAATATGAGCAAAAATATATGCAGACGAAAGCCAATTCACGCACCCCAAACACCTATGGCTACTATTCTTCCCTGAAAGAGGTGCCGCAACGTGGCAAGGGCGAGACATACAACACGCCGTGGCAGGCTTTTGCCATGAATGATTATGTCATTCGATACACAGATGTAATGCTTGACAGGGCCGAGGCACTTATAGAGATTGGGCGTCTCGCTGAGGCCAGAATTATAATTAACCATATACGGCAGCGTGCGGCAAACTCTATCAATAAGCATATCAATTATGCCGCAAACCAGTGCGAGATAGCACTTTACCCTGACAAATATTTCGCCACACAGGCTATGGCCCGTGAATGCTTGAGATGGGAGCGACGTGTGGAGACGGGTATGGAGCACGCGCGTTTCTTTGACCTCAGGCGTTGGGGATTGCTCTCTAAGACACTCAACGAGTATTTCAAGCGTGAGGTAGAAGACAACTACGAGGGGCAAACTTATGCCAAATACTACAGGGATGCACACTTCACGCCGGGTAAGAACGAATATTTCCCGGTACCATACAATCAGCTTTATTACATCCCTGGCCTCTACTCACAGAATAAAGGATATGAATAGGGGTAATAAAGTTGGACCCTATATCCCATTTTGTCGCATGCGTGTCAGGCGTTTAAGACGTGTTTAGCCATAGGCTAAGAGAGCGTTTAAATAGCATGAGAAAATGTCATTGCCATGACAGACATGCTTTGGCCACATTTTTAAAAAAAAGAATGACTCATAAAAACCTATATGATGTTTAGCACACTTAAAACTACGATTGCCACTATGACGTTGATTTGCCTCTGCGTCATAGCTAACGCACAGCCTTTCGAGACTATGTTTCTCGGCTCTACCCACGCCATGCTGCGTGTGAGCGCTACGGCTAAATACCTACTTTTGCCTGTAGAGGAAAGTCAGGAGAACGCACATCTACGCCTCATCAAAGGAGATAGGGTGGTCAGAGAATTCAATTGCAAATTGGCTGTGAGCAAGGTGGACTATGTTGTACCGCTCCCTCTCGATATTCTGGGCTCATCCCAGGGAATACTTGACATCAGCTTTCCCGATAAGAACGCCAGGACAGAGATGGGCAATGACATACCAATAAACGAATACGTTTGCTGGAAACAGGTACGATACACTGACACTTTCGACACCACCAATCGCGAGCGTCATCGCCCAAGATACCACCACACACCTTTGTGGGGATGGATGAACGATCCCAATGGTATGTTTTACAAGGACGGTACGTGGCACCTTTACTTCCAGCACAACCCCTTCGGATCACAGTGGGAGAACATGACTTGGGGTCATTCCATCTCGCGCGATTTGGTGAATTGGACTTTCGAGGGCGACCCTGTGCTTCCTGATGCGTTGGGAACCATCTTTAGTGGCTCGGCTGTTGTTGACAAGGATAACACAGCAGGATTTGGCGCTGGAGCTATTGTGGCCATGTACACATCTGCCGCTCGCAGCCAGACTCAGAGTTTGGCGTACAGCGTTGACAACGGCAAGACGTTCGTCAAATATGCTGGTAATCCCGTGCTCGTTTCCAACACCCCCGACTTTCGCGATCCGCATGTATTTTGGAATGAGGAGATTGGCAAATGGAACATGATCTTGGCCGAGGGGCAGCACATGAAAATATACACTTCGCACAATCTCAAAGAGTGGACTTTCGAGAGTGATTTTGGCGAGGGCTACGGCTGCCACGGCGGCGTGTGGGAATGTCCAGACCTGCTGAATATGGGCGATCGATGGTTGCTCATCTGCAACATCAATCCCGGAGGTCCCTTCGGTGGCTCGGCCACCCAGTATTTCGTGGGCAGTTTTGACGGTCGCAAGTTCGTGTGTGAGGACACTCCGGGCGAGATCAAATGGATGGACTGGGGTAAAGATCACTATGCCACCGTCACTTTCTCCAACGCTCCCGACGGCCGTCATGTGGCCATGCCATGGATGAGCAATTGGCAATATGCAGGGCAAGTACCCACGCGGCAGTATCGATCGGCCAATGGCTTGCCGCGTGATCTCGGCCTGTTCACCTATCGAGGCGAGAGCTATTGCAGTGTGAAACCATCCCCCGAGGTGTTGCGCGCATTTAGGGACAAACCATCGAGAAAGCTTGCCGATGCCTGTCGCATAGACGTGAAGCTGCGCGGAAACGCCACCATCACGCTGTCTAACGCCAAGGGAGAGTGTGTGGTGATGACCTACGACGTAGCCAACGAGACATTCAGCATGGATCGCTCCAAGAGCGGCGATACCGCTTTCTCTGCCGATTTTGCTGTCGTGACCAACGCACCCACGCGAGGACGCATACGCCAACTCCAAATATTTGTGGATAAAAGCAGCATAGAGGTGTTTGACGCAGATGGCAAAATGGCCATGTCTAACATCGTGTTTCCATCGTCTCCCTATACCTCACTTGTAGTCAATGGTGGCAAAGCCCGCGTCTACGAATTGAGATAAATCATCCAAAGTCTCCAAAAACTTAAATCATGAGTAAAACTAATAAAATAGCCTTCATACCCGTGATGCTCTGCTTCTTTGTCATGGGCTTCGTGGATTTAGTGGGCATCGCATCCAATTATGTCAAGTCAGACTTAGGACTGACCGACTCGGTGGCCAATGTACTGCCATCGTTGGTGTTTTTCTGGTTTCTTATTTTCTCCGTACCTACGGGTGTATTGATGAACAAGATAGGGCGCAAGAAAACGGTGCTACTCTCGCTTGTCGTCACTATCGTGTCGTTGCTGCTGCCTATTTTCTCAGCGAGCTTTTACGTCATGCTTGTCGCTTTCTCACTTTTGGGCATAGGCAACGCACTCATGCAAACCTCACTCAACCCTTTGGTGTCCATGCTTATCAGTGGCCATTTGGCCTCGACGCTCACCTTCGGTCAGTTTGTTAAGGCCATCGCTTCGTTCATGGCACCCTACATTGCCATGTGGGGAGCCACTGCCGCCATCCCTTGTTTTGGGCTGTCGTGGCGCGTGCTTTTTCCCATCTATATGGTTGTGGCCATTGTGGCCATGCTGTTGCTGGGGCTTACACCTATAGACGAGGAGCGAGCCGACGAGGGGGCAGATACGGAAAACTCTGTGTTGAGGCTTTTCGCAGACAGCTTTCGTCTTTTGGGCATGCCGATTGTGTTGCTCAGCTTTCTTGGTATCATGTGCCACGTGGGCATTGATGTGGGCACCAATACCACGGCACCAAAGATTTTGATGGAGCGCTTGGGCATGTCGCTCAACGAGGCAGCCTTTGCTACGAGCCTATATTTCATCTTCCGAACCGCAGGTTGTCTCACTGGTAGCTATTTCCTGCGCATTATGTCTATCCGATCGTTCTTTGTCATCAGCGTCTCCATGATGGCGTTGGGCATGGCAGGATTGGGTGTTGGCACAGAGCGATGGGCACTCTATGTTGCCATTGCGCTGCTCGGCTATGGCAACTCCAATGTGTTTTCCATTATCTTTTCTCAGGCTCTTCTCTCGGTGCCCACCAAGAAAAACGCGGTAAGCGGCTTGATGATCATGGGGCTTTTTGGTGGTACTGTTTTCCCGCTGTTCATGGGTTTTGCCAGCGATGCCATCGGTCAGGTTGGCGCAGTAATGGTGATGGCGGTAGGCGTGCTGTATCTGTTGAGTTATATAGGTCGTATCAATAAATAATCTGCTACCATATACCGTTCGATCAATAGCGCGCACACAGTGTATGAAAACATTTTCTGAAATATTACAAACCATATAAATTAAGTTCCGCGCAGGCCTTTAGATTACCATATCGCATTTGCTATCGATGAGGCTCGGAGGCCTCGCGCGGACAATCTATCATTATGAAACAATATATAGTAGGACTTGGAGAGGCGTTGTGGGACATGCTTCCGCAAGGTGCCCAACTTGGCGGTGCGCCAGCAAACTTCGCTTATCATGCTGGTCAGTTTGGTCAAGATGCAATCGCTGTCAGTGCATTGGGTAACGATATCTTGGGCGACGAGACTCTCAGGCAGCTTGATGGCAAAAGACTTGATTACATCATGCCCCGCGTGGGCTATCCCACAGGTACCGTAGGCGTAGAACTTAACGACGATGGTATACCCACTTACGACATTAAAAACAATGTGGCATGGGATAACATACCATTCACGCCCGAGATGCAAGATGTGGCGGCCAATGCCCGGGCCGTGTGTTTTGGTACGTTGGCTCAACGTGATGCGATCTCGCGCGGCACTATTCACAGCTTTTTAGATGCCACGCCAGAGAGTTGCCTTAAGATTTTTGACATTAATCTGCGTGGCAATTTCTATACCAAGGAGATCATTCGAGACAGTCTGAGACGGTGCAACGTGTTGAAAATTAACGATGAAGAATTGGTTATAATCGGTCGCATGTTCGATTATCCCGGGCTTGACATGGAGAACAAATGCTGGCTCATCCTTGGCAAATACGACCTTGATATGCTGGTGCTGACATGTGGCACCAATGGCAGCTATGTCTTCGCGCCCGGTACCAAGAGCTTCAAAGAAACACCGAACGTTAAAGTAGCGGACACTGTTGGGGCTGGCGACTCATTCACGGGCAGTTTCACGGCCGCTATTCTTGCGGGCATGTCCATTGCCGAGGCACACAGTTTGGCCGTGGACGTGAGTGCTTACGTGTGTACGCAAAAGGGCGCAATGCCAACGTTGCCCGCCGAATTGGTGAGTCGCGTGCAAGGTTGATAGTTTGGTTTCTTGACGCTTGCATTTTTCAGCAAGCGGCTATAGAGTATGTCCATAATGGGTTTATGCCCATTATGGACAATCCCCCATGCCTTATAAAAAATATCAAAAAAAACTGACAAAAGGCGGTTTGTGCCTCGCGTATTTGAATTTTTTCTTGCATTAACTCGGAATATTGCGAAAATGGATAGATTTTTGCAACTATCTTGTTGATAGCGTTTTATAGCGTTTTTACGTTATTTTATATCTTTGCGTTCGTTTTTTATTTTCGGATTAAGGTCTAAAGCCGACGCGATTAAGCCTTAAACACGTCTCGTTTAGTTCTTAAACGCAGGGTGTATAGCCTCTAAACGTCACCTGATAAGTGCTCAGACGCGTTGCGATTGAGATATTTGGGGTGTCATTATTTTATTTTTTTTGAAATATTAAGAGGTTTGGCGATTATTGAAGGCTTTGCCTTTCTCTAAAATGACAAGTATGGAAGCACATTTTTTTGTGACTTTAATTTTACACATACACAATCTACGTTGAGAAATAAGACGATATAGTAGCGTTTTTTGCAGCGTGATCGAAAAACGGTTATGGGCATGGCTTGGTTATCGACAATACTGTGTCATGTGGGTAGAGAAGAGTTGGTATGGATATCATGAGGTCGTGGAGACAATTTGTTAAAAATAAATAAAAACAAACATAAATTTTTGCACGAGCCTGTAATTTAAAGAAAATAAATTAATTTTATGTCCTTGTAAGCGGTAGAGAGTATTTCGCTAAAACAAATTAACAAATCATTTCTGTAAGAGGGAGTATAATACATAAGGATTTAGATGCTTCGTTCGCATGTTACTTACATAATAGTGAAGTATCATGCGATATGTTCAAGTCTAAGATCTTGGTAGAGCAAAGATGTGGCGTAGTTACAATCGCGAGATAGATGACGCCTATCATTTTAAAAAAAAACTTGTCTTTACGATGCGCTCCAGTCTCCTTTTTTGTGTATTAAGCACATAGGTTATATTCTTTAAATTTATAAAACATCCATTTATGAACACAAAAAGACTTATTTTGTTTGTCTCGTTTGTATTCTCCATGCTGTCTGTTATGGCACAAAACAAGACCATAACAGGTGAAGTTCGCGGAGAAACGGGCGAAACAATTGTAGGCGCCACGGTCAGATTGAAATCTGACGCTCGGATGGCTACCATCACAGACGTGAATGGTAAGTTTAGCATCAAGGCCAAAGAAGGGGACAAACTCTTGTTCTCATATGTTGGCTATAAAACCACTGAGATGCCTGCTCATGACGGCATGAAGGTGGAGCTTCGCCCTTCTTCGACAGAATTGAATGAGTATGTGGTCACTGCATTTGGAACGGGACAAAAGAAAGTTTCCATCGTTGGGTCTGTGCAGACCATCAGGCCACGTGAGTTGAAGATTCCCACTCCCAACCTTTCGGCGGCGTTCGCCGGCAGAATAGCTGGTATGATAGCTGTGCAACGGTCTGGCGCGCCAAGGTCTGACGGAGCCGACTTTTGGATAAGGGGAATGTCCACGACGAGCCCGGCCACATCGCCGCTAATCATATTGGATGGTGTGCAGATTACCGCGGACGACCTCAACGCGCTCGACCCAGAGGTGATAGCTGAATTTTCGGTACTCAAAGACGCCACGGCCACGGCCCTCTATGGCAGCAGAGGCGCCAATGGCGTGATAATAGTGACTACCAAAACAGGTGAGAACCAAGCTAAACCATCGGTCAGTATTCGTGTGGAGGGGTATGTAAACACGCCTACGAGATTGCCAAAATTTGTGGATGGACCACGTTTTATGGAACTGTTTAACGAGGCGATAGCCAATCTTCCCACTGGTGCCACCCCATATTCGAAAGAGAAAATAGAGGGCACGAGACAAGGGCTCGACCCATACGCGTTTCCAAATGTGAGATGGTATGACGAACTGTTCAGAAACCATACGTTCAACCAAAAGGTAAACATGAACATCAGTGGTGGAGGAAAAAGGCTCAACTACTTCATGTCTGTGACAGTGGACCACCAGACTGGCATGCTTAAAAACGTGAGTCAAAGGTACTATGGATATAACAATCAACTGGATTATTGGCGCTACGCGTTTCAAAACAATATACAAATGAATCTCACGAAGAGCACGACGATAGCGCTCAGGCTAAATACGCAGATAGGCAATTCGAGAGGCCCAAACAGTAATGTGGGTGGTATTTTCAATGCTGTGATAAACTCAAATCCTGTTGATTTTCCTATCAACTATCCGGCAACAGACTATCAAAACTACGTGAGATGGGGTTCCAAAAACTTGGGATGGATGGGAGCGCAAAACCCCATGGCCGACGCCGTAAACGGCTACACCAACAACTTCAGCTCCACTGTTATCGCCAATTTGCAATTGGACCAGGACCTCTCGATGTTGGTTCATGGACTAAAGCTCTCGGCGCTCGCCTCGTTCAAGAACTGGTCGTACACCGACACGGAAAGAATGAGAGACCATAACTTTTTTGAGCTTAGGAGCTACACTAAGAAACCTGACGGCACGTATGACCTGAACCTTCAACCCATAGGCAGGGAGCAGGACACAAGCCTGCGTTCCAATGGGTGGTCACAAGGAAACAGGTCTGTTTATTTCCATGTCATGCTGCTGTGGAATCAAAAGTTTGGCGAGCATGAACTGGGCGCCATGCTCAATTATAACCAAGACGAACTGGCGAGAAACGTGACCGATCGCAACCTGCTCGGCAATCTACCTTATCGTAAACAGGGATTGGCAGGCCGCGTGACTTATGGGTACGCGAACAAATACTTGTTTGAGGCCAACTTTGGATACAATGGCTCCGAGAATTTCGCCAAGGGCAATCGTTTCGGATTTTTCCCCTCTGTGGCTGTGGGATACAATGTTTCAGAAGAGCGTTTTTGGACACCTTTAAAAAGTTACATCTCATTCTTCAAGTTGAGAGCAAGTTACGGATTGGTGGGCAATGACCAAATAGGTGGTACTCGCTTCGCTTACATGTCTAATATTTATATGACCGGCGGTCCGAGCTATACCACGGGCATCAACCAAGACTACTCTAAGTCTGGCCCGAAATACGAGCAATTTGAGAACAAAGGCATTACATGGGAAGTGGGCCAAAAGCTTAATTTGGGATTTGACATGCGTTTGTTCGATGGTTTGTCATTGAGCGCGGACTTCTTCAGGGAGTATCGCAAAAACGTATTCCAACGCCGTGGCGTGGTGCCAAGCTACATGGGCACGCTCCGTACCAAGCTCTATGGCAACCTCGCAGAGGTTAGCAACAAGGGCGTGGACATGTCGCTCGACTATAACAAACAGGTTACGAGGGATTTATATGTAGGACTCCGTGGCACTTTCACTTATACGAAGAACAAGATAGAAAAATGGGATGAGCCTGCGTACCAAGAATATCCACGACAAGCGTATATTGGAGCGTCGCTGCAAACCATATACGGGTATGAGGCCGAGCGGTTGTTCATTGACGAGGCGGACGTGAAAAACAGCCCGTCGCAAAAGGCGTTGTCACCTAACGTGTCGGCTGGTGACATCAAATATAAAGACCAGCCCAACGTGGACGGTAAATGCGACGGCAAGATAGATGGAAACGATGTCGTTCCGTTGGGATATCCTAAAGTGCCGCAAATGGTCTATGGATTTGGAGGAAATGTCAAGTTTAAGAAAATAGATTTTGGAATATTCTTCCAAGGCGTGGCCCAAACGTCAATGTTGCTCAACTATTTTCATCCGTTCGGGTCGTTCAGTAACAGGAACGTGCTAAAATTTATAGACGACGACCACTGGTCACCAGAGAACAAGAACCCATACGCCGCATACCCTCGCTTGACCAAGGACGACATGCCCAATAATACCCAAGCGTCTTCTTATTGGCTTCGTGACGCTTCGTTCCTGAAACTCAAGAATGTGGAGCTGGGCTATTCTTTTAAGCATGTCCGTGTTTACTTGTCGGCCATCAACGTATGTACGTTCTCTAAGTTTAAATTATGGGACCCCGAGATGGGTGGTGGCAATGGGTTGGCTTACCCCACACAAAGGACATTCAATTTAGGTTTGCAAATGAATCTATAATCAAGAAATGGCATAAAGATATGAAAAAGAAATTATTATATTCAGTATGTAGCCTTGTCATGGCGTGTGCGCTGGCAAGTTGTGACTACTTGGACATCGTACCGGATGGTACACCGACGGAGAAAGACGCTTTTGCCAATCAGGGCACCACAGAGGGTTACCTATACAGTTGTTATGGCTTTATTCCCAACAACGGCAACACGCAAAGTGCCATCGATTTCTTGTCTGGAGATGAGGTGGTGACCGCGTTTGAGTCTGACCCTTTCGCCGCGTTCTCGCAGGGAACGTACACGGCCATTAGTCCCCATATGTCTTATTGGGACGAGTTGATGGGTGGCATGCGTTATTGTTACACATTGATTAATAATGTTGATGGCGTGCCAGGTATGAGCAAAAAGATGGCAAGTGACTATAAGGCGCAAGCCAAGTTTCTTGTAGGCTATTTTTACTATCTGCTCATACAGAGCTATGGACCGGTCATAATAGTTAAGGACGTGGAGGATGTCAATGTGCCTATAGACAAATTCAAGGCGCGAGCGCCCATGTCGGAATGTGTGGATTTCGCCGCCAATATGTTGGACGAGGCTGCCATAGATTTGCCTCCCACACGAGATGGAGACGAATATGGACTGGCTACAAGCGTGGCTGCCAAAACTTTAAAAGCCAAATTGCTGGTGATGGCCGCCTCGCCTTTGTTTAACGGCTACGCTCCCCATAAAAACATAAAAAACGCTGACGGTGCTTTTCTGTTCGAGCAAAAGTTTGACCAGTCCAAATGGGACAGGGCGTACGAGGCTTGCCAGGAGGCGGTGAGGATAGCGGAGAAATCTGGCTTTGCGCTTTATAAGGCTGTTCCGGGCACTAATGTGAACGCTCCTGAGCCTGCCGACATGACACAGCGAAGCCTGAGATTTGCTATCATTGACAAGGGAAACTTGAGCGAGACAATATGGGGTAACACCAAGGGACAATCAAATAATGACATACAAGCCAAGTCGGCGCCATACGCCCAAGGTGACAAGGGACGATTTGCGCTTAACGCCATCGCCCCCACGCTTGCCATGATGGAGCGCTTTTACACCGACAAGGGGCTGCCCTTGGACGAGGATCCATCGTTCCCGAGCAGAAACGATTGGTGGAAAGTGGTCGACGCACCAGCTGGTTGCGAGTACGCCGAAGGCAAAGTGCCCGCTTTTGTCTGTCGCCGCGACCCACGAATGTACGCTTGGACAACCTTTGAGAATGGATATTACGAGATAGCTGGCGATAAGCCCGAGGGAAGTAATTATGACAAAAAATACCGTAGGGGCAAGGCTGAGGGCAAAATTGTGATGAAAATGATGATAGGTGAGCCGAGCGGAAGAGGTGCCAACCTGAACACGTTGCGCAATAACAACTACTCGCCAAGTGGATTTTTGAACAAGCGTTTGGTGGATCCGTTGAAGCCAGCGTCATCCCCCAAAATCAATTATATACATCCATATCTCACCATGGCCGACTTGTACCTTCTGGCAGCTGAGGCTGCGGTAGAAGTGAACAAACTTGGAGAGGCCAAGACTTACCTTGACAAAATAAGGTCAAGGGCAGGGCTTCCCTCAGTGGATGCCGCTTGGGCACATGCCGCACATCCTGATAAGGCCAACGGCAAAGAAGGTATGCGCGAAATAGTTAGGCAGGAGAGACTGATAGAGATGTACATGCTCAATCAAAATTTTTGGGATTTACGTCGTTGGCTCATGGCCGAGAGGTGCATGGACAAAGCCCCTGATGGAGTTAATATTCTTGCCGATAATATCGACGCATGGTGGAAACCAACTCAGGTACAAGTAAGTAGGGCTTTCACTGCGCCGACCAATTATCTCATGCCAATACCTCAAGAAGAAATAAAGAAAAATCCAAAAATAGTTCAAAATCCTGGATATTGACAATCAAAAAAGATGAAAGGTATACTTTAAAGATAGAGAAACGTTCATCAACTATGCTCTAAGGCGTATTTGATAGCTGTTTTGGAGATAGCGTGGAAAAGTCTGCGTAAACAAGAAAAAGCCAGAAAAATTCTTGCATGAACGTTTTTTTTTTAGTAACTTTGCATCGTTCAGTGGAATGAGGGGCTCCGAGAGAGCTCCTCATTTTTTATAATAACAGGTTTATGATAGACAAAAACGTCGTAAGAAACTTAGTGGATGAATGGCTGACGGACAAGGAGTATTTCTTGGTGGATGTGATGGTCAGCCCTGATAACAAGATCGCGGTGGAGATAGATCATGTTGATGGCGTGTACATCAACGACTGCGTGGAGCTCAGTAAATATATCGAGAATCATCTCGATCGCGAGAAGGAAGATTTTGAATTGGAAGTAGGCTCCGCAGGTTGGGGACAGCCTTTCAAGGTGGAGCAACAGTACCATAACTATGTGGGGCAGCCAGTGGAGGTGCTGGACGACAGTGGAAAGAAAGTCAGAGGCACGCTCAAAAGTGTGGACGGCCGCGACTTCGTAGTGTCGGTAAAGGAGAAAGTAAAGGTGGAAGGCAAGAAACGCCCTGTGATGATGGATGTGGACCACCAATATAGCATGGACAATATAAAATATACTAAATACTTAATAAGTTTTAAATAAGCTATGGCAGCAAGAAAAAAAGACGACGAGCAGATGAGTATGATCGACTCCTTTCGTGAATTTAAGGAGATGAAGAACATCGACCGCACTACGTTGGTAAGCGTGCTCGAGGAGACATTTCGCAGCGTGCTCGCAAAGATATATGGCAGTGACGAGAACTTTGACGTTATCGTTAACCCAGACAAAGGCGACTTTGAGATTTATCGCAACCGTGTGGTGGTGGCCAATGGCGAGGTGGAAGACGTTAACAAGCAGATAAGTTTGGCTGATGCCCAAAAAATAGAAGACGACTATGAGGTGGGTGAGGATGTGTCTGAGCCAGTGAATTTTGCAAAATTTGGTCGTCGTGCCATACTTACATTGCGCCAAACTTTGGCCAGTAAGATATTGGAGTTGGAACACGACTCACTCTATAACAAATATAAGGATCGTGTGGGGCAGCTCATAGCGGCCGAGGTTTATCAAGTGTGGAAACGAGAGGTGTTGTTGGTCGATGATGACAATAATGAGTTGATCTTACCCAAATCGGAGCAGATCCCGGCCGATCAATATCGCAAGGGCGAAACTATACGCGCCGTCATTGAGCGCGTGGACAACGAAAACAACAATCCCAAGATAATACTCTCGCGCACCAGTCCAACGTTTTTGGAGCGTCTCTTGGAGCAGGAGGTTCCCGAGATAGCCGATGGTCTTATTGCCATTAAGAAGGTGGCGCGCATGCCCGGAGAGCGTGCTAAGATAGCGGTAGAGAGTTTTGACGAGCGCATAGACCCTGTGGGGGCTTGTGTGGGCGTGAGGGGTAGCAGGGTGCACGGTATCGTGCGTGAGCTGTGCAACGAGAACATAGATGTGGTAAACTGGACAGCCAATACCAAACTGTTTATTCAGCGCGCTTTAAGTCCTGCCCAAATATCAAGCATAGCCCTTGATGAGGAAAACAGAAAGGCCGACGTGTATTTGCTGCCCGAAGAGGTAAGCTTGGCTATTGGGCGTGGCGGACTGAATATAAAATTGGCCTCGATGCTCACCGAATACACCATTGACGTGTATCGTGTGGTGAGCGATGGTGAAACGAACCATGAGGAAGACGACGTGTACTTGGAGCAATTCAATGACGAGATAGACCAGTGGATTATTGACGCTATTAAGTCAATAGGGCTCGATACGGCTAAGGCGGTACTTAATGCACCACGTGAAATGTTGGTGGAAAAGGCCGATTTGGAAGAGGAGACCGTAGACCACGTGATAGAAGTGCTTCGCAAAGAGTTTGAGAATTAGGCCATGTCGAATTGACAAAATGAGCAATCCTTTAATCCCAAGATAACCATGTAAAAGCGAGTAGTGAAAAAAGGTGGGAAAAAGACGATTAATAACAGAGACAAAAAACAGATAAGGTGAGGAAGTGAGGGTTTTACCTTTTTGCCCTTTAGCTTGCTCCCTTTCAAAGTAGAATATATGAGCATCAGATTAAACAAAGCGTTACGAGAATTAAACATAGGACTCCAGACGGCAGTTGAGTTCCTTGAGAAGAAGAGTGAGCTTGGTGAAGTGAAGGCGGAACCTACCTTCAAGCTGAGCGACGAGCAGTATCACGCCTTGATAGAGGCGTTTAAACAGGATGCCGCCGTTCGCAACGAAGCCGAGAAACTCTTTAAAAAACCAAAAGAAAAGAAGCGTGCCCCACAACCCAAGAAAGAAGACCATCGGGCGGAAAGCTTGTTGGAGAGCAATCGGCGTCAGCAGTATCGGCCATTAGGCAAGATAGATCTTGACCACGTGGGAGATAAACCTGCGCCCCAATCATCTGATGCCACCCAGCCCGCCAATATGCCTCAGGACAAGGTTGCTGCCGTCAGCCCTGACCCTGAAAAACAAGAAGTGGAAGAGACCACCAAACATACTACATTGGAGAATACGGAAAAACCTGAAAAAGAAATAAATACTCAAGAAGAAAAACTACCGGAAGAGGTTCAGCAAAAAGCTGAAATAACGACTCCTCCTACGCCTAAGCAAACAGAAGAAACGAAACAAGAAGAAAACGTGAAAGTAGTAGAACGTCCTCAGGAGACGAGTCAGGACGAAAACACCGAAAACGTGTCGGCCACACCAGAGACAACTAATAAAAAGACGGAGAGCTCCGAAGAGGAAGGCGATGGTCCGAAGCTGTTCCAGTTGAGAAGTGAAAAGAAAATTCTTAACGCACCCAAAGTAAACGTTGTGGGAAAGATAGACCTTGACGCCCTCAACCAAAACATGCGCCCTCGGAAGAAGACAAAAGAGGAGCGTAGAAAGGAGCGCGAAGACAAGAATAAGCAACAAGGAGGTGGCACGCGTCGCAAACGCCAGCGCATTAACAAAGACAGGGTGGATATCAACGCGGCTGCCAACCAGCAAAATGCCAAGACTGGAGGTGGCAGCAAGGCTAAAAACAATAATAACAAGAACAGAAAACGCTCGCAGAAACCCCTCGAAGTGAACGACGAGGATGTAGCACGTCAGGTAAAAGAGACTTTGGCCCGCTTGACAAGCAAGCAGAGCCAGACCAAAAAGGGCGCCAAATATCGTAAAGAAAAACGAGAAGCTGCTCAAGAAAAACTATCTGCTGAGGCCAAAGCGGAGCGCAAAGAGAGCAAGGTGCTGAAGATAACCGAGTTTGTGACGGTATCAGAATTGGCTACGATGATGAACGTGGGTGTTACCCAAGTGATATCAACCTTGATGAGTATAGGCGTGATGGCATCCATCAACCAGCGTCTTGATGCGGAGACTATCAACTTGGTGGCCGATGAGTTCGGCTTCAAAACTGAATATGTGAGTGCCGAAGTGCAAGAGGCTGTGAACGTGGAAGAGGACGACGAGAGCGACCTTGTGCCTCGTTCGCCTATCGTGACGGTAATGGGACACGTGGACCACGGTAAGACTTCGTTACTCGACCATATACGTAACACCAATGTTATCGCTGGCGAGGCGGGCGGTATCACACAGCACGTGGGTGCCTACAGCGTTACCCTTAACAACGGCCGGCACATTACATTGCTCGATACGCCGGGTCACGAGGCCTTTACGGCCATGCGTGCTCGTGGCGCACAGGTTACGGACATCGCTATTATCATTATTGCCGCAGACGATTCTGTCATGCCTACTACCAAGGAGGCAATAGCCCATGCGCAAGCGGCAGGGGTGCCAATGGTGTTTGCCATTAACAAAATAGACAAGCCGGGAGCCAACCCGGATAAGATACGCGAAGATCTTTCGCAGATGAACTTGCTGGTAGAAGATTGGGGAGGTAAGTACCAATGCCAAGAAATCAGCGCGAAGAAAGGCATTGGCGTGGAGGAATTACTTGAGAAAGTGCTTCTTGAAGCTGATATGCTCGACCTCAAAGCCAATCCTAATCGTTTGGCCACGGGTACTGTGATAGAGAGTGCCTTGGACAAGGGGCGCGGCTATGTCAGCACGGTATTGGTTAGCAATGGTACGCTGAAAGTGGGCGACTTTATCATCGCTGGCACAAGCTGGGGACGTATCAAGGCCATGTTCAACGAGCGCAACCAGCGCATAGAAGAGGCCAAACCCGCCGAGCCATGTGTTATTCTTGGCTTGAATGGTGCTCCGACGGCCGGCGACCAGTTCCATGTGCTGGAAACGGAACAAGAGGTTCGTGACATCGCCAACAAGCGAGAGCAGTTGCAACGTGAGCAAAGTTTGCGCACGCAAACACGTCTCACGCTGAGCGATATATCTCATCGTATAGCCCGTGGCGAGTTCCACGAGATGAATATCATTGTCAAGGGTGATACCGATGGTTCAATTGAGGCGTTGAGCGACTCGTTTATTAAACTCTCCACGGAGAAAGTTCAAATCAACGTTATATTCAAGGCCGTGGGACAAATCTCTGAGAATGATGTGACGTTAGCCGATGCGTCAGACGCAATTATAGTGGGTTTCCAAGTTCGCCCGTCAGCTGCGGCTCGTCGTTTGGCAGACGCTAATGGTGTTGAAATTAATACATACTCTGTGATTTACGACGCCATAGACGATGTGAAAGATGCCATGGTGGGCATGCTTGACAAAGTGAAGAAGGAGATTGTGACAGCCCAAATTGAAGTGAAGCAGGTTTACAACATCTCGAAAGTGGGTGTTGTGGCTGGAGGATTGGTGATCGAAGGCAAGGTACACAACAAGGACAAGGCTCGCGTTGTGCGTGAAGGTATCGTAGTCAAGACGGCTCCCATTGCGGCGTTGAAACGTTATAAGGACGACGTGAAAGAGGTGGCGACAGGCTTGGAGTGCGGTGTCTCTTTGGCAAATTGCAATGATATCCAGGCGGGTGACATACTCGAGACATTCACGGAGATAGAGGTTGATCAGAAACTTTAAAAGGGATGTGACATAAAGAATGACATGCTGACACGGTTCTTGAAAGTCACAGCTAATGGCTTGATGACGTAAGGGCGGTCGTGGCAGCATTTCTTCCTTATAATATATAGTGACATCCCTGTTCCGGGGTGTCACTATTTTCATAATAAATGTAAATATTGTAAAGTGTGGCATAATCCTTGCGCGATTATGAATAGATATGAAAGCAGAGCAAAACAAACAAGAAAAAAACAAGTTTGTCAAGCAAGTTGCGGAGCAGAAATATGAGTTTGGTTTCACCACCGACGTGGAGACAGAGATTATTCCCGTGGGTTTGAATGAGGATGTGGTGCGGCTTATCTCAAAAAAGAAGCAAGAGCCTGACTGGCTTTTGGATTTCCGTTTAAAATCTTTCCGCTATTGGCAAACTCTCTCGATACCCACGTGGGGGCATCTCCACTTGCCCAAAATAGATTTTCAAGGTATATCTTATTACGCTGACCCGATGGCTAAGAAGCCTGCCAACAAAGAGATTGACCCCGAATTGGAAAAAACTTTTGACAAGTTGGGCATACCTTTGGAGGAGCGTTTGGCTTTGAGTGGAACGGCCGTGGACGCCATCATGGATTCGGTATCTGTGAAAACCACGTTCAAAAAGCAGTTGGCCGAGAAAGGAGTCATTTTTTGTTCCATCGGCGAAGCTGTACGCGAATATCCCGATTTGGTACGGCAGTACCTTGGAAGCGTCGTCCCTTACCGTGATAATTTTACCGCCGCACTCAACTCAGCGGTGTTTAGCGATGGCAGTTTCGTGTACATTCCCAAAGGCGTGAGATGCCCCATGGAGCTGAGCAGCTATTTTCGCATCAACTCAAGAAACACCGGGCAGTTTGAGCGCACGCTCATTATCGCTGACGATGAGGCATACGTGTCATATCTTGAAGGCTGCACGGCGCCCATGCGCGACGAAAATCAGTTGCACGCCGCCATTGTTGAGATTGTCGTGATGAACAATGCCGAGGTGAAATATTCCACCGTGCAGAATTGGTATCCGGGCGACGAGCGGGGGCGTGGCGGCGTGCTCAACTTGGTGACCAAGCGTGGCGACTGTCGTGGCGTAAACTCCAAACTCTCGTGGACGCAGGTTGAGACGGGCTCGGCCATCACGTGGAAATACCCCAGTTGCATACTTCGTGGGGATAATTCGCAGGCCGAATTTTACAGCGTTGCGGTCACTAACAACTTTCAAGAGGCCGACACGGGAACCAAGATGATACACATAGGCAAGAACACCACTTCCACCATTATCTCCAAAGGCATATCCGCTGGGCATAGCCAAAACTCTTATCGTGGACTCGTCAGGGTTGCCGCCAATGCCGAGAACGCGCGAAACTACAGCAGTTGCGACTCGTTGTTGTTAGGGTCGGAATGCGGCGCCCACACATTCCCTTACATGGACATACACAATCACACCGCCATCGTGGAGCATGAGGCTACCACTTCCAAGATATCCGAAGAACAACTCTTCTACTGCAATCAGCGAGGCATACCCATGGAAGATGCCGTAGGGCTCATCGTCAACGGTTATGCCAAGGACGTACTCAATAAGTTGCCTATGGAATTTGCTGTTGAGGCTCAAAAACTTCTTAATGTCTCGCTTGAGGGAACGGTAGGGTGATTTGGTGCGTAATTATTCGTCAAGACATACAAAACCATTTGAATTATAAAGTTTAAGATAGTTAACCTCTGGTTAATCCAAACAAAATACAATATGCTACAAGTCAAGAATCTTCATGCCACCATAGCGGGCAAACAAATATTAAAAGGTATCAATCTAACCGTCAATGATGGAGAGATACACGCCATCATGGGTCCCAACGGCTCAGGAAAATCTACGCTTAGCGCCGTGCTTACCGGAAATCCACTTTATACCGTAACCGAGGGGTCGGCTGTGTTCAACGGCAAGAATTTGTTGAGCATGCCACCCGAGGACCGTGCGTGCGAGGGGCTTTTCCTTTCATTTCAATATCCTGTAGAAATACCGGGTGTCTCAATGACCAATTTTATGAAAGCGGCTGTCAATTCACGTCGTAAATATCATGGCTTAGAGCCTCTGAAGGCTGCCGAGTTCATGCAGCTCATGCGCGAAAAACGCGCTATTGTAGAACTTGACTCCAAACTGTCGCGTCGCTCTGTCAACGAGGGTTTCTCTGGCGGAGAGAAGAAACGCAACGAGATTTTCCAAATGGCCATGCTCGATCCGCAGCTTAGCATTCTTGACGAAACCGACTCCGGGCTCGATGTCGACGCCATGCGCATTGTTGCAAACGGCGTGAACAAGCTCTTCACTCCACAAAAATCTATCATCGTCATCACTCACTACGAACGTCTGTTGGAGATGATACAACCACAGGTTATCCATGTCTTGTATAATGGTCGTATTGTAAAAACTGCTGGACCAGAGCTTGCGCAAGAAATAGAGAAACGCGGATACGACTGGATTAAGGAAGAGGCCGATACCCTAAACAATAAATAAAATAGCATAGAGGCGAATGGTTGACGTGAACGAAAAGTCAACTCCACCACCACACGTCGTTACACGGCAGGGTGCCGTCTTAATTCTACGGTGCGACAACACTTCACTTCTAAATACAAAAAAGCCAGTTTCATGAACAGTGAAAAACAATATATAGATTTGTACTCTCAAGCCAGACAGCTCATCTTCGACCATTCCGCAGTGGTGATGAATGCCGTGCGCGACAAGGCTTTCGAAGACTTTAAGGCACAGGGTCTGCCCAACAGAAAAGTTGAAAACTACAGATACACTGACATGCAAAAGATTTTTGAGCCAGACTATGGCCTGAATCTTAACCGTCTCGACATACCCATCAATCCCCACAAGACCTTCAGTTGCGATATTCCCAACATGAGTACGTCGCTCTATTTTGTGGTCAACGACTCGTTTTACAACAAAACTCGTCCCAAGGTAGACCTGCCAGAAGGTGTCGTTTTGGGCAGTCTGAAAGAGGCGGCCGAGCTTCATCCTGAGTTCATTGCGCAATATTATGCCAAGATTGCGCGCACGGAAAAGGATCCGTTGACCGCCCTCAACACCATGTTGGCACAAGATGGTCTGTTTGTCTACGTGCCGAGTGGCGTCAAAATAGAACGTGCTATTCAAGTTGTCAACATCCTTCGGTCAGACGTGGACCTTATGGTCAACCGTCGCGTGCTCATTGTTTTGGGCGAGGGAGCCGAGGCGAAGTTCCTTTTTTGCGACGATTCCGCCGACGACCGCAATTTTCTTGGCACGCAGGTTATAGAGGCTTACGTGGGCGAGGGAGCGTCGTTGGATCTCTATTGCCTCGAGGCAACCCACCGTAAGAACGTAAGGTTGTCCAATGTCTACATAGAGCAGCAGGCGCACAGCCGTGTCAATCATAACGTCATCACGCTGCAAAACGGCATCACCCGCAATATGCTTCAGCTCGTGTTCAAGGGTGAGGGGGCTGCCTGCAACTGCAATGGGTGCGTCATTGCCGACCAAGACCAGCATGTGGACAACAACACGTTGATAGACCATCAAGTGGGACATTGCACGTCAAACGAACTTTATAAATATGTGCTGAATGGCAAGGCCGTTGGTGCTTTCGCTGGATTGGTCCATGTTCGCCACGACAGTCAAAAGACCGAGTCGCAGATGACCAACCAAAATCTGTGCACCACCAAGACGGCCCGAATGTTCACCCAGCCTATGTTGGAGATTTACGCTGATGACGTGAAGTGTGCCCACGGTTCCACTGTGGGCCAGCTCAACGCAGCCGCCATGTTCTATATGCGCCAGCGAGGCATTTCGGAGAGCGAGGCCAAGCTCCTCCTTGAGTTTGCTTTCATCGGCGAGGTTATAGATCAAATCAACCTCGAGCCTCTGCGAGACCGTCTCCACCACTTGGTCGAAAAGCGCTTCCGTGGAGAGCTTAACACTTGTGAGGGGTGCAAACTGTGCAAAGATTGATTTACGAATGTGGATCTTTTAATGTCAAATGACGGTTTGCGAGTGTCAAATCCCGATATGAACAAATGGCAAATGGGTGGATATTCCAATTTTGAATCTTGAGTTATGAATTTTGGGTTGCACACGCTTTCATTTTTATTGTTTATCTAATTGTGGATTGAAAATTGTGCAATGTGAGTTACAACCCTTTCATCTTGCCTCGCTATAACTTCAATTATGTATTTTGAATTATGAATATTGAATTGTTAAGGTCAGATTTTCCCATTCTTTCTCGCAAGGTTTACGACAAGCCTTTGGTTTATCTTGACAATGCAGCCACCACGCAGAAACCCTTGGTGGTGCTTGACGCCATGCGCCAGGAATACCTTAATGTCAACTCCAATGTGCATCGCGGCGTTCACTGGATGAGCCAGCAGGCCACTGAGCTTTATGAGCAAGCCCGCCAAACTGTATGCCAATATATCAACGCGCCGAGTGTTTCAGATATTGTTTTCACACGTGGGACCACCGAGGGTATCAATCTTGTGGCACACGGTTTTTGCCAATCGTGCATGCGTGAGGGCGACGAGATTATTCTCTCCACCCTCGAGCACCACTCCAATATCGTGCCTTGGCAGTTGCAAGCCGAACGTTTGGGGCTTGTCATCAAGGTCATACCCATCACCGACGATGGCCAATTGGACATGCAAGCCTTTGTTAATCTCATCACTGAGCGCACGCGTATCGTCGCTGTGACGCATGTGAGCAATGTGCTCGGCACGGTCAATCCTGTGTCTCGCATCGTACGCGTGGCTCACGAGCGTGGCGTGCCCGTGCTTGTCGACGGTGCGCAGAGTGCGCCCCATTTCAAGGTGGACGTGCAGGCCATGGATTGCGATTTCTTCGTCTTCAGTGGCCACAAGGTCTATGGCCCCACCGGTATAGGCGTGCTCTATGGCAAGGAAGAGTGGCTGGACCGGTTGCCACCCTATCAGGGAGGTGGCGAGATGATAGTGCGCGTCACGTTCGAAAAAACCACCTTCGAGCGTCCGCCGCTCAAGTTTGAGGCTGGCACACCCGACTATATTGCCGCGCATGGGTTGGCCACGGCGCTCAATTATGTGTCCCAAATAGGTCTTGACAATATCGCTAAGCACGAGCAGGAGCTGGCTCGCTACGCCATCGACCGTCTTCGCACCATCGATAGTGTCAAGATTTATGGCCATGCCGATGGCGAGACAGCCCATGTCCACGAGCCTGTTGTCAGTTTCAACGTGGCCGATATACATCACATGGATATAGGGACGCTGCTTGACCGTCTTGGCATTGCCGTGCGCACGGGGCACCATTGTGCCCAACCGCTGATGGACAGGTTAGGTGTCCTTGGCACCGTCAGGGCGTCGTTCGCGCTGTACAACACCATGGAGGAGGTGGATTGTTTGGTCGATGGCATTGAGCGCGTGGCCAAAATGTTTTGAATGTCAAAACCTTGAACACTGCATTCATGCTTAAAAACCATTTTTTTACAGATCTTGTCGAGGCTGGATGTGACGAGGCTGGTCGTGGCTGTTTAGCCGGCAGCGTCTATGCCGCGGCCGTCATCTTGCCTTACGATTATGACAATCCCGCTCTTAACGACTCCAAACAGTTGTCGGCCAAATGTCGAGAGGCATTGCGCACGCAAATCATGCGCGATTCCGTGGCTTGGGCTGTTGGCGTGGCTACGCCCGAGGAGATAGACCGTTTGAACATCCTTCACGCCAGTTTCTTGGCCATGCACCGCGCCATAGACCAGCTCACCACGCGCCCGCAAGCCCTCATCATAGATGGTAACAGGTTCGATCCATACAAACCTGTGTCCGAATCGCCTTTCGGGGGCAGGATAGAACGTGTCGCAGCGCACGCTGACGACCGAGATACATTGCCTTTCGAGTGCGTTGTCAAGGGCGATGGCAAGTACCAATCTATAGCCGCGGCCAGCATTTTGGCCAAGACTTTTCGCGACGACTATATGATGGGGCTGCACGCTCAATACCCTGCTTACCATTGGGATAGCAACAAGGGCTATCCCACCCGTGACCATCGCGCAGCCATCGCGACGCATGGGATAAGTCCCTATCATCGTCGCAGTTTCCATCTCCGCCAGGCCACCCAACTCAAAATAGATTTCGATGGCAAGTAGCCCGGCAAGATTTGAGCGTTGGTTTCAGCTTATTCTCACCATGCTCGACGGCCATGACCACACGGCTATTGAGCTCGCGGGCACGCTGGGTACCACCCGACGCAACCTATATTATGTGTTGCGGCTGTTTCGTGGCATGGGATTTCGAGTGGTGCACGATCGCACCTTTTATTATATAGACCCACGCTCCCCCTTCCTTCAGCGTGTCGCTTCGGCTGTCGAGTTTGCCGACGACGAGGTGGTTTATCTTCACGCTCTGATGTCGAAGCTGGCTGGGCAAGACGTGATGGCCAGTGTCGTCAAGCACAAATTGGAGCGATATTATGACATAGACCATCAAGATGGCATGCGCGACATGCGCCATTTGTCAGACAACATCGAGGCCCTCGAACGGGCCATGGAGCAGCGACGAGTGGTCATTCTGCGCGACTATTCGTCTCCTCACAGCCATAGCGTCAGCGACCGCGTAGTGGAACCTTTCTTGTTTCAAGGTGCGAAGACTGACGTAAGGGCTTTCGAAATCAAGTCTAAGCAAAACAAGACGTTCAAAATAGCGCGGATAGGGCGGGTGGAAGTGGT
This sequence comes from Hallella colorans, assembly GCF_003096815.1. Lineage (GTDB taxonomy): Bacteria > Bacteroidota > Bacteroidia > Bacteroidales > Bacteroidaceae > Prevotella > Prevotella colorans. Next base: position 31,594 of record NZ_QENY01000008.1, read on the forward strand.
GGACACGCCATGGTTTAACACCGATCGCCATCGAGAGGTTTTCACGGATATGTTCATGTTTAGCGGCGAGGAGCAGTTACACGTCAAGTTGCGTCTTAGCTTGTTGGCGCACAATCTCATGCTTGAGGAGTACCCACGCTCAGCGCCAATGCTCTCGCGCGAGGACGACAATCATTGGATTTTCGAGGCCACTTTGGTCAACTACGTGGGTATCTCGCGTTTCATACTCGGCCTGTTCGACGAGATAACCATTCTTGGCGACGAGGGGCTGCGATCCTACGTGAGACGAAAAATTGCGTACATGTCAAGATATTGACACCATGTACACCATCCATCCGGCTATGTGCTTTGCCCCAACCTTTGCAGCCCTCAGGGTTCCGATGCGCCTCTTGCGGCAGTACTACGCCATCGGATATAAGCCCTTGACAAACAATACCGAGCTGTAGGCAAGCCAAAACGTGAAGGTGCGCCGTCAAGGAACGAGATGATATAAGGGGTGAACACTTCTCATTGTGTTAACCCAAATAGGCTGAATATATTTTATACTCTTTGTAGTCTATACTAATCTTGTGTTTTCTTTAAGTATTTGATTTACAATTATGTAAGAGAGTAAATAGCTGCTCGTTTTCCAAAGTCAGTATAGGGCGTTTGCCATTAGTGCCTATTCACGCTGCGATTAGTACTTAATCAGCGTGCGATTAGTACTTAATCACGTCGCGATTAGTACTTAATCACGTTGTGATTATTACCTAATGCCACTCCCGTTATCCAATTGTTTGCCTTTTCCTGAAATCACATGCCATTTTTTTTGTTATTTTCTGCTTTGCTTGTCATCATTTTGCGTGCATTGCGAAACGCTTGATACTGCCATCCATTCCTTACCCAAATACTTGATTTGAACGATCATTGGCCCATACACAGAGGAGCGACAGCCTGTTTGTTACGCAAAAAGCGCGCGTAACACATCCAGCGATTTCAGCTCTGGAAAATACGGCACGTGCAACCTGTAAAAATGGAGTATAATTTCGACGCATCGTGCGCGCTGTGCTTGTGTCATGCGAAAAAGGCGCATATTGTCAAAATTCATGCGCATTAGCAAACCAATCATCGATGCCTCGGATGGTCTTACAAAGTCGGGGTGGGGTGGCTTGACGAGTGAAAAGGCCCCGTTGCGTAGGTCAAACCACATGCCCGGCGCGTCGTTGGACAGGTTAGGAAAAAAACCAACAAAACGCGTTAGGTGCATCATAAAAACCAAGTGGAAGTTTGAGAAAGGAGATGTCACGTTGTCAAGCCATGCCAAGCTGCTCTCCACATAGTCGAATAGCGACTCATTGCGTTGTTCGTTGCGCGTGGCATGCGTCAAAAATTCTGCGACGAAAAGTGCGATAGCCAGTTTGTATGCGTCAAAGGGTATGGATGTGTAAGGGCGTGTCAATCGTATGTCAGAAAAACGTTGTAAATTGCGATTGGGTCGTTCGGTATAAACTATGTATAGCAATGTCAATGGTTGAAAAAATTGTTTCCTAAGTTTTCCTTTGCCAGTTTTGGGTATATGACAAATAAATGACATCCTGCCTCGCTCTCGCGTGAGTAGGTCTACAATCATTTGTGAGTCACCATATTTTAGTGCATGAAGCACTATCGCCCTTGTCTTAACTTCCATACATGGGCAAATTTACGAAAAGTCAGGCGTTTAGCGAAAAAATATTCACAAAAGTTTGGCAGAGCAAATAAAAAGCGTTAACTTTGCACCCGCAAAAAATAACCAATGGTCGGTTCATCTAGCGGTTAGGATTCAAGATTTTCATTCTTGCCACACGGGTTCGATTCCCGTACCGACTACCATAAGAATAAAAAAGCATAATTAAAGATGGCAAACCACAAATCATCAGAAAAGAGAATTCGTCAGACGAAAGTCAAAACTTTGCACAACAAGTATTATGCAAAGACTATGCGTAACGCTGTTCGCAAGCTGCGCTCAATCACGGATAAAGAGGAGGCTGCAAAGTTGTTCCCCGCGGTGCAAAAAATGCTGGACAAATTGGCAAAGACCAATGTTATCCATGCCAATAAAGCCGCTAATCTAAAATCAAGTTTAGCTTCGCACGTTAACAAGCTCGGCTAATAAGCCTTTGCTTTTAACATTCCTATACAAAGGTCGTATGCTGTTAAGCATGCGACCTTTGGTCGGTTTGTGGCAAGCGATTACCGTTAGCCATTTTCATTGTTTTCGAAAATCATCATTTCAAGTTCAGGCGCGTGGTGTGTTCGCTTTTGTATGACTGGTTTTGAGTGACGGTCCTGTATGGAGTTCGTGTGTCTTTTTATTATGATTTTTAGGCTATAAACGTTTCAAGATGTCATGTTTTTTTAGTATCTTTGCAACACAACTATTGAATTTGAACAAATGGTAGAAAATCTCAAACAAGGAGATCAATATTCAGCATCCAACATACAAGTGTTGGAGGGTCTTGAAGCCGTGCGTAAACGCCCGGCTATGTATATAGGCGACATTAGTGAAAAAGGACTGCATCATCTCATCAATGAAACCGTGGACAACTCTATTGACGAGGCCATGGCGGGCTATTGCAGTAACATAGAGGTGACCATCAACGAAGATAACTCTATCACCGTGGAAGACGATGGTAGAGGTATACCTGTTGACAAGCACGAGAAGCTGCACAAGAGCGCATTGGAAGTGGTAATGACAGTCTTGCATGCCGGCGGCAAATTTGATAAGGGCTCGTACAAGGTCAGCGGTGGTTTGCACGGCGTGGGTGTGAGTTGCGTCAACGCTCTCTCTTCACATATGACCTCACAGGTATTTCGCGACGGCAAAATCTATCAACAAGAATACGAGCAAGGACGACCCCTCTACCCCGTGAAGGTGGTAGGTTCTACTGACAAGCGCGGTACCAGACAGCAGTTTTGGCCTGACAGCTCCATATTCACCACCACCACGTATCAATGGGATATCGTGGCTCGCAGAATGAGAGAGCTGGCCTATTTGAACGCAGGCATCAGAATTACACTGACCGATCTTCGCCCAAATGAGGATGGAAAGACTCGCCAAGAGGTATTTCATGCTAAAGACGGGCTGAAGGAATTTGTGCGCTATGTGGACCGGCATCGCACGCATCTCTTTGACGACGTGATCTATTTGAAGACCGAGAAGCAAGGCTTTCCCATTGAGGTAGCCATCATGTATAATACCGACTACTCTGAGAATTTGCACTCTTATGTCAACAATATCAATACCATAGAGGGTGGCACACACGTTACCGGATTTAGGCAGGCTCTCACCCGCGTGTTGAAAAACTATGCTGATGGGGACGCTCAAATAGCCAAGCAAATAGAAAAAGCCAAGATTGAAATCGCAGGCGAGGACTTCCGCGAGGGCCTTACGGCCGTTTTATCCATCAAAGTGGCCGAGCCACAGTTTGAGGGACAGACTAAAACCAAGCTCGGCAACAGTGAGGTGACTGGAGCGGTGAACCAAGCCGTGGGCGAGGCGCTTACCAATTACTTGGAGGAGCACCCCATGGAGGCCAAGCAAATATGCGAGAAAGTGATATTGGCGGCTACCGCCCGAGTGGCAGCCCGCAAAGCCCGTGAGAGCGTTCAGCGCAAGAGCGTGATGAGCGGTGGCGGTTTGCCGGGTAAACTGGCCGACTGCTCAAACAAAGATCCAAAGGATTGTGAGATATTCCTTGTGGAGGGTGACTCGGCCGGTGGCTCAGCTAAACAAGGGCGTGACCGGTACACGCAAGCTATCTTGCCACTGCGAGGCAAGATTCTCAACGTGGAAAAGGTGCAATGGCACCGTGTCTTTGAGGCCGAGTCGGTGATGAATATCATTCAAAGTATAGGCGTGCGTTTCGGCGTGGAAGGCGAGGATGACCGTGAGGCTAATATAGATAAGCTGCGCTATGACAAGATTATTATCATGACGGATGCCGACGTGGACGGCTCGCATATAGACACGTTGATCATGACATTGTTCTATAGGTTCATGCCGAAGATTATAGAGGAGGGACACCTTTACATAGCGACCCCGCCACTTTACAAGTGTACTTATAAGGGCAAGACAAGCGAATATTGCTATAACGAGGCACAGCGCCAGGCGTTTTTCGACAAATATGCCGACGGAAACGAAGACGCGAAAAGCATTCACACACAGCGATACAAAGGTTTGGGAGAGATGAATCCTGAGCAACTTTGGGAAACGACGATGGATCCAGCCAATCGGTTGCTCAAACAAGTAACAATAGAAAACGCCGCCGAGGCAGATGAGATATTCTCCATGCTCATGGGCGACGACGTTGAGCCACGGCGCGATTTCATAGAGAACAACGCCGCATACGCCAATATTGACGCATAAGCAAGAAAATAAGCAAAGTCTTCCAATAGGTGAGATAGTTCGGCTATCCGTGAAAAACCTATTAGGAAGACTTTCTTTTTTTTGCTATATGTTCTTTCTTCCCTTTCTCCATATCACTTAACTACTTAACTATCATGAAAAAAATCTTTCTTCTAATTTCTGTCTGTGCTGTCGCTTTGCAAACGCAAGCGGAGCAATTGCCCATGCGATTGTGGTACAATACCCCAGCCACTAAGTTTGAAGAGTCTCTGCCTTTAGGCAATGGTAAGTTGGGAGCGTTGGTTTATGGAGGTGTAGATAACAATATCATTCAGCTTAACGACATTACGTTTTGGAGCGGAAAACCTGTCAATCTTGACTTGGACAGCAAAGCGTATCGCTGGATTTCGGAAATAAGAAAGGCTCTTTTCAATGAAGATTACTGTACGGCCGATTCTTTGCAGCATTATGTGCAGGGTGTAAACTCACAATATTATCTACCCCTTTCCACGCTCCGCATCAAGGATTTGAACACTGGCCAATACACCAATTATCACCGGCAACTTAGTTTGGACAGCGCGCTGTGTTCCGACAGTTATACGCGTGCAGGTGTAGTATACACGCGAGAGTACTTTGTCTCTCATCCCGATAATATTATTGCCATACGGCTGAAGGCATCGAAGCCCACCAAACTCAATTGTGTCATTTCAATGAGTTCGTTGGTAAATTCGGGCGTTAAAGTTTCTGATCGACAGATTACAATGACTGGAAACGCTACTGGAGATCCTAAAGAGACCATTCATTTCTGCTCAGTCTTAAGGGTGAAAAACGCAGGAGGGTCAGTGAGTAGAACCGATAGCACTCTTGTTGTCAAAGATGCCACAGAGGCTATTCTATACATTGTCAATGAGACGAGCTTTAATGGGTACGACAAACACCCTGTAAAGGAGGGTGCACCTTATATCGAAAATGCTATGGACGAGGCGTGGCACATTGTGAATTTCAACTATCCAACTCTGTTGAAAAGGCATGTCAATGACTATGGCAAAATATTTAACCGAGTGAAATTCAATCTCATTGGAGCCGAACTCAATACCAAAGAGACCACTGAGGATATGCTCAAAAGCTATGGCAAAGGCCGTGCGCAAGATAAATATTTAGAAACTTTGTACTTTCAATATGGGCGCTACATGCTCATATCCTGTTCTCGTACAGCTGGCGTCCCAGCCAATTTGCAGGGACTATGGAATGAAAAACTAATGGCTCCATGGCGTGGTAACTATACCATTAATATCAACTTGGAAGAAAACTACTGGCCATGTGACGTGGCCAACATGCCTGAAATGTTCATGCCCTTGGCCACGTTCGCACAAAATTTGGCCGCAACGGGTGTGCGAAGCGCCAAAAACTATTACGGTATTAGCCGCGGATGGTGCTGCGGCCACAATTCGGACATATGGGCCATGACCAATCCTGTGGGTGAGAAAAAGGAGAGTCCAACGTGGAGTAATTGGAATATGGGAGGAGCTTGGCTCATGCAAAACATCTACGACCACTATCTCTACACTCAGGACATCGATTATCTGCGCTACACCGCATACCCGCTGATGAAGGGCGCAAGCGATTTTATGCTTGATTGGCTTGTGCCCAATCCACACAACACCAAGCAGCTAATCACCGCTCCCAGCACCTCACCTGAGGCATATTACATCACCGACAAGGGCTACAAAGGGGCTACCATGTACGGTGGAACGGCTGATTTGGCCATTGCCAGAGAATTGCTTACCAACACTTTGGAGGCTGCCAAGAAACTTAAGAAAGATAGAGCTTACCAAAAAATACTCAAGAAAACCATCGCCCGCTTACGCCCATACACCATTGGAAAACAAGGAGACATCAACGAATGGTACCATGACTGGGCTGACGAAGACCCACAACACCGTCACCAAAGTCACCTAATAGGGCTTTATCCTGGCCATCAAATCACACCCTCTAAAACACCGTTGTTAGCTCATGCGGCAGCACGTAGCTTGGAAATCAAGGGGGATATGAGCACCGGCTGGAGCACCGGTTGGCGCATTAACCTATGGGCAAGACTGCACAATGGTGAAAAAGCTTACAACATATACCGCAACTTGTTAAGCTATGTGTCGCCCATCCAAACGCAAGGAAAACAGGGAGGCACTTATCCTAACCTCTTTGATGCCCATCCACCATTCCAAATAGATGGCAATTTTGGTGGTACGGCAGGCGTGTGTGAAATGCTCATGCAGAGCCATGGCAACACCATCGAGTTGCTTCCTGCATTGCCCCAAGCGTGGGCTACGGGCAGCATGCGAGGCCTTAAGGCGCGTGGGGGATATGAATTGAACTTCAGTTGGATGGATGGCAAAATCTCCACGGTTGAGATTGAAAGTCCATCAAGGCGGAAAATCGCACTTAAATGCAACGGCATCACCAAGGTGTACAAACTCAAAAAAGGTAAGAACAATATCCAACCATGAAACTAATTGTCCTCTTGTGCTGGTTGTCAGCATGGGGTACCACCCTTTTTGCCCAAGCGTTTAACACCCATTGGATAGGTGTGCCCGAACCTGACAGCGTTTCACACTTTAGGTTTCGACAAACCTACATGTTTCAGGGCCGACCACAAGAGGGACATATCACTATCGCCTCAACAGGCCTTTATAAAATCTACGTCAATGAATGCAACGTGGGGACGGCCGTGTTCTATAGTACAAACCAACCAAGCAAGACCAACATTGTAGCTAAGAACTTTGACGTAACGCCCTATCTTAAGGCTGACACCAATGTCATTGCCGTGCTCTATGCGCCGAGGTACCCACATGTGGAAAACCGGCAACTGTCTGTAAACTTCTATGGGTGCGATGTCAATGGTCAGCGCTTCTCATACCACACGGATGAAAACTGGTTGTGCCAACAAGCCAATTCCACAATAAACACAAACGGCGGAGAGAGCATCGACGGCCGAAAAAACAACCTAATATGGAAAGCTGCTACCTTCGATTTGGCTCTTTGGCGCAACGCGGAGCGTTTCAAGGACAGCCCGCCGCTGGCAATTGCTTGTGTCTCTGTCGACCCAAATGTGCTAAAAATTGTATCAAGGAGAAACTACAAATTCTTTGATTTGACACCTAATGGCGTGGAATACGAGTTTGGAACTGGCTTTCACGGCTATGTCAGGCTCACCCTCCGAAACGCCAAAAAAGGCCAGCGCATACGTTTCGGCAACCATGTTTATATATGCAATGGTGAACTTGATGAGCAGGCGGCGCCTCAATTCGCCATTGGTAATTACCGGCGCGTACTGGTAAGCGGCGACAAAGACTTTGCTCGTGAGCTAATCACGGATATAGAAGCTATAGGAGTGGCACCAAAAATCGACGACGCTGTATCGCCATTCTAAACATGCGCGTGCATCTCTTAACAGTCGTGCATAACGAAAAAAACAAAAACGGATAAGCGATACAATTTCTTTTTCTAAAATATCCAAGCACGTATGCCATGGAAAAAACTTTGCGTGACTGACAAAACACCCTGTTATGCGTTGGTAGGATCGTACTCTATTCCAGTCCTTCTTTTTCTAATTCTTCCGCCACTTGGCATAATTCATCATACCACGCTTGCCCGAACCGCCTGACAAGAGGGTTTTTCAGAAAGACGTAGAGCGGCAAGTCAAGTTCCTTTCCCTTCTTGATGGCAGCTTTACAGATGTCCCAACGGTGGTAATTGATGCCCACCAAACCATCTGCAAACTGTTTCTCCCTGATAGGATAGAGCGCGCATGATATGGGTTTGGGCCACGTAGTTTTGCCAGCTCTAAAAGCCCTCTCGAATGCGCATAGGCAACAATGGCTGATGGTATGGCCGTCAGAAAAGTCGGGCAAGTCGTGGTAACACGTGAACACGCAGTCCTTGCCCCTCACTATGCTCGTCACCAATTCGCCGTCAGCATCGTTGTAAGCCACGCCTTGTGCGTCTATGACATGCTGCGCCGAGGCTGAGAGTCCTTGCCAAACGGTGTCCAAGTTTTCTTCAATGGCCGCTATCTCATCAAGCGTGACAGGCGCTCCGGCGTCGCCCTCTATACAGCATTGCCCCTTGCACACAGCGAGGTCGCAACAAAATCGTTCGGTGAAAATATCAGGAGAAACCAATACGTTTCCCACTTGTATAATATGTAGCATGACAAAAAAACGGCAGTGCGCACGGCGTGCGTAGCTTTCTACCAGTCTATTTCTTTTATATTATTAGCCCGGAGGTAATCGTTACATCTCGAAAACTGTCTTTGGCCAAACCATCCGCCACGGTTGGCCGATAGTGGCGAGGGATGTACCGACTCAAGCACCAAGTTGCGTCGTTGGTCAATGAGATACCGTTTGCCGCGAGCATAGCCACCCCATAGCATGTAAACGATGTGTTGCCGCTCCTCGCTCAACGCCTTGATAGCTGCATCGGTGAATACGCTCCATCCGAAACGCTGATGGCTGTTGGCCGCATGTGCCCTTACGGTGAGAGTGGCATTGAGTAGCAACACGCCCTGCTCCGCCCATCGAGTCAGGTCTCCATTGGATGGCATGGGTTTGCCCAAATCGCTTTCTATCTCCTTGAATATATTGAGTAGGGAGGGCGGCATGGCCGTCCCTACGGGCACGGAGAAACTCAGCCCCATGGCCTGTCCGGGCTCATGGTAGGGGTCTTGCCCGATAATCACCACCTTGACTTTGTCAAAAGGACATAGATTGAAGGCGTTGAACACGAGTCTGCCCGGTGGGAAGCACGTCTCTCGCCGATATTCTTCCCTCACCTGCTCGGTGAGTTGTCCGAAATATGGCTTGTCAAACTCTGTGGCCAAATGCTTGCCCCACGAAGGTTCTATCTTTACCATAGGATGTTTTTGGCAAGCCATCCCGCCGTCATAGCGACAGGATGGCTTGTTTTGTCAATCCGTGATGAGGCACTCGCCAGTCATGTCTGCAGGCTGCTCCAATCCCATGATGTGCAGGATGGAGGGAGCCACGTCGGCCAGACGGCCATCCCTGACGGTGGCACTATTGTTGTTGGTCACGTATATAAAGGGTACGGGATTTAGCGAGTGGGCGGTGTTGGGCGTGCCGTCTTCGTTGATGGCGTTGTCCGCGTTGCCGTGGTCGGCGATGATGATAGCCTCATAATCGTTGGCCTTGGCGGCCTCTATCACGGCCTCAACACATTTGTCTATGGCCCACACGGCCTTGGCGATGGCGTTGTACACGCCTGTGTGCCCCACCATGTCGCCGTTGGCAAAGTTCACCACGATAAAATCGTAGGTGCCAGTGCCTATCGCGTCCACCAACTTCTCTTTTACCTCGTAGGCGCTCATCTCTGGTTTCAGGTCGTAAGTGGCCACTTTGGGCGATGGCACCAAGATGCGGTCCTCGTTCTCAAAAGGAGCCTCGCGGCCGCCGTTGAAGAAGAATGTTACGTGTGCGTACTTCTCTGTCTCGGCCGTGTGCAACTGTTTCAGGCCCTTGGCAGAAAGGTATTCGCCAAGCGTGTTTTCCACGTTCTCTTTCGGAAAGAGCACGGTCACGTTTTTGAAGTTAGCGTCATAGGGTGTCATTGTGAAATAACGCAACCCTTTCACGATGTGCATACCCTCGCCGGGCATGTCCTCTTGGGTGAGCACTCGAGTCAACTCCTTGGCGCGATCGTTTCGGAAGTTGAAGAAAATTACTGCGTCTCCTTCTTCGATGGTGCCATTTGCCTTGGCGTTGTGAATGGGCTTGATAAACTCGTCGGTCACCTCTTCAGCGTAACTACGCTCCACAGCCTCGACCATGTCGTCAGCTTGGTAGCCCTTTCCCTCCACAAGCAGGTCGTAAGCCTCTTTCACACGGTTCCAACGCTGGTCGCGATCCATGGCGTAGAAGCGACCCACGATGCTTGCGATGGTGGCCCCATTGGCGTCGCAATGTTCTTGCAACTGCTTGATAAAGCCTGCGCCACTCTTGGGGTCGGTGTCGCGTCCGTCCATGAAGCAGTGCACAAAAATGTTGCTCAAGCCATATTCCTTGCCTATCTCAACTAACTTGAACAGGTGGTCAAGGCTGGAGTGCACGCCGCCATTGGAGGTCAAGCCCATGAGATGGAGCTTCTTGCCGCTCTCCTTGGCGTATGTGTAAGCCTCGACGATGCCCTTGTTTTTCAGTATGTCGCCGCTCTGACATGCCTTGTTTATCTTGACCAAGTCTTGGTACACCACCCTGCCTGCGCCAATATTGAGGTGTCCAACCTCAGAGTTGCCCATCTGTCCGTCGGGCAGTCCCACGTCCTCGCCGCTGGCTTTAAGCTGGGCGTGCGCGCTCGTGGCGTTGAGATAGTCCAAGTAAGGTGTTGGAGTGTTGTAAATAACATCACCTTTACCATGTTTGCCGATTCCCCATCCATCGAGAATCATCAAAAGAGCCTTCTTACCCATAATTATATTTCTTAACGTTATTATAAATTTTTTATTAACACATTACTACATGCAAAGTTACCACCTTTTCGGCTATTGGCAAAGATAAGTGTTGAAAAACAACTGCTATATTGACAAAATAGCGTTCCGCCCAGCGTTGCGCGCTGTTCGAGAAATGAAGAAGCCGCCTGTTGCCATCGAATTTAAAGGTGTCGTTCGGCATGTATCCAAATTGAAACGTATGCTTTGTTCTCCTGATACTTTTGTGTGGCGCCACCATCGTGCCCTCTCCTTTGTGCTGCCACGCCTCCGTTTCTTATCTGTTGCGCAGCTCTACATCCTTGGCTTTCAAAATAATGACGTGAAAGAAAAAATGGGCAAAGGCATGCCACCTGTTGGTTTTAAGGGGGGCGCTTGAGCTATCAAAAAACATTCGCCCTTAGCTTATAACGCCTTGAAAAGAAACAAAATCTTCTCACTTGTTACAATATCATGACGAACTGTCCGTTTTTTTTAAAAAGTCATCATCTAACACAGCCTATGGCACCAATCCCCACTGCGCTGAAGAGGCTCGCCGAACACGCTTTGGTCATCATCTTTATTTTAGCCGTATTGCGCGCGACCTTTGTCTTGTTTTTCGTGCAGTGGCAAATCTTTGATGGGCAACAGTCCGTTCTTTCGCGCATGGTATTCAACGCCTTGCGATTTGACTTGCAAGTGACCGCCTATGCTGTCGCATTGCCTTCGCTGCTATCCTTGGCCGTTTCGGCGCGCCCCATGCGTCAATGGGAGGTTGCGGTGGCAAGGTTTCGCAAGTGGTATTTTGCGGTGGTGGAGACGTTGGTGGTCGCGCTTGGATGCGTGGATTTGGGATTTTATGCCAATTTCCAGTCGCATATCAACATTGTTTTTTTCGACTTTTTCAACGAAGGCCCGATAGGATTGTTGCAAACTGTATGGGAAGAATACCACTGTCTGTGGTATGGCTTTGCGCTTGTCGTGACGGCATGGCTGCTCTTTGTCGTTGCCCAACGGATAGAGCGTTGCCCAATGCCGGTGTCACGACGGTGGCAACAGGCATGGTGGATTCCGTTCCTGTTAGCCTTGGCCGTCTGTATGCGTGGCTCGGTGTGGCGCTTCCCGTTGCAGATAGAGGACACTTTCGTTTCTGACAACAAGACGATTAACGACATCGTGCCTAACGCTCCCTATATGCTGAAAAAGGCTCTCAAGGAGAAACGAGACGCGTTCAAGCTCAGAAGTGCGAGCGATGTCTTGGCCCAATATGGTTTTATCTCGCTCGGCCAGGCCCTCGAAATTTACACAAAGGGAGCGGTGAGTGTGGAGTGCGGGGACACGATGGCGGCGTTGAGGCGCGCGCTGTTCGTCCGAGCGCCAAGGAAAGCGATGCTTCTCAAGCCAAATGTCGTGATAATTTATGGCGAGAGTTGGAGCAACTACCTGTTCGAATTGGATGGGCCAGGCTGCGACATGTACATGGGCTTGCGCAAGCATTTCGATGCCGATCTGTTGTTCAGGCGTTTCCAATCTGTGCAAAATGGCACGATAGCCTCTATCGAGAACCTGACCGTGGCAACGCCTTTCCCGCGCTTCTTCGCCTCCAAATACCGTTTGGCGCAGTTGCCTACCTCGTTGGCGTTGCCTTTCAAGAGTTGTGGTTACGACACGGAGTTCATGTCGGGCATGGACATGGCTTGGGAAAACAGCGCCGAAGCGCTGGCGTGCCAAGGCTTCGATCGAATTTACGACAAGTTCCATATTCTGAGAGACGATCCACGGGCGCGGTACAACAGCGTTGGCGTGTACGACGAGCATCTATTCGATGCGCTGCTAAGGCAGATGGGCGAGAAACGCGCGAAGCCCATAATGACTGTGGTGATGACCACCACCAACCACCCGCCTTTCGAGTTTCCGGAACATTTGTGCTTGCCGCCCATAGCCGCCGATACCTACAAAAAATCGTGCTTCGCCGAGAGAGATCACAAGGTCTTGGGTAAGTATCTCACGGGTTTCAGGTATTACAACAGGGCGCTGGCTCGATTCCTGGACCGTTTCAAGGCTTCCAAGGCAGCCGGCAATACTATCCTCGTCATCACGGGCGACCATAATGTAAGGTCTATCCTCAACTACGAGGTGGTGGATAGACGCTGGCAATACTCCGTGCCACTCTACATATACTTGCCGCCAGCGTTGCGCCGCGCCGCTTACGGCCGCCTGACCGACCGTTGGGGCTCGCACGACGACATTCTGCCAACGCTGGCCCCCTTCGCCCTCGGCGGAGCCGAATACATGCGAATGGGCAACAACTTGCTTGACACCACCGCCGCGGACCATTCCTATTATAGCTATAACGTGGAGCGACTGCTCGCCGAGAACGCGTGCGTGGAGCAACTTCGACGACACGTGAACGCGCGAAATGCTTTGCGCGAGGTATACTTTCAATTGTTGTTGCGACAATGGGACAGGCGAGCCGCGAAATAAACCTGTCTAAACCTAAAATTGAGCGCGCGCCATGACGCTAATTGTAAATTGAAAAATGTGAGTTGTGAAGTAGCAATATTTTTTCTTACTATTTCTCCTTAACCACTTTTTTCCCATTCACAATATATACCCCTCGTGGCAAAATCAAGTAGTCTGACCCTACATAGCGGCCATCAATGCTATATATTCTCTTTGATTTGGGCAAATGCCCCCCTATGCACTTGATACCTGTGAGTGGCTGTTCACCAGACCGTGTTATCTTGACCTCGTCAAGAAAGAAGCGTCGATAGGGCGAGAATGTGAGCGTGGCACTGCCCTTACCCACCATTTTCAGCGTGTAGGTGGTCCATGCGCCCTTGGCCATAGTGAGTTGGGAGCTGCTTGCGTCAGTATCGACAAACTTGGCTTTGGCACCTCTCAGTGTTAAGAACAAATTGTTTCCGTCACCTTTGGCATCCCAACAGGCAGCCTTGAACGTGAGCGTGGCGGTGTCACCCGCAAGAACGAACGTAGGTGTGACAGCCACGCCTGTGCCGTTTTTCGATTTGCCAAAACGCGCACAATGGTCGCCACCATATCCATAATCGGCCGCCCAACCTACATGATCGGGTTGTAACTTGCCTATGGCCACGGAGCCTTTAAACTTGCCATCGTTGCCACCCGAGCCGACGCATTTGTCAAAAGACTCATAGAACAATACCGACTCGTTGTGGTTGGAATCGTCTGGCGGCGTTTCGGGAGAAGCGTTATCCTCTCTAAAATGGAATGATATGGTGCCATCGGCATGCTCCGTAATATCAAAAAAGCCAAACGGTGGATTCTCGCCATATTGCGGATCAGCGTTGTAAAACTTGGACGCTGGACTGGAATCTTTGCACAAGCGGTTGTTGTCATGGTAGGGATAGGCGTCGTCCCCCTCGTCATAAATGCTGGGAATGTTGTCGGCAGGGAATATGGTGAGCCGTTGATGAGGGTTGTCTTTGTTGGGGTCGTCGCTCCAACAGATGGTGTTGACAATGTTATTGTCCCATGCGTTTTTGTCATAATCCACGTGAGTGATGAGCAGCCCGTGCCCAGGCAGGGCGATGTCGTAGCCACGTTGTTGCCGATTGTCCAATATATAGTATTCGTTTCGATTGGACGAATTGTAGTATATGTAGCTCTGTCCTTGATCTGCCAACGACTGCATGCCACTTACTTTGGTTTCGGTGGCAAGTTCCACGGGCGACGCCCAGCCACATATCATCTTCTCGTAGCCAGAGTATCCGCATGGCGTGAAGCCGTTATCGTTGTAAGAACCATAATCCATCAGGTCCCAAGAGCCCATGCCAAAGTTGCCACCTCCAGACGTGTCGTACATGTCAGGAAACCCCATGCAATGCGAAAACTCATGGCAAAACGTGCCGATGCCGTTGAGCTTGTTGTTGTTCGCCAACTCGTTAGCGCAGGCGTAAATGTCTATAACGGTGTTGTCAAGCTTGAGATTTCTGACGGAATGATTGGGACTGCCAGACAAAGCGAACATGTGCGGCCAAATGTAATCGTCAATTTCGGAATGGTCAGACTGCCCATAGCCTGCGTAGAGCACAAACACTTCTTCGGCCTCGCCGTCGCCATCCCAGTCGTATTGGGAGAAATCCACCTTAGCGTCAACGGCTACACATGCGTCGCGAATCATCTCACCCACATTGGCATCGTTGTTGCGTCCATAGTAAGAATAGGGATGAGGCATTGACACGGGGCCGACCACGTCGAACGACAAATTGAACATGCCGTGACTTTGCGCCAAGAAATAGTCGCGCACGCTGCCCTTGAAGCCGTTCTCACGGTAACCCTCGGCGTTGGCAATTTGGTCGTAGACGCGCTGTGGGTTGGGCATGCTGAATGTTTTTCCTCTGAAATCCACAAGGATGATAAGCCCGCGTTTCATGCCCTTGAAGAGGTTACCACTGCCTGCTTGACAGCGACGATCGGGTATGCGGTGGGCACGCGGGCGAACGATAGCACCACGCTTGGCAAGGGCCTTGGCACCCAAGGTGGTGGCGTCTGTCTCACGATAGAGGCCTGTAAGGCCATCGGGCACGTAGCAAGTGCCATCGGCCGACTGCCAATAGTGCGTGTACTCGTCGCCCCGAGCCTCTACTCTCACCGTGCTTCCATCAATGAGGCGTATGGTCTTGAATTGACCTCGACGCACTGGTATGGCCGTAACGGTCAATGAAAAAAATAGGAACAACAGCTTAAGAAAAAAAAATCTGTTGGGTGAGTGGTTATTCATTGCTATGATATTTATTAACCATATTTTACAAAAATACGCTGTTTGGGCCATTTATCCAAAGAAAAAAACATTTTATTTCAATTATTGTCGAAAAAAATGACATTACGCATTTTACGTTTTTTATACGTTACAGAACAGTCCGTGTTGCAAAAGAATGCGCTGGACGCGTACCGAGGTGTATAGGCACAGTGCCAGAATATTTTATGATAGATGCTTGGCGGAATAAAAAATAAGTTGTAAATTGCACTTCATAAAACATATAGCATAAAACATGAAACCGCTTAACAACCCATTCGTGGAATATGGATACAAGGGTCCTGAATACTTTTGTGACCGCGAGGACGAGACTGGACAATTGATCAACGCACTGTATAACGAGAGTAACATAGCGTTGATATCACCGCGCAGGATAGGCAAATCTGGATTGATAAAGCATGTGTTCAACAGGATGGAAGCCTCAGGCAAGGACGTGGCGTGCATCTACATAGACATATTGAACACACGAAACCAGCGCGACTTCATAGACGTGATGGCTACGAGCGTGGTGCAAAAACTTGACAACAACTGGCAATCAGCCATGCGAAAAGTGTCGGAGATGTTCAAGGGCTTGCGTGTCACAATAAGCATGGATGAGTTTACGGGGTTGCCCACGTTGTCACTCGACGTGGAAGAACGCAAGCAAGACAGTACCGTGGAACGGATATTCGAGTATGTCAGGCGCTCGGGCAAGAGGTGCTATATAGCTTTTGACGAGTTCCAGCAAGTCACGGAGTACCCCGAACGAGGGCTTGAAGCTTTGCTAAGGTCGCAAATACAGTTTATCGACAACGCTTATTTCATCTTTTCCGGAAGTCAACAACACTTGATGTCGGAGATGTTCCTGTCGGCCAACCGACCATTCTACATGGCCTCACAACTGATGAGCTTGGACGTGATTAAGGAGGACAAGTACTTGGATTTTGCCAACCGTCACTTTGCCAAACAAGGCAGAACAATGCACGCTGATGACTTTGCCTATCTCTATGATATGGTGGATGGGCAGACGTGGTACGTGCAGACCATGTTGCACCAGCTTTACACCATGACAGACACAGAGCTTGACAAAGATGCCGTGAGCCGGGCTTTTGACACGATATTGAACAAGATGTCCACGGCGTTGTCCTCCATCTACCTTGCCCTGACCGACAACCAAGCCTTGCTGCTCAGGGCCATTGCCAAGGAGCGAGTGGTGAAAGAACCGTTGTCGCAAACCTTTATGACCCGCCATCGGCTGCCAGCGGTGAGCAGCGTGCGTCTCGCGCTTGGCGCGTTGGAGAACAAACAGCTGGTATACCGCCAGCCTGACGGCTACATAGTGTATGACCGTTTCTTGGGATTGTGGCTGAGAAACAAGGTGTGAAATCGCTGGCACGACTTATGCCACCATGCCCATATCTATCGTTCTTCATTTTGCAATCCATCTCCTTTCAACTGTATTGTCGCAAGCAGAGACTCTATTTCAAGATAAAAGGCTAACTGGACATATTTTGGAAAAAAGGTTACAATAAATTCTTAACATATCCTTATCCCAGCATTAGCAATCGATTTGGTATTGGTAGTGACAAGAAAGAAAATTACGTTATCAAATTTTACCGCAATTTTTAAACTTCGTATTATGCACAAGACGAGGTGGAAATGAAAAAGGAGCTTTGCGTTCGTTAGAATACAAAGCTCCTACATTTTTATCAGGGAGTGTTGCAATGGTAGAAACCAAGCACACTTTTATTATTTTTATACTAAGTCAATCAAATGAGATTAAAAATGTTTTGATAATATATCCCTATAATGATTGCGTAGCATAAAAATCCCATTTTACCAATTAAACTCTGGAGAGTTGCCCTCTGGAGATTGTGGTGTTTCGTTCTGCGTCATCTCATAGTTGTAATTCATCTCCTGCAAGCCAAAGACATTTGTCATGACAACTGGCACCTTCTCAGAGTTCCAACGATACAAATCAATATGGTTGCTCTTGGGATAGCTGCGAATCACACCCTTATTCAGACGTTTGATATCGAATGTGGCGAAACCCTCGCCCCAAAGTTCAACTCGACGCTGCCACCATACCTCATTTCTGAACTGAGAAGTGGATTTGTTGTAGTAAGCGTCATTATGTGTTCCATATACAAACTTAGGATCACGCGACTTGGCAAACTCGGTGAGCATAGCAATGCCACGAGCTTCATTTTGCATGCCGACAGCTTCTATCTCGATGAGTTTCATTTCCTCAACGCGCATGAAAGGAACCGATACTGCAAATCCGATGTGTTGGTTTTCGTGACCAGCTTGGCCACCAATAACACGGAACTTCATGCCCAAGCCACCTACATTGTTCACACCCTTAATATCAGACGGCGTGTCGTAAGCGGAGCCATGTACCCAATCTGGATAGTTGGAATAAGCTTTCAGAGCTTCCACTTTCTCTTTGGCGGTTTTGCAATTTTCGTCTATCTTGAAGTCGACGAAGCATTTTTTCCTGAAGTCTGAATAAGGTATGGTTTCATAAAGATGGCGGTCTATAAACATTTGCTGACCATAGTTGGCAGCGTATCCGCAACCTGATTTGTCAGGGTCGATTTCGAGGCACATCATGGAAGCCCATGAACAGTCGCCGTCGTTGTCACGAATGTTCGGGTCTTCTTCCTTGTATTTAAATCCGAACATCCATGCTTCGTTGGGCGTATTGAAGCCAGTCTCACGGCTTGTGTACTGAGCCTCGTCCATTATTTGGTAGCCTTGCTGAGCCAGTTTGGCGTACTTCTCGGCGTTAGCCCAATCTTCCATGGTGAGGTATGTACGGGCTTTAAGTCCATAAACGACAGAGAGGTCAGGCGTATAAATATCATTGCGCTTGTAATCAGCCAACTGTTTCTCCGCGATGTCCAAGTCTGACAGAATAAATTCAAACGCCTCTTTGTTCGTCATGCGCTTGTTGTGCGCCCATTCTTCCTTGGTCATGCCATTGATAACTTTGGGTACCGTTAGCGCCTCTTTGTTAAGCGCGTAGGTAGTGGGGCAATACATTCTGGCCATATCCAAATAGAACATCGCACGCATGGCATGTGCAATGCCAGCTCCATGTACCTTGGCGGGCTCTGGTTTCTCACCTGCGATATCAAGAACAGTGTTACAATTTCTTACCCACTGGTAATAATAGGTCCAAGGCATCTGTGTATATGCGTATGAAGGACCAAGGTATCCACTCCACGTATACCATGCGTCAAACCAGTTTAGGTGTCCCTGAAAGATATCCTGCCCTTCAACATCACGCATGATAAAGAATGCTGGATAACCGAAATCATTGGCGTTCCAATTAGATCCACTGTAAGTGAACTGTCCCGCAAGAGAAGATGTGATTGCACTTACAAAGTTGTCATATGCCCCCGGGGCATTATATGCTTGATCTTTCGTGACCGTTGTACTCTTCGGATCGAGTTCCTCTATACAACCTGTCAAACCCGAAAGCGTGAAGCTCGCTATAGCTAATGCTATTATATGTTTGTTCAGTTTCATTGTCGTAACTTTCTATTAATGTTTTTTTTTAGAATGACACCTGGATACCTCCGGAGATATTTCTCGTTGGAGAATAAGGCGACACGGTTGTATTGCCATCGTATGAATAACGAGGATCCAAGCCCTTGCGTTTTGAGATGAACCCAAGGTTCTCACCGGCGGCATAGATTCTGAGCTTAGAGATAAACGGAATCATACCCTTCTTGAAAGTATAGCCAATCGTGAACGACTGGAAGTTCAGGTAAGAGGCATCAGTAAGGAAGCGGTCTGACACAGCTGTAGTGTATTTATCACCGTATTGCCAGCGTGGGATATCAGAGCCAGTGTTGGTTGAAGACCATGATTTGACGTAATCTTTATGGATATTATGACCAGCATCTCGCGGACTTGCACTCGGCCTCATCAAGTTGGCGTATCGTATATCATACACCTTGCCACCAATCTGATAATCGAATGATAAACTGAGGTCAAAACCTTTATAACGGAAAGAGGTGCCGAATCCACCAAAACAATCTGGCAATACCGAACCATGTACATAGCGCGAAGCCTGGTTGGGGTCTGTGGTCTTGCTCGAATAGTTCTTTCCGGGCTTAGACAGAGAGCCTTTCAGTTCCTCGTCCACCCAGTATGTGGCTTCGCCCTTTTCGTTTACGCCAGCATAAGATGGCATGAAAGCGTTGTAAAGCGAACCGCCCTCCTCGAACCAGTTTTGATATGTGCGAGGACCGTTGCTTTCGGAAAATCCTCCATTAATTTCAGTCTTAGACTTAGGCAGGCTTAGAATCTTGGTGGCATTGTGTGATATATTCACATTCAGATCCCACTCCATATCATGAGTTTTGATGATAGCACCAGCTAAATTCAGCTCGACGCCAGTGTTTCTAATGTCACCCAAGTTGCCGTAGTAACCTCGAGTTCCAGCCGACTCAGGTACTGAAAGCCAGAAAAGCAAATTGGAAGTCTTCTTTGAATATACATCAAGACTACCTGTCAAGCGGCTCTTCCAAAGGCTAAATTCCAATCCAACGTTAAAGTTGGTTGTTGTCTCCCACGTGATATCCTCGTTGCCGAGCCTATTGAACTTAGGAGCCATCTGCGTGTCATTAGCTTTGATAATTCTGTAAGTATCAATGTAGGCGTAGTTAGGAATGTTGTCATTACCCTGCTGACCGACAGATATTTTGAGTTTCAATTGATCAAGCCAATTAGCTGTGTTCTGCATAAAGCTCTCTTTAGAGATGAGCCATGCACCTCCGACAGACCAGAAATTACCCCATCTGTGATCCTTGGGCTTTGATGCGAATCGGGATGTGGCGTCGCGTCTGAAAGAAGCGGAACCATAGTATTTCTCATCAAAATTGTATAGTAAATTAGCGAAATATCCCTCTACATTATATCCTGTTTCGTAAGAACCGGCATCGACAACTTTCGCAAAAGCGTTCAACTCGCGAATATCAGGATTGAAACATCCCGTTCTGTTACCACTCAAATCATTAAGCGAACTCTTATAATACTCATGTCCTAACATGGCTGTCAAAGAGTGTTTGTCAAACGTATTGTTGTAAGTCAATGTCTGAATATGGTTTTGGCGCATGCTATGCTCAAATTCCTTTTGCAGTCCACCATTGGTACTCACGCCAGGGCCATAGAATGGATTGGTAAACCACGAATAGCGAGTCTGTCCCCAAGTGATACTACTTGTGGCATTAAACTTTAGTTGCTCGGTAAAATAGATATCAGCAGCGAACGTACCATTGAGCTGGTTGAAATCCGCAAGGGTTTCATTGTATCTGTTGGCACCAAGCGGGTTACCCGTGGACAAGAATGGGCGTGTTATGCCACCATATCCATTAGAAGGCACACCATAGTCGTAAGCATCATTCCCATACTGGTCCTTCTTTATCATGACATTGCCGTTTGCATCTTTTACGCGCACGTAAATGGGGTAAATAGGTGCCATCATCGTAGCGTAATACATCAGGTTTGTTGAGTTATAGTCGGTACCCATATTTGGGTTAGATTTGGTCTTGCTTGACACATAACCCACGTTGGCACTTGTTCTCAACCATTTTTTAGCTTGGTAATCAGCTTTGAAACGAGCCGTGAAGCGGTCGTAGCCAGAGTATTCTACCACACCATCGTCTTTCAAATAGCCTATGCTTGTATAGTATGAAATCTTGTTGTTACTACCCTTTACATTGACATTGTATTCTTGTCTGAAAGAGTTTTTGTAGGCAGTATCAAGCCAATTGTCGGGCAAGAGGTAATAGTTCACACCATTATATTCGTAACCATGCCCTAAAGTAGCATTAGGATTGAGCTTGCCGTTGGCACCAATGAGCGTCTCACCATTTGGGACGGTGTAAAGATTATACTTCAGCTGTTTTAAAAGTTGCGTGTTGCTCCATGCCAGAGGGTCTTTAACTCCCTTTTCCATAGCATAATTGTGTAGTTGGGTATAATAGGCCTCATAATAAGCTCCGGGGTCAGTTATATAATCATAATCCTGAACAGCACGTGAGTTTGAACCCATTTTGATATCTACACTCACTTCGGCCTCTGTGTTTTTGCCGGTCTTGGTAGTGACAATAATCACACCAGAAGCGCCACGTGCACCGTACAATGCTGCAGAAGCGGCATCCTTCAAAACGGTGACAGACTCAATGTCGTTAGGTGAAATGTTGGACAGGCTTGCTGGATATGGAGCTCCATCCACAATAATCAACGGTTCTGTTCCGGCGTACATGGAGGATATACCACGAATATTCATTGCACCAGTACCAGACCCAGGCTGTCCTGTTCCACCACGCATCTGCAAGCCAGAGACTGTACCGACCAAAGCATCAGTCACATTTGTTGTGATGTGTTTAGCCAAATCTTCTGATTTTACGACAGCCGCGGAACCCGTAAAAGCTGATTTCTTCTGGGTACCATAGGCCACAACCATCACCTCGTCCAGCTGGGTGTTGTTTGTGCTGAGGACGACTTTAACATTCTGACCCGCTTTCACCTTTTTCGGAAGCATTCCGATGTAGGTAATTTCCAATTGGGAATTGGCAGGGGCAGAAAGTACAAAACGCCCATTTCCGTCAGTTACTGTTCCCGTTTTGGTACCTACCACGCGAATGGCCGCGCCCACTATGGGTTCGCCATTCTCGTCGGTAACGGTACCCGAGACTTGAGACTGTGCCAGCGCTACACCAATTGTGATGAATAAGCCGGCTAATAACATAGTAAGTCTTTTAACCATAACTTCTCTCTTTTAATAAAAATAATATAAATAATGATTAAGATCTGATGACAAAGTTAAAAAACATTTCGATACGTTCCAAATAATAAGTGCAAAAATTTACACATTTGATTAAAAAAGTTATACAATTCCTTGTTTTACACATATTGCTGTTATGTTTACAAGAAAATTCTTAGGTTTGTGTGTGTGTTTATTACAAACATACATAAAACCGGTGTTATTAGATATTAACATAACAAACATTAATCGTTTTTTAATGTGTTAATGATGCTCAAAAACCTAATCAAAATGCCATGAACATGATAAGGCTGATGCCAATAATAAAGTGGTTTGATATTTGTGTATGTTCATGCGTACAGCGTGTTGTCTCAAAAAAAGAGCATAGCGTATGTCTGAATATTGGAAGATATGGGCAATAAAAAAAAAGATACTATTTTAGCAATCGTTTCAACATTAGAACTCAATTACGACGCCATTGGTATCTAATTCAATAGGGTGTGGTTGAGAGCCGTTTCCATTATGCTAACCAAATAGCTTAGGGCTCTCTATGCTTGCCGCTACTATATGTATAAATTATGGTGGAATGTTGGTAAAATAAACGGCTCAGTGGAAAAAGTGTGGCGTTTCATTTTGCTATTGAGATTAACCCATTGGTACAATAAATGCCCGTGCGTGTTTTGAGGAGACGCTCGCCATGTTACAACATAGGTGGGGGCGAATGGGGAGTGTGTACGCTTCGAGATGGCGACAGAATATTTACGCATTTTCGGTTTTTCTCTTTAAAAACTTGCTTGTCCTGAACACAGTTTTTGAAAAATTAGAAATAGTCAATTATTTGAACAAAACGCCCTCTCAAATTCGCTTATTTAAAAATAAGTTTGCTTTCGTCCGAAATACGCAAAAACTGCGATAGTTTGTAAATGGCTGAGATTCAGCGTCTTTTAAAAAATAGCCTTTATTCTCCTATTTTGTGGTCTGCGGTTGAGTATCAAATGGCATGATGATAAGGTTGTAATCACAGTGTGATTAAGGCTCTTCCGCGCTGCGAATAAGGCCTAATCATGCTATGAGCAAGCACCAATCGCAGCCCTCTTATGATTTTTGGTAACGCTCTACTTGGTTTTGACAAAAAAAGATAGCCCTTTTTGCTCTGGATGACTCAAAAATAATGATCAAAAAAACAGTAATTATATTTTATAAAATGAAGAATAAGGAGTAAGGAGAGAAGAGTGGGGAGCGAAGAATGAATGAAGACAGCAGCACCGGATTCGAGAGGCGTCTGAGCGCGGTAGAAATTTGCGCGTGTGAACTTTTATGCCAACATCATGCCTTCCTGTTTTTAATCCTAATTGCGGTTATACATGGTTACCACACTTGTAGAGACCTACGGTGCCCACCAAAAGTGAATACTTACTGAGCCTTTAGCTCTCCCATTAAATATCAGTTGAGCCAAAGAAACATCTATCGTGTACTATTAATAACTATAAAATATATGTCTCGAACATTCCATTGGAATGTTCGAGACATATAATATTGGCAGTTTTGCAGGGCAAGTATGGCCCAACGATTAGCTTAGCAACTTTCGAACGATAGCCGAAATGGCTTTGCCATCGGCCTTCCCTGCCATTAGTTTGGTGGCCATGCCCATCACTTGGCCCATAGATTTCATGTCGACGGCACCTGTCTGGGCGATAATTTCCTTGACCTTGGCCTCTATTTCTGCTTCTGAAAGCGGCTGTGGAAGATACTCCTTGACAACAGCTACCTGTGCCAACTCCTCATCCGCGAGATCGTTTCTGCCAGCTTGGGTGTACGTGTTGGCACTTTCTTCGCCTTGCTTGGCAAGTTTTTGGAGTATTTTGAGAGCGGTATCGTCGTCCAGAGTATCGTTGGCACCGGGTGCGGTTTTGGCCTCGATGAAATATTTTTTAATGTTGCGCAAGGCCTCGGTGCGAACTTTGTCTCGGGCCTTCATGGCGGCTCGGATGTCGCCGCTAACTTTGTCGAATAGTGTGGCCATAATTATTGGTATTTAGTGTAAAATTGAAAATGCTGATGTTTCTTTTATCAATATGCAAGTATTGGCAACGAGCGTGATCCAATCTATCTATACGAAGCTGATCATTCCCTGTACGGTGTCTTGACTTGGCTCCGTGTCTGACGGGGCATTTTGACCGTTTGCAAGATTGCGTATCTCGTCAAGCATTTGCCTTGTGCGTTTGTAGGTGGGCGAATTGTCCACAGCAAGTATCACGTCTTCGTTATCAAGATCATCTTGGCTGAACAGATAGAGGTGTGGGCGACGTTTGTATTGTTTGTTTCCGGAGTCGCTACCATAATATCTATTACGCCGCTCTTGCCGCTCGGCGGCTTTCTCTTCCTCCTCAGCTATGCGGTTAGCCTCTTCTTGCGAGTGCCTGCCGCGTCGATCAATGGGTTCCACGTCTTCCACGCCAAAGCCTGTGGCAAGGATCGTAATCTTCACTTTGTTGCCCAATTCTGGATCGGTGGCGATACCCCATTTTATCTCAAAGTCTTCTCCAAACTTGGCCATGAAGTCGTTCACGTCGTTCATCTCCTCCATCAGTAATCCTTGATTCTCGTCTTTCTCATCGCAGAAATTGATGAAAAGCAATATTTTTTTGGAGTTGAAGACATTGTTGTTGTTAAGTAACGGGGAGTTGAGCGCGTCTTCTATAGCTTTTTTCACACGTCCGTCGCCCTCGCCGTATCCTGTGCTCATGATGGCAACGCCTCCATCCTTAAGCACGGTTTTCACATCGTTGAAGTCTACGTTGATAATACCGTGTATGGTGATGATCTCGGCTATGCTTTTGGCTGCCACGCTGAGAGTGTCGTCGGCTTTGCCAAAGGCGTTTACCACGGTGAGGTCGGGGTATATCTCACGCAATCGCTCATTGTTGATAACAAGCAGCGCGTCCACGTGCTTGGCCATTTCCTCTACACCGTCAAGCGCTTGGTCTATCTTTTTGGGGCCCTCAAAGCGGAACGGTATGGTGACGATACCAACGGTCAGAATGTCCATTTCCTTGCTCACTTGGGCTATGATGGGGGCAGCGCCGGTACCAGTGCCGCCACCCATTCCTGCAGTGATGAATGCCATTTTGGTGCCGTCGCTGAGCATTCGGCGTATGTCGTCCATGCTCTCCAAGGCTGCCTCCCGGGCACGAGCAGGCCTGTTGCCAGCGCCTAAGCCCTCACTACCCAGCTGCAAATGCACTGGAACGGGAGAGTCGTTGAGGGCCTGCGCGTCGGTGTTGCACAATACAAATGACACGTCATGAATACCCTCGCGATACATGTGGTTCACGGCATTGCCGCCTCCACCTCCAACGCCTATTACTTTGATAATACAATTTTCTTGGGTTGGCGCGCCAAAGTCGAGGATTGACGGCTTATTGTTCTCGATGTTATTGTTGTTGTCTGACATAATATCTGTTGTTTGCTTGGGTTCGTTATTTGTCATCATCTTCTTCGTCTACCATTTTCTTGAAGAAGTTTTTCATGCCCTTGATGGTTTTGTTGACGAATGAGTTCTCACGTTGAGCCTTACGGTTGGCTTCTTCTTCCTCTTCTATTTTCCGTTGTCGCTCACGCTCTTCTGCCTCTTTTTGCTTACGCTCCTCCTCGGCAGCCTTTTCAGCCTCGGTCTGAACGATGCCCTTTCCTGTTATCTCACTCAGCGGACGAGGCTCTTTGGGAGTGTCGGTTTGAGCCGGGCGTTCGTCGGCCCCAAATAGGTCTTTGCTAAACTCATCGCCCGCACAGTTCATGTCTCCCTTGGCCAACAGTCCAAGCACAGTGCACATCGTGCCGTCCTTGACGTTGATGGCGGGCAGGTGAGAGTTGATGGTGTGGGTAACAAATTTTGCTATTCTGATTTTTTCCACGTGCGTGTGGTTTCGGAACGCGCGCTCAATGTTGCACATGTTTGAGCCTCCACCCGTGAGGATGATCCCCCCAATGAGCTTGTCGTAATATTCGTTTGGCACTTGGCACCATACGTTTTCAATGATCTCTTGCATGCGCGCCTCCACTAACTCGATGAAAACGCGCGCAGGAATGCTGCGTTCGGGGTCGATGGTATAGGTAGCATCGGCGTCTATGTCGGCTGTCTCGGTATAGGCGTTGCCATGTTTTAGTTTGAGTTTTTCTGCCTGTTCCTCCTCCATTTGAAGAGAAGCAATGTCTTTGGTAACGTTGTTACTGCCCAATGGTATGACTGCAAGGTGTCGCAGTATATTTTTGTAATATACGCAGACGGTAGTGGTATCAGAACCTAAATCCACCAAGACCGCACCACTCCTACGCTCGCTATCGGTGAGCACCGCGTCGGCGAGTGCTAATGGCGAAAGGTACATTTCGGCAATGGCTATGCCTGCGTTGTCAAAGCATTTGTTGATATTGCGGTAGAAAGTGCGCCGCCAAAGTATGTTCAAGAAGTTGCCCTCAAGGTGCGAGCACTGTATACCCACGGGGTCGAGTTGATACTGGTTGTCCAACTTGTATTCTTGGGTTGCTGCATCAAGTATCTCTTGATCGGTGTATTGCATGCTGCGATTGGCGTCCATCAGCTCGTTAACCATGTCTTGTGTGACGATAGTGTCATTGGGAAGTTCCTTGACATGCGTGTTTCTAACGCTCCGAATAGATTGTCCGCCTACTCCCACATACACGTGTGCTATTTTAGCTTTGAGTGTGGTTTCTAACTTTTTAACGATATTGGTGAGTGTCTGTACCGTCTTGTCAATGTTATAGACAACACCTTTTCGAACGCACGACGAGGAGTCTTCTTTCACGACTGCGAGAACACTGATGCTCCCATCGAGATTTTTCTTGCCCGCGATGCCGGTCATCTTAGACGACCCAAGTTCGATCGCTACTATAAATTCTGCCATAGGTATATAATAATTTTCAATTCAATTCTTTCTTCTTGCAAATGATTTGGTTGTCAAATTCTACGTTGATATACGAGTATTTGTTCCATCCAGCCTGTGAGAGTCCGTATCGATAAAATTTTTCCAAACGGTCCATTTTTTTCTGCACATAATCAGTAATCATCTTTTGTCTCATGCTGGTGTATTTAGTTTCGGGCAGCTGCCCTATATAGATGATATGGTTTCCGACGCGTGGCACCAGCTCTACTCCATGATCGGGCAGCACGTTGATCTGTACTATTTGGTTTTTCCAAAACTCGCTCGCGTTGAGAGACTCGGCCAAATAGGATATGTAATGGCGTGCGTACCACTTGTTGATATACCCCGTGGCGATGATCAGATCGCTGGTGTAATGTGAGTTGGGCATGATACTGTGCTTGTCATCGATGTAATAGTCGTCGCCATTGATGGCTTTGATGCGCAGCGATGGCATGCGTTGGGTCAGCGAAATGGAAACGTGCCCATTCTCTGTCTTGTAACATTCGGCTTGCTTGACAAACGGACTTTGTTCCAATGTCTCTTCGATGACGCGCGTGTTGATGTCTGCCATGAGTTTGGAAAGAGGGTAGAGTTTGCTTTTTTCCAGTCTTTTTTTTATCTCCGTGGCATTGATAAAACCATTGGTGGCCTCGTCCTCGATATTGATGTTAACCTGTGTGCATATTCGTTGCTCTGCGTTTGGCCTGTCAAACGCGGTGATGGCAATGATGATATATCCTGCAAGGATTACATCGAGTGCGATGATCGTGGTTTTTCTCCAGTTGATATGCATGTCAATTTATGGCTCAATCTTGTGGTGAGCGTTCGTCCTTCTCTTTTATTATTTTGGCTATGGCAGGCACGGCATTGTCCAAATCGCCTGCGCCCAAGATCGTGAGCACGTCAAAATCCCGTTTCTTTGCGAGCTCAAGCACGCTGTCTTTATCAATAATAAGTCTCTCAACACCCTGTTCGAGGTTGTCGTAAATGAGTTGCGACGTGATGCCGGGAATAGGTTTTTCGCGAGCTGGGTAAATCTCGGTGAGTATCACTTCGTCAAAATGGCTGAGCGCATGGGCAAAGTCTTGATAAAAGTCGCGAGTGCGGGTGTAGAGGTGCGGCTGGAAAATGACGGTGAGTTTTCGATCTGGGTATAGTTCCCTAAGACTTTTGGCGCATTGCAAAATTTCTTTGGGATGGTGCGCGTAGTCGGATAGGAGAACGTGTTTAGGTGTGCGAATTTTGAAATCGAAGCGTCGCTTCACACCATGATATGTCTCCATGCCATATTTCAGCTCGTCAGCAGTGCACCCACATAGCTGAGCCATTGCCATAGCGGCTACCCCATTCTCGATGTTGATGGGGATGGGTTGCCCAAGCTTGACGCCTATCACGGATTTTATTGGTGAGATGAAATCAAATGTTATTTCACCTTTGTCAATGACAATGTTTTCGGCGTGGAAATCGCCTTGTTCACGGCTATAGGTATAAGTGTTAACACCTTGTTGCACGTCTGCCTGCATTTCAAGGTCAGTATGTATGATGAGTGCGCCACCGGGCTGGATAAGTTCGGTATAATGGCGGAAACTCTCAAGGTATGCCTCTTTGGTACCATATATGTCAAGATGGTCGGGGTCGGTGGATGTTATAACCGTCATCCATGGCGAAAGCCAATGGAATGAGCGATCAAATTCGTCAGCCTCTATCACCACATAGTCGCTTTTGTCAGATAGGATATAGTTGCTGTCGTAGTTCTTCGAGATGCCACCGAGAAAGGCGTTGCATCCCAAGTGACTCTGATGCATGATGTGAGCGCACATGGTTGAGGTAGACGTTTTGCCATGAGTGCCAGCCACGCACAGTCCCTTGTGGGTGCGAGTGAGCGTTCCTAACACTTGCGCTCGTTTTTGCATCTCAAAACCATTGGCGCGAAAATATTGCAATTCTCGGTGCTCAGCAGGGATGGCTGGGGTGTAGACCACAAGGCAAGAGCTGCTGTCTCGACATGCTTGTGGTATCTCGTCCACATTTTCTTCGTAGTGGATCATCATGCCCTCGCGTTCCAATTGCTTGGTAAGCTCTGTCCGTGTCTTGTCGTATCCGGCCACGACCATCCCCCTGTGAATGAAATATCGGGCGATGGCACTCATGCCGATGCCACCCGCTCCCACGAAATATACTGCTTTGATATCGTCGATTTCCATTGTCATGATTATCTTATTGTCCTCCCCCGGCAAGTTTTATCACTTCCTCAGCAATAATGTCTGCAGAGTCTTTCAGTCCTAATTTTTTAATATTGCGAGACAATAAGGCCAGTTTGTTGTCATCAGTCACCGTTTGTAGGGCTGTTGATAGCAACACTTCAGGGGCCTCTGCGTCTTTCACGTAGATGGCGGCGTCTTTGTTTACAAGTGCCATGGCGTTTTTTGTTTGGTGGTCTTCAGCCACGTTTGGGCTTGGTACTAAAATGACAGGCTTGCCCAATAGACAAAACTCGCTGATGGAACCAGCTCCCGCTCGGCTCACCACCAAGTCGGCTGCTTGGTATGCCGCTCCCATATCGCTAATAAAATCAAGCACTTTCAGGTTAGCAATCTCACCAAAATCAGCGACGGCACGGTTTATCTTTTCGTTGTAATACTTCCCTGTTTGCCAGATAAACTGAACGTTGGAGGCTTTCACTTGGCCTAAATGTTGACGCATACTTTCATTTAGTGTGTGTGCTCCAAGACTTCCACCTACGAGCAAGATCGTTTTCTTGTCGGGAGCAAGGCCGAACGATTGGCGAGCCTCTTCCTTGCTTTTTTCGCAGCGAAGCACGTTTTGTCGTACTGGATTGCCAGTCATGACGATCTTCTCGGCTGGGAAAAACCGTTCCATTCCATCGTATGCCACGCAAATCTTGGCCACTTTTTTGGATAGCAACCGATTGGTCACGCCCGCATAACTGTTTTGCTCTTGGATGAGGCATGGTATGCCCTGCTTGGCGCAAACATTGAGCGTTGGGCCACTGGCGTAACCGCCTACGCCCACAGCGACCATTGGTTTGAAGTCGCGAATGATGGCCTTGGCCATGCGTTGGCTCTTCCATATTTTGTACATCACACTGATATTCTTGAGCAAATGTTTGCGATCGAATCCACAAATGGGTAGACCTTTGATATCGTATCCCGCCGCTGGCACACGCTGCATTTCCATGCGGCCGAGAGCGCCTACAAACAATATCTTGGCGTCAGGGCATTTGGCTTTGATGGCATTGGCTATTGATACGGCTGGAAAGATATGTCCTCCGGTACCGCCACCACTTATGATAATTCTTAAGTCGTTGTTCATATGAGCGTTATTATATTTGGCAAAAGTAATCAAAAAAAACCGCTTTAGGGTCTTTTCGTCCCACTTTATTTATTAGTTTTCAACTCTTCGATAGCACCTTGAGCCATTAGTTCTCAGCATTTTGTTCATGAAAGAATTTTCCAAGACTTTCAAGTCAAATTCAAATATAAGGCTTGTTCTGTCTAAGTGGTGACAAGAGAAGATGCTGTTTGCTCGTCATCGGCGGCGATGTTTTTTTTCGCCGAGCGGCTCACGCTGAGAATTGCGCCAATATAAATGCAGTTGATGATAGACGAGGTGCCACCCTTGCTGATAAGTGGCAGCGGCTGACCCGTGACGGGCGCCAAGCCCACAGCTACGCACATATTGAACAATGCCTGCGTCACCAAGAGCATGGCAAGCCCCATGGCCAAGAAAGCCGGGAAATTGTTCTCGCACCGATTGGCTATGCGCCCTGTGCGAAAAAGTAGGATTATATACAGCATGGCTACGAAAATAGCACCGGCAAGCCCCAATTCCTCAATGATGATAGCATAGATAAAATCAGAAAAAGCTTGTGAGAGAAAATCTCGCTCCACCGAGTTGCCAGGCCCTTTTCCTATGACGTTCGAAGAGACAATAGCTATATTGGCATGCGCCACCTGTGCGTCTTTGTCAAGATCCACTTCTTCGGGTGGCACTTCTTTGCTGTAAAGAAATTTGTTTATACGCGATTTCCAAGTGTCAAAACGGTGCAATATGCCAGTATTGTTGCCCTGCTGGTTCGGGGTATCAATGGTTGCCACCTTATCTGTCAGGTTGTTCGACATGTCCTCTGGCATCTCATCCTTTCCCAAAATCATCACCGATGCAATAACTGCAACTATCAAAATGGTTACCACACCTATCAACTTACCCAACTGTTGGGCTGGCACACGCCCCACTACCATCATCAAGAAAATAACGGCGCACAGCAATGCGGCTGTGGAGAGGTTCTCAAGACCGATGAGCGGCACAAAGATGCCACATACCACAAGGATGTATTTCATGGCGTGCTTGTCGGCTCCGTCATCTGTCTGCATAGCGCTCAATATCTGGGCGGTAGCTAACACCAGCGTGCCCTTTGCTATCTCGGATGGCTGAAACTGTATGCCAAGTATTTCTATCCAGCGACTTGCGTTGTTAACCTGACCAGCAAAAAACACCCAAATCAACGTAAGCGCCGAAATAACTATTAGGATTGGTGTCGCGATCTTGAAGTATTTGCACTTGATATTGAGTGTCACTACCATGCAGAAAAAACCAACAGCCAATATAAAGCAATGCTTAAAGATGGGTGCGAGGTAGTTTCCCCCCTTGTACGTCAAGCCAGAAGAGGCCGAGAAGACCTCCACAATGCTGATTATGCAAAGAAAGAAGAACACCATCCAGATGACCTTGTCTCCTTTGAATATGTTATTGAATTTCTGGTTCATTCATATTTTGTTTGCTAATATGATAGCTATAAACGTTTATGCTCCAATCTAACCTTTGTTATAATGGCCATTAAAGGTTTCGTACCAATGTCTTAAACTGATCTCCTCGGTCCTCCATGTTTTTGAAAAGGTCAAAGCTGGCGCAGCATGGCGAGAGCAGCACGGTGTCGCCAGTCTTGGCCATTCGGTAGCAGGCTTCCACACACTCTTTCATCGAGTGGGTGTCTGCCACGGGTATCCCCATGCCGTCAAAATTATCATGCAATTTTTTGTTGTCGGCTCCGAGATATACCAATCCGACGCATTTTTGTCTCACTAACTCTTTGATGGCCGTGTAATCGTTGCCCTTATCCTTGCCACCGAGTATGAGGATGGTAGGAGTGCGCATGCTCTCCAAGGCGTACCAGCAAGCGTCTACATTGGTTGCTTTGGAGTCGTTCACGTAGTGCACGCCGGCTACGTCGCACACTTTTTCTAAACGATGTTCCACCCCGGGAAAGTCGCTCAGGCTCTTGCGGATAACCTCTTTCTTGATGCCACTGATGTTGGAGGCTATGCCGGCGGCCAGCGAGTTGTATATATTGTGTTTCCCCGTGAGAGACAGCGCTTCTTGCTCCATGTTAAAAGGCACGGGATATTCCAATTTGTACTGTCCCTGCTCAATATATCCGATACTTCCCTTTTCTTTCACTTCTGAGAAAGGACACTGCACGGCGTGTATGTCATATTTGTCCAATTCTTTCTTCACCACGGGGTCGTCGTTCCAGTAGATGAAACTGTCCGTCTCCGTTTGGTTGCGTATGATGCGCATCTTAGCGTTCACGTAGTTTTGGAATTTGTAATTGTAGCGATCAAGGTGGTCGGGCGTTATGTTGAGCAATATGGCGATGTTTGCCCTGAAGTCATACATGTTGTCCAGTTGAAAAGAACTCAATTCTATGATGTAATACTCGTGAGGGTCTTCCGCTACCTGAAGCGCGAGGCTTCGTCCAATATTCCCTGCCAGTCCCACGTCATACCCGGCGGTTTTGAAAATGTGGTATATGAGAGATGTCGTGGTGGTCTTTCCGTTGCTGCCGGTGATACAAATCATCTTGGAATGAGTGTATCTTCCCGCAAACTCTATCTCGCTGATAATGTGTGTTTGCTGTTTGATGAGTTTTTGGATGATAGGCACTTCATCTGGTATGCCTGGACTTTTTATCACCTCGTCAGCGTTCAATATATCTGCCTCGGTATGTCCACCCTCCTCCCATGCTATGTCATGGTCGTCAAGTAGTTGTTTGTATTTATCCTTGATGCCTGTAGAGTCAGACACAAATACGTCAAATCCCTCTTTTTTGGCCAAGACCGCGGCTCCGGCTCCGCTTTCTCCAGCTCCCAAAACTACTATTCTTTTCATAATCTTTTTCTTCTTTATTTGTATGTGTGACATTGTGCGTCAGGTTAGTCAAGCGTTTCGCGCGCAGTCCCAATCATTTTTCTTTAGCTTATCTCATCTTCAAAGTGATAATTGTCATAGCCGCGAGGATAATGGTGATAATCCAAAAGCGGATGGTGATTTTGCTCTCGTGTTTGGCCGACCGTGGAGCTTTTACGAGATAATTGCAGTCAGGGTCCAATTGGTCTTGCGTCACACGGAAGTTGTCGTGTATGGGCGTGCGCTTGAAAACACGTTGTTTCACCCCCTTGCGTTTACCCCATTTGTAATACCACACCTGCACTATCACACTCAGGCTCTCCACAAAAAAGATGCCGCACAGTATGGGCAACAACAGTTCTTTGTGTATGATGACGGCGGTCACCCCAATTATACCGCCTATGGTTAGCGACCCCGTGTCGCCCATGAACACCTGTGCGGGATATGCGTTGTACCATAAAAAACCGATGAGTGCGCCTACGAATGCGCACATAAACACCACCAATTCTTGTGAGCCGGGTATGTACATGATGTTCAGATAGGCGGCAAACTCCATGTGCGAGCTTACGTAAGCGAGTATGCCAAGGGCTACGCCAATAATAGCAGAGTTGCCCGCCGCCATGCCATCCATGCCGTCATTGAGGTTGGCGCCATTGCTTACGGCCGTGACCACGAGAATGGTCATAATGACAAAAAGAATCCATCCGGCCGCCACTTTGTGCTTGCCACAGAACGACATGATTTGTGAATAATCCAGATTGTGTCCTTTTAGAAATGGGATGGTGGTCTTGAGTGTCTTGCGCGCATCAGTCCTATGTTTCACTACCATCTCTTGTCCTTGCCGCTCAAGCACTATGTTTTCGTTCGATTTGACGTCGGGCGAGGCCCAAAGCACCAATCCTACGATAAGTCCAATGCCCAATTGCCCCACTATTTTGTATTTGCCTTTCAGCCCATCCTTGTTTTTCCGGAATATCTTGATGTAGTCGTCCATGCCGCCAAGAAAGCCTAACCATACCGTGGTGATGACCATGAGGATGAGGTAAACGTTTCTCAACCTACCCAACAGCAGCACTGGAATAAGCACCGCCATGATGATAATGATGCCGCCCATGGATGGTACGCCTATCTTCTTGGTGCCGAATGGGTCTATCTTCTCATCGCGTGCAGTCTCGGTAATCTGTTTCTTTTTTAAATATTTGATAAACCTTTCACCAAACCACACGGAGATGACAAGAGACAATATCAAAGCCAAAAGAGCCCTGAAGGAGACGTATCCCCACATCCTCGCACCCGATATGCCGTACTGTTCTAAAAATCTGAAAAGATAATATAGCATATTTTATATTCTTTTTGTTTTGTTGCTTGAGCTGCCTCGATGTTTTAATTGTTGAGGCCGAAAATCTCTTTCACCACCTCTTTATCATCGAAATGGTGTTTCACACCTTTTATGTCTTGATAATTTTCATGCCCTTTGCCAGCTATCAAAACAACGTCTCCTTTTTGTGCCATCATGCAAGCCGTTTTGATAGCCTCACGCCTGTCCACGATACTCAACACTTTTTTCATTTGCTGACTGTTCAGACCAGCCAGCATATCGTCAATGATGGCCTGTGGATCCTCAAAACGGGGGTTGTCACTCGTGATGATCACCTTGTCACTTTGCTTCACGGCCTCGCGTGCCATGAGCGGCCGTTTGCCTTTATCGCGGTTTCCTCCTGCTCCACACACGGTGATGACATGTCCTTTTCCGTCCACCTCATGTATGGCATTCAGTACATTCTCAAGTGCGTCGGGTGTATGGGCGTAATCCACGATGGCCGTATAGCCATCGGCCGACTGTATAGGTTCTAACCTGCCACTTACGCTGTGGAGCGTGCTCAAGGCCACGAGGATATCCTCGCTCTTCTGTCCAAGCATGATGGCGGTTCCATACACGGCCAGCAAGTTGCTCACGTTGAACTTGCCGATAAATTGAACGCCCACCTCGTGCCCATCCACGTTGAGATACATGCCGGCAAAGTGCATCTCCACAATGTTGGCTTTGAAATCGGCCATTCGGCTCATGGAATACGTCTTTACCGTAGCCTTTGTGTTCTGTACCATGTACATGCCGTTTTTGTCATCGGCGTTTGTGATGACGAAAGCCGATTTTGGCAGCATGTCAAAAAACGCTTTTTTTGCGTTTCTATAGTTCTCGAACGTCTTGTGATAGTCTAAATGGTCGCGTGTCAGGTTGGTGAAAATTCCCCCCGTGAAAGTCAGGCCGCCAATGCGCTTCTGTGCGATGGCGTGACTGGAACATTCCATGAATACATAGTCGCAACCCGCCTCCACCATTTTGTGGAGCAGATAGTTCAATTCTATGGGGTCTGGAGTGGTGTGGTCGGCTGGTATGGCGCTTTCTTCTATGTAGTTGCATACCGTAGACAGCAGCCCGCATTTGTATCCCAATTTTCTGAACATATTATATAATAAGGTGGCGACGGTGGTTTTTCCGTTAGTTCCCGTCACCCCAACGAGTTTCAGTTTCTTGGATGGATAATCGTAAAAGGCTGTTGCCACCTTGCCCACTTCGTTCTCCGTGTCGGCCACTCTCACATAGGTAACGTCCGCAGACCGTTCCGTGGGCAAGTCTTCGCACAAGATGGCCTTGGCTCCCAACGAGATGGCTTTGGTGATGAATTGATGGCCGTCCACCAATGTTCCTTTCATCGCTACAAACAAATTGCCATCGTGTATCTTGCGCGAATCAATGTTCACGCCAGTGATATCAACATCCGTATCACCAATGATGGCAATCGACTTAATGCCAATCAGCAATTCTTTTAATTTCATATATTGTTTATTTATGGTCCAATAGTTTTATTCACGGGCAACGGCTTACTCCAATGTCAGCACGCAAACGTCTCCTTTTTTAATGTAATGGCCGACTGGCAAGCTCTGTGCCACCACCTTGCCCCTACCTTTGATGCGGCATGTCGCACCTCTACTCTCAATGAGATAAACAGCGTCTCGAGCGCCCATACCTATGACATTGGGCACACATTTCTTGCCAACCGTTTTTTGTTTTACCAATGACACGTGGTCGGCACACTTTTTCACCTTGCCCCACACTGGCGTTTTCGTGGCAGAACCGCTGCTAAAATTAGTGTTGGTCTTGATGCCAAGGTGCGACAATACATAGTCGGCCGAGAGCACGTTGCCATCTTTCACGTCAGGAATTGGCATCGATAAGGAGTCTCGAGCGTCAGCCACATCAAAACGAATGTCGTGCGCCATGATGCCCTCGGCTATGTTATGAAACACCACTCCGCTCATGCCACCGCCCGAGGCGGGTAGCCCAGATTTTTGAATACATACGATACAGCTGTACCGCGGCGCGTCAGCGGGAAAGTATCCGGCGAACGACAACAAATAGTTCACCCGTCCACTCTTATATCCAGCGGCACCTTGCGATATTTGCGCGGTGCCTGTCTTGCCTGCCACGCCAAAGGCCTCAGACCCTGCTTTGCGCCCTAAACCTTCGCTTACCACTTTTCGTAGCATCTCTTGCATCAGCTTGATAACACGTGGCGAGGCTATCTGTTCGTGCCCCTCCACCACTTGTGGCGGAAACTCTTGCAATATTTTGCCGTCTTTCACGGCTGCTTTCACAAAGCGTGGCTGCATCATTTTGCCGTCATTGGCTATGGCGTTGTAGAACGTCAACGTAGAAATGGGTGGTATCTGAGACTCGTATCCGATGCTCATCCATGGTAGGGCGGTGTTGCTCCAATTGACCCATTCACCGCGTTTGTTTTTCTTGGGCATGCGTACTTTGCCATGCGTGGCACCAACGATGGGTATGTGCAGGTCGGCGGTGATACCCGATCGATATACACCGCGTACAAATTTTTCGGGGTTGGCATGGTAATATTCGTCTATGATACGGCTCACGCCGATGTTCGAGCTCACTTTCAGTGTTTTCGGAAGCGTCATCGTGCCATAGCCACCACGACGCCAGTTGTGGTCTTTCATCTCCCTACCGTACATGGGCCAAATGCCCCCACCAGTGTCCACCACCTTGTTAGTGTCGCACATGCCGTCTTCCAACGCCGTCATAATAGAGACAGGTTTGAATACCGAGCCGGGCTCTAAGAGGTCGCTTACGGCGTGGTTTTTGATTTCACGATACTCGCCGTCCACGCATTTCTCCATGTTCACGATGGCCTTCACGTCGCCGGTTTTCACCTCCATCACAATGGCTACGCCCACGTTGCCGTTTATTTCTTTCAGCTCATCGATCACCGCGCGCTCTGCCAAGTCTTGCATACTCACGTCGATGGTGGTCACGATGTCTGCCCCGGCAATAGGTGGCGTGTCCACAATGTCAAGATAACGATTGAGCACTTTGCGGCGATGCTTAATGCCAGTGGTGCCGCGCAAGAGTGAATCATACGACAATTCTAACCCACATCGGGGGGTGCGACCACCATTCATAGCTGCGTACATGTCGCCCACGGTTCGTCCAGCCAACGTGCCGTAAGGCCGCTCGCGCGCATTAAGCTCCTCCCAGTGAAAGCCACTCTTGTTCTTGCTCAGGTTAAGCACTGGCAATTGTTTCACCTGCGAGAATGTATTATAATCTATGCGGTTCGGCCAAATGGGCCAATGTCGTTTCTCTTCTCGTCGTCCTTTTTCCAACGAGGCTTTAAACTCCGCTGCGCTTCGCTCCGGGAATATATGGTTCAAGCCCATGCATATACTGTCTATTTTGGCCTCCCAGAGCGAGTCTGTGCCCGTGTCTTTGAGGGGCTTGAAATCCATATAGATTTTAAACTCTGGTAGCGAGGATGCCAGCAGCTGCCCGTCACAACTCAATATGTTGCCACGCGTGGGTATCACCTCCACGCTGTCTTTCTTCACTCGATTGGCCACTTTCAGCCAATAGTCGCGTTTGGCGGTCATGACGTATGCCGCTTTGCCCACCACAGCGATGGCCACCAAGGTCATCAGCACGGCAATGGCGCTATATCGCGGCATAATCTTATTATAGTCAAACTTGCTCATATTGGTACTATTCGGGTATGTTGATGATGTATGGTGGTTGCTTAGCTATTTTCAGCACGCTGTCTTGGTTTGTTTTGAGCATTTCCATCACGTTGCTCTCGCGACTCTTCTCGGTGAGCTGACTCGTGCTTGAGAGGGCTTTGTATTTGGCATCTTTCAATTCTTCTTGCAGACGATCTATCTCAATGATGTCACGCTGGCAGCCATATCTGTTGGCAATATAGACCACCATGAAAGCCGCTATCAGTACAAAAAGCCATATTTGCCGACGTATGGCGGCCGTGTTTAGTATGTCACCACCCAATATTTTGCGCAATGAGAATTTGCGCGACAGAGGTGCTTCTCCTTCGATGGCTTGTTCCTGTATCACCTGTTTGAGCGTCGGAGCCTGTTCGGTGTTGCCCACTTCCGTTTGGGGTGTCTCCCCATCCTTCAGGTTTTCTGTGGAGGTGGTGGTGCGCAAGGCTTCTCTCACTGCTTGGTCGGCGGAGCCATCGGGGGCTTGGCTGAACGTATGCGAATTATTCTTTAAATCCTCTTTCATTTCTTTTCCGCTATTCTTAGTTTGGCACTTCTGCTTCTTGGGTTGTGCGCCTGCTCGTTTTGGTCAGGTATGATTACTTTGTTGTTCACAGGTTTGAGCGCAAGATCCACATTGCCAAAGAAATCTTTCTCAATCCGTCCCTCCACATTGCCAGTTTTAATCAGGTTTTTCACGATGCGATCTTCTATCGAATGGTAAGTTATGACACACATTCGACCACCCGGGGCGAGTAGCTGCGTTGCCGCCCGGAGCATCTCTTTGAGGGCTTCCATTTCTTGGTTCACCTCTATACGCAGAGCCTGAAAGAGTTTGGCCATGTCCTTTTTCTCTCGTTCTCGATTGAATATGGGTTCCGCTATTCGCAACAAATCTTGTGTGGTGGAGATGGGGGCTTCTTTTCGCGCCTTTGCGATGGCTGCCGCTATTCGCCGTGCGGATTTCAATTCGCCATAGAGGTAGAAGATGGAAGCCAGTCGTTCCTCGGTCTCTTCGTTTACAACATCTGCGGCCGTCCTTCCCGCGCGATTGTTCATGCGCATATCCAAGGGAGCGTCAAAGCGAAACGAGAACCCCCGTGTCTCATCGTCAAAATGATGGCTCGACACGCCGAGGTCGGCCAAAAGGCCATCTATACTGCTTATCTTGTAATAGCGCATCCAATTTTTTAGGTAGCGAAAGTTGGAGCGCACAAAGGTGAAACCTTCTGCCGTGACATCTCCGATGTTAGCCTCTGCGTCTTCATCTTGGTCAAAACTGAACAACCGCCCCTTGCCACCAAGCCTCGAGAGTATCTCACGCGAGTGGCCGCCACCGCCAAAGGTGACATCCACGTAGATGCCACCGGGCTTGATAGCCAGGCCGTCCACGCTCTCTTTGAGCAACACTGGGATGTGATATGTCTCTGCTTTAGTAACCATATTTTTCGGGGGGAAGTTTTTTTTGGCAGACTTTGATTATTCAAGTTGGCTGTCCTTGCTGCTCATAAGTTGTTCCAACGCTTCCGCAAACTCGTTTTTTTTCATGATGGGTAAATTATCGTTGGCTTGACAAGCCCATATCTCAATGGTGTCGCCCATGCCTACAAAGCGTAGCGACTGCTTGATGCCTACGGTCTCAAGGAAGTCTCGAGGGATAAGGATGCGCCCACTGGAATCTATCGAAACGTATGTCACTCCACTCACAAACGTGCGATAGACCATCTGTTGCGCACGATCCCAGCGTGAAAGTCGACTGCGTAACTCGTCCATTAGATCGTTCCACACTGGCTCGGGGTAGAGCACAAGCGTACGCTCAAAGATATCTTGTCGAAGCACAAGACCCTCTTCCTCGCCATGCACGAGCTTCTTGCGAAACTGTGCAGGGAGAAAGGCTCGCCCTTTGGTGTCGATCTTTGCTTCTATATTGCCTAAAAAACGCATGCGTACATCTATGTAATCTGATTTCGCTTCAAAGTTACGCAAAATTCCCCACTTTTAGCCACTTTGCCCCACTATTTTTCATTTTAGGTTGTTTTTTAACGCTATTTGCTTGTTCTATGCATTTTCTAAACGTCTTTGGCAATGTTGCCGTGTGTTGTATTTTTGCCGTATGTGGTGAGAGTGTAAACTTATCAGCCATATTCGAGATAAGGAAAAAAAAGATGTAATAAATCTTACAAACGCCCCATGTTTAGAATTTATCGGTCCAAACCAATGCTGTGGAGGCCGGAATAGGCCATTTTTGATATTTTTCACAAATCGCTGTTTATAAGGCACTTGTTGCTTTTCAGATTTTATTGACATGTAAGATCAATCATAAGGGCCGTACAAATAGTGTTTTAGGGCATCATGATTGAGTAACAATGACAAACCGAAGAAGATATTCCAGCAAAAGTTTTATTTTATCATGGCACAGTTTTTTAAACTTTGGCGGATATACCACATGCTTTCGTTCGATTTATTTTTTATGATTTATATTGACATTTTCTGAAGCGTTTGTACTGCTGAGAGTGTTTATGAGCTGATGGCAGTCATAGATAGAGATGACTCAATTTCCATTTCGGCAACACAGTGATGATAAAGAAGGGATTATATTTAAAAATCTGACGGTTTTATATTTCATTTTTAAGAAATTACGTTTTTTTTTAAAAGAAAAAGTAAAAATTACGAAAAGATGTGCTATTTTTGCAACTACTTAGCATGATCGGAAACATGGTACAAAACGTACAAAAAACAATTGACATTGAAAAGGTGCTGAGAAGCAAGATGGGGGGCAAGGTGAAGTATGTGCCCCGTTTTGTCATTAATTGGTTGAAGCGCTTGGCCCACGAAGACGAAGTAAACGCTTTTTTGTGGGAAAATCGTGACAAAGAGGGCACGTCATGGTTGGAAGCGTGCGTAAAATACTTGGACATGGACATTTCCATCGAGGGCGAGGAAAACCTGCCCGATAAGCATGACGGTAAGCTCTATACCTTTGTTTCCAACCATCCGTTAGGAGGACAAGACGGCGTGTGCCTTGGTGCCATCATCGGTAGACGTTATGACGGAAAATTTCGCTACTTGGTGAACGACCTTTTGATGTTTTTGCCCGGATTGAGACCAGTGTGTATCGGCATCAATAAAACCGGGCGGCAAGCGCGAGACTTTCCGCGAATGGTAGAAATGGGCTTTCAAAGCGACAACCACATACTCATGTTTCCGGCCGGCCTAAACTCGCGTCTCATTGGCGGAAGAATACATGACTTGCCGTGGAAAAAAACATTTGTGACCAAAAGCGTGCAATATCAGCGTGATGTGGTGCCCATCTATTTCAGTGGACGCAACTCTAAACGCTTTTATCGCATAGCTAAATGGCAAAAGATAATAGGGCTGAAAGTAAACATTGCCATGCTTTTTTTAGTCGACGAGATGTACAAAAACCGGCATAAACACTTTAGAGTGGTTGTTGGGAAACCCATTCCTTGGCAAACTTTCGACAATAGAAAAAAACCGGTGGAATGGGCAAAATATGTAGAAGATAGGGTTTATGAGCAGGCAGGAACACTGGGATTGCGTGCGGAGTAAGGCCAACTATAAACAATATGGAAGAAAAAATTATCCAACCCGTTAGCAAGGAGGCGTTGAAAAAAGAGCTCACGCCAGAGCGACTGATGCGCACCACCAACAAAAGTCATAACGACATCTACGTGGTCACGGCTCAAAATTCGCCCAACGTGATGAGGGAAATAGGCCGGCAGAGGGAGATTGCCTTCAGAGGCGCGGGTGGTGGAACGGGCAAAGCCGTTGACATAGATTGCTATGACACCATGCGTGACGGTTGTAACCAATTAGTGGTTTGGAACCCAGAGGCCGAAGAGATCATTGGCGGATACCGCTATCTGTTTGGCGACAAATGGAAAATAAAGGATGACGGACAGCCTAATTTGGCCATGAGTCACCTGTTCAGGTTCTCTGACGATTTTATGAAACACTATGCGCCCTATACTGTTGAGTTGGGCCGGTCGTTCGTGTCGTTGGGGTATCAGAATGTGAGAAAGAGTGTCAAGAGTATCTTTGCGCTTGACAATCTGTGGGACGGACTTGGCGCACTTACCGTGCTCAATCCGCGGTGCAAATATTTTTTGGGAAAAATGACAATGTATCCCTCGTTCAGCAAGCGTGGACGAGACATGATATTATACTTTCTACAAAAGCATTTTGGGGATAAAGAAAAGCTCATTTATCCGATGAAACCTGTAAAAATGGAGACTGATCAAACAGAATTGGCTTCTATTTTTTGCAAAAAAGACTTTAAAGAAGACTACCGCATATTGAACCACGAGGTGCGCCAATTGGGTTTTAACATCCCACCGTTAGTCAATGCTTATATGAACCTCAGTCCTTCGATGAAATTTTTTGGCACAGCCATCAACGACACGTTTGGCAACGTGGAGGAGAGCGGCATTCTCATTGCGACAGACGAAATATTTGAAGAGAAACGTGTTAGGCATATCAATAGTTTTGTGAAAGAGCATCCAGAAGCCCTCAAGATTCCCGGGAAACCCAATAACGTGATACTGTAACGGCTTGAGAAACACTACCGTTGGCACACGATCAAAAACCCCTTCCATAGCCAGCTGCCTATGGAAGGGGTTTTTGATAGCATCCGCATTTGGCATGAATGTATTTTAACACATTCACGTACTCATAGGGACAGCTACACAATGGGCAAGGATATGCCATTGATTTTTTGGTATATGTCAAGAGCGTAAATATCCGTCATACCACTGATATAATCCAAGACAGCCATGACGCGCGTTTCCAAATTGTCGCTTTCAATGTCGTATTGGCTACTCACGCGGTCTATGAGTTGCTTGCTATGAAATTTACCAGGATTTACGGCAGCGTCTATAAATCGCTGCATCAACGTCTCCATGATCTTGTAACCACTCAGTTCCACGTCCAAAACAGGCTTGCTTCGGTATATTTTCTTGTAAGCTATCTTCGCGCATCGCTTGTACGCTAAGCGCTGATGTTCGGCGATATTGTCAATAAGGCTACCTTGAAACGTGCCCGACAAGATCTCGTCCTCATGCTCGACAAATGTCTTTACACACTCGCCCTCAAGCAACCCCACGACGCAGGCACGCATATAATTAATGCGCTCGTTGAGATCTGTTACTCCCTCGGCCTCTAAACGTTCCTTGATAGACTCCCGCATGGGTTGCTCCATGAAGCCCAAGAGTAGGTCGGAGGTTTCCTCGTATGACAAGATCTTGAGTTTGTGTGAGTCTTCAATATCCATGATCTCATAGCAGATGTCGTCTGCCGCCTCCATCAAATAGACCAAGGGATGTCGTACATAGCGTAAGGGATCATTGGGCTTTGATATGCGAATAATGCCCAATTCATCGGCTATTTTTTGATAAGTATCTATCTCCGACGTAAAAAAACCAAACTTGCCGTGTGCTCCGGAGATCGCGCTGGCGAATGGATATTTCACCATAGCCGCAAGCGAGGTGTATGTCATCACAAATCCTCCGGGCCTACGCCCTTTAAATTGGTGGGTCAATAGGCGAAAAGCGTTGGCGTTTCCCTCGAAATGTGTGATATCGTCCCAAAACTCCGAACTTACCTTATGTTTGAGAAAAGAACCTTTGTCCTCCGTAAAATAGGTTTGAATGGCTTTCTCTCCAGAGTGCCCGAATGGTGGGTTTCCCATGTCGTGTGCCAGTCCGGCGGTTTGAACAACGGTTCCAATCTCCTCAAACAGGGTTCCTTGAAGCTCCGGATGCTTTTTGATAAGACGCTTGGCCACGTCGTCGCCCAATGACTTGCCGAGTGAGGAAACTTCCAAAGAGTGGGTGAGCCGGTTG
This sequence comes from Hallella colorans, assembly GCF_003096815.1. Classification (GTDB taxonomy): domain Bacteria; phylum Bacteroidota; class Bacteroidia; order Bacteroidales; family Bacteroidaceae; genus Prevotella; species Prevotella colorans. The sequence continues at coordinate 76,071 of NZ_QENY01000008.1, forward strand.
TGCACGAATATGCTTCCGGGCAGCGGAAAGACCTGCGTCTTGTTCTGCAAGCGGCGGAAGGGAGCCGAATAGATGAGCCGATCGCCGTCGCGTTTGAACTCCGATCGATCGTCATGGCGCAAGGGATGTCGATCTTCCTGCCCCAGACGCCTGTTGGATATGAGTTGTTTCCAGTCCATCATAATGCTGTATGCTTTGTTCGCAAAGTTACGTTTAATTTTCTGTTTTCGGTCTTTTTAATATTTAAAATGTAATAATGTGGTTATAATTGTTTATATTTGCACCCTATATGGTAAAAATTAAAGTTGTCAACAAGGGGCACCAGTTGCTTCCCCGATATGCCACAGCGCAAAGTGCGGGTATGGATTTGAGGGCTAATCTTGACGCACCTATCGTGTTGAGACCAATGCAAAGACAGTTGGTGCCAACTGGATTGCATATCGCTTTGGCCGATGGTTATGAGGCTCAAGTGCGCCCAAGAAGTGGATTGGCCCTGAAACACGGCATCACCGTGCTCAATACGCCTGGCACTATCGACGCCGATTATCGTGGAGAGGTTAAAGTTTTGCTCGTGAATTTTTCTGACGAGGAGTTTGTTATCAACGACGGCGAGCGTATAGCGCAAATGGTGATAGCGCGCTATGAGCAGGCCTCTTTTGAGCAAGTGGACGAGCTTGACGAAACAGGTCGAGGCTCTGGAGGATATGGTCATACGGGGATAAAATAACAATTGCAGATGGTCGGAATGTGCAAACAATTCACGTTATACATGGTCGCCATTTTTATGGCCATGACATGGGCTATGCCCTCGCACCTATATGCCAATGAGGGGAGAGCCAAAAACGCGAAGACACAAAAAGCATCGCGCAAACTAAGCTATTCGGACAGTTTGCGTTACAAATATTTTTTCCTTGAGGCTGTACGGCAACAAAATGCCGGACACTATGCGGCGGCATTCGATTTGTTAGGGCATTGTCTTGAGATAGACTCTTTGGCGGCCGAGGCTTACTTCTTACAGGCGCGGTATTTCTCGCAGCTTCGCCAAGACAGCGTCGCGCTAAAACGTTTGGAAATGGCCGCTCAATTGCGCCCCGAGAATAGCACATATCAAGAGAAATTAGCTCAATATTATATAGGACTGAGCGATTATGCCAAAGCAGTCAAAGTTTACGAGCGATTAAGCGAGACGCAGCGAGATCGCAGCGACGTGATGAACATCCTCGTCCAACTATACCAACAGCAGAAAGATTACGACAAAATGCTCCATGCCATCGACAGATTGGAGCAAATAGAGGGCGAGAACGAACAATTCGCTTTGGCTCGTATGCGTGTGTACGAACTGAAAAACGATACCAAAAAGGCTTACCAAACATTGAAAACTTTGGCCGACACGCATCCCAACGACCTTACTTATACAATTATGTTAGGCAATTGGCTCTTGCAAAACAAGAAGCCCCAAAAAGCGTTCAAGTTGTTTGACACCGCGCTAAAAGCGGAGCCTGACAATGTTTACGCGCAAAGCTCGATGTATGATTACTATCGAATGAATGGGGAAAAAGAACAAGCCAAGGCGATGATGGAACGTATCTTGTTGGGAAAAAACACCCCGAAAGAAACTCGTGTGCAGTTTTTGCGGCAAGTCATTCAGGAAAATGAGCAACAAGGAGGAGACTCCACCGTTATCCTTTCACTGTTTGATCACATGCAAAAAGAATTGCCAAAAGACTCATCGATATTAGAAATGCAAGCAGCTTATTATTCGCTCAAGAAGATGCCTCAAGAGCAAATCAATCAGATATTGACACAATTGCTCAAGCTTGCACCCGACAATGCCGCTGCGCGCTTTCAGTTAATCCAAAGTAAATGGGCCAAGCAAAATTGGAAGGAAGTGTCCGAATTAAGCGAGCCGGGCATGCTTTACAATCCTGATGAAATGGCGTTTTATTATTTCACAGGTCTTGCGCGTTACTATCAAAAAGACGACAAGGGTGCTCTTGATGCCTTTCAGCGAGGCACTGCCGAAATCAACGATAAAAGTGATCCAGCCATTGTAAGCGACTTTTACGCCATCATGGGAGAGATATACCATAACCAAGGCTATCGTGAAAAGGCATACGAGGCTTTTGATAGTTGCTTACAATGGAAGCCAGACCATGTTAACACGCTCAACAATTACGCCTATTTCCTTTCTGTTGAAGGAGGAGATCTCAAGCGAGCGGAGGCTATGAGCGCATTGGCGGTTAAGGCTGAGCCCAAAAACGCCACTTTCCTTGACACTTACGCATGGGTGCTTTACTGCCAAAACAGGTACGCTGAAGCGAAGATATACATAGACCAAGCCTTGAAAAACGATACCGACTCAGTGCTCAGCGCTGATGTTATGGACCATGCTGGAGACATATACGCCAAGGTAGGAGACATTGGCCATGCCTTGGAATACTGGCAAAAAGCCATCAAGTTGGGCGGAGATGCCAAGGCTATCAATCGGAAAATAAAACGATATACGGTGAAAAAATGAAGACAGCACGAGTTTTTTTAATTTTATCCATTCTCTTGGCGCTTGCCTCTTGCGGTACTAAGAAAGCCATGGTCAATGACAGTGGCTCGGTGATAAACAAGCCATCAAACGGCGCGACATCGATGGAGGCGCAAAAGTTAGCCTTTGTTCAAAAGGTGAGTGACCAAAAAGTTTACGCTAAAAACATTGTCGCCGACATGACCTTTACAGCTCAAACAGGAGACAAAGACATTACAGTGCCGGGAGCCATAAGGATGCGAAAAGACGAGGTCATACGCTTGCAACTGTTCATTCCGCTGCTTGGGAGCGAGGTGGGAAGATTGGAGTTCACCCCCAATTATGTACTTGTCATTGACCGACTTCACAAACAATATGTCAAAGCTGACTACAATCAATTGGATTTTTTAAAAGAGAATGGCCTGAATTTCTATTCCCTGCAAGCATTGTTTTGGAACCAATTGTTGCTCCCCGGCGCTTCAAGGATTGGTGAGGCTGACCTCCATAGATTTGACGCCAAACTCGATGGAATGGGAAAAAACGTTGATGTCACTTTGCAAAACGGCAAGATGGGCTATGTGTGGCAGGCCGATCGCGACAACGGACAAATACAAAACGCTTTGGTAACTTATGACAATGACGGGCGCGACAAGTCGGAATTGACTTGGAAGTACAGCCAGTTCAAACCTCTTGGAAGCAAGAGATTTCCAACTTTTCAAGAGTTTTCGTTCTCCACGACAGCTACCAACAAGATAAAAAAGACTATCATAAGGATTGATATGGGTACGCTTAGCACCAATGAAAAATGGAATGCTCGCACTACCATCTCACCTTCTTACAAACAAATGGACGCACGAGATATTCTCGGAAAATTACTGAATATGTAATGAGAAAAATACTGATTATTTTATTGGCATGTATTTTAGTGGTTGGCGTTGATGCCCAAACGAGAAAACAAACACGAAAAAAACACACAACAACAGCCAAGACTTCATCCAAGAACACTTCTCAAAAGAGAGGGGGTAAGAACAGAACGTATAGCAATTCTTCTATCAGGGGATTGCAAAAACAGCGTGTGTCCATTCAAAAAAAGATACGAGAGCAGGAGCAAGCGCTCCAAGCCAATAAGAAAGACGTGGAGCAACGGTTGCAACAATTGCTCATGCTGAACGGAGAAATAGACCGTCGACAAAAAAACATTGAGGAGATACGAACCGATATTCATCATATAGATGGCAATATTGGCATACTCAACACGCAGTTGTCCACACTCGAGGCACAATTGAAAGACCGGCAGGCGAGGTATATAAAATCCATGAAGTATATGGCGCGCCATCGTTCTGTACAAGACAAGTTAATGTTCATTTTCTCTGCTAAAAATTTGTACCAAATGTACCGCCGCTTGAGATTTGTGCGTGAGTACGCACAATACCAGCGCGCTCAAGGTGAGATGGTAAGAGCCAAGCAACGTGAGGTGACCAACAAGCGACAACAATTGCACCACGTGAAAGGACAAAAGAACAACCTCTTGTCAAAGGGTGAACAAGAGAAACAAAAGTTGGAAGGCAACAAAACCGAGCAACAACAGATGGTGCAAGGATTGCAAAAGCAACAGAAAACCATCCAATCGATCATTGCCGAGCAGCATAAAAGGGATGCCGCCCTTAATGCGCAGATAGACCGCTTGGTTGAGATAGAGATACAGAAAGCCCGGGCACGCGCTGAAGCCGAAGCCAAGCGCAAGGCAGCCGCGGCCGAAGCCGCCAAACGTAGAGCTGCCGAAATAGCGCGCAAGAAAGCTGCAGCCGCTGCCGCTGCTCGTGAGAACGCCCGCCGAATAGCAGAAGCCAAGGAGCGAGAGGCCAAACTGAAGGAGGAGGCCCGCAAAGCAGCTGCGGCCGAGCAAGATGCTCGTCAAGCTCGCTTGGAGGCTGCCGCGGCAGCCGAGAAAAAAGCTAAAGAGTCTGCTGTAGCCAATGAGCGAGCAGCCCAGCAAGCCGCAGCCCGGAAACTGGCTGAACAAGCTCAGCGAGCCGAGGCTATCCAACGCGCGGCTGAGGCAAAAACCGCAGCCGCCGAACAGGCAGCCCGTGAGGCCGAGTCGCAGCGTAGAGCAGCTGAGCGCAAAGAGGTGGCAGACGCCGAGAGGGCAAAGAGGGAAATAGCCGATGCCAAGGAAAACGCAGAGAACGCGCGCAAATTTTCAACCGTGGATCGGATGATGAACAGTGGATTTGAGGCTAATCGTGGCAGGTTGCCCATGCCCATTACCGGCAAATACAAGATAGTGAGTCATTTTGGACAATACAATGTAGAGGGATTGAAAGGCGTGACGCTCGACAACAAGGGTGTCAACATCATGGGTAGCAATGGTTGTCAGGCTCGCTCGGTGTACGATGGAGAGGTGAGCGCGGTTATCAGCTACGGTGGAACTATGGTTGTCATGGTGCGTCATGGCGCTTATATATCCGTGTATTGCAACCTTCGGTCGGTCTCGGTTAGCAAGGGACAGAAAGTTGGAACAGGGCAAGTGATTGGAGCTGTCGGCGCTGATAATATACTTCAATTCCAACTTCGCAAGGAGAGAGCCAAGCTAAATCCAGAAGTTTGGTTAAGAAGATAGACCCCATGTGCTTTTCTTGATAGGTGGTAGTCCATGGCTGATGGCTCAAGCCGCAAAGGCTGAATTTTATTGCTCATCTACGATTTCAAGAAGACAACAGGGCTTCACTGTCATAAAATAGTCACAAAAAAGCGATATGTAAAAATTGTCGTTTGAGAGGCGTTTTTCCCTATTCCAAGGCAATGTTGGGTCGCTCAAGTATATCACGTTTACGCTTTGTATTCACGATTAATGCTTTATGGCGTCGTGTTTAAGGCGTAAACGCAATCCGTTTCATACTTATTCGAAACACCTTTAATGCCTAATCAGCATCCGAATAGCACTCAATCGCAAGCCATTGGGAAGAGATTTTTTAGGCGAGCATGCTTTTCTGGGTGTAACATCTTGTTCTGCAGGTGCTTGATAAGATGGCTTCATTTTCGCGTATTTGCATCTACACACTTCCTTTGTTGTAAATAGGCGCGTCTTACGAGACCTATTGTAAAGTTTTTTACAATATATTTTCATCTTTCGAGTCCGACTTTTTTGGGCATTCCTCACTCTGCGTTTACTGCATGCCTATATGTAAAAAATGCCCATTTCATCGTTTGTATTTCATTTGTACATCCTGCCATCTCATCCCATGGCCAGCATTTCTCACGCACCAGTCCTCTGTCTTTGGCACCACAATTTAACTCTTTGCTCACGTATCGTTTAAATATTTGCAGATGCGCCACGCTTACAAAACACCCTCGTGGCAACGCTGTGGATATGCCACGGCAAACACAACCACCTACGATTAACGTGCACACCAAATTAAAAAAATAACGATATTCTTGTTTTCTTACATGATAAACCTTATCTTTGCATTATAATAAACTATATCGTATGCGTAGCAAACTCCACTTTTCGGTATTCGTTCACGAGCAGGCCAAGAAATATGGCTCTCGCCCAGTGTTGACATTTAGGAGCTTTGGTAATCCTACATGGAAGACCGTGTCATGGAACCAATTTTCTCTTCGGGTTAAACAGGTGAGTAACGCATTGCTTAACATTGGCGTGAAGCCCCAAGAAAACATAGCCGTCTTCTCGCAAAATTGCATACAATATTTGTACACAGACTTTGGCGCTTACGGCGTGAGGGCATGCTCTATACCGTTTTATGCCACTTGCTCGGAGCAACAAATACAGTACATGCTCAATGATGCGCAGGTGAGATTTCTTTTTGTTGGCGAGCAGGAGCAGTACGATAAGGCTCGTCGTGTGCTACCAGTTTGCCCTTCGTTGGAACGTATCATCGTCTTCGATGGCAGGGTGCGCATCAGTAGCCACGACCCCAACGCCCTTTATTTTGAGGATTTTATTAAACTTGGCGAGCAACTTCCGCGACAAACAGAATTAGACGAGCGATGGGCAGAAGCCAAGGATGAAGACATTTGCAACATTTTGTATACCAGTGGCACCACTGGCGAGAGCAAGGGTGTGATACTTACGCACGCACAATACCAAGCTGCCATGAAAGCCAATGCCGAGGTTGTGCCAGTTGGAGAAAAAGACCGTGTGATAAACTTTTTGCCCTTCGCGCACATCTTTGAGCGTGCGTGGGCATACTTGGCATTACGCCAAGGAGCGCAGTTGATCATCAATACCTATCCCCACGACATACAGCAATCCATGCGCGAGACGCATCCCACGTGCATGTCAAGCGTGCCACGGTTTTGGGAGAAGGTGTTTCAAGCCGTGAAAGACAAGATAGACCGGTCTAATGTGGTACAGCGCAAACTGTTTAACCATGCCTTGGCGGTGGGCCGCAAATATAATGTAGACTATCACGGTAACAACAAACGGGCACCTTTAAACTTGATATTGGAATACAAGATGATGAACAAGATGGTGCTTAGCTTGGTGCGCAAGGAGCTTGGTTTGGAGCGTCCGCACCTGTTCCCGACGGCTGGTGCTTACGTGTCAAAGAATGTTGAAGAGTTTGTTCATTCGGTCGGCATACCTATGGTGGTGGGCTATGGTCTCACCGAGAGTTTGGCCACGGTGTCCTGCGACCGATTTGACAAGAAGTTTACGTTAGGCTCTGTTGGCTTCCCTATCAGTGGCTTGGAAATCAAGATAGATGACAACGACGAGATATTGCTCAAGGGCCCTACTATCACCAAGGGCTACTACAATCGTGACGACCTCACGGAACAAGCCTTCGACAAGGACGGTTTCTTCCACACGGGAGACGCAGGATACATAGAGAATGGAGAACTGTTCTTAACAGAGCGTATCAAAGATCTATTCAAAACGAGCAACGGTAAATACGTGGCTCCACAAATGGTGGAGTCGTTGTTGCTGGTAGACAAGTTCGTCGACCAAGTGGCGGTGATCGCCGACCAACGTAAATTTGTCTCGGCCCTTGTCGTTCCGGCATTTAATATCGTGGAAGAGTGGGCGAGAAACCATAATATCGTATTTGAAAATCACGAGGAATTATGCGCTAACCCAGATGTGCACAACATGATGATGGAGCGCATACAAACGCTGCAACAGAGCTTGGCCTATTACGAGCAGATCAAACGGTTTGTGCTGTTGCCACATCATTTCACGATGGAAACGGGCGAACTGACCAACACTTTGAAGATGAGGCGCCCCATGATCAATAAAAAATACAAGGAGCTGATAGACCAAATGTACGAGGAATAGTTGTCATGGCCGGTGACTACAAATGGCGTTTTTAAAACACATGACATCATTTCACATCTCCTTACAAGGCAAAAACAAAGACAATGATTACATCAGATCAAGTAAAGGATATTGTGGAGCGCACGAACAAGCTCCATCACTACCTCAACATAGACCAAAAAACAGTAGAGCTGGAAGAAGAGACGCTGCGAACGCAAGCGCCCGATTTTTGGGAAGATCCCAAGAGGGCCGAGGCTCAAATGAAAAAGGTGAAGGCTATTGAGAAGTGGGTCAAAGGCTATAAAGAGGCAAAGCAGTTTGCCGATGAATTACAATTGGCTTACGACTATTACAAAGAAGAACTCGTTACAGAAGAAGAGGTGGATGCCGACTATGCCAAAGCTCTGAGAACTATTGAGAATTTGGAGTTGAAAAACATGTTGAGACAGGAGGAAGATCCCATGGACGCCGTGTTGAAAATCAATTCGGGTGCCGGTGGAACCGAAAGCCAAGACTGGGCCAATATGTTGATGCGCATGTACATGCGCTGGTGCGAGGCTCATGGATATAAATTGACTATCACCAACATGCAAGACGGCGACGAGGCGGGTATCAAAAGTGTCACCATGACAGTGGAGGGCGGTGAGTATGCCTATGGATACCTCAAGAGCGAGAATGGCGTTCACCGGTTGGTGAGAGTGTCGCCTTACAACGCTCAGGGCAAGCGCATGACGAGTTTTGCCAGCGTTTTTGTCAGTCCTTTGGTAGATGATACTATCGAGGTGTACGTAGACCCGGCGCGAGTGAGCTGGGATACGTTCCGCTCAAGTGGCGCGGGCGGCCAAAACGTGAACAAGGTGGAGTCGGGCGTGCGCCTGCGCTATCAATATGAAGACCCAGACACGGGCGAGAAAGAAGAGATATTGATAGAGAACACCGAGACACGCGACCAGCCCAAAAACAAGGCCAAAGCCATGCAATTGTTAAAAAGCCAGCTCTATGACCGTGAGCTTAAGAAGCGCATGGAGGCACAAGCCAAGATAGAGGCTGGCAAAAAGAAAATAGAATGGGGTAGCCAAATACGTAGCTACGTGTTTGACGACCGCCGTGTAAAAGACCATCGCACGAACTATCAAACATCTGATGTGGATGGCGTGATGGACGGCGATTTGGATAATTTTATCAAAGCCTACCTCATGGAATATGCCGGAGGCGAGGAAGCTCAATCACAGTACTAACAATATCTAATGTTAAACTTTCTAATTGGAAAAATATCATGAGCAAAAACAAAACAAACCCACATGAGCCTGTACGTGAGATTAACAGTATGAGCAGGGAGGTGAAACGCATGAACAGAGAGGAAAAACAGAAAATTCATGGCGCTACAATTGTGAAATGGATCTTTAGTGTTCTCATTCTTTTGGCCATACTTTACATGATATGGACCATGACTATCGTAGGATGAGTGGGCTTGAGATAGAGCGCAAGTTCTTGGTGAGAAGAGGGGGCGAATATAGGGATGTCGCCTTCTCAGCCAGCCATATCCAGCAAGGTTACATTCCTGCTATGGGTGCCACGGTGCGTGTGCGTGTGCGCGACGACCATGCTTTCTTGACCATCAAAGGTCGAAGCAAAGACGGTGGCCTGTCGCGATACGAGTTTGAGAAAGAGATCACGTTGGATGAAGCCAGGCATTTGATGAAGCTATGTCAAGGTGGAACCATCGACAAACATCGTTTCTTGGTCAATAGCGGCAACCACGTGTTTGAGGTGGATGAGTTTCATGGGGACAATGAGGGGCTTGTATTGGCAGAAGTGGAATTGTCAAATGTAGCCGAAGAGTATGAAAAACCCGATTTCATCGGGTTGGAGGTTACGGGTGACGCGCGTTTTTACAATTCCCACCTGTTAACTAATCCTTATGTCGCTTGGAAAGATACCGTGCCAGAAGAGTACCGATAGCGGCGCCCAAGAGCACGCCAAGGGCGTCGGCCAAGAAATCGTAAATATCACCACTGCGGTTGCCTCCGGTGCATGTGGCTTGCACAATCTCGATGAGACCACCCATTGCAATGGGAAGGATTACGGCGCCGACGATAATTTGTGACCACCGAATATGTTTATGCCTTTGACCGTATTCGGTCAACAAAATGGCACAAAAAACGCCATACATCACTATGTGCGTCCATTTGTCTATCATCGAAACATTGCTCAACGGAGTTTCGGGAATGGGTATAAGGCATAGCGTCCAAATGGTAACAATGACGAGACAAGAGAGCGGATAATGCCTGATGATGTTGCCTATTTTCATAATTTTGCTTACGTTTTAGGTGTAAAAGTATAGAAAAATTTACACGTGGCCAACTAATAAACAACGAAAAGAGAGATATTTGATAAAACACGCTCGCAAAATGGGAGCTGTCAATGTGTGATGACGTTTAGTATGCTTGTTGGCTTGGGTGTCAAAGATCATAGCCCTTCGCTACACATTTGATACCTACCATATAGTCAAGTCATCGTGGCTTTCAAGCTAAGTATCGAGGCTTGACATGCAGGGAGCTGTCCATTGAGTATAATTTGAGATATGAAACTGAAAGATTTTTTCTATTTCAACCGTTCAGACCGTGCGGTGTTGCTTTTCTTTCTATGTCTCGCGGTAGTTTCCATGGCATTTATCTTTATTGTTGGCGGGGATGGAGAAGACACTATTTTGGATACAGAAGACACGTTGTCACGACGAGATTTGCCCTATTCATCGTACTATTCACATGCAAATCGTCATTACATTGAGGCAGAAAACAGACAAGTGGAACGGTTTGCTTTCGATCCCAATACGGCCGATAGCACAGAGCTATTGCGATTAGGCTTGCATTACTGGCAGGTCAGAAACATATACAAATACCGCGCGGCGGGTGGCGTTTACCTTCGACCGGCCGATTTCGCCCGTCTTTATGGCCTTACACGTAAACAGTATAGAGAGCTTGAGCCTTATATACACATCAGTAGTGACTATGCCCCTGCTGCCGGCCTTTTTGCTGAGGAAAGACATGAGCGGCGTGACACTACACACCGATATCCCACAAAACTAAAAGTGGGGGAGCAGTTGGACCTCAACCTTAGTGATACCACCGCGTTGCAACGCGTACCCGGTATTGGTCCCTATTTTGCTGGCAGGATAGTGCGTTATCGCCAGAGGTTGGGAGGATTTTATAGCGCACGACAGTTGAAAGAAATAGAGGATTTTCCAGAGGAGGCCATTTTTTTCTTCCGCACAAGTAACAATATACATAAAATCAACGTCAATATGTTGAAGCTAAATGAGCTGAAGCGACATCCTTACATCAATTATTATCAAGCCAAAGCTATCATAGACTACCGCCGTTTACGCGGTCCGCTACACAGTTTGGACGAATTACGATTGCTCAAGGATTTCACCGCGGAGGATATAGCACGGCTTCAACATTATGTCATTTTTTAATAAACCAATGCTTATGAAAAAGATTTTATGGATGTTATTGCTCTTGGTTAACTTTCAGTGGGTATCGGCACAGGAGGCGCAGGCACTGATCAACGAGTTTAAAACACAGAAGAGTGCCGAGTATATGAATGTGTCCCACGCTATGATGGGAATAGCGGCTTTAAAGGTAAAAAATGATAATGTCAATGCTCTGCTAAAACAAATAAAGACGATGAAAATCTTGGAGCTTAGCGAATGTGACAAAAATGTACGCAAAAAGTTTATCGAAAAAGCTCAAAAACTTACTGCCAAGGGATACGAGGAATGCACCCGTGTACGTGACGGAGACGATAATGCGCTTATCTTGATGAAGGGCAACGACAAGGTGATAAACGAGTTGTTGGTGCTTTCAAACGATAAGAATGATTGCACTTGTGTGTTAGTGATAGGCCAAATAGACATGAATAGTTTACAGGGAGTAATCGACATGGTTGAAGTCAATGCTGACTAAGTGTATGATGATAGGCTAAACCCTCCGTGAGATAATCGAAAGCCTGTTCACAAACATGTAAAAACAAACACCAATCATACTGGACGACCAGCTTGATTGGTGTTTTTTCTTTGGTCGGGATGAGGCGACTCGAACGCCCGACCCCTACGTCCCGAACGTAGTGCGCTACCAACTGCGCTACATCCCGATAGTCAAACATAGAGCGTGGAATGACTGTCCATGCTTTCTTTGACGATGCAAAGTTACATCTTTTTTCTGAAATGTATGCATTTTTTCATGGAAATGTTTGGAGGATTAAGTAAAATGCCTTACCTTTGCAAACGCAATACAAAAGAGGTACCTTAGCTCAGGTGGTAGAGCAATGGACTGAAAATCCATGTGTCCTTGGTTCAACTCCAAGAGGTACCACTTCCTCCTTTCATTCGGCCCGGATTTCACCACGTGTGATTCCGGGCTTTTTCTAAATTACAACTCCTTTGTTAGCTCTGCGAGATGTATGCCGTTGGAGCCCTTAACAAGTATATACCATCCATTGGGTGTGTCTGTGGCGATGGCCTTTTTTACCTCATCCACATTGTTAAATTTGCGAAAGGGGCTGTCGGTCTTGCCAAATTCCTCTCCCACTAACCACACTTTGTCAAATCCAGAAACTTTGAGCATGTCGACTATCTTCTGATGTTCGACCTTGCTCACGTCGCCCAGCTCGCGCATGTCGCCAAGGATGGCCATCTTGGGTTGCGCTACATGTATGCGCTTAAAGTTGTCTATAGCTGCCGACATGCTTGTGGGATTGGCGTTGTAAGCGTCTACGATGACATGGTTTTTGGCCGTTTCCATCAGTTGGGAGCGATTGTTGGCAGGCGTGTAGCTCTCCAATGCGTGGCAGATCTGCTGTGGCGATACTCCAAAATGCAATCCTACGGCAATGGCGGCTAACATGTTATCCAAGTTGTAAGTGCCAATAAGATGTGTCGTAACCTCATAAGTGGTTTCGTCATGGAGGCTGGTGGCCATTGCGGCTGCCCATTTGAAACGCAAGAAAGGCTCACAACTCACCACCTCGCCGCGTACTTGCGCCATAGCGTCTTGGCCGTAGCTGACAATGCGCTCAAGCCCACGCTCGTGGGCCATTGCCATCAAATACTCGTTGTCGGTATTGAGAAACGTCAAGGCTTGATGAGCCTTCAGGAAATCGTATAGCTCACCTTTGGCCCTCATCACGCCCTCGAACGAGCCAAAGCCTTGCAAATGGGCGCGCCCTACATTGGTGATCAGACCACAGGTTGGCTCCACGTAGTCTACCAATTTCTTGATGTCTCCCACGTGCGAGGCCCCCATCTCCACTACTGCCATTTGATGGTCGGCGTTCAGTCGCAACAGTGTTTGGGGCACACCCACATCGTTGTTGAAGTTGCCCTCTGTGTGCATCACATTAAATTTCTCCGCCAACACCGCCGAAAGCAGTTCCTTGGTCGTGGTCTTGCCATTGGTGCCAGTTATTCCCACGACTGGAATGTGGAATTGCCTGCGATGCTCACGCGCTATCTCCTTGTAGGCCACGAGGCAATCGTCCACCACGATGAAACGGTCGTCACCATCGATAGCGTACTCCTTCTCGTCAATGATAGCGTAGCTGCAACCCTTGTCGAGCGCGGATTTGGCAAATTTGTTGCCGTCAAACGAAGTGCCTTTCAAGGCTATGAAAATACTTCCCGTGGGGCAATTTCTGCTGTCGGTGGTAATCAGGGGGTGTTGTTTGTACAAATTGTACAGTGCTTTAACATTCATATTTAATGATATTCTTTTGAGCTGCAAGATATGTATTTGGGGATATGTAGGGTTTGTCAATGTGGCAATATTGCCAGACAATTTTGCCGAAATGCCTTGATGCAAACCCCTTTGACGTCGTTATCGGTCTATTCGGCCACCTTTAGCTGTCATGTTAGCGATTATTTCGTCTTCTGTTACCAAGTTTTGGTCGCCCGAAATCGTATTTTTAAGGGCGGAGGCCGACACCGAAAATTCCAAGCACTGTCGGTCATCGCCCGGCCATCGGTGCATGGCATGGATAAAGGCCGCTACCCAAGCATCGCCCACACCCATCTGATCCACGATGGGATTGATGTCCCAAATGCGTGATGTGCGTATCTCGCCGTCCACCCATAGCACTCCTGCGTTGATGTGATGCTGAAACGATAGCTGGTTGCGATGGGCCATCAGCATGCGCCGGCAGTTGGGAAACATGCGGTGTACCTTGTCAAAATACCGACGGTAAGCGTCCAAATCGAACTGATACGAATTGTCCAGCGCGTTGAAAGGGATAGGCTCAAGGTCGGTGGCCACATACCATTCGTTTTGGTCTCCAAAAACAAAGGCGCTGTATTTCATCAGCTCTTGCGTAGCCGTTCGGGCGTCAGCGCCAGGATATTTCCACAGCGACGATCTATAATTGATGTCGCACGACAATTCTATGCCACGCTCATGGGCCATCTCCACGGCATCCATCGTCGTGTCGAGAGCGGCCTTACTTGTAGCGCATGTTATGCCGGAGCAGTGAAACAACGTGGCATCGGCGAGCACAGGCTCCCAGTTTATGTCGCCATACTCCATCGTGTTAAACGACGATCCGTCTCTGTCGTACACCACTTGTGTGCCTCGAAAAGCTGCCGAAGGTTCAAAATAGTAGGTGCCCAACCGTTTACCCCTGCGCGCCACGTGCGATACATCCAGTCCCAACTGTCGCAGGTGCATCAACGCCGCCTCGCCAAGGTTGTTGTCAGGAACGCTTGTCACATACTCCACGCGGTCGCCAAGCTGGGCCAAACTCACTGCCACGTTGGCTTCTGAGCCTCCATAATTGGCATCAAATCCACCTGTTTGGAACAACCGCTGACTGTCGTTTTTTGACAGTCGGAGTAGAATTTCTCCAAAAGTTACTACTTTCATGTTCAAAAATCGTTGCCTTCACACCATGCGTGAAGATGGTTGTGTATCAAGGTGTAGGCGTTAAAAAACGTGTCTTTCTATCGTCTGTCCTTGTTGTTAAAAAACATTCCCCTCACCTATTGTGGGTGAGGGGAGCGATGAGCGGTTTGTTATTTCTTGGCCTCAACCAAATCGCGCGTGTCTCGTGCTATGACTATTTCCTCGTCGGTAGGTATCAATACCACCTTCACCTTTGAGTCGTCAGCCGAAATCACCTTCTCCACGCCGCGGCAATTGTTGCGCTCGGCATCCATCTTGATACCCAGAAAATCCAGTCCCTCGCATGCCGTTATGCGCAAGCTTGCTTGGTTTTCGCCCACACCGGCGGTCCACACGATGATGTCCACGCCACCCATTGCGGCCGCGTAGGCACCTATATATTTCTTGATGCGATAGCTATACATTTTCATACCCAAAATGGCGCGCTCGTCTCCAGCGGCCTCTGCCGCCTCGATCTCTCTCATGTCGCTCGATATTCCGGTAATGCCGAGCATGCCACTCTCCTTGTTCAGGAAGTCGGCCATTTCTTGCGGAGCCTTGCCAAGTTTATCCATCAGGTAGGTCACAGCACTTGGGTCGATGTCGCCCGACCGGCTACCCATCATGAGTCCGGCCAACGGTGTCAGTCCCATGGAAGTGTCTATCACCTTGCCATACTTCACCGCCGCCATCGAAGCGCCATTGCCTATGTGGCACGTTATAATGCGTTTCTTGGTGATATCCTCGCCCAGAAACTCGCAAACGCGGTGTGACACATAGCGGTGGCTGGTGCTATGGAAGCCGTATCGGCGCACATGGTATTTTTTGTACAGTTCGTAAGGCACGGCGTACAGGTAGGCATAATCGGGCATGGTGCTGTGGAAGGCGTTGTCAAACACCACCACTTGCGGCACGTTTGGCATCAGCGTGCCCACCGCGCGAATACCACGCAGGTGGCCAGCGTTGTGCACCGGTGCCAGATCTATGAGGCTCTCAATGCCCACCTCTACCTCTGGCGTCACCAAACAACTCTTTTCAAACAAGTCGCCACCTTGCACGATGCGATGCCCCACGGCATCTATCTCGTCCACGCTCTTCAGTGAGCCGATCTCCGGGTCGAGCAAAACCTTGAATACCAAGGCCACGCCCTCTTTGTGTGTGGGCAGGTCTGCCATGATCTTCTTGCTCTCGCCATTGTCGAGTTTCACTTTGATAAAAGCCTCGTCGAGACCTATACGCTCCACGCCACCTTGTGCCAGCACTTTCTCGCCAGCCATATCGTACAGCTTGTATTTAATAGAACTGCTGCCACAGTTCAAAACTAAAACTTTCATATTTTCTTTTTGATGTTTTATATTTCTTCTTTCCAAATATTATTTGGCTGTTATTCCAATCTTCAATTTGAAGAAATACGTAGTTTTTCTCGCCCTTTTCAATTTCTGATTATTAACTTAGAACAGTCTTTGTCATAATGGTGAATTGAAAATTGTGAATTGTAAAATGTAAATATTATCCTTGCGCTTGGCACGCGGTGATAGCCACCATGTAGTAGATATCGTCTACGGAGCATCCTCGGCTCAGGTCGTTCACTGGGCGTGCGATACCTTGTAGAATAGGGCCTATAGCCGTGGCGCCACCCAATCGCTGCACCAATTTGTAGCCGATGTTGCCCACCTCGAGGTTGGGCACCACTAACACGTTAGCCTTTCCGGCCACCTTGCTGCCCTTGGCTTTCTTCTGTGCCACCGTGGGGTCAAGCGCGGCGTCGGCCTGCAACTCTCCATCCACCTTCAGGTCAGGGTATCTCTCTTGGGCTATCTGTGTGGCCTCTACCACCTTATCTATAATATAGACACTCTTTCCAGTCTCTTTGTCTTTGGCGTCTTTGGCCGATCCTTTTGTCGAGAAGCTCAGCATGGCCACCTCGGGGTCTTCAATTCCGGCCACCGTTCGGGCAGTTTGCGCCGTGGTGTAGGCTATCTGTGCCAGTTGGTCGGCCGTGGGGTTGGGTGTCACGGCCACGTCGCCCATCACCACAACACCGTTCTTGCCGTATTGTTGCTCGTGTGTCAAGAGCAGCATGGCACCACTCACGCAGGTGACGCCGGGGGCGCATTTGATAATTTGGAGAGCTGGGCGCAGGGTGTCGCCTGTCGTGCTCAGCGCTCCTGAGATTTGACCGTCGGCGTCGCCGCTTTTGATAATCATGCACCCCAAATAGAGATTGTTGCCGGTAACAAGGTCGCGAGCTTGTTCCATCGTCATGCCTTTCTTCTTGCGCAGCTCCGCGAGAAGGGTGGCATACTCCTCTGTCTTGTCACAATTTTTCGGATCTACGATAGTCGCCTTGCCAATATGCTTCAATCCCCACTCCTTGGCCTCACGCTCTATATTCTCTGGATTGCCAATAAGGATTAGGTGAGCCAAGTCGTCGGCCAACACTTTGTCGGCGGCTTTCAAGGTGCGTTCTTCCTCGGCTTCGGGGAGAACGATGCGCTGCTTGTTTGCTTTTGCCCGCGCCACAATGTTCTCTAATAAATTCATCATTTCTTTTTATACGATTAGACTTTTGATAATTTTTACAAAGTTAGCCATTCTTAACGAGCCTAACAAGTAATTGAGCATCAGTCTTGGGTTAAATATCTTTAACCCGCCACGTGCTCATCACACGGCCATTTCTTGTACGAGGAGGCTCTCCAATTCTTCTGCCGAGAGCCTGAGCCTAAACCTTCCCTTGATGGCCACGCTGATACTGCCCGTCTCTTCAGACACCACCACGGCTATAGCGTCAGAGTCTTGCGATATGCCCATGGCGGCACGGTGGCGCAAGCCCAATTCCTTGGGTATGTCCATGCTGTGGCTCACAGGTAGTATGCAGCCCGCGGCTTTGATGCGTTTCTTTGAAATGACCATGGCGCCATCGTGCAATGGCGAGTTTTTAAAAAAAAGATTTTCTATCAACAACTTGTTCACCTTGGCGTCTATGGTCTCGCCTGTCTGCACAATGTCATCAAGGGGGATGGAGCGTTCTATCACGATGAGCGCGCCCACCTTGCCTTTAGCCATGTCCATGCACGACCATACGATGGGCATCACGGTCTCTTTGTCCTGCTCACGGTCGTCATCTTTTTTCTGTGAAAAGAACTTCAAGAAGTGGCGCACGCGCTGGTGCTCGCCCAATTGGTATAGAAATTTGCGCACTTCGTCCTTGAACAGCACTATCAGGCCGATGACACCCACGCTCACCAATTTGTCCATGATGCTGCCCAAGAGACGCATCTCGAGCACCTGCGACACAAACAGCCATGTCAGCACAAACACTATAATGCCACCAAAGACGTTGAGCGAGCGACTCGCCTTCATCAGTTGGTAGATGTAGTATAGTATCAATGCGACAAGTACGATGTCGATGACATCCTTAATTCCAAATTCAAAAAACATGTATGAGCGGTTAATGGTGATTAGGTTCGGTTGTCATGCGTGCCATTTGGGGTGGCGCAAGCGCGGCGGTCAGGCATATCTTGTCAGGCAGACACTCCAGATGGGTCGACGTTTTTCATGGCTTTGTAAAGTCTCACGGCCTCTACGGCAGCCTTGACGTCGTGCACACGCAGTATGTTGGCCCCTTTCATCAGGGCGATGGTGTTGAGCACCGTGGTGCCGTTGAGCGATTGGTCGGCGGTGATCTGTAGCGTTTGGTAAATCATTCTCTTGCGTGATATACCCACGAGCAATGGCAGCTCCAATACGCTAAAACGCTCCATTTCATCGTAGATAGCGAAGTTTTGCGCCATCGTTTTTCCAAAGCCGTACCCCGGATCCAAGATGATGTCTTTCTGTCCCAATTGGCGTAGCTGCTCCACCTTGCCAGCCATCTCCATCATGATGTCTTGCAATGTGCCCTTTTGACTCATCAGTATGTAGGGCGTGCCAGTCTCGGCCACCAAAGGGAACATCTCTGGGTCTTCGCCAGTGGATATGTCATTGATAATGTCCACACCATATTTTTCTATGCACATGCGTGCCACCTTGGGCCGAAAAGTATCGATGGAAACGGCTATTTCCGCATCTTCTTCTTTCAATATATGTAGCGCTCGGTCCAGCTGTTCCAGCTCTTCGCTCTCTGTGGTGAGCTGTTCCAAATAGGGGTTGGTGGAGCATGCGCCCACGTCGATGATGGTGGCGCCCTCGGCTCTCATCTGCTTCACGCGGGCGCGTATATCTTTTTCGGCCTGCACGCGGCTGGCGGCGTAAAACGAGTTGGTGGTCACGTTCATGATACCCATCACTTGTGGCTCTTTGAGCGACATGAGATGGCCTCTGATGTTTAAAGTGTAGTGCATCGGTTATTATTTTTAGGACTGCCGAACATGTCGTGTCTCTGCAAACGGCAAACGCTCGCCACGTTCGGCATTAGCCATATTTTCCATTCGTGCCACTACAGACGTCGCGCTATCTACCGGTATGTCAGCCACGTTGGCGTCGCCTGTCGTATTGGCAGTGTTGTCGTGTTGGCGCACTTTTCATGCAAAGATAGATTATTTGTGACATACACCCAAATGTTTATCCAACTATTTTTCGTTGCTTTTTCGGGATATAATATATGACAAAGCCAACGCATGGCAGTTCACGACACACAGCGTATCGCGCCCTGTTTTAAAATAAAAATCATTGATTGACGGAATGATGCGTTGACGAAACGTGATTGATGAAATCGCGAATTGAAAATTATGAATTGTGAATTATTTCTCCTGTCGTATCTGCGATGGCGTTTTTCCCACTTTCGTTTTACAAAATGCGCGCATGATTTGCAATGACGAGAAGCCCAGTTCATTAGCGATATCCTGTTCTGTACGTGGTGTGTTGCGCAGTTGCTCCAACATTCGGCGCAACCTGTTTTCTGCTATCCACTCCTGTGGATTCTCCTTGAACACCTTGCGAAAGTGTCGTACAAACGACGAGTAGCTCATGTTAAGATGCTCCGCCATCTCACTCACCGTGGGATATTCCTTGCCTATCTTTTGCACCTCGTTATAGAATTGTATATGTGGGTCGTAGATGGGCGCCACAAAATCGCGAAGGTCATCTGTCTTGTAATAGCCCTGCAGCACCGCCGCCAACTCTTGTTGTTTCAGTGCGTGTATGTCGCAACACAGCACGCCGTCGGTGATATAACCCACCATTTGTCGCACGATGGTTTTCACTTCTGGCACCATGGTCAGCACCTTGCCCGTCCCATCGCTCTCCATGTCCTTGGGAAATGACACGATGCGGTGGCAGAAGTTCAGCCCATCGCCCATGACATACAGCCGCAGGCACAGCGTGTCTGCCATAGCCTCCAAGGTGTAGCCGTCTTCGCATATAGCAGCCACCATCTGGTTGTCTGCTATAACGGTCTCCTGCTTGGTGTT
Source organism: Hallella colorans (assembly GCF_003096815.1). GTDB lineage: Bacteria > Bacteroidota > Bacteroidia > Bacteroidales > Bacteroidaceae > Prevotella > Prevotella colorans. Next base: position 96,207 of record NZ_QENY01000008.1, read on the forward strand.
GGAGATGATTTTCAATTTCCCGCTCACGACAAACAACAGCAGGGGAATACGTAGAAAATCGTGCACCGTCTCGCCTTTCTTTTCCGAGAAGAGTACGAAACCTATCGGTCTGTCACCGATGTATTGTGGGCACGACTTATGTCGGTTCAGGTAGTGAAATTGCATGTTTAGCTATAATTTTTATACAAATATGAAACTTTTTTTCGTATTATTCATACTGTTGAATAGCATAAGCAACTAAACTTAATGATTATTAACTCAAACAGGGGGGGGTAAACATACGTTAACACAATTGCTGTAAATGAACAGAAATTGTTAGCAAAATGATTTTTTTAGTTTTTCTTTATTGTAGCAATCGCTGTAATTTTGCATGTGGAAAATTTTGGATACAATAAAAAAGGTTCTCTTTGATAGACAGATGATAGTCACTTGCTTTGTACACCTTATTATAATATTATAATAGAATATAAATGGGGTATGTTTACGGTGGCTTGATAATAGAAAATACAATAATAATTAATAAAAATTACACTTTATGGCAAAGAAAAATTATGTAAGTCCAGTTAGCTTGGTTTTGGTTGGGGGCGACCCGGGTACAGGTAATGTCCCGTTCAGCCAACAAGACCCTGACAACCCTAAAACTGGCAAGGCAAAAGAAATGGAATTTGACGAGGCGCTGTACGACACAGATTGGGAAGACTGAACCCCATGTCGGCGATCGTAAGAGAATAGACGTACAATAAATAAAAAAATAAAACAACATGAAACATTTATTACCAGCAAGGTATCTGTTGACAATGCTGCTCGCGTGCTTCATGGCACTCGGGGCACAAGCCGAGCCGATTAAGTTCTATGTGTCGCAGAAGCGAGGCAACGATGCGCGCAATGGTACATCGTGGAACGCAGCATTCAAGACGCTCAATGCGGCACTTAGGGCGGTGAACAGCAACAGCAACCTTGATGCCGTCATCTATATGGCGGAAGGAAAGTACAATGTAGACAAAAATCCCGTAGGTGGGAAAGGTCAGGATGGTTACTACACGCTTACTCGTAAGGGCGAGAGCCTGCGTATCTACGGTGGATTCCCCACGCCAGGTTCACAGACGCTGCCGCAGGACACTTGTAGCAACAACCCCAAGCGTTATGTTACCGAGTTGGTTGCTACTACGAAAATTACCAAGTCGGTGTTCCGTACCAACAACAGCAACCAAACACTTGCGTTGCAGGGTGTGAGCTTCAACTCGACAAACTTCGTGGGCAACCTCGCCAACGGATCGCTCGTCACGCTCGACAACGATGGCTTTGACAACGTGACCTTCTCCTTGGAAGACTGCCGTATACCGTACTACCGCTCAACGGCTTCGGGTGCTATCTTCGTATATGGAAATACCAAGAATCCAAAGATTCGCCTGCACCGTGTGGAGGTGATGCGAGCTGAGAGCTTCGGACCGATAGGTGGTGGATTCCTTGTGGCAAACGTTACAGGTAGGGCTGTCAACTCGCAGATTGACATCAGCTACCTTACCTTCCACGACGTCCAGCATGTGGGTTCCACACAAGAGGGTGCTGTCATCGGATGGACCAACTGCGGTGATTGGAGCGAGAACCCCGATGCCTATGTCAAGATAGACCACATGCAGGTGAACCGTGCACAGGGTGGAACTGCCTCGGGACAGCAGGGCACGTTCTTCCTTGAGGGATTCAAGAACATCTCTATCACCAACTCTAACTTCCACAACTCGGAGGGTGGCAATGGTGGATTGTTCTGTATAGCCAGCTTCGTAAACTTCCGATCGGAGAACAACAGCTTTTACAAAAACTTCGGTGGTGACATTGGTGGTGTGTTCTACTTCTATGACGGAGCGCAGTCTCGTTGTCAAATCGACAAGACAAACCCAGGCAAGAAGCGCAGCATCGTTTTCAAGAACGATGAGTTCTATGGCAATGGTTCAGGAAAGACATCGGCAAAAGGCGATGGTGGTGCGGTGAGCATCAAGGCATCGGCTAGCGATATTCCTTGCGACGTGACCATAGAAAACTGTAACTTTAAGAACAACTATACAACAGCACTTGAAGGCGGTGCCTTGTGGGCTGGTGTAGCTGGAGAGGTAAAAATCAAGAACTCTATTTTCTGTAATAACAATGCTAACACCAAAGGTGCCAGTGGTACTGGTGCTGGTGGTGCCATCTGTTTGGCTGATGCTTCTAAATTCACCGTGGAAGGTAGCTATTTTGGAGAAAATAGCAATCAGAAGGATGGCGGCGCTATCGAAATAAGATCACAAAAAGAGTTTGAATTCCGCAATTGTGTTTTTAAGGATAACCAATGCGACTGTCCGCAAGCAGTAACTAATGCTGGCGGTGGTGCAGTTGCCATCTTTAAAGGTTATGGAAAGTTTGTCAATTGTAAGTTCTTTGGCAACAAGACAGGTTCTATCGGTGGTGCTGTAAGTATGTATCACAATGGTGGCAACGAAGACAAGACTATCGACTTTGACAACTGTCTATTCGAGGATAATACATCGAAAATGAACGGTGGTGTCATCGGAATGGATACTAACGGCTGTTTGGTACGTATCAGCAACAGCGTCTTCAAGAACAATTCTTGCGAAGGTTATAAGCGTCTTGGTAATGGAGGTGGAGTTATCTCTATGAACATTGGCTGCGCTGGTGTAGAACTTAGGAACAATACCATTATTAACAATACCTCTTTTGGAGGTGGTGGCGTAGTTTGGAACAACTCTGGTTATGTTCATTCAGAAAATAACCGTTACTACAATAACAAAGCCGAAGTTGGAGGTGTATTCCAAGTACAAGACGTAAAAAATATTGCACAATCTGCGCGTAGAGGTCTTGTTTCATACAACGATATTTTCTATGGTAACGAGGCAAAGAACACAACAGGTAAAGGTTCAGCGCAGGGAGGTGTGGCAGACATCTATACTAACCAGCATCAAAACGTGACTTTCAAGGATGGTTTGTTTGTTAATAACATTTCATATGCGAAAAAGGTTGGAGGTTGTATCTATGCTGAATCGACATCAGCATTAGTGACAGGTGATTACTTTCTTGTAGACTCTATCTATAATTGTACGTTCTACAACAACCAATGTTTGGATGATGCTGGAAAGCTTTCTACTACCACACAGGGTGCAGATATAGGTGCTTTCAATAATGCTTATAGCATTATGCGCGCTCAAAAAAGCAAACTTCAATGTGCCGAGAGTGTATATATAGGAATTGCTGGTAAAAAAAGATGGAAGGCAGAACCAGACGTACAGTATTCCTCAACTTACAACCCTAATGTTCCCACAACACCCGAAGCCATTGCAGGACAGGGCTACACAGCCCCTACTGATGCAGAGCTGGGTACGGAACAGAACCCCGGGATGAAGGTGGACTGTAAGGAGATTAATGAGCGTCAGGATATTGACGTGACCAAACCGCACGCCGACATTGCTACCAGCAGGGTGCGTCCAACTACCTTTGCCACTTACTGCACCAAGGTGAAGGACGAAAAAGACCCAGAGAAACAGATATGGGCAGAGTTCCAAAGTATCGGTGGTGAAGGTCCATATCAGTTTACCTATGATATTTGGAAACAGAAAGGACGTGACATCACGAGAATCGTGAAAGACGCAGTTGTCAAGACATCCGATGAGAAATATAGAACACCAGATTATACGCTTCCTATCTACGATTACGACAAGCCCATTATCCAGAATGGTGACACCATTGGATATGAGAAGATAGGTGAGAAGAAGATTCAGGGTACATGGGAATATCCAGACAGCGTTATTCTTAGAGGTCCACAGCTCATTGAGAGCAAGTACATTGAGGAGGGAGCTACCTTCACCATCATCGTGAAGAAACTCACCGACCACTTTGGTATGGAATATCACTACGACTGCTATGGTGACTACAACCTGCAGCGTGAGTTCTCGCAGAACTTGGGTGCGCAGATATTCTTCGAGGGATGCGATGCGCCCGGTGACGACCTCGACTGGGACAAGGATGGTATCTTGAATACCACAGAGTGTAACGATTTGGCTCCCGACAACCTAACGGCACTTACTGATAACAAGCTCAACCCAACCAATGGCAAGTGGGTGCGCTATCGTGACAACGTGAAGACGCAGAAGTTGTTTGCTACAATGGTGAACGACCCCAACTACCTCAACGATAAGCCAAGCACCAACAGCCGCGTACTCACACTGTTGCCGTCTGTACTGGGTGTGGCAACTGGCTTTACAGGAGTAAAGACTTTTGATATTTCTGACAAGTTCGGGTATCCTGCCAACTCGGGTGCAGTAGTTGTGAAGGTAGCAGACTGCATGGTTGATAAAGACCGATTCATGACAGCACCATCAAAAGACAGGCTCACCAGCTATTGGGAGATTGGCGGTACGATGAAGCCATACGTACTGATGCAAAGTACACCGACAGCAACATTCCATGCCGACAACTACTTTGCAATCAATATTCTGACCAACTCTGACACGCAGTCGCAGACAGAATTGTACACTGACCTCAAAGATGGTCGTTATACGGTGTTCGAGAATGAAGGAACGAAGAAGGTAATCTTCAACAACGAAGATGCCAACCTGACGAATACAGTGGGACTCTCCCACCTTAACGTAGAGCCTAACACCAAGTACTTTAACTTTACGCAAAGCCCAGACAAGAGTGGACAGGTGAACACGCTGGTAACCATCATGTTGCCATGCGACGATGATATGGACGGTATTCCTAACTTCTTTGATGCCGATAGTGACAACGATGGTTGTGTGGATGCCATTGAAGGCGGTGACAATGTAACTGAGGACATGGTTGACGACCAAGGGCGCATCAAGGGTGACGAAGATAAAGATGGTGTGCCAGTAGCTGTGAATGCTGGTGGCAAAGCCGATAAAGACGGTAAGCAAGGACAAAGCGCAGGTTCTGCTTACGATGAAGAAGAGAATGCCTGCGGCAACAACTATTGGATTGGTGGCGTGGACAACGACTTCAATAAGAAAGAGAACTGGACCAACGATGTGCCTAAGGATGGTCAGAACATCATCTTTGCTAACAACCAGCCCGACATCAAGGGTGAGAAGAAGGTGGCAGAGCGTGATATGCACTTGCCTGCCGGTAAGTTTATCTCTGCAAACAAGTTGGTGAACAACACCCCGAACGAGAAGTTTGAGGAAGGTGCCACTACCAAGACCACTGGTCACCCAGCTGTGGTTGTTCCCGCTGATGGTGGCTTAACCGTGAAGAGCGTAGCAGGCTTTGAGAATGAAACAGACAAGGACAAGCTTGTGATGAAGACATCAACCGACGGTACGAAGGTGGGCACGTTCATCTTGAACAATGAAAATTCATGCAACACTACTGTATTTGCCACTGTTGAGTTCAAGCCATTGGGTACGTATGTAAAGCGTCGTACTGCTACGGATAACAAGGATCAGACTTCGCCAGACTACAACAAGACGGTATGGAATGAGTTTGACTGGCAGTATATTGGCTTGCCTGTTAAACAGACCAAGAAGCAGACACGCTCTAAGGATCTTTATATCCGTGCTTACAGTGAGAAACTGAATGACCCCAACCACTATTACCGCAAATGGACAGACGTTCCTAAGGGTAGCGAGATGAAGGCATTCGTAGGCTATGAGGTGGCTCCTGTAACCGACACAGGTAAGGGTGTACACAAGATTCAAGGACAACTGAACCTTTGCGAGCAGACTATTGAACTGACACGTCAGGCAGCTGTCGTTAATGCTTCTACAGCAGAAGGCGATAATGCCAAGCGTTACGGATTAGGTCACAACATTGTTGGTAACTCGTTCATGGCAGGCGTGGACATCAAGAACATCCAGCTGGAATCCGGCGAGAATGGTGTGAAAATGGACAACACGGTTTACATCTACACCACCGGTAGCTGGGAAGACTGGAAGAATGCTTATGGCAACTCAGTGAAAGACAAGGGTGGCTACGAGGCAGTGCCTATTGGTGTGGCAGGAGAGAATGGTATGCCCCATACCCTTGCACCTATGCAGGGCTTCATGGTGAAATACAAGAATCCTACCTATAGCACTACTCTGGGCAAACTCACCATCCCTTATAAAGGTGCTGTGAAAGAGGGTGGCGAACTTCGCGCCAAGCCTTTCTACATGGAGTCTGACTATTGCAATGGTGGTATCGCTGTGAAGCTGGACAACGAGCAGGTGTACGACAAGTTCACCATGTTGCAGCGCCAAAACGCTACGGCTGCTTACGACAATGGATACGACGGCGAGAAGCTCAACATGGGCGAGCCTTCAGCCTTCGGTACGACAACCGATGCCAAGAACGTGCAGGTGATGACCGTGCCGAGTGTCATAGGAAGTGCTTTCAATGTTGAAATCAGCAAGGGCAAAACCTATAACATGGAGCTCACGGCTATGGATTTGGACTATCAGAATCTGAAGTTGATAGACTTGAAGAATGAGACGGTTACTCCGTTTGTTGACAACAAGGCCAGATACTTCTTCACCGGAGACGTGGATGGCATAGAGGCAAACCGCTTTGTATTCGTGGACACTCCAGAGACCGATTTCGCCAAGATACTTGGCTCTGTAACAGGTATTGAGAATATGACCACCACTTTGACCAAGGGTCAGGCAGAGGTTTACGACCTCTCAGGTGTGAAGATTGGCACCTTCAAGTTGCCACTTAGCGCTGATGATCTCAAGGGTAAAGTCCCTGCTGGCGTTTACCTTGTAAAGGCCACTGACGGCAAGACGGTGGAGACACGCAAGTATGTCGTGGAGTAACGCGACCGATAACACTCGCTGAACGGATAGGGAGCCAAGAGCTCCCAATCGTTCAGCCATAACAAAACTCCCACAGATATTCACAAAGGAATGTCTGTGGGAGTTTTCTTTTTTTATCTTTGGCCGCAGATTGGCGTGTCAAAGATTGATTGTTTTGGGCGCTTGATCTTGTCGATATGGTCTATAAGGTAGGAATTACGGCTCGCTCTCGCCCTCTACATACTGTTCTAAGAAGAGATGCTCACCATCAAACACGGCATAGGTGAACTGCCAAATCCAGTCGCCGAGAATAAGCATGCGTGTCTTGTCAGCAAGCGTAACATCCAATTGGATGTGTCGATGCCCATAAATAAAATAATCGATGTTGGGATGCGTCTGTTTGTATTGCTTGGTCCAAAGCACTAAATATTCCTTGTCCTCGCCCATATAGGGAGGCTCTTTACCGTCAGCTCGCTTCAGTCGACTGTGCTTGGCCCAGTTCAGTCCAAGCTGCATGCCCCACCATGGGTGTATGAAATTGAGCATGCGTTGGCACAGCGGACTATGGAAAATGCGCCTGAGCACCTTGTATTTGTTGTCCGGATCGCCTAACCCATCGCCGTGCGCAAGATAAAACTCCTTGCCATACAGCTCTGTGGTGAGCGGCTTTCGGTGCACGATAAGCCCACATTCCTGCTCCAAATACCCATAAGTCCACAAGTCGTGGTTGCCGGTGAAAAAGTGCACTTCCACCCCCATGTCGGTCAGTTCGGACAGCTTGCCCAAGAATCGAGTGTATCCTTTGGGTACCACATAGCGGTATTCGTTCCAAAAGTCGAACATGTCGCCTAAGAGGTAGATAGCTGCGGCTTTGTGCTTCACGCTATCCAAGAAGCGCACCAACCGTCGTTCTTGCGTCCTTTTGTGCGCGATGGCCAAAGAGCCCAAATGCGCATCGGATAAAAAATAAATGTTCTTAGTCATCCAAGTGTTCGTTTAATCAGTCGAACCCCAGCTCCACACGCGCTTCCTCGCTCATCATGCTCTGGTCCCATGCGGGCTCAAACACCAAGTTCACGTTGGCCGCTTTCACGCCGTCTACACTTTCCACCTTGGTGCGCACATCCTCAAGGATGAAATCCGCGGCAGGGCAAGAGGGTGCCGTGAATGTCATATCAAGGTCCGCCACTCCGTCTGGTTGCAGGTCTATCTTGTATATCATGCCAAGATCCCAAATGTTTACGGGTATCTCAGGGTCGTAGACGGTTTTAAGAACGTCTACTATTTTTCCCTCTATCATGGTTTTTTCTTGCTGTGTCATAGTTCTGAAAGATTGTTGACTCTGCGAATTTAAGCATTTAATTCGAATGTACCAACTGTTAGAGCTATGAATTTAGTTCATCTGTTACGGCGCTACCATCGCCATGAGTGATGGGTGGCATGCGGAGGATGACGCTCGAGCGTTACAGCCTGCCCTCCTCCCGATAGCTGTAATACATTCCATCAGTCACGATGATGTGGTCTAAGAAGTAGATGCGCATTATCTCGCACGCCTTTTTTATTTGTTGTGTCAGCTTGTCGTCGTGTGTGCTGGGATGCGTGTTCCCACTGGGATGGTTATGGCACACGGCCATCACGGTGGTATTGTTGAGGATGGCTTGCTTCATCATCAAACGTATGTCTACGGCGGTTTCTGTCATTCCTCCGTGGCTGATGCGCACTTGCCTGATGAGCCTGAAAGCCTGATTCATCAATAAGACATGAAACTCTTCCACATCCAAGTCTTGCATTTGTGGGTGCATGTAGTTGTAAATGTCTGTGGCCGATCCAAGTTCTTGCCGTCGTTGCGCACCTGTGTTGCCCCGCCTCTTGCCCAATTCGCATGCGGCGAGAATGGTGATGGCTTTGGCTGGCCCCATGCCGTGATACTGCATGAGGTCGAAAATGGACATCTTGCCAAGGGTGTTCAGGTTGTTGTTACAATCGTCTAACACCCGTCGCATGAGTCCCACGGCACTCTCTTTTTGTGATCCAGAGCCGATGAGAATGGCCAAAAGCTCCGCGTCGCTCAACGCCGTGGCGCCAAGACGTTCCAATTTTTCGCGTGGGCGGTCGGCCTTGTCCCAATGGTTGATGGTGAGTTTTTTCAAAGTTCAAGCGTGTTTTGTCCAACTCATAGCGATGTCAACCTTTCGTGGAGCTGGCTCATTTATAAAAATTGTGGTTGTAAGCGGAGTATTCATCCTTGTGCCATAACAGGCGTTTCCATGCCGCGCCAATAAACCCGCAACCATAACCCATGAGCTGCGTGAACGCCGCGCGAATGGCAAGCAGCCCTATCTTGGCACTGCTGAAAAAAATGGCGGCGTCGGCAAAAATCAGAATTGCGTAGAGCACGAGAGGCAACAACCCTATCGTCATGGCTGTGACGCCAAACGAATGTTGCGCGGGTGTGTGCCCAAAGAGGAAAATGACAGCACCCAAAAGCGCGAAGAGCGTCAGGGCAATGGTGCCTAAGGTGAAAATCATGGGTAGCAAGTGTACCGCTTTCAGGCTGTCGGGGTATCGTTTAAAAAGGTTTATCCGTGCTATGCCGCTGTTGTAAACTTGCCGCCAAAATTTACGAAAGTCTGTGCGACGCTTGTGGTACACCCAAGCGTCGGGAAATAGCCGGCATTGGTAGCCGGCCTTAAAAATACGTATGGAGAAGTCGATGTCTTCGCCAAATCGCATCTTGGAGAAGCCACCAAGCTGCTGGTATACATCACGACGAACGCCCATGTTGAATGAGCGTGGATAAAACTTGTCCAACTTTTTCTTGCCACCACGAATGCCCCCGGTGGTGAAAAAACTTGTCATGGCGTAAGAGATGGCCTTCTGAGTGTCGCTAAACGAATGGTGCGCACGGTCTGGTCCTCCGAAAGCGTCGGCAGGCTCGCGCCTTAATTCGTGCTTGATGGCTGTGAGGTAACCCTCGGGTAGTACCACGTCAGAGTCGAGTATGAGCATGTATCGGCCGTTGGCGCGCTCCACTCCGTAGTTGCGGCTTTGTCCTGGACCACTGTTGGGCTTCGCGAAGTATCGCAGGCGCAAGCGTCCTTGGTATTTGTCGCATACCGATAGGCAGGGCGTTTGTGACCCGTCTTCCACGACGACGACCTCGAAGTCGCGCTCTTGCTGTCGTGTAAGGCTGTCTAACAGCTCGTCCACTTCGTCTGGACGGTTAAACACTGGAATGATGATGGAGAACAAAGGCTCGCTCTCTGCTTGCGCCGATGTGTGGCGCGGCTGGGTGTCTTGATCGTGGCTCATGATGCGATATATTCAGAACGGTAACTCCCCAAGCCCGTCCTTGCCGGGTCATGTCTATCTATGCGCTAACACTTTTGAGCCTGCGATAGTGGTCAACATTCCCTTGGGGGATGGGCTTGGGGAGCTGTAAATGGTGAAGAGTGTGCCTATGGATTTACTTGTCGGTCACGCGCCCCACATAGCTTCCATCGCGGGTGTCGATGGTGATGGTCTCACCCTCGTTGATAAAGAGCGGCACGCGCACCTCAGCCCCAGTCTCCAATGTAGCTGGCTTGGTGGCGTTAGTGGCGGTATTGCCTTTGACGCCCGGCTCACTGTGAGTGATGACGAGATTGGTTTTCACAGGCATCTCTGCCGAAAGGATGGTTCCATCAGAAGTGTCGGTTTGCACATCCACGATGTCTCCCTCTTTCATAAACTCAGCTCCGGTGATCATGTCTCTCGCGATGGGTATCTGCTCGAAGGTCTCTTGGTTCATGAATATGCAGCCTGTGCCATCCTCGTAGAGGTATTGGTAGGGTCTGTGCTCCACTCGCACGTCGTCAAGCTTGAAGCCTACTTGGAACGTGCGTTCCAGCACGCGACCGTCGGCCACGTTTTTCAGTTTGGTATTCATCACGGTGTTGCCTTTTCCAGGCTTGCGATGTTGAAAGTCTACGCATTTCCAAATGCCTCCATCCATACGGATGCAGGTACCGATTTTTATTTCTTGTGAATTGATCATATTATATGTTTTTATAAATTTGTTGCATTGCTCATAGTGCCATTTTGGCGCAATTGGTTGGGCTGCCTGTGCCGTCGTGCCGTTCTGCTGGCAGTTGTTTCATCCGGGTAGCTTTTGAACGGGAGCATCTCAAGTTAGCTTCCCCACTCGCCAGTTAGTGGATTGAGCCTATGAAGAATGGCGACTAAGTTGCGCTATTCGGGAAAAACCAACCGAAACGCTTCGCCATACGGCTTTATTCGCAAGGGTTTGGCGGGATGGCTTCATGCCCTTTTTGCGCCTGCAAAGTTACTATAAAATTATAAAAAAACGCCGATTTGGCTCTGAAAAAACATATAATTCTTTGTTATTTGGAAAATTATGAGTAATTTTGCAGCCCAATAGGGACTATCACGTCCGTTGGTATCGACATTATAATAAATTAAAAACAATATAGAAAGATGAAAAGAACATTCCAGCCCCACAATCGTCGCCGTGTCAACAAGCATGGTTTTCGCGAAAGAATGGCAACCAAGAATGGCCGCCGCGTGCTAAACGCGCGTCGTGCTCATGGTCGTAAAAAGTTGACTGTGTCAGACGAAAATCACGGAAAGTAAGAAGCTCTTTCCAATCAAGACGATTAAAAAAGGTGTGCTCACAATGCTGTGGGCACACCTTTTATTTAATGTGTTTATTTCAACACGCCTAATTCCTTGCCTATTTTGATGAACGCGTCCACGCATCTGTCAAGCTGCTCCTTGGTGTGTGCGGCCGAAAGCTGTACGCGAATGCGCGCCTCTCCGCTTGGTACCACTGGATAATAAAAGCCGGTGACATAGATGCCCTCGTCTAATAGTTTGGCCGCATATTTCTGCGACAGAGGTGCGTCGTAGAGCATCACGGCGCAGATGGCACTCTGGGTGGGCTTGATGTCGAAGCCAGCGGCAATCATACGCTCACGGAAATACTCCACGTTCTTGACCAACTGGTCGTGCAGGTCGTTGTTTTCTTTCAGCATCTTGAATACCTCCAAGCTGGCGCCGATGATGCCGGGGGCGAGCGAGTTGGAGAAGAGGTATGGCCTACTGCTTTGACGGAGCATGTCGATGATCTCCTTGCGACCGGTGGTAAAGCCACCAAGTGCACCGCCAAAAGCCTTGCCAAGCGTGCCTGTGTAGATGTCTACACGGCCGTAAGTGTCTGTCAGCTCGCTTACACCGTGCCCGGTGGCTCCAACCACACCGGCTGAGTGACTTTCGTCTACCATAACCAAAGCGTCGTATTTCTCCGCCAAGTCGCATATCTTATCTATCGGCGCTACGTTGCCGTCCATAGAGAACACGCCGTCTGTGCAGATGATGCGAAAACGCTGCTCTTGTGCCTCTTGCAGGCATTTTTCCAATTCGGCCATGTCGGCATTGGCGTAGCGGTAACGTTTAGCCTTGCAAAGGCGGACGCCGTCGATGATGGAGGCGTGGTTCAGGGCGTCGGAGATGATAGCGTCGTCTTTGTCCAAGAATGATCCGAAAAGTCCACCGTTGGCATCAAAGCAGGCAGCATAGAGAATGGTGTCTTCGGTATGGAAATACTCGGTGATGGCAGCCTCAAGCTCTTTGTGTATGTCTTGCGTTCCACAGATGAAACGCACGGACGACATGCCGTATCCTCGGCGATCCATCATCTTCTTGGATGCCTCGATCAACCGTGGATGGTTGGACAGCCCCAAATAGTTGTTGGCGCAGAAATTCAGCACATTCTTGCCTTTCACTTGGATCACGGCGTCTTGCGGTCCTTCGATAATTCGTTCTTCTTTGTAAAGGCCAGCTTCTTTCAAGTCGGCGAGTCTCTTTCTTAGTTGCTCTTTAATTTTTCCGTACATGTGATTTAAGATTAGATATTTTTTATTTTTCTTGCACACAAAGTAAGATAATATTTCCGAGAAAACCACTTAATTAGTGTTATATTTTGCAAAAAGCACGCATTGTTCACAAAAAATAATAGCCAAAAGATTAAACGGTGGTGAAAAAACGTTATATTTGTGCGCAAAATACAAAAAACCTAAATCATATTGAGAATGAAGAACATTTTGGTTATTGGCTCCACAGGGCAGATAGGCTCCGAGCTGACAAGAGAATTGCGAAAAGTGTATGGAAACGACCATGTGGTGGCAGGCTACATTGTAGGAGCTGAGCCCAAGGGTGAGCTGAAAGAGAGTGGCCCATCGGCCATTGCCGACGTAACCGACGCTCAGCTCATCGCTGACGTGGTGAAAAAATATGACATAGACGCGATCTATAATCTTGCGGCGTTGCTCTCAGTGGTAGCCGAGAAAAAACCTCAGCTGGCATGGAAGATAGGCATTGGTGGCCTTTGGAACATACTCGAGGTGGCTCGTGAGAATCATTGTGCCGTGTTTACGCCCAGCTCCATTGGATCTTTTGGTCCCACCACGCCAAGGGACATGACACCGCAAGACACTGTACAGCGTCCGCGTACCATATATGGCGTTTCTAAGGTGACGACCGAACTGCTGAGCGACTATTACTACTTTAAGTACGGTGTGGACACGCGCGCGGTGAGATTTCCGGGTGTTATCTCATACGTCACACCTCCGGGGGGCGGAACAACAGACTATGGCGTGGACATATACTACTATGCTGTGCGTGGCGAGAAGTTTGTTTGTCCCATCAAGGAGGGAACGAAGATGGACATGATATACATGCCAGACGCCCTGAAAGCTGCTATCCAGCTCATGGAAGCAAACCCCGACAACTTGGTACATCGCAACGCTTTTAACATAGCCTCGATGAGTTTGGCACCCGAAGACTTTTTCGCCGCTATCAAAAAGTACAAGCCTGACTTTGAGATGGAATATGATGTGGACCCATTGAAACAAGGCATTGCTGACAGTTGGCCAAACATGCTTGATGACACTTGCGCTCGCGAGGAGTGGCAGTGGAAACCATCTTATGACCTTGACAGCATGACAAAAGACATGCTTGAGAAACTGACAGTGAAATTGGCTAAATAAATGGCACGTGGCCAAGGGGCGATAGCCCCTTGGTCGATAACCTGTTTGTTGTCAACACGAAGTATGGACATGAGCCAAAAACTGTTGAAACAAACACGCAAAGCAGCTATCGGAATTGGCGTATTGGCGAATGGCATGGCCATTGTTCGCAAATATGCCAATTTTGATATATATTAATAGGTGTCTGTAAAACAAGAGGGTATATACATGGCAAACCTTTTTTGGGCTCTGTAGAAAAAGTATGGCGTCTCATTTTGCTATTGAGATTAACCCATTGGTACAATAAATGCCCGTATGTTTTTTGAAGAGACGCTCGTCATGTACAACATAGGTGGGGGGCGAATGGGGCGTGTGTACGCTTCGAGATGGCGACAGAATGTTTACGCATTTTCGGTTTTTCTCTTTAAAAACCTGCTTATCCCAAACGCAGTATTTGAAAAATTAGAAATAGTCAATTATTTGAACAAAACGCCCTCTCAAATTCGCTTATTTAAAAATAAGTTTGCCTTCGCCCGAAATACGCGAAATCTGTGATAGTTTGTAAATAACTGACATTCAGCATCTTTTAAAAAACAGCCTTTATTCTCCTATTTTGTGGTCTGCGATTAAGTATCAAATGGCATGATGATAAGGTTGTAATCGCAGCGTGATTGAGGCTCTTCCGCGCTGCGAATAAGGCCTAATCAGGCTATGAGCAAGCACCAATCGCAGCCTTCTTATGATTTTTGGTAACGCTCTACTTGGTTTTGACAAAAAAAGATAGCCCTTTTTGCTCTGGATGACTCGAAAATAATGATCAAAAAAACAGTAATTATATTTTATAAAATGAAGAATAAGGAGTAAGGAGAGAAGAGTGGGGAGCGAAGAATGAATGAAGACAGCAGCACCGGATTCGAGAGGCGTCTGAGCGCGGTAGAAATTTGCGCGTGTGAACTTTTATGCCT
>NZ_QENY01000008.1:111069-120761 GCF_003096815.1 Hallella colorans
GGAGAGAAGAGTGGGGAGCGAAGAATGAATGAAGACAGCAGCACCGGATTCGAGAGGCGTCTGAGCGCGGTAGAAATTTGCGCGTGTGAACTTTTATGCCTACATCATGTCTTCCTGTTTTTAATCCTGTTTGCGGTTATACATGGTTACCACAATCGTAGAGACCTACGTTGTCCCCCCAAAAGTAAATACCTACTGAGCCTTTTGCTCCCCCATTAAATATCAGCAGAGCCCTTTTTTGCACAGAAGGCCTTTTTGTTTTCTTGCCTATAAGTTTGATTGTGACGTGTAGTAGGCATGGACGAAGTCATGATTAAAACTGAGGCGGAATGGTTTTAGCGCTGAAACGCAGCGTCAATTAAGTGTCACTCGTTTGTAACCAGCGTCGAAAGGAAAGCAATCTGAAATGCATTATAATAGGAAGTAGGGGTGCTAAAAATGCGGGAGGATAACAATTTGTCATTTATTCAATAATAAAGTTAATAGATGTCGGGTGGATTTGGAAAATCCTTTTAAAATACGTAACTTTGTCACATAGAACCACAACAAATGGCATGATACTTGCCTACTAATATGTGGAGACAGGAGTGTCATGCCCCAAGTGCCTCCCAAATGACAATCAATAAGAGGAATATCATAAAACAAGCAATTAAAACAAAATAAAGACAAACATGGAAGTACAAGATTTGGAAAAGATTATACGCGGAAAAGAGAGCGCACTCTCCGCTGTTTTCCCGGCTTTAATGCGCAAGGTATATGTATGGATGACAATGGCTTTGGCCATCACGGGCATTTGTGCTTATGGCGTGGCAACGAGTCCTAATATCATGCAAATGATCTATGGCAACAGTATGACTATCTGGGTGCTGTTCATTGTTGAATTAGGATTGGTGTTTTACACGACGGCACGCATCCAAAAGCTGTCGCTCACCACAGCCACCACATTATTTATCATCTATTCTGCACTCAACGGTGTCACGCTATCGGGTATCTTTATAGTGTATAGTATGACATCTATCGCCAAAGTTTTTTTCATCACTGCGGGGACATTCGCGGCTATGGCGCTATATGGATATTTTACGAAGACAGATCTTTCTAAGATTGGCAATATCTTGTTTATGGCCCTTATAGGCTTGATTATTGCCACGGTGGTAAATTTATTCTTGAAAAGTGCCATGTTTGACTTGATACTTTGCTATATCGGCGTGGGCATATTCGTAGGGTTGACAGCGTGGGATAGCCAGAAAATCAAGCACATGTTGGCCATGCAGGTAGATATGAGCGAAAGCGCTCAGAAAATCGCTTTGATGGGCGCATTGAGCCTTTACCTTGATTTTATCAACCTGTTTTTGTATCTGTTGCGTATATTCGGTAACAGGAACTAATGCCACATACCATCACACATTTCGTGGCTTAGGCGTCTTTACGCCTGCCACAAGTCGTTGGCCTCGTAAATCCTTAGGATATTTGCGGGGCCATTTTTTGTTAATATCTTGATGCCGGGCGCCCCCATCATGTTTGCTCCGTGTTGCTTTTGATAGCACATAATATGCGTTTCTTAACACATGCGTACATTTTTATTCGTTATAAAAATACCGGAATAGTTGGAAAGTGAATATTTTTAGCACAATATTTTATTATTCTTTTTGATATTCTTAAAAATAATTATAAATTTGTGGTTTTTTAAAGAATAAAAATTCAGGTTATGAAAGAGAAAGATCGAAGATTGGATGCCATCAAGATGATCATTTCCAGCAAAGAAATGGGCAGTCAAGAAGAGGTGCTGGACGAATTGAAAAAGGAAGGGTTCACGCTGACGCAGGCCACCCTGAGTCGTGATTTCAAACAGCTCAAAGTGGCCAAGGCTGCCAGTATGAACGGTGAGTATGTGTATGTGCTACCCAATGAGACCATGTATAAGCGCATCCGCAAACCGCTGTCAGCCATAGAAATGATGCAAACGCCCGGTTTCCTATCTATCAATTTTTCTGGTAATCTCTGTGTTATCAAGACTCGTCCGGGCTATGCCAGCTCTATAGCTTACAATATAGACAATGGCAATCTGCCTGAGATACTGGGCACTATTGCTGGCGATGACACCATTTGCATTGTGCTCAAAGAGGGGGTGGAGCGCAAAGAAGTGGTCATGAGCTTGAGCAATTTGATAAGTTTTTAAAGGTGGGCGAATGTAAGTGACAACAAAAATAAAGACAACAAGGACGCAACAAAGTGTGGCTGTGATACGTCATATATAATGTAATCATTAACTTAAGATAATACAACTATGGTAATGGGTAGAAAATTAAGGAGATCGAAAGACAGCATCGTGTTTGGCGTGCTTGGTGGTTTAGCCGAATATATGGACACAGACCCGACATTGGTGCGTGTGATCTATTCGATGCTGACAGTCTTTACGGCTTTCAGTGGTGTGATACTGTATCTCATCCTGTGGTTGGTGATGCCTCCTGCGGAGCAATAATTGACAATTGGCAATCGCGCCTATCAAGTAGGATTTGCCACAGACTCAATCAGTTTGAGACAAGTCTGAGATATTGGTTAATCACGGATTAAATATCATGAGACCTCTTTTTGACATTTCAAAAGTCTATTGGGAATGAAAAATAAATGCTAATAACACCATCATCAAGTTTGGTGTAAGGTTTAATGAGGTTTAATGTGTGGTTGAGAATGAAAGTGATTTTGTTATAAAACGACATGCTCGATGGGCAAGACAATCTCGCCCAAATCTATCATGGCGTTGAACAAGGCGACGTGTGTGTAGCGCACGAGATCCTCAATGGCAATTGGCCTTGCCTCAATCTTTCCTGTCTCCAACAAGTGTTGACGCCGGGTTCCGGCCAACAGCGGCGTATCGGGGGTGACCCATTGGCACCCGTCGAAAAAAGCCACGTTGGTGAAAGAGGTGTCTGTGACATGCCCATTTTTCACGATAAGAACATCGTCGCATTTGCCACGGAGTGACAATAGCTGGTTTAGCGCATGGCGGTCGCTGTGCTTGAAAGCGTATTCAATGTTGTTGCTCTCGACCGCTTTGAGCGTGTGTACTTGCCGTGGAGTGTAGGGCGTGCATGTCGGCTCGTAGATGTTTGTGCCGTCATAGAGAAAGCGTAGTTTGGCAATGCCATCTATAGAAGCCACGAATGGCATAATGTCCGCTCGACTAATGGGGTGGGCAATGTTAAAAAAATGTGCTCGGGTGTGACGCATGCGGTCAAGATGCGCCTCCAAATTGAAAGGAAGGCCATTCTCCACCCTGATGGTTTCAATAAATTGGCACATACACTTTATCAATTACTTCTTGGTATTCATCGTTGTTGTCACTCTGGGCGGTGATACCTCCGCCCGCTTTGTAGTATAAATGGCCATGCTCGTTGTCTACAAAACGTATCATCACTGCGCTGTCCATCACGCCGTCGGCGTAGTGCCCTATCACCCCCGTGTAGAATCCCCGATCATAGTTTTCTGCCTCGCGGAGAATTTCCACGGTTTTGGCTTTAGGCGCGCCGGTGATGGAGCCAGCCGGCAGTAGCTTGAAAATCAAATCGCCCACATGGTCTCGATAATAACGTGACAGTCGGCCTGTAATCTCCGAACTTGTCTGGAGCAATTCGCCACGATGGGTCCTGACACGCTCTATGTATCGGTAACGAGCCACCTGTACGCTGTCGGCCACTTGGCTGAGGTCGTTGCGAATGAGATCCACGATGGTGGCATGCTCGGCGGCCTCTTTCGCACTGGCCATCAGGTCTTCCCGAGCGTGGGGTAGCGTGGCGTCGCAAGTGCCTTTCATGGGGTAAGAGGAGATGGTGTCATGGTCCACCCTGACGAAAGTCTCGGGTGAGAAACACACGAGCATGTCTTTTACCCAACAGCGGTAGCGAGCCTTTGAGCGCAGGAATATGTCGCGCAGGCCAATGTTGATCTCAATTGGTATTTTGCAGGTGAGGTTGGCCAAATAGCTGTTGCCGGCCATGATATTGCGCTTCACAAGGTTGATGCTTTGCTCGTAATCGGCCCGACTTGGGGGCTTGGCGCACCATCTCAAAGGCTCCACTCCTGCGCGAGCTTGGTGCGGCACATTACTGAAATGGGGGAAAGCGCACATCATCTCATTGCTGTCGAGGTCTGTTGTAGCCTCGACAAACGCTTGTGTACATTCAAAATTGATGATGAAGACAAACGGTTTGCCCTCGGCTTGCAACTGGTTAATCCGCTCTTGCGCTTCTTCTTTATTGTACATTCTCATGGCGTGGCTTTTGTGTTGTCGGGAAGTCGTGCTTCTCTGCAACGGTCATGTTTGCAAAAGTACGCATTTTGCATGAGACAAAGCGGCGAGAAACATACATTTTTTGTTACTTATGCCATCTTTGCAATTCCATGCTATATATAAGGTGTTATCCGCTCGCATATTATCTTGTATGGTGATTGCTATATAAAATATTTGCTTGCGATATTTGGAATTAAGCGGAATTACCTTATCTTTGTAAAAAAATAATGCGTCAATGACATTTTCTGAGTTTTTTGGCAAGTTTAAGAGCAGATATCTTTGGGGCAACCTTGCCGCAATAGCAGCGACATGGATGCTGCTTGCTGTTGGGGTGAAATATGGAATTGATGAATATACCCATCATGGCGAAGCTATCTCTGTGCCAAACTTAACGCATAAAAATTTTGACGATGCAAAGAACGTGGCAGATCATTTGAAGCTTAAGATAGAGGTGGTAGACACAGGATATGTGAAGCATTTACCAGCTGGTTGTATATTGGAACAATCACCAGGACCCGGTGAGACCGTCAAGGCGGGGCATGCTATCTACGTCACTATCAACGCGGGAAAATCGCCCACCATCAAATTGCCTGACGTGATAGACAACAGTTCGCTGCGAGAGGCCATGGCAAAACTAACGGCTATGGGTTTCAAATTGACTTTGCCGCAGTTTATATCTGGTGAAAAATACTGGGTGTATGGTATCTTGGCCAATGGTAAGCCTGTGAGCTTTGGCGACCGAATACCTGTGGACGCTAAACTCACCATTCAAGTAGGCAATGGTATGCGAGATATGAGTGATTCTGTGAACTACGTGGATCCTGTTTATCCCACAGATGATGAGTATGAGGAAATGGGTGAGACGGATCCTTTTGAAGAAGTGAGCGAGCCACCAATAGAAGAAAAGCAACCTTTCAATCCAACCAATCAATCTCCAGACCCAAATCGCAAACAGTCTGTCAAACCTGCAAAAAATCCAACTGTCAAACCTGAGCACAGATAAATTTAAAAAAGAAGAGAGAAAACTGTGACTAACGATATAGACATTTTTGACAACGAAGAGCTGTTAGATGATGACTTGTCGACAAGCCCGATAGATGGCGAGCAACTCTATGAACACTGGAAAGTGGAGGTGGATGCTGGGCAAGCGGCGCTGCGCATAGACAAATACTTGGCTGACAGAATGCAACATTCCAGTCGCAACCGCATACAGACGGCGGCAGATGCTGGATGTATTTTCGTGAACGGAAAACCTGTGAAGTGCAACTATAAGGTTCGTCCGACCGACGTTATTACGTTGATGCTCGACCGGCCCAAACACGACTCGGCCATCAAGGCGGAGGACATACCGCTTAATATTGTATATGAGGATGATGACTTGATGGTGGTGAACAAGGAGGCGGGCATGGTGGTGCACCCCGGGGCAGGCAATTTTAATGGCACGCTGCTTAATGCCGTGGCATGGCATCTGCGCCATTTAGAGTCGTTTGACCCCAATAATCCTGAGGTGGGGTTGGTGCATCGCATAGACAAAGACACCTCTGGGCTGCTTGTAGTGGCTAAGACCCCCGATGCCAAGACGGCGTTGGGCAAACAGTTTTTCAACAAGACCACGCATCGGTCATACAATGCTTTGGTGTGGGGAAACCTTGCAAACGACAATGGGCGCATAGAGGGCAATATCGCTCGCGACCCTAAAGACCGCTTACGTATGAAAGTTTTCGACTCCACTTCGGGCATTGGCAAGACTGCGGTGACCCATTACCGTGTACTTGACCGCTTTGGGTATGTTACGCTTGTGGAGTGCGTTCTCGAGACGGGTCGCACGCATCAAATAAGGGCGCATATGAAACATATAGGTCATCCGCTTTTCGGCGACGAGCGTTATGGTGGCAACGAGATACTTCGTGGACAGCGAAGTTCCACATACAAAGCTTTCATACAAAACTGCTTTAAATGCTGCCAGCGACAAGCCTTGCATGCCAAGACACTTGGTTTCGTGCATCCAAGAACGGGCCTTCAGATGGATTTCGACTCTGCATGGCCAGCGGATTTCGACTCGCTCATCAGTAAATGGCGCAGCTATATCAAGGGAACGACGCTCGACACTTTTGCGGAGTGATTTTGGAAAAAACTTCATTACATGAGAAACTATAACCAATTAACAAATATGAAAGATTTAAAAAGAAATATTGCTATCGTTTGTGGAGGTGATTCCTCTGAGTATGACGTTTCCATGCGGTCTGCGCAGGGTCTGTATTCCTTTTTTGACAAGGAGCTTTACAATGTCTATATCGTGGATGTCAAAGGACTTGACTGGCATGTGTCATTGGATGGTGCTCAGGTAGCAAACATCGACAAGAATGACTTTTCTTTTATTGACACGAATGGAAAAGCTGTCATTTTTGATTATGCTTACATTACAATCCATGGTTGTCCGGGAGAGAATGGGCTGATGCAGGGCTATTTTGACTTGTTACGCTTGCCATACTCTACCAGTGGGGTGCTCGTTGAGGCTATGACTTTCAACAAGTATGTGCTTAACAACTATCTGCGTGCGTTTGATGTAAACGTGGCTGACAGTATACGCTTACGCCGTGATGAGACATACGCCGAGGCGGAGATAGAGAGGCGCTTGGGTATGCCAGTTTTCGTAAAACCGTCTGCTGATGGATCGAGTTTTGGTGTGTCGAAGGTGAAATGTGCGGACCAATTGGCTCCTGCATTGCGCAAAGCGTTCATGGAAAGTGATGAGGTGATGATAGAGGGCTATCTCAAAGGTACTGAAATATCCGTGGGATGCTACAAGACGACCGCCAAAAGCGTGGTGTTCCCTGCTACGGAGGTGGTGACAGAAAATGAGTTTTTTGATTACGACGCAAAGTACAATGGTCAGGTTCAGGAGATAACTCCAGCGCGTATAGCGCCAGAAACTGCCAAGAAGGTGGCTGAAGAAACCTCTCGAATTTATGATATTTTGAACTGTAACGGAATCATTCGCATTGATTATATCATCTCGAAAGATGCGGATGGCAACGACAAGATATACATGTTGGAGATTAACACTACACCAGGCATGACCGTCACAAGTTTCATACCACAGCAAGTGCGTGCGGCAGGGCTTGATATTAAAGAGGTGTTGACCGAAATAGTGGAAAATCAATTTAAATGATTCTTGCGTAAATGTTGCATGCCTTCTTACGAGCCACGCATTAGGCATGCGACAAAGATGTGTTGAAATAAAGGCAGAGGGCTCACCAATTTCTATGATTATGGATATTCGATTGAAAGAATTTGACGCTATTCGTCCGTTTGAGCCGGAAGAGTTGCCAGCGGTGTACGACCGTCTTTTAGCCAATAAGCAATTTCTAACTGTATTGAATCATATCTATCCCAACGTGCCGATAGAAATTATCGCCATGAAAATGAGGGAATGCAAGACCAGCTTGGAATTTCAAAAAGCATTTTGCTACAAGTTCATTAAAGATCTTCTGAAGAAACTTTCCACGGGATATGATATGGATTGCTCAGCTCTGGATATTAAGAAGAACTACACTTTTATGAGCAATCATCGTGACATCGTGCTTGATTCCGCAATTCTCGACGTGCTGCTCATCGACGCAGGTTTTGATACCACCTGCGAGATTGCTATTGGAGACAATCTGCTTGGATTGCCATGGGTGAAAGATTTGGCTCGTCTGAATAAGAGTTTTATAGTGCGACGTGGATTGCCATTGCGCGAGATGCTGTTGGCTAGCAAACTATTGTCACGATACATGCACTTTGCTATCGCTGAGAAACACGAGAATATCTGGATAGCGCAACGACCCGGAAGAGCAAAAGACTCGGATGACCGCACGTCCATATCGGTGTTGAAAATGATGACTATGGGGGCAAAAGGCTCTGTAATAGAGTTACTGCGAGAACTGAATGTGGTGCCTCTAACCATTTCATATGAGGTTGATCCATGCGATTATCTAAAAGCCATCGAACTGCAACAAAGACGCGACAACGAACAATGGAAAAAAGGAGACACCGATGACATATTATCTATGCAGACGGGTATTATGGGTTTCAAGGGTCGCATACACTATCATTGCGCACCGTGTATTAATGATTTTTTAAACACTATTCCTGCAGACTCTCCCAAAGATGAGGTGCTAAAATTGGTGGCAGACCATCTTGACCACGAGATACACAGAAACTACAAATTGTTCCCGGCCAACTATGTTGCATTGGACAAGTTGCGTGGTGATGACAAATACAAGTCTCTTTACACCATTGAAGACAAGGATTTCTTTGACAACTATCTCGATAGCCAGTTGGCAAAGGTACAGATGGAGCATGCCGACAAAGATTTTCTCCGTGAGCAAATGCTCACCATGTATGCTAATCCAGCTATTAATTATCTTGCCGCTAAACAATAAAAAAGCATGCGTCATTTAACAAACTCAATATGGGGCTTGACCATTGCTGTTGTTATAGGAGCTTGCACTACTGAGAACTATGAGACAGGCGATGGTCATTATTCTTATATGCGCGCAGAGTTTGGCATGCTGCACACTTTGGGCAGGCAATCTGCTGACTATGTGTTGACAGACGGTGGTGATTCGGTGACATTCAAACAAGTGGCAGATGTGAGATGGACTGATAGGGAAGATAGCCTATATCGTGCTTTGGTGTACTATGATGCCTCGTCGCATGTCTGCTTTTCCGCCGTCAAGGTGATAGTGCCCCGTCCTATTTTAACTGCCCGAATAGACACCTTGCCTGCTGATCCTATTAACGTGGAGAGTGTTTGGAAAGCGGGTGGTTTCCTTAATGTGGCTTATGCTGTGAAGACAGGTCGAGCTGACAACGGTGAAACTCGTCAGTTATTGGGAGTCGCCATAGATACTACCTATATGCATGAGCATCGAAACAAGACCATTAAAATCAGACTGTTGCATGCCCAAAATGGCGTGCCTGAATATTACACAGCACGTGGATACCTCAGTGTGCCACTTAAGGGATACTCTCAAGACGCAACCTTTCTGCTCTCCGCAAATACTTATAGAGGAGAAATATTAAATTACAAGTAATAGTTTGTGGCATCATTGGTAATTTTATTATCCTTGCGTGTTGCTTACTTGCTTTTTTCTCCTGCTATCTTATATATTATAATAATGAGATTATCTCGTTTTACAGCGTATTTTGTAATGATTTTGGAAAAAATGGCATATATTTCGATATTTTTCCATTAAAAGTTTGGAGTCTACCCCTTAATTGTTTACCTTTGCACTCGCTTTCCGAAATTATTTCGGTTGGCTCGACAAAAGAAGCGTTCTTTGAGAATATTTACATAGACAGAGAAGTAGTACGAGAAGCGAGACGTGTCGGTCTTTGGGCTTAGTTGCCTTAATAT
>NZ_QENY01000009.1 GCF_003096815.1 Hallella colorans
ATGGTTAGAAACCGCAAAACATTCACCCCTGAATATAAAATCTCAGCATAAATTGAAAATAATGGTCAAAACATTTGGATATTAACATAGAAAGCAGATAATTTGAACTTGAAGCCCCCACTTCTGCCTACAATATCCTCTTACTCCACAATGTGACTTGAGGCAATACACAATATCATTCCCATAAGTTGTAGGCATTATCCAAAATCAGTCTGGAAAACATCTGCGTAAGCATTATTACAGGTATAGATATTCAGCACATACCGCTTTGATGTCCTGATCCACTTGGCTGGTACAGAGATATACCTGAAGACAAACGCTTTTATGCGACTTGTTGCATTGAGTCCGAACTTCTTTACGTCAAGTCTTTGAATAATGGCCTTGTAAAAGTTACGGATTATACCGACTATCAAATCGCCAATAACCGCCACAGAAGTAGATACTCATGAGAGAACGGATGATTTCGCTGTACTGATAACCGAACGATCCACACCTTAGACCGAGGGTTGAGTCGATTACAGATGATAATGTGGAGTCAACTTGCTCCATGATTGAAAATAATCCCCCAAAAGGAGTGAGTCTCTCAGATTTAATTTGTATCTTCGCCATGTCTATCGTCGGATTCTCTTGTTTTTTTTTGCAACACTAAGATAAGTGAAAATTCTGACATGGCAAAATCCTGAGCAACTTTTTGTTGCTCAGGTACTTAAAAAGTTTAATTTATAATAGTGTTACGGAATTAAGGTTTACAAATACAAATTTTATAAATGCCTTACTTGCTCTTAGTACTATAAAGAGAATGCTGCAAAGAAAACCGCACACTGCACTTACGCTTAAATTTCATGTTGCAATGTATGGAAAGTAAAAAAATAATCTTACTTTTGCAAATAGTTTGAGACATGCGTTTTCACTCTATTAAAACAATACGATAATGCAAAATAACAAGCTACAGGCATACCACACGCACCATCACCATCACAGACATGGTGCAAGAACATTTAATGAGCGACAAACATCCGCGAAAAAAAGAAGGGCAATACTATCCAAGGTACTGTTTGCTACCGGATGCGTTATTGCCACTGCGATTGTCATAGCCGTTTTTTGGCTCTACACCAACGAATAAGGTGTAGCATGAAATGGATGATGAAATAATCTGACAAAAGGCCTCAGGATTTTTGAATATTTAGGAGCAAAGGGGTTGTCGCTTGCAAATAAGCGAAAAATGAGAGTTTTTCACAAGTGCTTGTAGATCATTGTGTTGTAACGATAAATTATATTTCTCTTTGAGAAAGTTTTCTTGCCGTACTGCCATTGTTGCCTAATGGCACCGTGATTAACCCTTATTTTTCATGTAAATACTGCTTAAACGGATGGCGTTTAATACGTAATCACCCTGCCTTGAGATACGAATCGAAATAGATACAACAAAATCACACTCCATTGTTCCATCGTTTGGGCGACAAACTTAACCATTGTTTCCACGGAATGCCAATTTTGAGGATGCCATTTTTTATGATTGTTTTTTGACAAAACAGCCGGTGTAAGTTTTGCCGTCAGCCAACGCGGGCGCAAAATACAAGGCGCGCCTTGCCAATCATTTGGCAAGATTATGACAGGGCAAACATAAAATTGTAGGTCTCAAAGACCCGAGCTCGAGCCCTGGCAATGGCAGGGACGTGGCAATAATGGAAAGCAAAATCATGGGTTAATATTTCTAAAATAATAAAGGTTGACTTGATCGCTATGCGAGAAATTATTTATCTTTGTTATCAAAAGGATGGAAATGAAGAGATACCCTATCTGTTTTTTTATCGTAATCATGTTGGTGGGAGCATTGAACGCTTCCGCGCAGAAAACGCGACCAACATCAGCGAGACATACGTCGAGCGCAACTCAGGCAGATACGCATAGCCTTAAAATATTTAAAAGCATGTTGCCGGCTACGGCCAAAGTCATGTTTATTGATAGCGTGGTGGTGAGCAAGGCTGCTTTTTTATCCAAAATACCTCTGAATAAAGATATTGGGCAAATAACAGTGAAACAAGATGGCAATGCGAAACAGGCATTCGTGCAATTTCAGAATGATTTTGGAGGCCGGCGTATTTATGCGGATGGCGACACCACCGGCACTTCGCTTTACAGTCAGTTTCTGTTAGGTGATGGCTGGAGCAAGCCGTCTGAAATCGCGGACATTGATGGTGATACATTCACTTTTCCCAACTATCCTTTTTTGTGCGCTGATGGCACAACCATGTATTTCTCTGCTTGCGGCCCAAATAGCATAGGCAAACGCGACATTTTCGTAACCACGTATGACAGTGACAGGGGGCGTTGGAATGAGCCTCAGAACTATGGGTTGCCATACAATTCTACCGCAAACGACTATATGTTGGTCATTGACGACGTAAATTCGTTGGGCTGGTTGGTCACCGACAGATTTCAAACGGACGACAAGGTTTGCATTTACACTTTCGTTCCCACCTATCCACGGCTTGATTTTTCTGCGGATAACCTTACAAACAACCAGCTTGAGCAATTTGCCAAAATCACCGATATTAGTAGCACGTGGTCTTTCGGAGATCGTGACGAGGCCTTGGAACGGCGAGACAACATGCTTAAAAAAAATCAGTCTCTTTCAAAATCTGAGACCGAGGTGCCGTTTGTCCTTGACAACAAAAGAATTATTACTTCGCCAACTGAATTAAAATTTTTAGGAGCGCGAAAATTATTCAAGCAATGGCGAGAACTTAAATCCATGATTAAAAAAACGCAATCAGACTTAGATTTAACGCGCTCGGCATATTCAAGGGCAAACGACGCCGACTTACAATCGCTGGCCCGAAAGATCGGTCAACTTGAAAAAGAGCTGCAACAGCAATATCGCGACATCCATCTTATAGCCAAAAAGATTAGACAAGAAGAGCTCCAACCATAAGGATGGGGCAATGTAAAATATAGTTTGAAAAACCAAATTTAATAGATATGAACAATTATTTTGCCGAATCCGAATTGATTATTAATAGTGACGGATCTATCTTTCATCTGCACTTGCGTCCGGAACAAATGGCGGACAAGATTATCCTTGTGGGTGATCCTGGGCGAGTGGACAGAGTGGCCTCGCATTTTGACACCAAGGAATGCGAGGTGAACAATCGCGAGTTCCGGTCAGTTACTGGAATATATAAAGGCAAACGTATCACCGCGCAGAGCACGGGAATAGGGTGTGATAACATAGATATCGTGCTCAACGAAATGGACGCGTTGGCCAATATCGATTTCAAGACCCGGACCGCCAAGCCTAAACTTAAGTCGCTCACGTTCGTCAGGGTGGGCACATGTGGCGGATTGCAGCCCAATACGCCAACAGGCACTTATGTGGCATCGGTTAAAAGTATCGGGTTTGATGGCTTGATTAACTTCTATGCCAACCGTGACAAACACTGCGACGTCGCTTTGGAAAAGGCGTTCAAGGAACACGTGGGGTGGAAAGATACAATGGGGAACCCTTATGTGGCGCCAGCTGACAAGACGCTTTTGGACCAAATCGCGGCAAACGATATGGTTCGCGGATATACGGTGGCATGCGGAGGATTTTTCGGGCCACAGGGCAGACAGTTGCGCGTGCCATTGGCAGATCCAGATTTGAACAAAAAAATAGAGTCTTTTGAATACGATGGATTGCGCATCACCAATTTTGAGATGGAATCAAGCGCGGTCGCTGGTCTGGCTAATCTGATGGGGCACAAGGCCTTGACATGTTGCATGGTGATTGCAAATCGATTGGAAAAACAGGTTAACAGTAATTACAAAAACTCCATTGACGATCTTATCGTAAAAGTGCTCGACCGCATTTAACAATAAACGACACGGGCCCTTCTCATCAATGAACATTTTAGACAATGACACTATCGTAGCCTTGGCAACACCCTCGGGTGGTGCCATTGGCGTTATAAGGCTTAGTGGGCCATCGGCTATCGCCATTGCCAACAATCTTTTTTGCGCCACAAGAAAAGATTGCACTCTCTTGGAGGCAAAAGGTAATACGCTGCAATATGGTGTGTTGCGCTCAAAGGATGGAGAAGAGCTCGACGATGTCGTGGTGAGCGTGTACCGAGCCCCACACAGCTACACAGGCGAAGACTGTGTGGAGATAAGTTGTCATGGCTCGGCCTACATACTCCAACAGGTGTTACAAAGTCTTGTCGCCTCGGGCGCGCGCCAAGCGAGGCCGGGAGAATACACGTTGCGAGCTTATCTTAATGGCAAGATGGACTTGTCGCAAGCCGAGGCCGTCGCGGATATTATCGCGGCAACTAACAAGGCTACGCACAAACTCGCCCTAAGCCAACTAAAAGGTCATTTTAGCGGCGAATTGGAAAAACTGCGCGCGCAATTGCTGAAATTGACCAGCTTGATAGAACTTGAGTTGGATTTCAGCGACCACGAGGAACTTGAATTTGCTGATCGCGGTGACTTGAAAAAACTTGCCACGGCCATACATAGCCGTCTCTCCACCTTGGCCCGCTCTTTTGAAACGGGCGCGGCGATAAAAAAAGGCATCCCTGTTGCCATTATTGGCAAGACCAATGTTGGCAAGAGCACCCTGCTCAACAAACTTTTACACGAAGACAAAGCCATTGTTAGTGACGTGCATGGCACCACCCGCGATGTTATAGAGGATACGATAGATATACATGGCGTAACTTTTAGGTTTATCGACACGGCAGGATTGCGAAAGACACAAGACAGGGTTGAACGTATAGGCATAGAGCGCACATATCATAAAATGAGCGAAGCCGCCATCATCTTATGGGTTGTTGACGCAGCCCCGACCGCTTCGGAGTTGGAACAACTGATGGGACACGCCAAGGATAAAAAAATCATTATCGCTCACAACAAGATAGACTTGTCTTCTCGCAAGGATAATCTTGTGGGCCTTATAGAGACAGATTGTTCCGCCTGCCCATCCAATGTGACACATGTTTACATCAGCGCCAAGCATGCGATAGGGCTTGATACCTTGGAACAAAAGGTCTATGAAGTGGCGGATATTCCTGAAATAGACGAGAACTCGGTGATAGTAACCAATACACGTCATTATGAAGCCCTCACGAAAGCAAAAGCAAGTGTTGAGCGTCTCATCGAGAGCATGGACATGAACCTGAGTGGAGACCTGCTTGCCGAGGACTTGCGCCAATGCCTTGATGAGTTGGCGGAAATCACAGGTGGGTCCATAACTTCCACGGAGGTGATACATAATATATTCAATCACTTTTGCATCGGCAAATAGTTTGATTGTAAACTGTTTGCGACAGATTGCCGACAACTATGCGGAAGTCGTCGGTAAATGAAACTATAATGACGAGTGGGAAAGCGCTGTCTCCCGGTGAGGAATTTGCAAGAGATTGGATTGTGATTGCGGCAATAGGTATGCCGTATGCGAAAGCGCGTGTAAGGTGATGTGAGTGGGCTGTAAATACGAAAGCAGGAGATAAATGCCCACTGTTGGTATTTATCTCCTGCTCAATTATTAGATTTCTTACTTTGTTTCTATCTCTTCTTTCATGTCAATGAATTCTCCTCTTGAATCGTAGAATTCATATTGCAAAAACGCAAGTTTCTCTGAAGAGATGACACGCACTCCAATTCCATATTTTAATTGCCACTTACGTTTGAGGCTGAGTATGCCTTGATTTATGTAAGCTGCTACATACGGATGAACGTGCAAGTAGAATTTCTTGACGCCAATCTTGTTGACTAATTGGTCAATTTTTCCTTCAAGCTGGTCAGTGAATAAGATGCTCGCCCTGATTTTCCCAGTGCCGTTACAAGTGGGGCATGCCTCCTCAACATTGACATCCATGGCAGGACGCACACGTTGACGAGTTATTTGCATAAGGCCAAATTTGCTCAGAGGCAGAATGTTATGACGTGCTCTATCTTTTTGCATGGCTTTGCACATGCGTTCGTAGAGCATTTGTCGATCCTCCGCCAAATTCATGTCGATAAAGTCTACTACAATGATTCCTCCCATATCACGTAGCCTGAGCTGCCTGGCCAATTCATCGGCGGCACCAAGATTGGTATCCAATGCTGTGCCTTCTTGTCCCTTTTCGTTTTTTGAACGGTTACCACTGTTCACATCCACAACGTGCATTGCTTCGGTGTGTTCGATGATTAGGTATGCTCCGTGAGCGTAATTCACCGTCTTGCCAAAGCTTGATTTGATCTGCTTTGTAATGTTGAAATTATCAAAGATAGGTGTTTTTCCATTATACATCTTGACGATGGCTGCCTTTTCGGGGGCTATCATGGAAACGTAATCCTTTACTTCTTTGAAAATATCCTTGTCGTTAACAAAAATGCTTTCGTAGCTTGGGTTGAAGAGATCTCTAAGCAAGGCAATGGCCCTGCCCTCTTCTTCATATACGAGTTGTGGTCGGTTTTGTGTCTTTTGAACTTTAACAATGGCATCTGTCCAATGTTTTGTTAAAATCTTAAGTTCCGAATCAAGCTCCGCTACTCGTTTGCCTTGTGCTACGGTACGTACAATTACACTGCAACCTTTTGGTTTGATACTGTGGATGAGTTGTTTAAGCCGTGCTCTTTCTTCGCTTTTTTTTATCTTTGAAGATACGGAAACCTTGTCGCCAAAGGGTATAAGAACAAGAAAACGACCGGCAAAACTTAGCTCGCCGGTAAGCCGGGGCCCCTTGGTGGATATCGGTTCTTTGACGATTTGTACTAAAACTTCTTGTCCTACCTGCAAAGTTTGTTGCACGCTGCCGTCTTTTTTAAGGTCGGGTAGGTGAGAGGCTTTGCTAAAAGAAAAGAGTTTTTTTCTGTCGCTCTGTACCTGCTTTAGATATTTAGCGTAAGAGTTGAATTGACTTCCTAAGTCAAGATAATGCAAGAAAGCGTCGCGTTCGTAACCAACATCAACAAAGCATGCGTTCAAACCCGGCATGAGTTTTTTTACTTTCGCAATGTAGATGTTTCCTACCGAGAAATTTATCGAACGAGGCTCGTTCTGATATTCCACCAGTCGCTTGTCTTCCAAGAGAGCTATGGAAATCTCTTTAGGTTTTGCGTCGATAATTACTTCACTTGTCATTTCTTGGACATTAAACTATAAAAAGTAAGGGGGCTTGCCACCGAGGCTTCCCCCTTCTCATAGCAAATCAATGATTATTTGCTCTTATGACGATTTTTACGCAATCTTTTTTTGCGCTTGTGGTTGGCCATCTTGCGGCCCTTCTTTTTTTTACCGTTTGGCATAACTGTAAATTTTAATGTTATTTTAATAATATTATGTAGGGTATTCCTTATTCGCCTTTCATTTCATCAACAAATGCTTTCGCAGGCTTGAAGCTGGGTAAATTATGTGCTGGAATGGTGATGGTGGTGTTTTTGCCGATATCTCGCGCTGTCTTAGCGGCACGACGCTTAATGATGAAACTGCCAAATCCGCGCAAATATACATTCTCTTTTTTGTCAAGCATGCACCTTTTGACTGTTTCCATAAAACTTTCGATTACAACAGCAACCTCTTTTTTTTGCAATCCAGTTTGTTCTGTGATTTCACTGATAATATCTGCTTTTGTCATTTCTGATATATTTTTTATTTGATATTGTTGATATTCCTTTGTAATTGAATTGCAAAGGTACAAGATTTTCTTCTTATTTGGAAATTTATTTTGTTTTTTTTTCATTTATAAGGTTAGTTTTTGTGTTTGAGAAGTTGCTTGTTTTCAATTTGTTACCGAATTACGGTGGTGGGTGGATGGAGTTGGCTTGTAAAGTAACGAAAATAAAAAAGAGCTGCACTATAATTGGCAGCCCTGCTTTTTGTGACTCCGGCGGGATTCAAACCCACAACCTTCTGATCCGTAGTCAGATGCTCTATTCAGTTGAGCTACGGAGCCAATATATGACATGTAAACTTATATAAGAAGTGACTCCGGCGGGATTCAAACCCACAACCTTCTGATCCGTAGTCAGATGCTCTATTCAGTTGAGCTACGGAGCCTTTCTTAATAAGCGGTTGCAAAGGTACGATAAAAAAATAATACATCCAAATGTTTGGAATGTTTTTTACCGTATTATTGTTTATTTCTTATCTTTGTCGCTACTTGATTGAGCTTTACCTTTATATGATTTATTTAAGCCAGCAATTACTTCGTTTGTAATGTCATAAGCCTTGTCTGCATATAACAGATTGTCTCCTTGTTTGGCGAAAATCATGCCATATTTCTTATCTTTGTTATATGCGGCAAGATAGTGTTGTAGTGAGTCGTGCAATGCTTTGTTAAATTTTTCTGTTTCTGCTTGAAATTCACTGCTAAGCCGTTGGTTTAGCACTTGTAAGTCATTGTTTTGTTTTTGCAATCCTATTTGAACCCTTTCGGCTTGCTCTTGTGTATAAGCGTTTTGTTGTATTTTTTGCTGGAAGTTTGCGGCAGCAACTTGCAATTGTTGTTGTTTTGAAGCTAAGGTTTTTTGAATATTATTACCTTTTTGCTCGAGTATTTTGCTATATTCTTTGCAGAATTTATATTGTGACATTATAGAATCTACCTCTACATATGCCAATCTGTTACTTGGTGCTACTTTGTCAGTTGTGTTAGAAGTTGCTTTGTCATCCATTTTGGATTTGCTTTTGTCACAAGACGATATTAAGATTGTTGACACAGTGACCATAGACAGGATGGCGAAAAGATTTTTTGTTTTCATATTTTGTTTTCTTTTATTCAATTACCATATATAATAGGTATAATACTTAAAATGCTTGCTTATTTTGGATAGCCTCCTTGTCTTGCGTCAACACACAATGTATACCACGTTTTTTCATGGCAGCATTGTCGTGTATATGTTGAGAATCAAATTTGCCATCTTTCCTAACGATTATCTTGATAGATAGCAAAGCAACGGAAATAGCAATTATTAACATGCCCAAGAGTATGGATCCTATCATTTTTATTATCTTTGCACAAGATTAAGTGTTTTAATGGTTGCAAAGTTAGTGTAAAAAGACCATATCGCAAAAGAAAAATAGATAAACCTTTAAAAAATAAGATTATGGCAGAATTAAAACCCGCTCGCGTATTCGAGCAGTTCGCTAAGATTAACCAAATCCCTCGTCCCTCAAAACATGAAGAGCAAATTATTTCCTATCTACAACAATTTGCCAAAGAGCGCAATTTGAGTTGTGAAGTAGATAAGACAGGCAATGTAATTATCAGAAAACCAGCCAGCAAAGGTCTTGAAAATTTGGCCGTGACGGTGTTGCAAAGCCATATGGATATGGTTTGTGACAAGTTGGTTGATGTGGAATTTGACTTCCACAAGGATCCCATTCAGACCTATGTTGAGGGAGAATGGCTGCATGCCAAGGGCACCACTCTTGGAGCCGACGACGGTATTGGTTGTGCCATAGAACTGGCCATCCTCGATTCTAATGACATTGAACACGGACCATTGGAATGTCTCTTCACACGTGATGAGGAGACCGGACTCACGGGTGCGTTTGGTCTTGAGGCAGGCTTTATGTCAGGAGAATATCTTATCAACTTGGACTCTGAGGACGAAGGGCAAATATTTGTGTCGTGCGCTGGCGGTATCAACACCACCGCTTCGTTCAATTTTGAACGTGAAATGGCCCCCGAAGGTCATTTCTTTTTAGAGGCTTCTGTCAAGGGATTGATAGGTGGTCATTCTGGTGATGATATTGAGAAAAAGCGTGCCAACGCCATCAAGATACTCGCGCGGTTCCTTTATATGCAGCAAGAGAAGATGGATTTGCGCCTTGCGCAGTGGAATTCTGGTAAGATGCACAATGCCATAACACGTGATGGCAAGATCGTTTTTGCCGTTCCGTCTGATAAGAAAGACGACGTGAAGGTAGATTGGAACGTTTTCACCAAGGAGGTCGAAGACGAGTATCACGTAACAGACACCAACATGGTTTGGTCTTTGAAGAGTGCCGATGCGCAAACTGTGATGCCAAAAAGTGTCAGCAAAAATCTTATATTGGCTTTACAAGCACTCGACAATGGTGTGTTCGCCATGTGTCAAGATAAGGCTCTCGAGTGGATGGTCGAGACCTCAAGCAATGTGGCAAGTGTTCAGAGTGAACAGTCCAAGGTGGTCGTTGTGTCGAGCCAACGTTCAAATGTGATGAGTAATTTGCGCAATATGGCCAATACCGTTAAAGCCACTTTCCAGCTTGCCGGCGCTGAGGTTGTGCAAAATGATGGATATCCGGCATGGAAAATGAATCCTAATTCTAAACTTGTTAAGATTACGGTGGATGCTTATAAAAAGCTCTTTGGCAAGGAACCCATAGTAAAAGGCATTCATGCTGGTCTTGAATGTGGTCTGTTCTCTGAGAAATATCCTAATCTCGACATGGTAAGTTTCGGTCCTACTTTGCGTTTTGTTCATACTCCTGACGAACGTTTACACATCCCAACTGTGCAGATGGTATGGGATCATTTGCTTGAAATATTGAAAAATATCCCTCAGGCCAAAGCATGATCGAATTGAAACATAAGAAATATATCATTGGTATAGTCTTGTTCTCGGCCCTGTTCATGGGCTGTGGACAAGACCATCAAGCACGCTCTTTGATCAAGGATTTCGTGAAGTCTGATATGTCAATCGAAGATTTTGATATCTTGCAATGGTCTGATATACAGTCCGCACACTTTGTCTCAGACTCCATTATACAGGTTATGCGCCAAAGGGCTGTGGAATGTAGGCAGGTAAAACCATCTACAAAATACCATCAAAGAACGGACGATTTAAAATTTATCCATGTCAAGTATGTTACTCACAAAGATACTGTCAAGCAAACATTTTATTTGGATGACGCTATGACTGGCATTGTAAGTTTTAAAACCGACTAAACAAAAAACACCCCAATCCACAGTATCACTACTCAGATTGGGGACTTTTTAACCTTTTAAAAACTAACCTTAACCTATTGAAATGAATCTATATTGCAAATATAAACATTTTATTCGTTTGTTTTGTCAATATTTCAGTAAACTTTCATAGGTATTTATCATTTTTTAAATTTATATGCTAAAAAAGCTCTTTTTTCGCTTTTTATATACTTATTATTGCAAATATTCATCATTTTTATTTCCTGTACCGGATCGTGCCATGGCTTAAAATTGTCTCAGAGCACCCAAAAGCTCAGAATTTTCACTCTTTGTTCCAACGGTGATGCGCAAACAGTTTTCGCATAGCTCCACTTCGCTTTTGTTTTTCACAACAATCCCTTTTTCTATCAAATATTTGTATATAGATTGTGCGTCGGTCATTTTGGCCAAGAAAAAATTGCTGTCTGATGGATATACACGTTCGCATATAGGCAAATATTCAAACGCTTTCATCAATTGGCTGCGTTCTTGCAGTAACATTCTAACCCATTTTTCAACATCTTGCCTGTGCTCAAGGGCCTCGATCGCATGGCGTTGCGTCAACATGTTTATGTTATAAGGGTGTTTCACCTTGTTAAGCAATTTGATAATTTGCTTATTGGCAAAGGCCATGCCCAAACGTATGCCGGCGCATCCCCAAGCTTTGCTCATGGTGTTGAGCACTATAATATTGGGATATTTTCCTATCTCATTGCGAAAGACTTTCGCTGGCGAAAAGTCGCTATAAGCCTCATCTATCACGACGATACCGTCAAAGCCTATTATTATTTTCTCAATTTCCGTTTGTTGCAGGTTGTTTCCCGTAGGATCGTTTGGGCTGCAAAGCCAAATCACTTTCGTGTTAGCGTCGCATGTTTCAAGCATTTTTTTTGCGTTGAGCTGAAATCCCTCGCTTAGCGATACGGCTCTGTATTCCACGTCATTGATATCCGCGCATACTTTGTACGTGCCGTATGTGGGTGCGATAGCCACTACGTTGTCTCGTCGAGGCTCGCAAAACACACGATACACCAAGTCTATTACTTCGTCGGTTCCATTCCCCAAGAAGATATTTTCTGGAGCCACGCCTTTTACCTGAGATAGCGTGCCCTTGAGTTTTGTCTGCCAAGGGTCTGGGTATCGGTTGTGAGGCTTGTTGTAAGGATTTTCGTTTGCGTCCAAAAATACGCGCGCGTCATCTTTGTCAGGCTTGTTCAATGATGTTTCATCAGGTGATAACAGCCAGATGTTTTTACGCACCAATTCTTGCAATGCTTTCATATATCTCGTTTTTGGGTGTTGCTAATATATCGTCGCTGCCTTGGTCCGTGTGTTCTATTAAACACGTTGACATGATGTTCTGCCCTTTACCCATTTGGCTTCACTTGATGTAGTGTATGAGAGTTGGGGCAGAATGATATTTTATTAATTATCTTAAAAAACTATGCAAATGTACTGTTTTTTAAGCTATTATGCAATAAATGTTGTACTTTTGTGGCCAAATAAGTTTGTATGCGACATTTAATTCCAACGTTTTTTCTGTTGCTATCCTTTGCTTTAGCGTCTTGTGATAGTCAGCAGCGGTCTGAAGTTACGCCTTGGGGAACCCAAATCGGTGTCGACTCCATACCGCAAGGAGACTCGTTTGGATTTGATGACATTGTAAGCAATGGCGAGATGATCGTGCTTACGATGTCTGGGCCTGATACCTACTTTGATTATCATGGTCGTGGAATGGGCCTACAATATATGCTATGCGAGAAGTTCGCTCAGGCTATCGGGGTTTCTTTGCGTGTCGAGTTGTGCAAAGACACCACCGAGATAATCTCTCGCCTCAAGGCTGGTGATGGTGATATCGCAGCCATCCAGTTGCCCCAGTCCATCAAGGGGCTGAGTTTTGCCGGCGCGCGTGTCGACACTTTGAAAACCGCTTGGGCTGTCCAGAAAGGCAATGCGGAATTGGTAGATGCGCTAAACCAATGGTTTAAGCCACAAATGATAGCCGAGGTCGCTCAGCGAGAGCGTTTTCTTCTGTCCACCAAGGCTATCAAACGCCGAGTCTATTCGCCCATGCTCGATCGTGCGGGCGGTGTAATCTCACGTTTCGATCACTATTTCAAGTACTACGCGTCTTTGGCCCGGTGGGATTGGCGGCTCATGGCTGCCCAGTGCTATCAGGAGTCCACTTTCGACCCCAATGCTCGTTCATGGGCGGGTGCTTGTGGGCTCATGCAGATTATGCCGGGCACGGCCGCCCACTTGGGCTTGGAGAAAAGTCGCCTCATGGAACCTGAAGACAATATCGCTGCCGCTGCCAAATACATCAGGGAGCTCAACGGCTTGTTTCGCGACGTGCCTGCATCTGAGAGAGTGTCATACGTTTTAGCCAGCTACAACGGTGGCCACTATCATGTACGCGACGCCATGAACTTGGCTCGAAAATATGGCAAGAATCCTAACCGCTGGGCTGATGTGCAAGAGTTTATTCTAAAACTCAGCTCACCTACTTTCTATAAGGACAATGTTGTCAAGTATGGCTACTTGCGTGGCTCAGAAACCGTGGATTATGTTTCCAAGATTCATGCGCGCTGGGCTCAATATCGAGGCGTGGCCCGGGGTGGTGGATTTTCTTTTCCCCAAACCATGCCTGAGAGATCCAAGCGTGGCAATAGATGGCACATTTGATGTGTGACCCACTACAGTCAAGGTACGAACGATAAGCTCGTATCGTTATAGAGCGTTATTCAATATGGCAAAACATGGCGCTCACAGCAATAGCCTCAGCGTATTTTTTTGTAGCTCACCACGGCCCATACGTTAATGATGGCAGCAAACAACAGCAATACCAATACATTTCTGGCTATGCTTGTTAATCCACCTCCACGAATAAACACGGTGCGCATGCCATCTATAAAATAGGACACAGGGTTTAGAATTGTCATTTTGCGAGCCCAATCGGGCATGCTCGAAACAGGTGTGAACAGTCCACTAAGCAACATCACGAACATGACAATAAAAAACATCACGAACATAGCTTCTTGCATGGCCTCACTATAGTTGGATATGATAAGACCTATCCCGCTGAAAATTAAGGCTAAAATCATGGACAAAAGATATACCAAAGCTATATTTCCTGCAGGATAAATGCCGTATGCCACCCAAGCTAAGATAATACATTCTGTCAGCACAAACAGTGCGATGAGCCAATAAGGTATCATCTTTGAAATAATAAACTCAAATTTGGTCACAGGCGTTACATTTATCTGCTCGATGGTGCCAGTCTCCTTTTCACTTACAATGTTAAGGGCCAGCAGAAAGCCGCACAACATGATAATCACTAACGACATCAAGGCTGGTATCATAAACAATTTGTAGCTTTTGTGTGGGTTGAACAGTGGCATCGTAGAGAAAGGGAGTGATATGGGCTGAACCTGATTTTCCTGCAAGTTTTGATTTATGATATTGGTCAGATAGGCCGACCCCATACCACCTTTGGTGCCATTCACGGCGTTGGCGGCGATGAGCACCTGTGCTCCTAAGCCGTTTATTTGCTTTAACTCATAATCTTTTGGTATCACCAATACCACGTCGGCATCGCTGCGTTCTATGTCTTTCAGGGCTGCGTCGTAGGAGGCAGCAGTACCAGTAAATTTAAAATAAGGAGACGAGTATATGCGCTGCGTCAGCCTTTGAGACGTCATGCTATGGTCGTGGTCCACCACAGTAATGTGGATATTCTTTACCTCCAAGTTTGTTATCCATGGGAAGATGAGCATGATAGCGATTGGAAAGATCAAGATAAGTTTTGGTATGAACGGATTATTCCGTATCTGGATAAACTCTTTTTCTATGAGATAGCGCAACGTCATGACAATCTTATTTTAAACTTCTTAAAAGCAATGGTCAACAACAATAGCGTCATGCCAGCCAGTACTAACAGCTCCTTGTAGATCATCTCCACACCCACGCCCATGATCATGATTTTTCTGACAGCTGACACATACCAGCGAGTTGGTACGATGGCAGACACATATTGCAACAAGATGGGCAAACTCTCGATGGGATAAATCATGCCCGAGAGCATGGTGCTGGGCATAATAAGTAGCATGCCTGATATCAACAAAGCTACAACTTGTGTTTTGGCAGCCACGCTAATGAGCAAGCCCAATGATAACGAAAGTATGATATAGAGCAGTGAAACGCCAGTGATAGTCAGGATGCTGCCTGCAATGGGCACCGACAAAACAAATTTGGAGATGAGTAAGATGCAAGTTAAAATCAAGATTGACAATACAAAATAAGGCACTGTCTTGGCTATCATGATATAGATAGGTTTGATGGGCGACACTAACAACACCTCCATGGTGCCTCTTTCTTTCTCGCGCACAATACTTACCGATGTCATCATGGCGCAAATTAACATCAAGAGCATTCCCATGATGCCAGGAACAAAATTGTAGGCACTTTTCATCTGTGGGTTGTACAACAGTTTGATATTGGCTAATGGTTGGTTTGAGGTGTGGCTGTCATTTGTCAGTTCGTCCATGATGATCTGTTGTGCGTAGTTCACTTGTTGCTCGGCCATGTTGGGATCGGTGTAGTCTACAAGCATCTGTACTTGTGCTTGTCGACTGAAACGATTGTTGGCAAACCCATTAGAGAACGCTATTGCCATGTTCACTTTGTTGTCTGCCAACAACTGCTTAGCCTCAGCGGTCGTTCCAACAGTGTTTGTAATGACGAAATACTCAGAGGCGTCAATGCGCTTTGCCACCTCATTTATACGCTGATCCATTGTCGAAGTGACGATAGCCACTTTTACATTTTTAACGTCGCTTGTAATGGCAAATCCGAAGATAAGCATCATTACGATGGGCATGCCAAACAAGATGAGCATGGTACGTTTGTCGCGTACGATGTGCTTGGTTTCCTTGACAACGAATGATATAAACTGTTTCATCGCTATATTTATTGGCTATTCTCCACGAGTGGCTTCGCGAGCCAGCAGGGTAAACACCCCGTCCATAGTTTCTTGCCCATAGGTTTGTTTTAGTTCGAGTGGCGTGCCATGAGCTCTAATTTTTCCATCCACCATGATAGATATCCGGTCACAGTATTCAGCCTCGTCCATATAGTGTGTGGTTACAAACACTGTGATGCCGCGTGCTGCCGCATCATAGATAAGTTTCCAAAACTGCCGACGTGTAGCTGGGTCCACGCCACCCGTTGGCTCATCGAGAAACACCACGTCAGGTTCATGGAAAATGCTGACCGAGAATGCTATTTTTTGTTTCCAGCCCAAAGGCAACGATTTGACCAGCGAGTTGCGATGCTTTTCAAAATTCAGCCGTCGGAGCATCTCGTCCATTTTTCTTGAGATATCGTCAGCGTGCATGCCGTATATGCCCCCAAAGAGTTTTATATTCTGTGCCACAGTCATGTCTTCGTATAGCGAGAAGCGCTGGCTCATGTATCCAATGCACTTCTTGATTTGTTCAGATTGTCGTCTGATGTCAAATCCTGCCACTGTGCCCGTTCCTTGGGTTGGCTTGCTAAGCCCTGTCAGCATGTGCATGGCTGTGGTTTTTCCTGCGCCATTTGCACCCAAAAATCCAAAGATCTCACCTCTACGCACGGAAAATGATATGTCGTCTACAGCGTGGAACGATCCGAAGGCCTTAACCAAATGGTCCACCTTTATCACATCATCTTCATTTTGCGCTTGATTCGTTGTTACATGTTGAACGTGTTGCAAACCCGGTGGGTTGAAAATATCTGCAAACTGGGTTAAAATAGCGTCGGGCGTATCAATGGCCCTTATTTTGCCTTGGTCTAAAAAGGCCACTCGGTCACAACATCTTATCTCGTCTATATAGGGTGTGGCGGCCACAATGGTGATGTTTCTTTGTTTCAAAGATTTCAGCATTTGCCAAAGTTCTTTCCTTGAAACAGGATCCACACCCGTTGTTGGCTCGTCAAGAAAAAGCACAACGGGTTGATGAATCAATGCGCAAGACAGAGCCAATTTTTGTTTCATGCCCCCTGACAGGGCGCCAGCCTTTCTTTTTTTGAAAGGTTCTATTTGGGTGTAAATAGCTTTTATCCCATCGTATCCAGCCTTGACCGTGGTGCCAAACAGGTCTGCAAAAAAATTGAGGTTTTCTTCTACCGTCAAGTCTTGGTACAGCGAGAATTTCCCAGGCATATAGCCTACGCGTTGCCTGATAGCCTTATATTGTCTCACTACATCGTAGCCATTGATACGTGCGTTGCCCGAATCTGGAAGCAAGAGCGTTGCCATGATACGAAATAGAGTGGTTTTGCCTGCGCCGTCAGGACCAATCAATCCAAAAATTTCGCCTTGGTTGACACATATTGAAACATCGTCGAGGGCTTGAACAGCGCCGTAACGCTTGCTTACATGGTTTATATCTATTGCGTTCATCAATGATTATATGTTCATTCCGCCATACATGCCAATCTTGATGCGACCGTCATTTTTCACAGCTATCTTAACGGCGTACACTTGGTCAGCCCGTTCATCGTCTGTCAAGACAGTTTTTGGGGTGAACTCTGAGCGTGGCGAGATCCATACCACTTTGCCCGTATATTCTTGGCGTTGGTTGTCGCCGTAGTCGCTAAACACTTTCACCTGTTGCCCTATCTTTATTTTTCCTAACTGGCGGTTGGTGATATAAGCTCGCAAAAAAACATTCTTGGTATCGGCGACCTTAAATAGGGGCTTGCCTATTGTGGCAAACTCGCCCTGCTCTGCATACTTTTCCAATACAGTGCCAGATATGGGCGATGATATGTGGCACTTCTTAAGCTGATCCAAAATTTGATATTTTTGTATCTCGTTCGCACTTATTTGTGAGTTGAGGGTACGGTTGTTGCTATTTAGGGATGATAGCTTGGCGTCAAGTTCGCGTTTCAACACGTTGACAGCAGATGTAGCGTCGTCAAGCTGTTTGCGGTTGGCAGCTCCATTGTTGACCAATGTCTCAAAACGTTTCTGTTCTTTTTCGGCATTTGTTATTTGCTGTCTGAGAGCGGCTATTTGTGTGTTGATATTAGGTTTCTGGTTGGCGATGGAGGCTGTGCTTGCACCTATCTGTCGAGCTTTTAACGCCAACTGAACTGTGTCAATAAGGCCTACCTGCTCATCTTTGCCGATGGTAGATCCCTCTGTGACATTGAGTTGCATCAGCCTGCCATTTTGTTCGGCAGAGACTATGATCTCTGTGGCCTCAAAAATGCCAGTGGCTTCGTATGGATTTTCTTTGGATGTGCAGGCTGACAGTAGTGCCGCAATGCTTATGATTGCTATTTTTCTCGTTTTCATGTCAGTTGTTGTTGATATGCTTGAGTTGATAAATTGCTTGCAAAAGTTGAATCTCGTGTATGGATTTTTGTTGCCGTGCCTCGCTCACGGCATTTACGTCGCGCAGCATCTCATTGACGGTCTCAATGCCATTTTGTACCTTTGTCATGGCTATGCGGTGTATATTTTCACGTAATTGGATTATACTGTCGTCTTGTTTTATTTTTTGGCGCAGGTCATCTATACCACCTATTGCAGCCTCATTTTGAATGCGCATGTTAAAAAGAAAGGTCTCTCGTTCCTTGTCCACGATTTGTTTTTTTATGCCAAGGTTTCTTAAATCATTTTTTCGCGTGTAAAAAGGTGAGATTTTCCATGTCAAGGTAATGCCTCCTGCCACCATGCCCGGGTTCATCATATCCATCACTTTGTTGTGGTACATGGCCATAACAAATGCGCTTAGGGTGGGTATGAGCTTGGTGTCAAGGGCTTTGCGCTGTGTGTCGAGCAATTGTTGTTGGGCCAAATAATATGACATCTCTGGTCGTTGCGTTGCGTCACCCATTGACGGTATAGCTGTGGTGGGCTTGACAAGATGGGTGTTTTGGTCCACATCTTTGCCAATAAACAGGCCAAGCATGCGGGCATAGGCTTTTCGAGAGGTGCGAAGGCTACCTTCCTGCTGTATCGCGCGCAGTTGCTCCACCTTTACATTATCTATGTCAGACTGGTTGGCCACCCCACCATTCATCATGGCTTGCACTGTGCTGAGGCTCAAGTCAAGATCGCTCTGCATGATTTTCATCTGCTTAAGCTGCTCATCTATCATTAAAATGCTAAAGAACAGCTCGTCCACACGACTATTGATATCGTACAAACGCACGCTCAATTGATTTTTATTCACATTAGTCTGTGCCATCTCCACTTTCTTTCTCGCGCACACTGCGCCCCCGTCATAAACCAATTGGTTGACCTGAAGGCTGCCGTTTAGCAAGTAGTTTTTCATGTCGCCCATGCCCATCGCGTCCATTTGTGGCGTTTGCTTGATAGGGTCTGTGAAGCCGTTGGCACCAAAACTAAACTTCACCTCGGGCAGAAAAGCTTTCACGGCATTAGATAAAGTGTACGTTTGGCTTTGCTGTATCAAGTCATATTGTTTGATCAAAGGATATTGAGCTCGAGCCAACTCGTGGCATCGCTCCAAAGTAAGCTGTGCGAAACATGGCGTGATGATGAGCGATAGCAAAAGTATAGACAATGTTTGTTTCATGTGATCCACGTTTAGTCGTGCTTGCAAAGTTAAAAAAAAGATTTATTTTTTTATTATTTCTTTGATATTTAATGTTTTGCAGATTAAAAATACTTACTTATCGCTATGGGTCGTTTATTGTAAGATGCCGCTGCACGAAACAATTTTTTTTGTCACGACAGCAAATAATGGCTGATATCTTTTCACGATATAGCAGCTATTGGAAGTTTTTTAGCTTTTAAAAAAAGCATTCCTAAACATGAGTATAGAGTTTTTTCCCCAAGAAGAGGATGTTATATAGACAGACTGGCAAAATGTCAAAAGAGGGTAATAAAAGTGGGATGTGAAAATCTTTTTTGTTGGAAACAAAGAGTCTAAGATGTCATCTTATATTCATACATAGTGAAATATAAGCTGTGAATGGCAGATGTTGAAAATAGTTTAATTCATGGTTTAAGAGCCGCATATTTCAGAAACTTTGACCGTTTGGCATGAAATACGCCTAAATTTGGAGATTTTGCAACATTGTGTCATTCAGCACTTTGCGGGTGTGTCATTTTCTATGCGTGAATGACCGTTGCTTGGTAGTGCCGTGATTAAGCCCTAATCATCGTGCAATGAGTGCTTAAAGGCAAGACCATTAGTGATTATTTGCGTCGTGTTTAAGTGTTAAACGAAAGGCGAATGGTACTTAAATGCAACCCCGAAACTTGAACAAGGCACATAGCTTGAATATTTCTAACTCAAAACGTGCCTAATCGTTGGTTTCGCTTTAAGAACTTAACGAAAAATTATTGACCATTTTTTAGGACAAATATGGGATAAACCTTCTAACAATTAAGTTGCGATTTTGCGCATGAATATACATTAGTTGTCGTGCCATGCGTCTTATTTAGGTGATGGGTAGTTGTATTTGTAGCGGTCGGGATATACCGTCCGAGTGTTG
Source organism: Hallella colorans (assembly GCF_003096815.1). Lineage (GTDB taxonomy): Bacteria > Bacteroidota > Bacteroidia > Bacteroidales > Bacteroidaceae > Prevotella > Prevotella colorans. Next base: position 20,445 of record NZ_QENY01000009.1, read on the forward strand.
GGATACCAGTTTTTCTCCACCGAAACCTCTATGGAGAGCGTGGGGTTGGGAGTCCATCTCACTGTCGCGCCCAATTTGTCGCCCAACCCATTGTACATTGATGGCAGCATGCCGTATAATCCACGCCCCCAATAATAACCACAGCCCGCAAGACCATCGTTCACGATAGATTTTTGGCCATAGATGTATCCAGCCCAATGTTCGTCAAACTGATAGCCCAATTGGCCATACAGTCCGCCTGAGGTGTAGCTGTTTCCATTCCAGTTAATATGGTCGAGATAGCCACCTGCGGCCACCCACGCCCGTTTGCCCAAAGGCTGTAGCCAAGTGGCATTGATGTTTTGCGCGAGGCCGGCGCCGCTTGGCGCGCGCTTGCCGAACATGGCAAAAGCGCTCAAACTTAGGCTCACGTTGAGTCCTTGGTGCATGCCACCATAAAGATAGTGATAGGGCCATGATACGGGATAGACGCGGGGGGCGCAAGAAGGGCTTGAGCAAGGCTTGCGTTTGCAATGGAGAGAGTCTGCCACGGTGGTTCCGATCGTGCTTGTGCCCTGACAGCTGGTCAAGTCATGCGGCTCTTTTGCCGTGGGCACAGCTGCCTGAACATGTGGCGACGCTACCTGTGGCACCATGCCCATGGGTGGGGCAAGCGTGGCCTTCGAGCTCATGGCCATGCCGGGCTTCATGGTGTTGAGGGTGGAAAGCTTGTCTTGCTGGGCATGCCCCAATGTGACTGCAATGAGGCACCACGCCATAACATAATATCTTTTGATGTTCATGTTCTTAATTTTTGATAGCGGCTTGCGAGAGCGATATGTTGTCGCAAATATACAGAAAGTTGTTGATAGCGATGTGTCGGTTTAGTTTTTTTATTATACTTTTGTATAAAAATCGCTAAAACGATACCGTAGCTCGTGCCACATTGGTTAACTTTGTAACGATTCTAAAAAACATGTACGTGTATGAAAAAACAATTAACGGTTTTGTTGTTGGCACTCATTCTTGCTAATTCTGCCAACGCCCAAGTGTACAAGGACATTAAGCAGACACCCAAAGAGCGTTTGAACACACTGTTGAGAGATATAAAGCGTGGTATACAAAAAACCGGTGACAGTCTCAATGAATTATTAGGTTACGACAGTAGTCGTGATAAAACATTGGTGGAGATAGATGGCGTGATGTACATGCCGGTGTACACCACCAACCGTTTCACGGCAGACTCCACGGGAATGTATGTGGCGTGCCGAGCCGATTTTATGCGTCGATACAGCCATGCGAATGTCATCTCGACTGTCATTCCACAAGAGACATGGGACGAGACAGTCATCAAGGATAACAAAAAGGTTGTGATGTATAAGCGCAGTGTATGGTGCTATGTGTTGGCCAAGGATGGTGAGGATGGCTATATAAACGCCCGATACGCGTTCAAGCAACTGCGAAAGCCCGGACAGAAATGGCTGACACCTGAGGGTTATTGGCCTAAATTTGAGCGCGCGGACGCCATTCCTAACGCTCATTACAAAAAATTGAAAAAACAATAAAAACTAATGAACTTCTTGAGAAAACTTTTTGGCAACGACAACATGACTGCCGAAGAGGCTGAGCGAGAACGCCAAGCCAAAGAATTTGACGTGCTGAAATATGATGGCGTGGCTGCGTTGCACCAAAATGCGCTGCCTTATGCCGTCAAGTGTCTCACCCATGCGCTCGAAATAAAAGATGACGCTGAGACGCGCGACTATCTTGCGCAAGCATTGATTAGAAGCAACAATATGGAGGCCGCGTATGAGCAGCTAAGCCGTTTGGCCTCTCTTGAGCCTGACAATGTGCGTATCTGGCTGCGCATGGCAGACGTGGCTTACATGATGGAAAACTATGATGCCATGACAGATGCATGCGAGAAAGCTATCGGGATAGATAGCGAGAACGCCATAGCCAACTATTCTTACGCGCGTGCGTATATAGGAAAGGATAGGTGCGCCGATGCCATCGGCTATCTCACCAAGGCTATCAGCGTGTCTGAAGACAACCCCTTTTGGGAGGCTTGCCTGCTTCGGGGGCAAACCTATCTGAAGATGGGTAATATCGAGCAAGCCTCTAAAGACGCCGACAACATGCTACAACAGCTTGGTGACAACGAGGACGCACTGCTGCTCAAGGCGCGTTGCGTGACCGCGGAGGATGACAAGACGGCGGCTATGAGCTATTATGGCAGAGTTATAGATGCAAACCCATTTTGTGCCGAGGCTTACGAGAAGAGAGCTACCCTAAGAGAAATGACGGGTGATAACACTGGGGCGCAAGCTGATAGAGATGCCTTGGCGGAGCTGGTCGCCCATAACAGACCGGACGAAAACAAGCAGGAATGATGGCATGAAGGCCAACTTGCGCGACGTCTTTTGTTTCTGCCAGTCTGCCATCATGACGCAAAAGACTTGTGGGCTGCACGAATGATAAGAGATCGTGAAATGGCCGTAGAGGAGATAAGATCGTGATGGCAATAAAAAAGAGAAGAATAAATAGAAAAGGAGCCGTTCGATCTTCGACTACCTACCTTAAAATAAAAATAGGATATGGAATTAACATCTTTGAATTTGCCCTGTGACAGGGAGCGTCCCTTTGTTTTGGCGGGGCCGTGCAGCGCCGAGACAGAGGAGCAGGTGATGGCCACGGCCAAGCAATTGAGAGATAAAGGTTGCCACATGTTTCGTGCGGGCGTGTGGAAACCACGTACCAAGCCCGGAGGATTTGAGGGCAATGGCGAGCTGGCTTTGCCTTGGCTCAAGCGCGTGAAAGAGGAGACGGGCATGCTTGTGGCTACTGAGGTGGCCAAGCCAGAGCATGTGGAGCTTTGCCTGAAATATGGCATTGATATTCTTTGGATAGGCGCTCGCACGGCCGCCAATCCTTTTGGCATGCAAGATGTGGCCGACAGCCTGCGAGGGGTCGACGTGCCGGTGTTGGTGAAAAACCCAGTCAACCCTGACTTGGAGTTATGGATTGGGGCTTTGGAACGGCTCTATCAGGTAGGAGTGAAGCGCATGGCGGCCATACATCGGGGATTTTCCAGTTACGAAAAAAAAATTTATCGCAACCTGCCCATGTGGCAAATACCAATGGAATTGCATCGCCGCATACCCAACTTGCCACTTATCTGCGACCCCAGCCATATCGGGGGGCGGCGTGAACTGATAGCGCCGCTGTGCCAACAAGCCATGGACATGGGTTTTGATGGGCTTATCATAGAGAGCCATTGCAATCCGGATGAGGCATGGACCGATGCAAGCCAGCAAGTAACGCCTGATGTGCTCAATTGCATTTTAGACCTTCTTGTGGTGCGCAGCGAGACTGACGGCACGGAGGACATCAAGCTGCTGAGGCGCCAAATAGATGAGTATGATAACCAGATTTTGGAGCTATTGGCCGAGCGAATGCGTGTATGCAGAGAGATAGGAAAATATAAGAAAGAACAAAATATGACGGTCTTCCAACCCCATCGCTATGGCGAGATATTGGAAAAGCGGGGTGCGCAGGCCATGTCAAGTGGATTGGACGCTGAAAATGTAGCCAAAATTTTTGAAATTATCCATCAAGAAAGCGTAAGGCAACAATTGGAGATAATTAACCAATAAAACGCTTGATGTGGACGCGCGGGCAAGGCCTACGGTCTTTGCCATTGCGTTTGTCCAACATTTTAATATTCATTCGCATTGCGTTTATGGCTCAAACATAGCATGTTTTGATACTAATCGCATGGCCATTGAGCCCTAATCGCCATGCGAATAATATCCAATGGCCACGCGTTGAAAACAATATTTCGGTAAAATATCTCATTTGTCTTGTTTTTTCAATATAATTGTGATAGTGTTTTTCGTTTGAACGGATACCACGCTTAATGGGAGTGGTTAATATAAAAATATTTGATTTTTTTGTCGAAACATTTGCATGGTTGCTATATTTTTGGTAATTTTGCACGCTGAATCAGGACGTTATGCGTCTGGTCATAAATATGTTAAGCTTTTAAAATAGTTGAATGAAGAAAGGCAATATGAAGAATCAGTATCGCGTGAATGGACAGATACATGTCCGCGAGGTTCGCGTGGTCAGTGACAATGGTGCAGAAGTGATGCCAACTCGCCAAGCGTTAGACTTGGCTCGGCAGCAAGGCGTAGACCTTGTAGAGATATCTCCTAACGCCCAGCCACCTGTTTGCAGAATCATCGACTATAGCAAATTCCTTTATCAGCAGAAAAAGCGACAAAAGGAAATGAAGCAAAAACAGACCAAGGTTGAGGTTAAGGAGATTAGATTCGGACCTCAGACCGATGATCATGATTATAATTTCAAGTTGAAACACGCCAAAGGGTTCTTGGAAGAGGGTAACAAAGTGCGTGCCTATGTTTTTTTTAGAGGTCGTTCCATCTTGTTCAAAGAACAGGGAGAGGTGCTGTTGCTACGTTTTGCTAACGACTTGGAGGAGTATGCCAAAGTGGAGCAGTTGCCTAAACTTGAGGGCAAAAAGATGTTCCTCTACCTTGCGCCGAAAAAGGTTAGCGTCGTGAAACAGAGCCAACAAAAAAGAGACAGATTGGCCGCTGAGCAGGCCGCCAAGGAAAAAATCAAGGCAGAGGTTGCTGAGAGCGCCTCGAGAAACGGTTTGTTAGACAATGCCAAGGGAGGCGAGAGCTTGAAAAATCTCATAAACGAGGATCAAAATCCTGATCGCGAAGAGTGACAATGAAGCAAAAACTGAGTGGAAGCGCCAGGTATATGCGTAGCCACCTTTTATTGATAACAATTTAAATTAACAAAAAATGCCAAAAGTAAAGACTAATTCCGGTGCTAAGAAGAGATTTAGTTTCACCGGTACAGGTAAGATTAAACGCAAGCATGCTTACCACAGTCACATTCTGACTAAGAAGACTAAGAAACAAAAAAGGAATCTTGTGAAATCAACATTGGTTGACAGCACAAACTTGAAGCAGGTACGCGACTTGCTCCGTCTCCGTTAATTATTAACTTTTTAGTCGAACGTTTAAAGAAGGAAAATTATGCCAAGATCAGTTAATCATGTTGCTTCAAGAGCAAAAAGAAAAAGAATTCTGAAGCTCACTAAAGGTTATTATGGAGCTCGCAAGAATGTCTGGACGGTAGCCAAGAACACCTGGGAGAAGGGTTTGACCTATGCTTACCGTGACCGTAAAAATAAGAAACGCAATTTCCGTGCGCTTTGGATACAACGTATCAATGCCGCCGCGCGCATTCATGACATGAGCTACAGCCAGTTGATGGGCGTCCTGCACAAGGAGGGAATTCAAATTAACCGTAAGGTTCTAGCCGACCTCGCTATGAACAATCCCGAGGCTTTCAAGGCAATCGTGGACAAGGTGAAATAGTCTGCCACGCAAAAAAATAATAAAGCGAGCGCCGCGAACGGCGCTCGCTTTTTTTGTGGCGTTTCGTTTCGCCATCGCCATCGTCCGGGGCGAGCCGACTTGTCTTGGATGGTGGCGAACGAAAAAAAGAATATCCGCCAGTCGTGTCGCGCTCAATGCAAACACGCTGACGGATAGTTGATATTATCAGGAAGCCCTTATTTAAATGTTAGTTCGCTTTTACCGGGAGCTTTGCCAATGGAAATGGTGTGCCCCGGTTTAATATCTCCTGAGAGTATACGCTCGCAAAGGCCGTCCTCTATATATGTTTGAATGGCTCTCTTGAGTGGACGGGCTCCAAATTGAATATCATATCCCTTGGTGGCCACAAAATCTTTGGCCTTCTCTGATATCTGAACGTTATAGCCTAAATCGTTGATACGCTTGATGAGGCCGCGCAGCTCGATGTTGATAATCTGCTTGATAGCGCCCAAATCAAGTTGGTCGAATGTGATAATTTCATCCAGCCGGTTGAGAAATTCGGGCGAGAACTGCTTGTTCAAACTTTTTTGAATGACCGAGCGGGCGTATTCTTTATTGGCCTCGCTCATGTCCGTGGCATTGTCTATACCGCCTGCGTTAAACCCAACGCCACGGCCGAACTCTTTCAGTTGGCGAGTGCCAGCGTTGGAGGTCATGATGATGACAGTGTTGCGAAAGTCCACGGTGCGTCCGTTTCCGTCGGTCAGCCTGCCCTCGTCCAGCGCTTGCAGCAACAAGTTGAAGACATTGCCGTGCGCTTTTTCTATCTCATCGAGCAGCACGATGGAGTAGGGGCGCCGACGCACTTGCTCCGTGAGCTGTCCGCCTTCTTCGTACCCTACATAGCCGGGAGGCGCTCCTACCAGCCTCGACACGTTGAAGCTCTCTGTGTACTCGCTCATGTCAATGCGAATAAGCGCGTCTTCAGAGCCAAACATGTTTTCTGCCAATTTCTTTGCTAAATATGTTTTGCCAACTCCTGTCGGGCCAAGAAACATGAACGCGCCGATGGGATGGTTGGGCGAGCGAAGCCCGACACGGTTGCGCTGAATGGCTTTTACCATTTTTTCGATGGCTCTGTCCTGCCCTATGACATCTTTCTTGAGAGTGTCGCCCATTTTCACCAAGCGTTCACTCTCGGTTTGCGCCATGCGCTGAAGGGGTACACCTGTCATCATTGAAACCACGTCTGCCACCTCCTTGTCTGTCACCACCTGTCGTGTGTCAGCGTCGTCTTGTCTCCATTGCTGTTGCATGTCTTGCAACTTCTGTTCCATTTGAGTCTGCTTGTCACGAAAACTGGCGGCCAACTCAAAATTCTGACTGTTTACCGCTTGGTGCTTCTTGGCTTTGACACTCTCTATCTCTTTTTCAATTTCGATAATCTCCTTTGGCACCTCTGCGTGCTGCAAATGCACTCTTGCCCCCACCTCGTCCATTGCGTCAATGGCCTTGTCCGGGAAAAATCTGTCGGTGACGTAGCGTTCCGTGAGCTTGACGCATGCGTTGATGGCATCCTCTGTATAGGTGACATGGTGGTGTTCCTCGTACCTGCTTTTGATGTTCATGAGGATTTGGAGAGTCTCTTCTTTTGTGGTGGGCTCCACAAGCACTTTTTGGAAACGTCGCTCCAACGCGCCATCTTTCTCAATGGAGTTTCTAAACTCGTCGAGCGTGGTGGCTCCTATGCACTGAATGGCGCCGCGCGCTAACGCTGGTTTCATAATGTTGGCGGCATCCATGCTCCCCGGGGTGGACCCGGCGCCGACAAGTGTGTGTATCTCATCGATGAAGACTATGACATCCTTGTTCTGCTCCAATTCTTTCAGGAGCGCGCGTATTCGCTCTTCAAACTGCCCCCTGTACTTGGTTCCGGCCACTATTGCGGTCATGTCAAGGCTCACAACACGGCGGTTAAACAGCATCGGGGAAGTGCGGCGCTTGGATATCAGCTGAGCCAACCCCTCTACGATGGCGCTTTTTCCTACGCCGGGCTCACCTATTAATATTGGGTTGTTCTTCTTGCGGCGACACAAAATCTCTATCACCCGTTGTATCTCCTTTTCGCGTCCGACTACGGGGTCGAGCTTGCCTTGGGTAGCGGCGAGCGTCAAGTCGGTGGAAAAATTATCCAAAACAGGTGTGCTGCTCTTGCCTTGAGACTGAGCGGTGGCGGTAGCGTGCCGTTTGTATCCACTTTGTTGGCTCTCCATGTTGGAGTCTTCGAAATCTTCCTCTTCCTCGTCAGGCAGGTCCAATCCGTCTGTCATGGGTTTCTTTTGTAACAATTGGAACATCTTCTCGTAAGTCAAGTTGTTTTCCTCCAGCACCTCTTTGGCTCCATTATCCAAGTTGTCGTGCAATATGGCAAGTAGCAAATGCTGAACGTCTACCGTTTGGGTATGCAAGATTCTCGCTTCGATCACGGCTAATTTCAATATGTTGCTGGCGTGGTCGTTTAGCAAAATGTCTCTTGTTTGAACGGTCATGTGTTGCTGGCTATCGCGTAAGCGTTCTTCCAGTTGGTATTTGATGTTGGGAACGCTGATAGCCAACCTTTCGAAAAGATCAGTCACTGGGCCTTCCTTTTCTCTGAGCATACCCAGCAAAAGGTGTTCTGGCCCAACAAAACCGCTGGTCAGGCGCGCTGCCTCTTCTCTGCTAAAAGCAAGTATCTCTGATATTTTGGGCGAAAATTGACTGGTCATATTTGGTTTATCCTTTCTCTAATTCTTACTTAATGAGTACTGTTTTTCCTATGAACGTGCAAGTACCGTGCCAAAAATATATTTTTCTTCCCACTCGTATAAATGTTATGATGTTGTGATTTAGGTTCGTTGGCATTTACAGTCCACATATATCCCGGTATGGGCAGCAGGCGCATCGATTGCCGTCCTCGGTCGGGGTGAACGGAATATCCGTGTTAAAAATCTCTCCAAGGAGCAATTTCAGCCTCTCCATGAACTCTTCGTATTTGGCGTCAATGTCGTCTATCACTTCGTATTTTTTGTTTCCGACGTTGAATTTCAGGGTTGGGTCGTAGTTGCTTGAGCTTGCCTGTCGTATGAAGAAGAGCGCGGGCGCCACTGGATGTCGCCCCTTGTTGATAATCTTTTGACTTTCGTTTCCATGGCGCACGATGCACGCGTACAAGAAGGCTTGCAGATAGTAGGTCGTGTGTTTTGAGTCTACATATGCTGGGTTGAAGATGTCTTCCACGCATGATGGCAATGCTCCCAGCGGCGTTCCTGTTTTGTAATCCACCACGCGAATGACGGCTTGGCCGTTTTTTTCTAACTGATCTATGCGGTCAATTCTGCCGCCAAGTCTTATGCGCCTATCCGATCCTTGCGCGCGAAATGTCATTTTGTCATAGAAATCGCCCTCCAATGACAGTATGTTAAATGGTGAAAGCTCCTTGTCAAGCGTTAAAAGTCGCTCTATGTAAAAGCTCACAACCTTTTTGTTTATGCGTTGCAACCCATTGTATTCAGGGTCGAAACTTGGCTTGTTTACCTTGAACAGCTCGTCCCTGAACGCTTGGTTCAAGTGTCGTTCCATGCGTGGTTTGTTTGCCAATAGGCTTGAAATGCCATCCTTGGTCAAGGTTTTTTTGCCGTTGTCAGACAAGTCTTTGTAAATCAATTCGGCTGTCCTGTGGAAAAGGTTGCCAAACATCACGTTGTCGATTTGGTCCGCGTTATCCTCTCTCTCTTCCCTTAGCTGGCATATATTGTAGTAGAAAAATTGCAATTGGCATCTCAAATAGCGATTGATGTCTGATGGGGAGAGGTGCTCTATGGCATCGAGGATGGCACTGGTCGCGCCGTCTTTGTCTATGGCCTTGCGCTGAACGAGTGTCGCGCTTTGGCCAGATTTCAGAGTCTTGCGGTGAATGTCGTGGCGCCCTTTGTCCTCCACCATGAGCTGGAGCATGAACCTGCTCATCTCACTTTGGCGCCCGTCTTCCGTGGAGTTGTTGTAAGTGAAGGTCACGTCGCGCGCTCTTTGCAGCAGCGAGTAAAAGTAGTAGGCGTAGATAGCCACCTTGTTTTCCACGGTCGTGAGTTCGTAGCCCGCCCGGATGGAGTGTGGGATGAAAGACGTGTCGTTCACGTTTTTGGGTAAGTTGCCCTCGTTGCACGACAGCAGCAGCACATGGTCAAAGTCCAAGTTGCGTGTCTCGAGCACGCCCATCACCTGTATTCCAAGTAGCGGCTCGCCGTGAAATGGTATCGTGGCGCTTTGTATCACCTGCGTGATGAGCCGTTGGAGTATGAGCGTGGAAACTATTTGCTTGCCGCTTTTTTCGTCTATGTTCCCATAGGTCATGCCCATTTCCGGGGTGCAAGGCACCATGATCTCGTTCAGCCGATTGATAATCGTGTACATTCTGAAAACCGATTCCTGCGTCAATGGGTCGGCTTCGTCTTTGGCCCCCATGCCCACGCGCTTGAGAATGTTGGCAATCCATGGCAGCAATGGCAGCCTGCCATCGTCTGGCTCCATCTCCGCGAACAGTTCCGCCATTGCCTCGTCATAGCCATTTGTCAATTCTTTCCTGCTCGGGTAGTAGGTATGCGCGCTTGCCAATTTGGTTGCGAGAATGGTGCAGTCGGCGGATATATATTTGGCATAGGGGTGTCTCAGCGTTTTGACGACATGTCTCAACAGGTATTTGTCCGTGTTTTTGACGGTCCCTTTCAGCTGTAGGTTTATCAACGTCTGCACCAACGTGCTCACCGGCGAGACCGACAGTGGGTAGCCGGTAGTGATGTTTACGTTCTCCACCTCGTCTGGCAGGCAGTGTATGACGGTTTTCAACAAGCGCTCGTCTCCCAGCACTATTGCCGTGCGCGCGCCGTCCTTGATGCGGTCGCCCTGCCTCAACCATTCGGCCACATAGCGCGCTTGGATATTCTCTGTGGGCGCCGAGATATATGATATGTCTTTCGGGGCGTCCATGTTGTGGTATATATCCTCGTGGACCAGCCCGCGAGAAATGCGCTGTCGCGATAGCTCGTTGGGGAATTTCTCCATGTATTGGGTCACGAATTTTCCTGCCTCGTTGTTTTTTTCCGCGTAGTAGCTGTCATAATCCCAATAAAACTCCGCTCGCCCCTCGTCCCTTAACCGGCTGAAGAGACGTTGCTCCACCTTTTGAAGCAAGTTGAACCCCACAAAAATATAATGCTTGTGCTGAAAATCAATGGTCTCTTTCTCCACGACTTGCCTGTATAGCATGCCTTCGTACGCGTAGCCCTCCCCCATCAATTTTTCTCGATAGGCGCGGTAAATGTCGGCCAAATGTCGCCAAATGTCATTAAAACGACGTTGCATTTCCGTTTCGTCGAGCACCTTGCCAAAGAATTTTTCCAAGCTCTCCCGCTGTTTCTCGCTCAAGAACGAGAAGTCTTTCAATTCTTGCCACGCCTCAAGATTGATAAACATTTTCTCGGCGTCAGCCATGTTTTTGTCCACGTCGTCAAAATCAGACAGCAGCAATTGCCCCCACGAGTAGAAGTGATCCAATGGCTCGTCAGACCCCATCACCTCGCAAAATGTGTTGTACAATTTGAAAACCAACGATATTTGGTCGGGCACCTGCCATTCAGAGTGACGACGAAAAAGGTCGCTTATGGTGATGTAAGCGGGGCTCCAAAGAGGTTTTCCCAGCTCATCGTATAACGCTTGGTTCATGAACAGCGAGGCCCGCTTGTTGGGAAACACGATCGCTATGTCGCTCAGTCCCTCCGGGTGCTTGGCCAGTATGTCCTTGGCCACGTATTGTAAAAAAGATTTCATCATCCAGTTCTTATGCCATTTCAATGTTGCCCGTACCCAAATAAAAACTTGTCAACCGGGCCAATGCGGTTATCTTGTCGCGCTATACCTCGTCACCTTGGCCCGGTTTCACCCTTACGGTGCGGTTGGGCTCTATGTACCACAAATATCCGGACACATTGCCGTAGCCCATCTCGCGCAACAAGGCCATGTATCCCCTTACCTGCGCGTGGTGCCTGCTCATCTCCTTGCCTGTCTTAAAGTCTATCACGATCATCTCCTCCTTATTATATATCACGCGGTCTGGACGGTTTTTCTTGACATTCCCGTTGCTTTTGTCGTATGACAAGATATTGCGCTCGTTTAAAACTTGCCATTCGGGGGTGAACCATCGAGCTACTTCCGGCTTGGACAGTCGGTCGTCAATCATCGCCTTGAGCTTCTGGCGCGTCATGGGCTTGCCGTACAACACGCCATCAAACTCCAACTTGTCTATAGCCTCGCTCACGTCGTCGGCAGTCACGATCGAGGCCAGTAGCGCGTGCAATATGTTTCCCGTCTGGATATATGACTGTCTTCTCTCGTTTTCATCCAAATCGTCTTGGGGCGTCACGAAGTTAACGCTGTCATTGCTTTGCCTGAAAATGGCCTTGGTGTCATAGTTCTTGACAGGTATTCTAACCCCTTGCTCGGCCTGCTCAAAAACGTTGCTCGTGGCTTTTGTCTTTTCCTCTCGCGCGGGGCATAGGGTTCCAAACTGAAACGTTGTGACATCATCCTCGCCGTTTTCCAAGGTGTGCCCCGGAAGTATGTCGGCCAATTTGACCCTTGGCCCATCTTTGTCAGCGTCAATTTTTTCAAGTGGGTTGGGCCCCTCGAACTCGAGTACCTTGCCTATTAAGGTAGAGGGGTATTCCGCTCGGCCTTTTTTCCCAAACACGAAGAGATTGCAACCGGCGCGCGTGAAAGCCACGTAGAGCAGGTTCAGGTTGTCCACAAGGTTTTTCAGGTGCTCGCTTTGATATTGCTCGCGGTATATGGAGCCCATCAGCTTGTTGGTGTAAAAATTCACGGGCACCAACGGCAGCTCGTTGTAAGGGGCATGTTTGGGAGCCACCCATAGCACGTCGGTGCTCATCTCTGTCTTCCAGTCGCAGAAAGGTATAATCACGTTCTCAAACTCCAATCCCTTGCTTTTGTGTATGGTCAACAGCCTCACGCCATCCACCTCGTCGCTCTGAATGGATTTGTCTGCTATGTTTTCATCCCATTCTTTCAAGAAGTCGTCTATGCCTGCCACGTATTCTTGCGCGAAGTCGGAGAGCTTGTCGAAAAAGGCGCAAACGTATGCGCTCTGCCCTTCCAGCTCTTCCAAATTGAAAATATGATACAGTTTCTCAGCCAAATCCACAAGTGGCGTGGACAGGAGTTCGTCCCAGCGGCGTGTCATTTCTTGTGGAAGCTGCTCGTAAAGCTCGTTTTTCCCGGCAAATATCTCGCTGTCTGGCACGCGCTCGGCATTGCCTTTTATTTTGCGGTAGGCTTTCACGAGCGCGGCGGCGGTGAGCTTGTCGTTTGGGTTTGCCAGCAAGCGCATAGCCCTTACGATGGTGTTTACGGCAAGCGAGGCTCCGAGTCGGAACGCCTCGTCAGACACCATGGGCACCATCGTGGGCTCACCGTTCAGCTCAATGGCGTTTTGTTGGAAATAATTGGCAAGCATCCTGATATGCTTTCGATTTCTGGCGAGGATGGCTATTTTCCCCGGGCGAATGCCGGCCGACAGCAACTCTTCCAGCGTGTGGCCAACCTCCATGATCATTTGTGTCTCGTATTCCTTGGCAGGTATCAACCGAATGGTCACAGACCCGGCGGCGCTCTCGTCCATTTGGGCTTCTTTGGCCGACACACGCTGCACCACGTCGCCATACGCGCGCGCTGTGTCTTGGGCCTCGAGCAGCAAGGGCGATGGAGCGTCGCCAAGCTCGAGGGTGGCTATGGCGTCGTCGGTGGACAGCCGTGACGCTATTTTAAAAAAGACATTGTTAAACTGTATGATGTTTCGTTTGGAGCGATAGTTGGTGCTCAAGGTTTTTATCTCTATCCTGCTGTCGTTTTCCGGCGTGAGGTTTTGCAGCAGGTGCCAGTCGCCATTGCGCCACCTGTAAATGCTCTGTTTCACGTCGCCAACTATCAGTGAGCCGTTGTTGTGCGCGAGACAATCGTCCAGCAGCACCTTGAAATTGCTCCATTGCACGGTGCTGGTGTCTTGAAACTCGTCTATCATAATATAGCGTAGCCGCGCGCCTATCTTCTCGTAGATGAACGGAGAATCTTGTTTGTCTATAAGATCGTTGAGCAGTTTTTGGGTGTTGGAAAGCGGATAGTTGTTATTGTCGGCGTTGATGCGTCTCACCTCTCTCTCTATCCTTCCGAGCAATCTCAGCTCATTGATGTTGCCCAATGTAAGATCGACCGACCTTACCACTACGCTTTGTCGCTCTCGCTCCTCTTCCGTCCGACGCAAGAGCGGCCCTATCTCGCTGATTATCACTTGGCTGGTTGGATTGTCCTCGGTGCCTTTCCTGACCAAGCAAATGGGGTCCTCGATGGCTTTGGCCACATACGAGTTGGGCATTTTGTCGTCCGTGAAATTGCCTGCGGCTATCTTGGCGTAATAACCGGGCACGCCTTTGCCGCCTTGGAAGAAGTCTTTGTCCGTGATGAGGCGCTCGTCCACTATTTTCCGATACTCTGCGGCTAAGGCTTCCATTGTTTTGTTGGCCTCGGCTCTCATGGTCCTGAGCTTGTTGGTGTATCGCTTGAAGAACTCAGGGTCGTCCATGATGCGCCTTAGCTCTCGCTGGTGCTCTTTGTAAAAATCCTTGAAGATATTCTTGCCGAAGTTTTTTATTTGCCCAATGACATTCCAATTTTTTTCGTCGTCTATTTTTTCCGTGACAAAATCCATGACCCACGTGAGCAGTGGGTCGTCGTCGCCGCTTATGTTCTCAATGATATTGTCCACGGCCCGCTCTTCCACCTCGCTGTCGTTCAGGGCCACCGTCAGGTTGGCCGTCAGCCCAAGCTCCCGCGCGAGATTGCGCAATATGCGCTGGAAGAAGCTGTCTATGGTCTCCACCTTGAAATAATGGTAGTTGTGCAGCACAAGATCCAAAGCCTCCTTGGCTCTTTGGCGTATCATGGTGTCTCCCATCTTTGGAAACGCCTGCCGCATGCAGTCCATGTAATCCTCAGAGTCTGGCAGCGCGTTGCCTATGCCGTAAAGTTGCCCCAATATGCGGGTCTTCATTTCCTCGGTTGCTTTGTTGGTAAAGGTCACTGCCAGAATGTTGCGGTAGTTTTGTGGGTTTAGCACAAGCAACTTGATGTATTCTACGGCCAGCGTGAAGGTTTTGCCACTGCCGGCACTGGCTTTGTAAATGGTGATGGGTTTGGTTGACTCTGTCATGAGGCTGATTTGCGCGGCTGCGATATTATGATGACAAAGGTAGCTTTTTTAGTTGGAATGGCCAAAAATGCCAGCTCGCTATTTAGCCCTTGCGCCCACGGAGGGTATGGCGTAATTCGTGGCGCGACGTTTCCGCATGGAAATTGTCATGAAAACTTCACTAAAAACTTGTCATGGAAAAAAGATGAAATAGAGAAAAATTAGCATCAGTTTGTAAATAATAAGTCAGACCGCTTCTCTTTTTTCATCGTTCATTTTCCCATGGAGCACTATTCGTATTGTCTTTCGTACCTATTCGCATTGTGTTTAAGCATTTTTGGCGTGTCGTTTAAGCGCTAATGCTGGCTCGATAAGATACCAAACGCGGCGACATCAGAAAACTATTTGATATGTTTTGAGTAAATATCCGCATAACATTCTTATATATAGCCATTTAATAAAAACTCTAATTGCTGGCTTTATTTTGAGAATTTGATTTGTTATTTTCAAGCAAGTGAAGCACGAAGAGGTCTTTGTCATATTTTTTCGCACATGTATGCCCTGCGCCACATTTACGCGTAAAGGCTATGTCAGAATGCTGTCGCTTGCCAAAGGCCTGGCCTTGGTGCGCATCTCCAAAACCCCCTTTGATGTGGGGTGGGTTTGTTACCGTTTACCAACAAGGGCTTCATCCAAAAGCTGGATATTCAAGTGCGCTCGTTAACTTTTTGTCAGAACCATCGGATAACTCGATAATTTTTCGTAAGTTTGCATATTAAACTGATAGAATTGTCACATGGGATTATTCGGATTATTCAACAAGAAAAAAAAGGAAACGCTCGACCAAGGGTTGGAAAAGACCAAACAGAACGTGTTTAACAAGTTGGCGAGGGCCGTGGCAGGAAAGTCGCAAGTGGACGATGACGTGCTCGACAATCTCGAGGAGGTGCTCATTTCCTCTGACGTTGGTGTGGACACAACCTTGAAAATTATCGGGCGCATTGAGGCGAGAGTGGCTCGAGACAAATACGTTTCTACGTCAGAGCTTCACAACATATTGAAAGACGAGATAGCCTCGCTGCTCACCGAGAACAGGTCTGAGGATAATGACAATTGGGATTTGCCCGCCGACCATCGCCCATACGTCGTGTTGGTGGTGGGCGTGAACGGCGTGGGCAAAACCACGACAATAGGAAAGCTGGCCTATCAGTTTAAGGCGGCGGGCAAGAAAGTGTACCTTGGTGCCGCGGACACTTTCAGGGCTGCCGCCGTGGAGCAAATATCCATTTGGGGAGAGCGCGTGGGGGTGCCGGTCGTGAGGCAGCAGATGGGGTCAGACCCGGCCAGCGTGGCGTTTGACACGCTGCAGAGCGCCAAGGCCAACGGCGCCGACGTGGTACTCATAGACACCGCAGGCAGGCTGCATAACAAGGTGGGGCTGATGAACGAGCTTAAGAAAATAAAGGACGTGATGAAAAAAGTTGAGCCCTCGGCGCCCGACGAAGTGCTGCTCGTCTTGGACGGCAGTACCGGCCAAAACGCTTTTGAGCAGGCCAAACAGTTTGCCGCCGTGACGCAAATCACGTCATTGGCTATCACCAAGCTCGACGGCACCGCCAAGGGTGGGGTGGTGATAGGCATTTCAGACCAATTGAAAGTGCCTGTGAAATATATAGGCTTGGGAGAGAAAATGGAAGATCTGCAACTCTTCAATCGCAGGGAGTTCGTGGACTCGCTATTCTGACAGGATGAAGAAAAATAGAATAGATATCATTACTTTGGGTTGCTCAAAAAACCTTGTAGACTCGGAGACGCTCATGCGCAAGTTTGAGAACTTGGGCTATGAGTGCGTTCACGACCCCAAGCGGGTACAGGGAGAGATAGCCGTTATCAACACTTGCGGCTTTATAGAAGCAGCCAAAGAGGAAAGCGTGAACACCATCCTTGAGTTTGTAGAGGCCAAGAAAGAGGGACGCTTGGGGCAACTGTACGTTATGGGATGCCTGTCGCAGCGTTACAAATCGGATTTGGAGGCGTCCATACCAGAGGTCGACAAGTTTTATGGAAAGTTTGATTACAAAAACCTTTTGGCAGACCTTGGGCCGTCGACCGTGCAAGCCAGTGAGCCCACCACGTTCATGGAGCGGCGTCAAACGAGCACGCTGAGCCGAAAAATTACCACGCCCAAGCATTACGCTTACGTCAAAATAGCCGAGGGATGCGACCGCCACTGTGCCTATTGTGCCATACCGCTGATCACGGGCAAGCACGTGTCGCGAAGCATCGAGGATATTTTGCGAGAGGTGGAGGGTCTTGTCGCCGACGGCGTCAAGGAGTTTCAGATTATCGAGCAAGAGCTTACCTATTACGGCGTAGACCTTTACGGCAAGCCCCGTATAGCGGAGCTTGTGAGTCGTATGGCTGATATCAAGGGCGTAAAATGGATTAGACTACACTACGCCTACCCAAACCAGTTCCCGCTGGAGTTGTTAGACGTGATGCGCGAGAAACCCAATGTATGCAAATATTTGGACATAGCGTTGCAGCACATCTCGGACAACATGCTCACACGCATGCGCAGGCATGTCACCAAGGCGGAGACGGTGGCCTTGGTCAAGAAAATACGCGAGGCTGTACCCGGCATTACACTCCGCACCACTTTGTTGGTGGGATTTCCCGGCGAGACAGAGGCCGATTTTAGAGAACTGGTCGATTTTGTTCGCGACACGCGCTTTGAGCGCATGGGAGCCTTTGCCTATTCGGAAGAAGAGGGTACCTACTCGGCCCTCCATTACGCTGATGACGTGCCAGAAGAGGTAAAGCGTCGACGCATAGATGAGTTGATGAGCGTGCAGCAGAATATCAGCAAAGAGATAGAAGCCGCAAAAGTAGGCAAGACACTGAAAGTGATCATAGACCGGCGAGAGGGCAATTATTACATCGGGCGAACGGAGGCGTGCTCGCCCGATGTGGACCCCGAGGTGCTTATTCCGGTGGGGCGTCGAAGGCTGAGAACCGGATTTTTTTATGATGTGAAAATAACCGATAGTGAGGAATTTGACTTATACGGAGAGGTATGAATAACAAGGAATTTATCGCGGACTTGGCTCAACGGGCTGGATATACGCAGGCCGACACACAAAAAATGGTAACGGCCTTGGTAGAAGAAATGGGAGAGCGCTTTGAAAATGGCGACAGCGTGCAGGTCACCAACTTTGGAACCTTCGAGGTAAAAAAACGCTTGGAACGTATCGTTACCAACCCGGCGACGCAGCAACGTATGCTTGTGCCACCCAAGTTGGTGCTCAATTTCAAGCCGGCCGCATTGCTAAAGGAAACTTTAAAAAACTCATAATAAACGTGTAGAGCATGAGCAAGTTATATAATAGAGACCTGGCCAAGGTGCTTGCCGCAAAGTTTAAGCTTGACAGAGGCGCCGCGGAAACGTTTGTCAACTGTTTTTTTGATTCCATAAACGATGGGCTTAAATACGATAGACAGGTGAAAGTGAGAGGGCTTGGCACGTTTAAGGTTACGGCTGTGGCCGCTCGCAAGAGTGTGGATGTGAACACGGGAGAACCCATCGTCATAGAGGGGCGTGACAAAATAAACTTCACCGCGGACACTTCCATGCGCGATCAGGTGAACCGCCCATTCGCTCAATTTGAGACGGTGATGGTGAATGATGGGGTGAATTTTGATGAGATAGACGAGAAATTTGCCGAAAGTATGATAGAACAGGATGACAGCGAAGAAAGTGATGAAAAAGATGTAGCGAAAAATGAAGTTGCTAAACAAACGGAGGAACTATCTGGAGATGAGACGCCAAACTTGGCGTTGACTGCCGGAAACGCCTCTGACAAAGAGGAGGCAGGCAAGACAGAGAACGCGAGTGTGGATGAGGCTGAGGAGGTTGTCGACGAAGAACGGGGAGTCATGCTTAACGAGACAAGCCCCGACGCAACGGAGAGTGAAACTGTGCGAGACTCGGGGAGCGACCCTTCCGCGTTTGAACCTACGAAAGACGATGCTGAAAAATCTTTTGCTGAAGAAGAAGACTTGCCGTCGGAAAATGGGCATGACGATGATATTATCGAACATTCGGGCGACCAACTAACTCTTTTGAACCAAGACGACGTACAGGAGGATTGCCAGAAGCAGGCTGTAACAACTGCGAAAAGCGAGATGGAGAGCGCCGACATGCAGGATGGAGTACAGCCAACAGAACTTGATAAAATAAACTCTTCACTCAAAATGGATGCACCCGTAGAGGTAGAAGAGGCGGTAAAAACAGATAGCGTAGAGCTTGAATTGGTAAAAAAGCGAGCGACAGAGCTACAAGAGGCGATGGGGCGTCAGCACAAGTTTGTAAAATTGTTGGTTGTTGCGGGAGTCGTTTTGTTGGCTGTTTGCATAGGCACCATTGCTTATTTAAGTTCACAATTGGCCAAGCGTGACAATCGAATACAACATCTTGAAGCTGAGGAGAATATGCCAGTTAATACCTATTATGGTGACACGGCTTCTCGAGCCGTGGCTCTTGAGCACTTAAAAAAGCAGGAAACGGCTGATAGCATGAAAACGGCGGCGGTGCTGTCGGAGTCTCAAAAAGAGTTGGCAACCCCTGTCGCGACAACGAAGCAAAAAGATAACTTGGAAAAATTGTCCTCAAACGCTAATAAAAAAAGACAGTTATCAAATGATGCGAACGTGGCACAAGCCGAAAAAAAGAAATTGCCTGCCCAGTCTGACGAAAAGTCAAAGCGTCAAGTGCAAGTCTCCAATGTCTCTAACTATGACAAGGATGCGCGAGTGAGAACGGGCGCATACAAAATTATAGGCATTGACCGAACGCTGACTGTACGTAAGGGACAAACCTTGCGCGGCATCAGCAATGCGAACCTTGGCCCGGGAATGGAATGTTACGTTGAGGCGGTAAATAATGGCCGCACGGAATTTAAAGAGGGTGAGAAAATAAAAATACCCAAGTTGCAACTGAAAAAACGCTAAACGCGCGGGCTGGTCGCCATTTTTCCATGATGAGCTCAGGATGGTGGCCTTGGTATTTGCGCGTCAGTGTTTACAGGTGGGATAAGCATTGTCGGCTGCTGGTCAGTGTATTAACGTGAGGCAGCACCAATCGTCCTCAGTCAGTCTGTGCGCTTCGCGCAATTTTAGTTGCGCCGCTTTTTCTAAAATAATTTTGGCATCTTCTTGATAAAAGCCGCTGAGAATGAGTTTGGCGTCGGGGGTCATTATCTTGTTAAACGTAGGCATATCCTGCAACAATATGTTGCGGTTTATGTTAGCCATGACCACATGAAACGGCTTGTCCATGCCGTCAAGCACTTTGCTGTCGCCATGAAGCACGGTCATATTGCCTACGCTATTCTCTTTGGCGTTGTGCGTCGCGTTGCTCACGCACCACTCGTCAACATCATAACCGAACACTTCTGCCGCGCCAAGTTTTGAGGCCGTGATACCAAGAATGCCCGTGCCACAGCCACAGTCGACCACTCGTTTGCCTTGGATGGGGATGCCAAGAAGCGAGCGTATCATCATGCGCGTGGTTTGGTGGGTGCCCGTGCCAAACGTTTGGTGGGGCAAGATGGATATGGGAACCGCGCCGTTGGGAACTTGGGGCGACTCTCGCCGCGTGTCGTATATCACAACCTTGTCGTCAATGTTAATAGGTTCAAAGCCCGCTTTTTCCCATTGCTCGTTCCAATTTTTGCTCTCGACACTATGTAATTGGTAGGTGACTGTTGTGTGCTCGAGTGGGAAGTCGGCAATGTTAGCATCTAACAATGACTGTTTTAACGCCGTTTTTTGAACGTAACCATTCAGTCCCCGGCTCGTGCTCTCAAAGGCTTCGAACCCTGCTTCGGCCGAGATGTCGGCTAAAAGGTCGCGTGCCACTTCTAAAAGAGCGGACTCGCAATTGATGGTAAACTCCGCAACTATATACTCCATGCTAAATCTTAAATTATATTGCAAATTTAAACAAAATAGGGAAAAACCTACCACGGTTTAGGGTTTTTCCGTATATTTGTAGAAAAATAAACGGTATGTTTGTAGCGTTAAAATGGGTTGACAAGGAAGACCCATCAGTGAAAACAATGTAATATATAAAATGTAAGGAGTGAGAATATGAAAAAGTTGATGATGCTTTTAGTCTTTGCAGGAGCGTTTTCCACACAAGGCATGGCTCAAAGTGACGATCTATACTTCGTGCCTGAACGTATGCCTAAATCTGTTGAGACAACCTCCTCTAACGACAAACCGGCTTATTACCGCGGCGCCGACTGCGGTGTTGACGAGTATAATCGCGCGGGCAAGTTTCGTAGTTACTATCAGAAGATAGGAAACGACTCATTGGGCAACGACATTATTGTGATGCGAAATGGTAAGGGTGTCTACCCTGACACGTCATACGTGGATACAATGTATGTCTATTCTGACGCGCCACAGTTTGACGACGATTATTTTTACACTCGCAGGATGAGCCGCTGGGACGATTTTTATGACCCTTGGCTGTATGGTTACGGGGCATGGCGTTACGGATGGTACAACCGATGGTACGACCCGTGGTACTATGGATATAGAGGTTGGTACGATCCTTGGTACATGGGATATTACGGTGGTTGGTACGATCCTTGGTATTATGGATATGCTGGATGGTATAGCCCGTATTACATGAACTGGTATGGACGGCCCTGGGGATGGTATGGAGGTGGTTACGCTCGTGTGAGAGAGGGTAATCCGAGTGGCTTGACGGGCGACCGTACATGGAGTTTTGAAAATAGAGGCCCTGCCACTGGCTATGGAAGATTTGGTAGAGGGTATAGTTATAAAAATGGCGCAAGCACAAGCACCTATACCAATCGGAGTGCGCGAAATCGCTCTTTTGGTAGAAGGACAAACTCGACGTGGCCCAATACTATGAACAGTAGAAGCAATCGGCCATTCGATCAAAGCAGGAGCGTAACACCATCATACGGCAGTGGTTCGCGTGGTTTTGGTGGTACATCAGGCGGTAGCTTTGGCGGTGCCCGTTCTGGCGGTGGCGGTTTTGGCGGCGGACATGCCCCAAGTACTGGCGGCGGACACTTTGGCAGGGGAAGATGATAATAATAATACTTTAAAACATATACTGAAAACGATGAAAACGAAATATATTGGGTTAGCAGCTATGGCCTTGTTATCAATCCCTATGGCTGCCCAAGAAACCTATCAAGACACGAAATTGGTGGACAAAGACCTTAACGGAACCGCTCGTTATGTTGGTATGGGTGGAGCCATGGAAGCTTTGGGCGCGGACATTTCAACCATTAGTACCAATCCTGCGGGCTTGGGACTGTTTCGGTCAAGCCAATTCGCGATATCTGGTGGCATGGTTGCCCAACAAGATGCCACGACGTCTCCAGCATACGGTAGGCTTGGAATAGATATCAAAGGTAATAAAACCAATGCGAGCTTTGACCAAGTGGGATTGGTTTATTCGATGAGATCTGGACGATATAAATACTTGAATGTGGCTTTCAACTACCACAAGAGTCGCAATTTCGACCAAATACTTACTGCCGGGGGTGCCTTGAGGAATGCGTCGCAGAACAAACTGTCGGCTGTAAAATACCCTTTCGCGGATAACTATAACTGGAATGGGGTGGACGCTAACTATAAAAGTTTGATGTCACCAGTACTTGATGATAAAGGCAAACAGGTGGGGATGGATTACCTCAATGGCACGGCTTACCTGTTTGGACAGTATCAAAAGGGATACATTGGCGAATACAGTTTCAGCCTTAGTGGCAATGTCAGCAACCAATTGTATCTTGGTGTGACGTTCGGTTTGCGAGACGTGAACTATCGAAGCAATAGTTTTTATACGGAGAATTTAGAACATAATGCTGATGTTCGCACATGGGAGGATTTACAAATAGATGGTAATGGCTTTGACATCAAGGCTGGTGCCATATTCCGTCCGGTGGAAAACTCACCTTTCCGAATAGGCGCTTATGTCCACACCCCTACGTGGTACGACTTGAAATTGAGAGGCGCCAACGATATTACGATGAGGCAGGATAAGCAAAGCGTGGATAAAGGCCAGCAGGCTGAATATGATTTTAAAGTGTACACACCGTGGAAATTTGGCGTGAGCTTTGGACATACCATTGGCCAGCAAGTTGCCATTGGTGCTACATACGAATACGCTGATTATGGCACCATGGACAACCGTGTGAATGATGGTGGCTACTATGACTATTGGGATGGCAGGTATTATGAGAATACGATTAGTGATAATGGCATGAATGACCACACGAAGGCAACGCTAAAGGGTGTTAGTACCATAAAATTGGGTGCCGAATATAAGCCAACAGTTAATGTGGCAATCAGATTGGGTTATAACTATTTGAGCCCGATGTTTGACAAAAATGGCTTTCGTGACGGCAGTATATCCTCGCCGGGAAGTGCTTATGCCACATCGACAGACTACGCTAACTGGGGCAGCACTAACCGATTCACATGTGGAATGGGGTATGCCGTGAAGAAATTTTACGTTGATTTGGCCTACCAATACTCACAAACAGATGGCACTTTCTACCCATTCATGAGTTATTACGCGGAGAAATCCAAAGAGAGCCAAAGCAATATCGTTGACGGTGTGAGCGTAAACAACAAGCGCCATCAACTGTTGCTAACGTTAGGATATAAGTTTTAGGCTAAGCTATCAGTATGTGATGCTCGATGATAAATATATGCTGTAAAATTCATATTTTTATATTTTAGATTTACATTAAATATTTTTTTTATAGGATATGTCGTGAGACGTGTCCTATTTTTTTTGTAACTTTGTCTATAATTATTTTTATTAACCGATATACAAATGACGAAACGACAATTCGTTCTCATCATCCTGATGATGACATTATTGGTGTGCCATGCGCAGAAACGCCAGTTCAGGGGAGCTTGGATACAAGCCGTGAACGGGCAATTTCAAGGTATGTCAACGGCAGCGATGCAACAAACACTGGTTTATCAACTTGACGAGTTGCAAAAAGACGGCGTGAACGCCATCATCTTCCAAGTGCGACCGGAGTGCGACGCGCTTTATGCCAGCAAGATAGAACCATGGAGTCGGTTTCTAACGGGGGTGCAAGGCCGCGCCCCACAACCGTATTGGGACCCATTGGAATGGATGGTAAACGAGTGCCACAAGCGTGGAATGGAGCTGCACGCGTGGATAAATCCTTATCGCGCCAAGACTAAGGGCACTAACCAATTGGCTGTGAACCATGTCGCAAAGTTGCGTCCAAACTGCTATTTCACATACGATAATCAATACATTTTAAACCCCGCGCTCAAAGAGAATCGTGATTATATCTGCATGGTGGTTGATGACATTGTGAGCCGTTATGACATTGATGGGCTCCATATTGATGATTATTTTTATCCCTACCCAGCTCCGGGGCAGTCCATACCAGACCAACAATATTATATGACTGACCGTGGAGGTTTTGCCACCATTGGCGATTGGCGAAGAAACAATGTCAACCTGTTTGTGAAACAACTGTCTGAAACAATCCATAAACGTAAGCCGTGGGTTAAGTTTGGCGTGTCTCCCTTTGGTATTTATCGTAATAAAAAAACAGATCCGGTGAATGGTTCTGAGACCAATGGCTTGCAAAACTATGACGACTTGTACGCAGATGTGCTGCTATGGGTGAACAATGGGTGGGTGGATTACTGTGTGCCACAGATATATTGGCAAATTGGACATCCTACGGCAGACTATGCCACGTTGATAAAATGGTGGGATAAGCATGCGTCCAACCGGCCACTTTTTATTGGGGAAGATGTTGAGCGCACGACCAAATACGCTGACCCTTTAATACCTACCAGTCACCAACTGCCCGCGAAATATAGATTGCACCAACAAACGCACCATGTGAACGGAGTGGTTTTGTGGTACGCCAAAGCCGTGGTAGATAATATTGGTAATTACGGATCGGTTTTACGCAATTATTATTGGAAATATCCTGCCCTGCAACCCCGTATGGAGTTTATAGATGACAAAGCTCCCAAGAAGCCGCGTAAGCTAAAAGCATTGTGGACCAGTGACGGTTATTTTTTGTTCTGGCAAGCGCCAAGGGGAAAAAAATGGAATGATGTCGCTACAAAATATGTGGTTTATAAATATGACGCAGGTGAAAAGATTAATATAGAAGATGTGTCTAAGATAGTGGCAATAACAAGCCAGACATTTATTAAATTGCCTTATGACAATGGGAAAACCAAATATACCTATGTGGTGACTTCGATTGATAGGATGTCTAATGAGAGTAAGGTGAAAAAGAAAAGGGTAAAACTTTAAATGATCAATATCACAAAATAAAAGTGTTAAGGCATGGCGGAATTATTTCCATGGTGTATTTACCAATGCCTGAAAAGTTCAAAGCCAAACTTGCACCCAAACGTCGTGTTGCCTTTACCATTGCTTACAAATACACCGCATGAGAACAAACGAGTGGTAAATCCATATCCAAACTCCATGTACGGATGTATGTTTTTTACGTCCAATACGGACGCATAAACACGCTCCATCTCCATAAATCGCCCTATCCAAGGTAGCCAACTCAAGAGCAGCATAGGACTTTCGTAGGTCACATTAGATCGGATATAATATTCAGAAGTGTTGTAAGTCTCACTCCGCAGCAACTCAAAATGTCCGCTCCAGTCATCGTTCCATCCTCCTGGAATATTGTTCTCTTGAAAATTCTCATAGTTCAGGAAGTAAGCGTCATCATCTTTCCAAGTGTAAAAGCCAGTGCCAAACCGCATTTGTATCGACTTTAATTTATGAATTCGATAGATGTATTCGGCGTTGAACTCACAACGCTCGTAAGCGGTGTTCGACTTGAACAAACGCTTAATGCTCCTGTCATAATCGGCCGTGAATATGGGGCCCCTCCATCCCCACGGACGATATTGCAGCTGTATGAGCGGTGCCAAAGACCGATAACGCCATTGTCTGCCCAACAACTCGAAAGCCTTTCGGTTAACAGCTACTCGTTTTTGATAGAGAACACCTATTTGTAGGCCAAATTTTTCAGATATTTCGTTATTGTATATAAGCCGAACGTCGGTTTGCTTAAATTCGTTCAGCAAATCAAAGTTGGGTAGGTTTAGCCCTGTGGTATCAGGGTATTGTTGCTCGACACTTCGTTTGACAGACTGATGGCTAATGTGATTTCCATTGCCAATCTCTAACTTGAGGAAGCCGTTTCTTCGTTTGTTAAAAAAATAATAAACAGGTAACCGATAATAAAACTGTTGCATCTTAAAAGCGTATCCAGCCATCATACGTGCCGAAAACTCACTGTTGGGCGTGAATTGATAGCTTATGCGTATGTCTGTTTTATAGGTAAAGCCGCGTCGATGGTCGTAACCCATATACAAAGGATTGAGCACGGGGTCCAGACGAATATACCCTTGGTTGTTGATCCCGAAGTTTGTCTTTATTTGGTTGAGTACATTGTCGCCAATCATGTCCCACAAAATGATTTTTGCCCAATCTTTCTTCTTGGGCTGTGTATTTTTTACAGCTGCTATGGAGTCGTGTTCATGCTGTTGTGTAAACATACGTTCGTACAATGCAATATCACCTTTTGTCAGTGTGTCTGGTCGTACAAGGCACATCTTTTGGAAGTCGTTTTCATTGCCAATGCTATCTTGTATCATTTGAGGAAGATTGTAATAAGCAAGAAAATTGGCTGTCACTTTGTTGCCTATAAAGCAGAAACGTGTTCTCAAAGCGCATTTTTGAGGTATCAGAGAGTGATATCCCGAATTACCCATTTGTATGTTGAGCTTAAAGGATATCATGTCAAATTCACCACGGATGTCACATTCTATGACCCGCCCTGACGTGATATCAACAGAGGCTTCGCCAGTGATTAGTTGTGTGTTCTTGCGTTTTGGTTTGAAAATGACACGCGCTATGCAGCCATTAATATGCTCGATGGCGTAATGGTAGAAATGTCTATTTTTCCAGTTGAATGGTGATATGATGTTGCCATCGATAATCGTCTCGTTGTAAATGGCAGGTGTTAGATACTTGGCAAGGATTGTCATGGCACTTCGCCGATGGGGTATCGTTGTTGTTCGAAGAAGCAGTTTGGATGTGTAATCTCCGTTTTTTTGCAACACAATACGACTGTATGTTTCGCCAATGTATTCCCTTTCGCCACTATATGCGATGGCATACACGCTTGGTACCAGCATGAGAGTGGGATTTTTTCGCTCTACATTCAGTTTGAAGCGGGTATAGGCATACGATGTGTCTTGCCTGATGGCAGTACTGTCGATGGAAGAAGCATACTGAAAGACACGACGCATGATGTCGCTTCTCGAATGTTCTGCGGACATTGCTGGCATGCAACATGATACGATTAAGATTAAAGTTAAAGGTAATCTTGCCATATCTCTTGCGTCTGAAAGTCTTTTTTCTTTTCGGTTAATATGGGAAAGGTTTTATAACAGCAGGTGCGCGTATGCCATATATGTGGCGTATTATTGTGTTAGCTGTTGTGGTATTTGCAAACAGTCCACAATAATCGAAAAGTTATTGTGGACTGTTTATCATGTGACATACGCTGCGATCTCAAAGAGTTAGTTCATTCATGTTCTCAATATGAGCGTGCGATGATGACACGACATTTAGCAGGTTTCCCGCTAACCATATCTACGCCTTCTGTCTGCTCGTAACCAAAGGGCACACATCGGATGGTGGCTTGCGTGTCTTCCTTGATTTTTGCCTCTGTTTCGGTTGTTCCATCCCAATGGCACAAGAAGAACCCACCGTCTTTAATACGCTCTTTGAATTCCTCGTAGTTATCACATTCATAGATATGGTTGTCGCGATATTGACGAGCTTTCTCAAATATTGTCTTTTGAATGTCAACAAGTAAGTGCTGTACATGATTTGCAACACCCTCAAAAGGCAAGATTTCTTTTTCTAAAGTGTCGCGTCGCATTACCTCGACAGTACCATTCTCGAGGTCTCGGGCACCCATAACAAGCCTGACGGGCACACCCTTCAGCTCATAGTCGGCAAATTTAAAGCCAGGACGCTTGTTGTCAGAATCGTCGTATTTAACGCTAATGCCCATTTTTGTCAATTCCTCCATCAGAGGGTTAATCTTTGCCGAAATAGCCTCAAGTTGCTCCGCATTCTTGCTGATTGGGATAATGACAACTTGTATTGGAGCCAATTTTGGCGGCAGCACCAGGCCGTTGTCATCAGAGTGAACCATAATCAGCGCACCCATCAAACGGGTTGAAACTCCCCAACTTGTGGCCCATACATACTCGGGCTTGTTCTCTTTGTTCAAGAAGGTAACGTCAAAACTTTTGGCGAAATTTTGTCCGAGGAAATGACTTGTCCCACTTTGCAGAGCCTTTCCATCCTGCATCATGGCTTCGATGGTATAGGTGTCTAATGCTCCTGCAAATCGTTCCGTTTCGCTCTTAACTCCTTGTACCACAGGTACTGCCATCCAATTCTCCGCAAAGTCGGCGTAAACGCCCAGCATTTTTTTTGCTTCTTCTTGCGCCTCTTCTGACGTGGCGTGAGCCGTATGCCCTTCTTGCCACAAAAATTCTGACGTGCGCAAAAAAGGCCTTGTCCGCATTTCCCAACGCATAACGTTGCACCATTGATTGCAGAGGATAGGAAGGTCACGATATGATTTTATCCAATTTTTGTATGTGTTCCATATCATTGTTTCCGACGTTGGACGGATAATCAGTTCCTCCTCGAGCTTTGCCTCCGGATCCACGGTGATGCCTTTTCCATCCTCAGTGGCCTTGAGGCGATAGTGAGTAACCACCGCGCTCTCCTTGGCGAAGCCTGCAACGTGCTCGGCTTCTTTGGCGAAGAAGCTTTTGGGGATGAGCAAGGGAAAATAAGCGTTTTGCACACCTGTGGCCTTGAACATCGCGTCAAGAGCTGCTTGCATCTTTTCCCATATCGCATAGCCGTATGGCTTGATAATCATACATCCACGAACAGGCGATGTCTCGGCGAGATCTGCCTTCATCACCAAGTCGTTATACCACTGACTATAATTGTCAGCGCGCTTGGTTAAGTCTTTTAATTCTTTTGCCATTATTGTGTTTTGTCTTATTTGTAAAATTCTTTTTTAGGGATTTTCCTATCATAAAGTAGGCTAATTCCCATGATAATAATCTTTTTAATATCTAAATTTGTCGCAAAGTTACTAAAAAAAAACATTATTATAGGGTTTCCTATTAAAAAAAGGACTAACTTTGCATAAAGACATTTTAAACAAAATTGATTATGAAAAAAATTAAAATCGCAACAATGGGTTTATGTATGCTCACCATTTTTAGCTGCTCAACTAAACAGGGTACGGGTTCTCTTATCGGTGCTGGCGGTGGAGCATTGCTCGGTGGTATTATAGGCAAGATAGCAGGCAATACCGCTGTGGGAGCTGCTATAGGTGGAGCCGTGGGTGCAGGCACTGGCGCTATTATCGGAAGACACATGGACAAGGTGGCTGCAGAGACGGCATCGCAGGTAGAAAACGCCAAAGTGGAGGAAGTAACCGATGCCAATGGTCTGAAAGCCGTTAAGGTAACGTTCGATTCTGGCATCCTTTTTAATCTTAATCAGGCTTCGTTAAACAACACCAGTAAGAACGAGTTGGCTAAATTCTCTAAGGTTTTGAAGAAAAACGCAGATTGCCATGTTGATATCTATGGATATACAGACCGTTCTGGCAACGATGCCATCAATGTGCCATTGAGCCAAAAACGTGCACAGAGCGTGGCCGATTATCTCAACGCGTGTGGAGTAAGTCGCTCACAATTACAAAACGTTGAAGGCCGAGGAAGTCAAGACGAGATAGAGAACAAACGCGTTTCGCATGTTAACCGTCGAGTGGAAGTCTATCTATATGCCTCCAAGGCGATGGTTGACGCAGCAGAATCTGGTAGGCTTAACTAAATCTTTTCATAATAATACTGTTTGTTGGGGATGCGTGCGCCATGGCTCGCATCCCCCTTTGGCATGAGAATATTGATGAAAATCATACGATGGGCTTTGAGCTTGTTTTTCGCTTCTACGATATTGGCGGTGGTGGCCATACGTTTCATACCCGTATTTGTCACACCATTGATGGTGATACGTTGCTTCCAAAACGGCAATCTCACCATGCATCACCGCTGGATACCCTTGGATGAAATGTCGCCCCATATGCCAGTGGCCGTAATGGCAAGTGAGGATTCACGATTCTTGCTACATCATGGCTTTGATCTTGATGCCATAGGCAAAGCTGCCAAGCGCAATCTTTCGAGCTCAACGACCCACAAATACGGTGCCAGCACCATCTCTCAACAAACAGCCAAAAATGTTTTTTTATGGCCTGGAAGGTCGTGGGTGAGAAAGGGCTTCGAGGTCTATTTCACGGCGCTGATAGAACTTTTTTGGAGTAAGCAACGCATCATGGAGGTTTATCTCAACTCCATTGAGATGGGCGATGGTATCTACGGCCTGTCGGCTTGTGCACAATACAATTTTGGAAAATCCGCCCGCGATCTATCTCGCAACGACTGTGCGCTTATTGCGGCTACGCTGCCCAATCCGCGTCGTTTCTCGTCTAAAAACCCCAGTGGATACATGCGCCTTCGACAACGCCAAATCAAGGCCAACATGAGATACATACCTTCTTTTCCAAAGGAGGGAGAAGACTATGATCCTCACACTGCCGTTGGGGGCACATACCGATAGGGTCACAACATAAAAAAGTTTGTAAAAAGGATATAACACTCCATGTTTAAGCAGATCGGCCTTTGGATTAAACATGGCATCCATATAATTATTGTGCCTCCAAGCGCATACCACACCATAATTTGAAATATAATATACGATGCTTACAGAACAAGAACTTCTCACCCAGCTCAATGAAAGCCAGCGCGAGGCTGTCACCTATTGCGATGGACCACAATTGGTCATAGCGGGGGCTGGTTCTGGGAAAACCCGCGTTCTCACTTATAAGATAGCATGGCTCTTGGCTCATTACGACATCAAGCCATGGAATTTGTTGGCGCTTACCTTTACCAACAAAGCCGCCAAGGAGATGAAATCGCGTATAGGCCAATTGGTAGGCGACGAGCGAGCACGCTATTTGCAGATGGGAACATTTCATTCCATATTCGCTCGCATACTACGCGCGGAAGCTCAATCCATAGGCTACACTTCTGATTTTACCATATACGATGAGCAAGACTCGCGCTCACTGATCAAAAACATTGTCAAGACCATGGGTCTTGACGACAAGACATACAAACCAGTGGCTGTCCATTCTGCCATATCAATGGCCAAGAACCGGCTGTGCCTGCCCACACAATACGCAGACGATGGAGAGCTGCTAATGCGTGACAGGCAGCGCAATATGCCGGAAACATTCAAGATCTATGTCACCTATCAGCAACGTTTGCGACAGGCCAACGCCATGGATTTTGACGATTTGCTAACCCTGACCCACCAAATGCTCAAAGGAAATCCAAGTCTTCGAAAAAAATACGCAGAGAGGTTCCAATATGTTTTGGTGGATGAATACCAAGATACTAATTTCGTACAACAACAAATTGTGACCTTGTTGACCAAGGACAACGGGCGCGTATGTGTGGTGGGCGATGACTATCAGAGCATCTATGCTTTTCGTGGGGCCAAGATAGACAATATATTGAATTTTAAAACCATATATCAAGGAGCTAAAATTTTTAAGCTGGAGCGCAACTATCGTTCCACGCAGATGATCGTGTCGGCTGCTAACTCGCTGATGAAGCACAATGAGCGGCAAATTCCCAAAGATGTTTATAGCAAAAACGAGGAGGGCAATAAGATAACCGTTTGGGAGACTATATCCGACAAACGCGAGGCGGCTATCGTATGCCAAGAGATCAAACGCATTAAGGCCGAGGAGCGATGTGCATGGCGAGATTTTGCCATTTTGTATCGTACCAATGCTCAAAGTCGGCTATTCGAGGAGGAAATGCGCAAGCCCGAAGTGGGCATGGGCAACCATTACCGCATTTATGGAGGGCTAAGCTTTTACCAACGCAAAGAGGTGAAAGACTTATTGGCTTATTTTCGGCTTGTTGTCAATCCGAGTGACGAGGAGGCTTTTCGTAGGATAATTAATTATCCTACACGTGGGATAGGTGACACTACGTTGCAAAAAATTGTTGTCGCGGCACAAAAAAATGGCGTAAGTCTATGGGAAGTAATTTGCCATCCAGAGCCAAATGATCTAAGTGTCAACAAGGGAACTTTAGGAAAACTATCTCATTTCCAATCCCTTATCAATGAATTCATAGAAAAAAACAAGACGATGGACGCTCTCACGTTGGGAAACGAGA
The DNA here is from genome assembly GCF_003096815.1 of Hallella colorans. Taxonomy (GTDB): domain Bacteria; phylum Bacteroidota; class Bacteroidia; order Bacteroidales; family Bacteroidaceae; genus Prevotella; species Prevotella colorans. The sequence goes on from NZ_QENY01000009.1 coordinate 52,548, forward strand.
TAGTGGAGCGATCGGGTATCAAGGCTGACCTGGCCACCGATCCCACTGCTGAGGGCGATAGCCGGCGCCAAAACCTTGACGCGTTGCTGTCCGGGATAGCAGAGTTCGTGGCGTCACAACAGGAGGATGACCATGCGAACCAAGTTGGATTGGCAGACTATCTCTCCACCGTCTCGTTGATGACTGACATAGACAATGATGACAATTCCGAAGATAAGCTCACCATGATGACCGTACATGCTGCCAAGGGACTGGAGTTTCAAACTGTGTTTGTCGTTGGGATGGAGGAAAATATTTTTCCCAGTATGATGTCTACGGGCAATCTCAAGGAACTGGAGGAGGAGCGTCGCTTGCTATATGTGGCCATTACTCGCGCTAAAAAACATTGCTATCTCACATGGGCGCACACGCGATGGCAATATGGCAAGATGAACAGTTTCGTCAATCCAAGTCGTTTTTTGGAAGACATAGACACCAAATTTACGGCGAGCAGGACGGAAAGCGGCCGATTGATGGGTGACTTTCAAGACAGCGCTCGTCCGTTATGGAATGACGATAGCAAATCGAACCTATACGGTCGACATTCTTATGGGCGGTCCACGGCATATTACCAGCGCAACGCGGGGATGCAAAACTCTCACCCTGTGGCCAATCAGTTCATGGCCGACCCCAAGCCTAAGCTAACGTCTCCTCATCGCCCCGAGCAAGCTGTTAACCCATTCTCACCATCTTTCCAAGAGAAATTAAAGCAGGCAGGCAGTTGGAATCGTGTGTCCAAAGCTATGGCCAATGGAGTTAAGGCGCATACTGACGCCACCACGTCAAAAAACATTGCAACCCCACACCTTGCCAATTTGGACAGTCTCAAGGAGGGGCAAGTGATAGAGCACCAACGTTTCGGTCGTGGTGTTATTGTCAATGTAGAGGGCAATGGAGAAAATACCAAAGCAACAGTAGACTTTGAGACCACTGGTAGAAAGCAACTCCTGCTTAAATTTGCCCGCTTTACAATCGTGGGATAATCTTTTTTTGTGGGGCGTCACTGTTTGTCGTCGAGACAAAAAAAGATACAGACAATATCAGGTGTGATTGGAAAAGTCATGCGAGGAACAGTCCAAAAGCACCAGCAATCGTTTGCTGTCAGATAGGAACTCCTCTATGCTCCAATGTATTTGATTCGCATGGAGTTAGAGAGATCTGGTTGCAATTAGATCATTGTTCCCCATGAGGATTGTTATAAAGAAGCAATATTAATAAATATAGACACTAATGCGAATATTGTCAGCGTAAACAAATATACGATTGATGGCAACCGCATGAAAAGATTTTTACGTTGATGGTTTACGAAAGTCTGTGTTATGTCTTTATTATATTTTCTTAGAAGCAAGAAAATAATGGTGGCATTGATAAATCCCAGAGACATACCAGCCAATGTGTCGCCCAAATAATGTACACCAAGGTAAATGCGTGAGTAGCACATGAGAATGGCCCAAACTATCATTGTCAAATTGAGCAATCGATTTCGAAAAATAAATGTGAGAAAAAAGACTAATCCCCAGCAATTGGCCGCATGGGCGGAGGGAAAGCCATAGTAGCCACCTCTGTATCCACCGACGATATGTATCATGGATGATATGGGGTTGTCCAAGTTGGCAGGGCGCATGCGTCCTATAGCATGACGTAATACGGAGGAGCTCATTTGGTCGTTCATGAATAGAAGCAAGACCATCGCAGCCAAGCAAATTGCGCAAGGTTTCCAATGAAAATTCCGAAACATGGCAATCATAAGCGACAAATAAAAGGGTATCCACACAAATTTGCCAGAGTACAACATCATGAAGTTGTCCCAGTAAGGCGAGTGTATACCATTGATTAGTAATGTGATGGATGTATCCCAATCTATGAGCGCTTGAAATATGGAGAGTGCTTGAACTGTCATTATCTTGATGCAATATCGTCAAAAAGTATCTGTGTATAGGCTTTGCCTAAGGATAGGTTTTGGCCTTTTCTATTTCCAATGTCAACAACGGCCTTGTCACGATGGTGGTCGTAAATAAGCTCGTTGTCATCATTGATAAACCCAAAGCCATCGTTAATCATAAAGTAAGCGAAATGTGGTGTCAATTCGTTGAATATATCCTTGCTGAACCTCAAGTCGCGATGTGACAAGCCAAGTTGGGACAGCAATGTGGCGGCTATGTCCTGTTGGGACGCGTAGGTGTTTACTGTCGTATGGCTCGAAATGGCGCCACCTGTCCAGATCATGGGTATGTGGTATCGCCATGAGGCAAAATTATCTATGTCGTATGGCCAAGCCCCCAAGTGGTCGGGTACCAATATTACCAAAGAGTTGTTCCATCTGCGTGTTGATTTAAGGTGCTTGACAAATGCGCCCAAACAACTATCTGTGTACAGGAAAGCATTCAAAGCCTTGTCTTTGAGACGATGACTGGGTACGTCAAATGGCTCGTGGGAACTGGATGTCTGTATGACGTGGAATATTGGTTTGGCAGATCGCTCTTCGCGCATGTCTGCTTGCACCCGCCTGAAAAGCAAGTGGTCAGGAACTCCCCATTTGCTCATTCGGTCAGAAACTGGGAAATTTACATCTTCCACAATGTCATTAAATCCTTGGTTTACCAAGAAAGACCGCATGTTGGTAAAATCCGCGTCTCCACCATAATAGTATTTCAAAGACCAACCAGCTTTCTTTAAATGCTCAGACAAGGAAGGGATTGCCGCTGTTTTATTGGGGAACTTCATCAAGCTCACCGTGGAGGGCGATGGATAGCCTAAGAGAATGGAGACTAATCCACGATCTGTTCGAAAGCTATTGGCATAGAAACGAGAGAAATACAACCCTTCTTCTTTCAGCTTATTTAGGTTTGGCGTAACACCTTTTGTCTTCATTATGGTGTCAGAGAAACTCTCGAGAATGACCAAATAAATGTCAGGTCGTTTCGTGGTAAGCATGGTTTTGGGCGCAGAGCTTGATGGTCGTGTCAGCGTTGATGCCAATTTGCGAGCCATGTCATTGTCCATGAAACGATACATGTTGGCAAAATCTTTTTGATGCGCCAGACTTTCCATCAGAGAGAAAAGTGGGTTGACAGCGGCATGGTTTAGCGTTTGGTTATCCGAAAAATACACTCTGCCCGTGTTCATGGATGAAACAGAGATGCCTCCACGAATGGGCAAGAACAACGACGCTACAAATAACAACATGATTATCGATGTCCACATGCCCAAATGCTTGAAAATCGTAAGGTCAAATGATTTTCGCAAAAATCTGAACAGCCAGCATGTCAAAAGAAACACGCATAGCGTGCTAAACAATCCTAACAATGCTTGCCACCACTCCACACTGGCTATTGCGTCTGTGGGAGAGGAGGTGATAAAAAAAATAGGTGTCGCGTCTAATGGAAATCCCCAATATTTATAGAGCGCGCAGTTTGCCGTGAAAGCCAACGATACGATGATGGCGCAGATAGTAACCCAGCATCGGTAGAATTGTAAGAAAAGTTGAGCGCCACGTTCCGTATGGAAGATACGCAGTGGAAGTCCACTCAGCAGCAGCAATAAAGCGGGCATGGTGGAGAGATAAGCTGCCATAGATATATCAAGTGGCAACCCATGCCATGTCACTGACAACACATGCGAAAATCCTCTATCGTAGACAAGTAGAAATACAATTTTTTGCGAGATAAACACTAATAGCCACAGCAAAAAAAAGCATAGTAAGAAAAGTAATTTTTTTCTTAAAATCGAAAAGGATTTCAACATCTTTTTTATTCAAAGGGCCAAAATATTATTTTACCATCTCGATGCAATTCAAACCATGGTTCTTCGTCTCTCAAAGAAATGTCATCATATTCAAATGGCGCGACAATCGTGTCGTTGTAATCTGAGAGCACCAGTCCCATTTTGCCATCCTTTTCTGCAATAATGGGTATAGTTCGCAAATCGTCTACGTAGACATATGGCGTGCGTAGAAAATCGTATTGTGGAGAAATCAATATTTTGCCTTGATGGTCTTTGATGCCATATTTGCCGTTTTGCTCAAAGACTTTATGAAATTGTAGGTATTTACCTTTCATTCTATCCTCGTAAAATCGCATTGTTTCTTCGTGGCGTAACATATCACAAAAATATGGGTACGAATCGCAAAAATTTGCGAAAGCCCTTGCCAAGAGCATACGCCAATCTAAATCGTTAACAACTTTACGATTGAGATCGATATATTTTGCCATGGCGTCTTCGCGAGCTGGAATATCAAGTTGGCTTATACGATGCTCAAACTTCTCCAACATAGAAAGAGATCCATGCATTGCTTTGATATAGCGATGTATTTGACGCCCCATCTCTGCACAAAAAAACTTATCGACTCGTTGTATTTCTATTTCTTCTCTAAATATTCCTTCCATAGTTATCACTCTAAAAAAGATAGAGAAATATATTTCCCTTAAAATTAGTTATACTGCAAATATACAAAGATAACTCCACAATGCCAAGAAAACATTGTGAAATGTAAGTAGAAACCAAATATTTTCATGCTGTATGAAGGTCTCCGATAATGCTTTTCTTTATGGTATAAAATGGCGAACCTTAAAAGTTGGCCTGCCCGATATTTGGTGTGATAGGTATTTCTTTCTATATAACAGATAGTTACAGAACAAGATTCCAAAGAGAGAACTTTTGCACAGCCAATTTATAAAACAGAAGTTCGTAAGCCCTTATTTACGTGGTATAAAGAATTGGCTACGGCACTTTTACCTTTGAGACTATAGACCCTTCATGCTTGTTAGATTTTTAGACAAGGAACGACATTGTTATCTTAGGTTCTAAAAGTAAGCCATTGCTTTTAATTTCGGAAGACCTAATAAATTATCCCATTATTTGGGTATCAACATAGAAAAAGTATGATTAGCATGACTTGTGCCATTTGAGATAGTGGCACTTCGTCAATATTTTCTTATGTCAGTATGTTTAATCATATATTTTTCAATCATTGCATCAAAAAACTTCCGGAAATCGTCAGCCATACAAAATATTTCAGTAACTTTGTCCTCGGTGATCATAGTGATTTTTGTTTTTAATCATTTGTATTTCAATACCTAAAAGTTATAATAAATATCGCTAACCACTAAATTAATAGACACTTATAATTCGCCGAACTTACGTTAAGTATTATTTTATTGTTTGGATGGTGGCATAAAAGAAATGTAAAATAAAATGGCAGCAACAGACGAAAAAAAAGTAATTTTCTCAATGGTTGGGGTTTCAAAGATTATTCCCCAAAACCAAAAACAAGTTTTAAAAGATATTTATCTCTCGTTCTTTTATGGTGCTAAGATAGGCATCATAGGTCTCAATGGGTCTGGTAAGTCTACGTTGATGAAGATTATCGCGGGCATAGAACAGCCCACAATGGGTGAAGTGGTGTGGAGCCCCGGCTACAGTGTAGGTTATCTGCCGCAAGATCCACCACTCAACGAAACCAAAACCGTAAAGGAGAATATTATGGAGGGCATGCAAAAAGCTTATGATGCTCTTGCCGAATATGATGAAATAAACCAAAAATTTGGTGAGGAGCAATATTACAGCGACCCGGACAAGATGGAGGCGCTGATGAAGCGGCAGGCCGAGGTACAAGATATAATAGACGCTACAGACGCATGGAACATGGATTCAAAACTGGAGCGTGCTATGGCTGCGCTGCGCTGCCCGGCGGCCGACGAGCCTGTCACGCATCTCTCTGGTGGTGAGCGCCGACGCGTTGCACTTTGCCGACTATTGCTGCAAAAACCTGACGTGCTGTTGCTCGACGAACCTACTAACCACCTCGACGCTGAAAGTATAGATTGGCTTGAGCAACATCTGCAACAATACGAGGGTACGGTCATCGCCGTTACCCACGACCGATATTTCCTTGACGACGTGAGCGAGTGGATTTTGGAGCTGGATCGGGGTGAGGGCATTCCTTGGAAGGGCAACTACTCTACATGGCTTGAACAAAAAACTAAACGCTTGGAGCAAGAAGAGAAAACAGCTTCAAAACGGCGCAAAACATTAGAGCGAGAACTTGAATGGGTGCGAATGGCACCCAAAGCACGCCAAGCCAAGGGCAAGGCACGTCTCAAGTCGTACGATCAAATGCTCAATGAGGAGCAAAAAGGGCGTGAGGAGAAACTCGAAATATTTATACCTAACGGCCCTCGATTGGGCAATAAAGTGATAGAGGCTCAACACGTGAAGAAGGCTTTTGGAGATAAGGTGCTGTTCCGCGACCTTAATTTTACGTTACCGCCTAATGGTATCGTTGGCGTGATTGGCCCTAACGGAGCGGGCAAAACCACTCTTTTTAGGTTGATTATGAGACTTGAGAAACCAGACGATGGCACTTTCGAAATAGGTGAAACTGTGAAATTGGCCTATGTGGACCAACAACACAAAGATATTGATCCCAACAAGTCGGTCTACGATGTTATATCTCAGGGCAACGAGTTGATTAGAATGGGGGCGCGCGACATCAATTCGCGAGCCTATCTGTCTCGCTTCAATTTCTCTGGCACTGACCAAAACAAGCTCTGTGGCGTGCTTTCGGGTGGCGAGCGCAATCGGTTACAGTTAGCATTGGCATTGAAACAAGGGGGCAACGTGCTATTGCTTGACGAGCCTACAAATGACATTGACGTGAATACGCTGCGTGCGCTCGAGGAAGGTTTGGAGTCGTTTGCTGGCTGTGCGGTTGTCATCAGTCACGACCGATGGTTCCTTGACCGTATCTGCACACATATTTTGGCATTCGAAGGTGATGGCGAGGTGGTTTATTTTGAGGGAGGCTATTCTGATTATGAAATAAACAAGGCTCGACGTTTGGGCAACGAAGAAATAAAGAAAGGACGTTATTGCAAGCTCATGGCTGATTGACGAAGCTGTTTCGGCCAGTCTAACCATGTTTTAAATCAATGGCGTTTTAAATTCTTTTCAAAAAAAATGAAGGAGTTATTTTTCATTAAGGCAAAAAGGTTTGCCCCAAACTGAAGATGTTTACATTCGTATACACGCTGGCCCCTTCTTTTAGCTAATTAGACTTTAAATGCCAGATGAGAATTGATTAATGGTGTAAATACTATTTTTCGATATTCAACGTCTTGAATTATATGCTAAAAAAAATGTGCAATAAATATGTAATTTACTGCACATTTTTTTTGGCAATGTGCACTTAACATCGTATCTTTGCACAAAATAAAGATGATTGTGCAATGAATAAAGTGCCAAGTTTCAATGCTCTGATTGAACGCAGCATCATAGAAAATTGGAAGCGTGATGCCCTAACCGATTATAAAGGTGCCACTCTTCAATACCATGATGTGGCGCGAAAAATAGAGAAGTTACACATTATGTTTGAGAACTCCGGCGTTAAACGCGGAGACAAAATAGCACTTGCAGGTAGGAATAGTGCGGCATGGGCAGCGGCATTTTTAGCTGTGTTGACATATGGCGCAGTTGCGGTACCTATACTTCATGAGTTTACAGCAGATCAGATACATAACATAGTAAATCATTCTGAGTCTAAATTACTCTTTGTGGGAGACGTCGTGGCCACGGAAATAGATGGTACCAAGATGCCACATCTTGAAGGTATCATATACATACCAGATTATTCGCTTGTGCTTTCTCGTACGGATAAACTCACATACGCAAGAGAACATCTCAACGAACTTTTTGGCAAGAAATATCCCAAATATTTCCGTCAGGAACATGTGAAATATTATCACGATACCAACCCTGATGAGTTGGCACTTATCAATTATACCAGCGGGACCACAGGATTTTCCAAGGGCGTCATGTTGCCATATCGTGCGATGTGGAGTAATTTTGACTTTGCGAACCACGAGCTTGGCAATGTAATTAAGCCGGGTGATAACGTGATTAGCATTCTGCCAATGGCCCACATGTATGGTTTGGCCTTTGAGTTTATCTTTGAATTTATGTTGGGTTGCCACATCTTCTATCTCTCTCGTGTGCCATCCCCCCTTGTCATTGCACAGGCTTTTGCAGATGTCAAACCCAAGATCATCATCTCCGTACCTTTGGTTATCGAAAAGATCATTCGCAAGAAAGTGTTCCCGAAAATACAAGATCCTAAGATGCGTTTGTTGCTAAAGGTACCAGGATTAAACAAAAAGATATTCGAACGTATAAATGAAGAAGTATCCAAAGCTTTTGGTGGCAATTTTTACCAAGTTATCGTTGGTGGTGCTGCTTTCAACCATGAAGTTGAGAGTTTTCTTCAACAAATAGGTTTCAGATATACGGTAGGCTATGGCTCTACGGAGTGTGCACCTATAATCTGCTATGCTGATTATAAAGATTTTGTACCGGGCTCGTGTGGCAAGGCAGTTATTCACATGCAAGTGAAAATAGATAGTCCTGATCCCCAAAATATACCGGGAGAAATCATGGCAAGGGGGCTCAATGTTATGCTCGGATATTATAAGAATGAGGAGGCCACAAAAGCGAGCATAGATTCTGACGGATGGTTCCATACAGGAGATCTCGGACTTATGGATGCCGAAGGCAACGTCTTCATAAAAGGTCGCTCCAAAAACATGTTGCTTGGGTCGAGTGGTCAGAATATCTATCCGGAGGAGATAGAGGATAAGCTTAACTCGATGAACCTCGTGTGTGAGAGCGTTGTAATTCAAGATGGCAATAAACTCATTGGTTTGGTCTATCCAGATTTAGAGGAAGCACAGAAGCTTGGCTACAACAGGGAAAACATTTTGGATATTATGGAGGAGAATAGAAAACAGATTAACGAGCAGCTTCCTGTCTATTGTCGTATAGCTGAAATAGAATTGCATGACGAAGAGTTTGCCAAAACACCTAAAAGATCTATTAAACGCTATCTATATATGCGATAATTTTTGTATGCAATAAACTTTTTTTTTGGAGAAAGAGGATTTAGAATACTGTCTTGCTTGTCGGCAGTTGCGTAGGTTCCCGTTGCGCTGTGCCAAACGGAACAATGGGTTGTGGGTGTAGCTGTGGCTCATCTGACTGCCTGCCTTACCGTGCTGTGGGAGCGGTGCTTTGTTCTTTCACGCTAAGCGCGTTGCTAATGGCATCATAGCTGTAGGTATTGTCTATGATAGTATCAGCCTAAGCATTTTCTTTTACAACCACCCTCTTGTGGTTGCGATATTTTTGAGCACAAGATAATTTTGCTGGAAATAAGCGAAAAACAAGCGATTTCCAAACACCTGATAATCAGTACGGTGTAAAACAGAGAGAAAATTGTGGTTGCGATTGGATAGAGAAGGCCGTGCCATTACTATCTAATCGCAATGCGGTTACGCTGTTGAGAGCTTGTAAAAGGACAGTGTTCGTGGCGCCATCACTATTTTATCGCAAGGCAGACCCCTTGAAATGGCGTTGCCTCCACCTTTTACTCGTTGGAATAATGCCATTTTCTCTTCCAGAATAAAAAATTGGAAGTGTTAAAAAACTCAGAAGAATTTTGATAAAAACGGCAAAAGGCTGCGCATTTATTTCTCAAAATAATGATGCCACTATTGACTTAATTTAGAAAAAAATTTAAATTCGTTTGGATATATCATATAAATGTTGTACCTTTGCATCGCAAACGAGAAAAGGATAACAAACATTCAATTCTCTTATTATCGCGGAGTGGAGCAGTTGGTAGCTCGCCAGGCTCATAACCTGGAGGTCGCATGTTCGAGTCTTGCCTCCGCAACCAATAACGTCCGGATAGCTGAATAACAAAGGCTTCCGGACGTTTTTACATTTCCAAGGCAAACGTTTTCAGACTATATTTGATAGATCTCAAGTTATTAATTTAGGTCTTAGGCAGTCATAGCGTAGGCCCTAAAAGTTGCCAACCTTTTGTTTGTTTTCAATAATCTGCCTAATCAAATATTCAGATTCTGTATTTGTGATTTGTGCCACAACCGCCACTACTTCTATGATGATGGGCCATATTTTCGGGTCTATGGTTTCCTTTCACGACCATGGCGACAGAGTTTACCGGGACTTTTTCTTCTATTAAATCATGACAAAAGCCTCAAACAACATTGTGAAGCCTAAATTTAGACGTGCCCAAGAAACATGATTATCCCTTGTTGAGAAAGCATTCGTTTTCAAACGAAGTACTCGTGTGTGAAGATAACAGGGATGCTCAAAGACATTGAGATGACGCCATTCCTTATCAACTGTATCATGTGGGGAGATAGTACCGTCCCTTTGGATGACAAGAACTTGGCGCCACGTTCAAAGTCTATTCAGATATGAAGCTTGCAAGCGTTACTGCCGTCAAGAAGACGAAACGAACGCTTGCTATAAAATAGTGCTATACTAAATATTGTGAGGATATACTCTCGTTGTTCACCACACGACGTATAGTCTCTGCTATCATGTCGGCTACGCTCAGCTGCACTACCTTGGAGCAACGTTGCGTGTATGGAATGGAATCGGTAAACACCATTTCCTGCAACGCGGATTTCTGTATACGCTCGTTGGCAGGGCCACTCATCACACAGTGAGAAGCACACGCACGCACACTGGTTGCACCTGCTTCTAACATAACATCAGCAGCCTTGGTGATCGTTCCGGCCGTATCTACCATATCGTCGATAATAACTACATTTTTACCTTTTACCTCACCAATAATCTGCATGCTCTCCACAACATTGGCGCGCGCGCGTGTTTTATTGCACAAAACAAGCGGACAACCAAGATATTTGGCATAAGTGTTAGCGCGTTTAGAACCGCCAACATCGGGCGATGCTATTACAAGATCTTTGAGATGAAGCCCTTGCAGATAGGGAAGAATAACCCCAGAAGCATACAAGTGATCCACTGGAACATCAAAGAAGCCCTGAATTTGATCAGCGTGTAGATCCATAGTGATGAGCCTGTCAATGCCTGCCACTCTCAAAAGATCTGCCACCAATTTTGCACCAATGCTTACACGAGGCTTATCCTTGCGATCTTGACGAGCCCATCCAAAGTAAGGAATGACCGCGATGATATGATTGGCTGAAGCACGCTTAGCCGCATCGATCATCAATAAAAGCTCCATGAGGTTGTCTGAGTTGGGGAATGTGCTTTGAACCAAAAAAACATCTCGGCCTCTGATAGACTCCTCGTAAGAGACAGCAAATTCGCCATCAGAAAACTTGGTAACCACCAAATTGCCCAATGGGCAGCCCAAACATGCACAGATCTTCTCGGCAAGGTATCTGGAACGTGTACCCGAAAAAACTAAATAAGAGTTCTTTTCACTCATGTTGATTAGTGTTTTATATAAAATGTAGATTTTGGCTTCTTAAATAAACGTGGGCTTTGTCAACGTTTGAATATCCATATCAATGTAATTCGCTTGCAAATGTATGAAAAAATGTTTGAATGGGCAATATAATTTGAAAATAAAAGCTAACTTTGCACGAAACGAAAAATTATGAGAGTGAACCTCACCACTTTTGAGCAGTTACATCAACCGGTTTATGTGTTGGAAGAAAGTAAACTCAGAAGAAATTTGGAGCTTATTAGCAGAATAGCCAAAGATGCAGACGTGGAAATTATATTGGCTTTCAAGGCTTTTGCATTATGGAAAACTTTTCCTATCTTCAGGGAGTATATTAATACTGTGACAGCCAGCTCTTTAAATGAGGCGAGACTGGGCTATGAGGAATTTGGCCATTTGGTTCACACCTATTCGCCAGCATATACTGACTACGAAATAGACGATATAGCCAAAATGTCCACTCATTTGACATTCAACTCGTTGAGCCAAATGGACAAGTATGCGGCAAGGATAAAGAAAATAAACCCCACTGTAAGCCTTGGCATTCGGGTAAACCCTGAATACAGTGAGGTTAAAAACGTGCTTTACAACCCATGCGCGCTGGGTACTCGTTTTGGTGTTAGAGCGGACAAACTGCCCGAACAGCTCCCCAATGATATTGAAGGCTTTCATTGTCATTGCCACTGTGAGAATGGCGCGGATGTCTTTCAACGTACACTGGCGCACTTTGAAGAGAAATTTGCCAAGTGGTTCACGCAGCTTAAATGGATAAATTTTGGTGGTGGACACTTGATGACGCATGCTGATTATGACGTGGAGCTGTTAGTGAAAATACTACGTGATTTTCACAAACGACATCCCTCACTTCACATTATCTTAGAGCCCGGTAGTGCTTTCTTGTGGGAAACGGGCCCATTGGTGAGTCAAGTCGTGGACATTACAGAAGACAAAGGTATCAGGAACGCCATTCTTAACGTAAGTTTTACGTGTCACATGCCCGATTGCCTTGAGGGCCCTTACTGGCCTGATGTTAGAAATGCACAGACGATAGAGAGCCGAGACGGTGCCTTTGCGATGAATGCCGAATTGCGACATGTCTACCGTTTGGGTGGCTGCTCATGCCTGGCTGGCGACTTCATGGGGTATTGGAACTTTGATCATGAGTTGCAATTGGGTGAGAATGTCATATTCGAGGATATGATACACTACACAACTGTGAAAACAAACATGTTTAACGGAGTGTCTCATCCATCGATAGCTTTGGCACATCCAAATGGAGAATTGGAGTTTCTGCGTCAATACAGCTACGAAGATTATAAATTCAGGATGGATTAAAAGAATCGCTATTCATATTTAGTGTGTAGGGGGGTACATAGCAAGTGATATAATTACAAAAGTAAAGCATGATTTGATTGTTTGACACTAAAACAACGGCATATATTTGTATACTCATGTTTTTTTTGTATTTTTGCCCATAATATGATAAAATTTTAAAACATAGCACATTATGCTGACATTAAAACTCATCAGTGAAGAAACTGAACGTGTAATCAAAGGCTTGGAGAAAAAGCACTTCGAGGGTGCTTGTGAAACCATTGACAAAGTTTTGCAATATGATAAAACACGGCGTGAATCGCAGCAACAAGTAGATACCATCAAGCAACAACAAAAACTCTTGGCCAAGAAGATAGGCGGCTTAATGAAAGAAGGCAAGAAGAAAGAAGCCGATGAAATAAAGGGTCAAGTGGCTATAATGAAAAGCCATGAAAAAGAGTTGCAAGAGGCTATGGACATGGCCCAAAAAAGTATGACAGATCTTTTGCTTCAGATACCCAACGTTCCTAATGATGATGTTCCTGAAGGCAGAGATGCCAACGACAATGTGGTGGTAAAAGAAGGTGGTAATATTCCCGATTTGGGTGAGGACGCGCTTTGCCACTGGGATTTGCTGAAAGCGTATAAATTGGTAGACTTTGATATGGGCGTGAAAGTTACCGGCGCGGGTTTTCCCATTTACGTGGGCAAGATGGCAAGGTTTCAACGAGCACTGGAAGCCTTCTTTTTAGACGAGGCTCGCAAGGCCGGTTATCTTGAAGTTCAGCCCCCATATTTGGTCAATGAGGCTTCGGGATATGGCACAGGGCAACTTCCTGACAAGGAAGGCCAGATGTACTATGCTCAACTTGACAACCTATACTTAATACCAACCGCAGAAGTTCCAGTAACCAATATTTTCCGAGACGAGATACTCGAAGAGAAAGATTTGCCCATAAAGAGATGCGCTTATTCCGCATGCTTCCGACGTGAGGCCGGCTCTTATGGCAAGGATGTGCGTGGTCTCAATCGCTTGCACCAATTTGACAAGGTGGAGATTGTTCGAATAGACACACCCAAGCACTCTTATGAAAGTCTTAAAGAAATGCTTGATCATGTAGAATCGTTGCTTCAAAAGTTGGAATTACCCTACCACATTTTACGTCTTTGCGGTGGAGATATGAGCTTTACCTCTGCCATTTGTTACGACTTCGAAGTGTGGAGCGCGGCGCAAAAAAAATGGCTTGAGGTTTCCTCGGTATCCAATTTTGAAAGTTATCAGGCTAATAGATTGCATTGTCGCTATCGCCGTGAGGATACAAAGAAAACAGAACTTTGTCACACGCTAAATGGCTCGGCGCTCGCATTGCCTCGCATTGTGGCCTCCATAATAGAAAACTATCAAACCAAGGGAGGAATACGTGTGCCTAAAGTTCTTGTTCCCTATTGTGGCTTTGATATGCTCGACGACCAAAATTTTCAGTAGTAAAGATAATGAGATTTTGGACACACATTGTTATAGTTATATGTGCTCGTCTGTTTCACAGACAGAATGGCATGGCGCAACATAGGGTGGGCACGCTAACGCTTAAACATTATGCTGGACAGAGCTATGCCTGCATATTTAATGGTGACCTCAACTTCAAAAAAAGCATAACCGCTGGTTTAGATTTGGGAAAAAAGATAAGACAAACACTTTACAGTAAGCAGTGGGATTGCCTATGCACCTATGGGTGGATTTTGGGGAAAAGTTTGATTTATGAAAAACACAATCAGAACTATTCGTTTTGTATCATCCATCAGCCATGATTTCTATAAATAGGAAATATATGTACCCTTAATCGCTAATACGAAAACAGTTATGAATAAAATTATTCGGAAAAAGCATTTTTCAGAAAAAGTTTATTGCTTTGAGGTGGAAGCACCACTTATCGCTAAAAGTTGCAGACCTGGAAACTTTGTTATAGTTAGAGTAGATAAAAAAAGCGAACGAGTTCCATACACCATCGCAAAAGCCGACGTAGAAAAAGGCACTTTGACTATGGTCATTCAAGAAGTTGGACTTTCTTCCACCAAATTTTGCAAATTAAATGTAGGAGATAGTGTCATTGACATTGTTGGGCCCTTAGGCTCTGCGTCAAAAATCGAGAAGTATGGCACTGTCATTTGTGCAGGAGGTGGCATTGGCATCGCTGCCATTCTGCCCATACTCACAGCATTGAAACAAGCTGGCAACCGTGTTATATCTGTATTGGCTGGGCGGACAAAAGATCTTGTCATTATGGTGGATGACGTGAAAGCCTATAGCGACGAAGTGATCATCATGACTGACGATGGTTCGTGGGGACAAAAAGGCGTAGTGACAGTAGGCGTGGAACAAGTGATCAATAGAGAGCATGTGGATAAGGTTATTGCTATTGGGCCACCCATGATGATGAAGTTTACATCGCTCACTGCAAAGAAATATGGCATTCCAAACGATGTTTCCTTGAATACAATTATGGTTGACGGTACTGGCATGTGTGGTGCCTGTCGGCTCACAATAGGTGGCAAAACTAAGTTTGTATGTATAGACGGCCCAGAATTTAACGGCGACTTGGTGGATTGGGA
This sequence comes from Hallella colorans, assembly GCF_003096815.1. Taxonomy (GTDB): domain Bacteria; phylum Bacteroidota; class Bacteroidia; order Bacteroidales; family Bacteroidaceae; genus Prevotella; species Prevotella colorans. Next base: position 67,804 of record NZ_QENY01000009.1, read on the forward strand.
TGAGATGATGAATCGAATGGGGACATTCAAGAATGTGGAGCAAGAGGAGATGGCACATTACAACGAAATGTCTATGCTTCATTCTTCTGAAATTCCTGAAACAATGATTGCGCAACCAGGTCAAGAAGATGGTGGACAGGCGGACAACAATACATCATATCTTGCACCGGCCGGTCCAGCAGAAGAGGGGAGTGTAAACGAAGATTTAAAGGACAGAAATGCACAATGGCGAAAAGATTTGCGCTCGGCGATGAAAGCAAAAGAGCGTATGGGTATTCAACGAGTAAATATGCCGGAGCTTAACCCCGAGTATCGTGCGACAACGCGTTTGGAGGAGGTGAACCAAGGTTTAACTCCTGAAATGGCCATGACTGAAGCCAAAAGATGTTTAGACTGTGCCAAGCCTACATGCGTAGAGGGATGTCCGGTGAGCATAGATATTCCTTCTTTTGTAAAAAATATAGAGCGAGGTCATTTTGCCGCGGCTGCAAAAGTGCTGAAAATGACATCCGCCTTACCTGCCGTATGTGGTAGGGTTTGCCCACAAGAAAAGCAATGCGAGAGTAGGTGCATCCATTTGAAAATGAACGAGCCTGCGGTAGCCATCGGGTATTTGGAGCGATTTGCCGCAGACTATGAACGCGAAAGTGGACTAAGCGACATTCCAAAGACCGCACCAAGTAATGGTATACGTGTGGCTGTAGTTGGATCGGGCCCAGCTGGATTGAGTTTTGCCGGTGATATGGTGAAAAGAGGATTTGAGGTCTATGTGTTCGAGGCATTGCATGAGGTAGGCGGCGTTTTGAAATATGGAATACCCGAATTTCGTTTGCCCAATAGAATAGTGGATGCTGAAATTGATACATTAAAAAAATTAGGCGTACATTTCCAAACAGATACTATTATAGGAAAAACTATCAGTATAGACGAACTTGAGGAGAAAGGATTTAAGGGTATCTTCGTGGCGTCTGGTGCTGGGTTGCCTAATTTTATGGGTATTCCCGGCGAAAACTTAATCAATGTAATGTCGAGCAACGAATACCTTACACGCGTAAATCTTATGGATGCTGCCAACCCGGATACCGACACCCCTATCATTCTTGGCAAAAACGTTATTGTTGTTGGTGGTGGCAATACGGCAATGGATTCGTGTCGCACGGCGAAACGACTTGGCGCAAATGTCACATTGGTATATAGGCGATCGGAAAAAGAAATGCCTGCTCGTTTGGAAGAAGTGAAACATGCCAAAGAAGAGGGCATTAATTTCTTGACTCTCCATAATCCTAAAGAGTATATAGGTGACAAAAATGGACGCGTATGTGGTGCTGTGCTTGATGTAATGGAACTGGGTGAGCCAGATGCTTCTGGCAGAAGGCGTCCTGTGGTGACAGGTAAAACCGTCCATTTGGATTGTGACCAAGTGATTGTGTCTGTTGGCGTATCACCTAATCCTCTGGTACCAAAGTCAGTATCAGGCCTTGAGTTGGGGCGGAAAAATACTATTGTTGTTAACGATGGCATGCAATCATCCATCTCTAATATCTATGCTGGAGGAGATATTGTACGTGGTGGAGCCACTGTCATTCTTGCCATGGGAGACGGACGGCGTGCCGCTAAAAGTATGGCAGAACAATTATTATCTTAAAATGGTCAATCCGGACTGACGTATAACAAACTCATCTCGTGTCATTATATATGATAGTTCGTTAAATTTCGAGATATGAGCTATGCGAATAGGTGGTGTTAGGGTCTGTGTGTAAAGTGCTTTCCCAAATTCCACATAAACGAAATGGTGCGGTCATTTTAAATAATCATGCCTGCACTATATACTAACAGTATGTATCTCAGGGCTTTCCCAGCGGTTATGCTGAATATGCTGATAATAAGATTAGCGCGCATAAGCCCAAGCGTTACAGTGATGGCAGAACCGATAATGGGCAGAAAAGCGAAGAAACCCATCCATGCGCCATACCCAGACATAAAACGCTCAGCTTGTTTAAGTTTATCAGAATTAACGTGGAGATATTTCTCTATCCATTCGAGCTTACCCAAGCTGCCTACAAGATAGTTGAACATGCCTCCGGCGACATTGCCTATTGTAGCATAAACGATAAGTTCGGTGGCGTTCAATCCGGTACCCAATAGTCCGAGGATCACCACCTCACTACTGAAAGGGAAGACGCTCCCAGCCAGAAATGCTGAGATCAACATTCCCCAATAGCCATAGTTTATGAGAAAATCGTTAAAGGCATCCATAAGTTATAAAAGGTGATTATTAGTGCCAAAACGATAATGGCATAAAAACAAATGTTAGAAATCTTGGTATGTGACAATGCCAGATAATGACCAATGAGCGGCGAGGTGGTCAGGATGGCTAAGCCCAACAGCCTATCAAAGTGTTGCGGTTGCAAAATTATCAGGCAGAAACAGCACAAATCAATCACTATGAAAACCTCGTAAATCATACGTGTGCGAATCTTGTCCAAATAACTGTACATCAAAAAGTGGGTGGCACCTATAATGGCCAAGGCGGCAATGAAGATTGCAGTGACAATGCGATGCTCATCAATCGTGGTAAAATCAAGCATTGGACCAACTTGTATTAGCTCGATGAAATGGCGCGGAAAGAAATTCAAATCGCCCACATATATGAAATAAGCGGCAGCAAACCAGTAAGGGCTCGCAATGCCTAACAATGTGGCAAAAAATGTTCTCGCACTAAATGCCATGACATTTGTGGCTAAGAGAATCCATAAAATAGGTAACAGGAACAACACTTGCGCAAACGCGATACTGGCTATTCCCAAGGCGAAAAAAGCAAAAAAGATGTGATTGGTTGCCGTAGGGTTTTGGTATGCCTTGAAGAAACACAAATAAAAACCCACAAACGCTGTTACAGCTACCATAGAAACAATGTCAGCCATGACAAAGTTTGACATGATGATCATCACCAGAAAAGAACATGACACCATGCGGCTGTATATGCGAATGAGCGAGTTGGCATTGTTGAGTTCGACAAGCATTAACGTTGACAATCCTAACAACAGAACTTGCCCCCATAGCTGACATGTTTGCATGCCGATAAAGATACATAGCAATGCCACGTAGATCGCGGTTGCGGGAAGTGTCCATCGAGACTGCGCTATTTTCGTTTGACTGCGTGTTAACATCTTTCTATGGTTTTATTCAAAACGAGTAATGTTATTGGTTGGTCGTGGTGAGAGGTTTTGTTCGCTCCCATTGACAATTCCGCCAAATCCTGAACACTTAAAAAATGATTATACGACAATCATAAAGCAATTGCCACCATCTAATTAATAAACGGGTGGGGTGGTGGCATGTCAGTAAAAATGGGGGATTTTAAATATCCTGGCCGATGTCGGTCCTGAAATATTTGTCAGTGAATTTGATTTTTTTAGCCTCTTCAAAACATTTTCGCAATGCTTCTTCCTTGTCTTTGCCATAGGATGACACCGCCATTACGCGTCCACCGTCGGTAACGATTTGCCCATTTTTCACCGATGTTCCAGAATGAAACAAAACACTGTCCTTGACATTCTCCAATCCCGTAATGGGGTAGCCTTTCTTGTAGGACTGTGGATACCCGCCACTGACCAGCATGACACAAACGGCCGACCGTGGGTCTATTTCAATCTCTTTTGTGTCGAGATTGCCATTGGCAACACCTTCGAAAAGGTCTACGATGTCACTCTTAAGGCGTAGCATGACAGTTTCTGTCTCTGGATCGCCCATGCGACAGTTATATTCTATGACCATCGGGTCGCCCCCAACATTGATTAATCCGAAGAATATAAATCCTTTATAGTCTATGTTCTCTTTGGCAAGACCATCCATAGTGGGGCGGATAATGCGCTTTTCTACCTTGTCCATCCATTCCTTGGTGGCAAAGGGTACGGGCGAGACGCTTCCCATTCCGCCTGTGTTCAAGCCTGTTTCGTGTTCGCCAATGCGCTTGTAATCTTTGGCCTCTGGCAATATTTTGTAGTTTTTCCCATCTGTAAGAACAAACACTGAACATTCCACGCCAGTGAGAAACTCTTCTATAACAACTTTGGCAGATGCCTCTCCAAACATGCCTCCAAGCATCTTGCGCAACTCTTGTTTGGCCTCGTCGAGCGTAGGCACTATCAAAACGCCCTTGCCAGCGGCCAAGCCATCGGCCTTGAGCACGTATGGTGGTGTTAGTGTCTCGAGAAATTTGATACCGTCATCAATGGTGTTGGCATCAAAGGTCTCGTAAGCAGCCGTGGGGATGCCGTGTCGCTTCATAAAAGACTTGGCAAAATTTTTACTACTCTCAAGTATGGCTCCTTGTTTGGATGGACCAATGACGGGTATCGACTTGGTGCGGCTATCATTTTTGAACGCGTCATAAACACCTTTTACCAAGGGAGCCTCTGGACCAACGACAACCATGTCAACATCGTAATTGACAACAAAGTCTTTTTGCTTATCAAAGTCATCGATACCTATGGGCACATTCTCCCCAACGGCGGCGGTACCCGCATTACCCGGAGCGATATACAGTTTTTCACATTTGTCGCTCTGCGCTATCTTCCAAGCCAAGGCGTGCTCACGGCCTCCGCTTCCTAAAAGTAGTATTTTCATATTCTTGGTGTGTTTTAATATCGGTCTGGCGGTCTAAATAGGATGCCATTCCTTTTATCGCCGCTAATCGGAGAAAGTTAATGTAATTGTCGCCGAAATTTGAAATTAATGACAGTCGTCAAATGTATCTCTATTTTAGATAGTCGTCAAAATAGCGCGAAATGCGCTCGTGCAAGTGCGTGGATTGATGGCCTCGCATGTTGTGTGGTTCACCCGGATATACAAAGAAATCAGGTTGCGTTCCTTCTTGAATGCACTGTTTGATGAAAGTGAAAGCGTGCTGTGGAACTACGACTGGATCGTTAAGGCCAATGATAATCTGAAGTTTCCCTTTGAGGTTTTTGGCCTTTGGCAAGAGGCTTGACTGTTCGTAACCCGCCGCGTTGGTTTGTGGCGTATCCATGTACCGCTCTCCATACATCACCTCGTACCACTTCCAGTCTATCACAGGGCCACCCGCGACACCCACTTTGAAAACGTCTGGATGGGATGTCATCATGTTAATGGTCATAAAACCACCAAAGCTCCAACCATGCACTCCCATTCTGTCAGCGTCCACATAACTGAGAGTCTTTAAGAAATCAACGCCTTTCATTTGGTCTTTCATCTCCTCAATGCCAAGGTGACGGAATGTAACCTGCTCAAAATCCTTGCCTCGATTTTCACTGCCACGATTGTCAAGGATGAACAGTAAATAGCCTTTTTGTGCCATGTAGGTTTCCCAAGACCTGCTGCCATAGTGCCATTTGGCGTCGACATTATGGGCATGAGGGCCTCCGTACACATAGATGATGGTAGGGTATTTCTTGTTCGGGTCAAAGCCTATGGGTAGCACCATGCGATAATACAGGTCGGTGACACCGTCAGACGCTTTGATAGTTCCGCATTTGTATTCGGGAATATTGTAGCCCTTCCATGGGTTGTCAGCCGTAAAGTAACGACGCTTTTGATTGGCTTTAATGCCCACTATGGCTATGTTGTTCGGAATGTCAGGAGTGGAATAGCGGTCTATGATGTAAGCTCCAGACCCACTTAAATAAGCGTTGTGCCACCCTTTGCCATTCTCGTCGATAAGCGTACGCTTGCCAGTCTTTACGTTGACAGAATATATATTGCGCTGAATGGCACTACGCTCGTTGGAAGCGATGATGACGCTCTTGGTGGTCTGGTCGAAACCTAACAGTTGCATTACCACCCATTGGCCACTTGTGAGTTGCTTGATTTGCTTGCCATGAATGTCAAAAAGGTACAGATGGTTATAGCCGTCCTTTTGACTTTGCATGATAAATTTGCCATTGTCCCACGGCAAGAAAACAATCGGATTGGCAGGCTCCACATATTTTGAGTCTGTCTCTCGGTAAAGCTCGCTTATTTTTTTGCCTGTTGTGGCATCATAACTAACCAAGCGACAATCATTTTGGTCGCGGTTCAGCTCAAACAGATAGATGGTCTTAGAGTCGGGAGCCCATGCTGGATTGGTGAAATATCGGTCGGTGGGGTCGCCAGTTTGCAAGTAAATCTTACGCCCGGTGCTTATATCATATACGCCGATTGTTACCTTATGCATGGCCTCGCCAGCCATAGGATATTTCTCTGGGGCGCAGGTCGCTATCCTGCTTTGGCCTTTGGACGGTTTCCAATCAGCATCTTGGATGTCGACAAGTGGATAATCCGTTACCATGCTTTGGTCCATTCGAGTAAACGCTACCTTGTTACCGTCTGGACTAAAGAAGACGCCTTTTTTATATCCAAACTCGTCACGATGTACGCTTTGCCCATAAATGATGTTACGACTACCATCCTCAGATAGTTGCGCCGTTACGCCATTGGCTTGCCGAACAAAAAGATTGTAATTGTCGTGTTTGGTATAAGCCGTGCATTTTGAGATAGGGTTCCACTCCAAGACATTGATACCATCATTGGTTTGCGACCACGTTATCTGTTTCGTTTTGAAGTTTAATAGCACTTGCTTGGAATTGTATTGCAGGAGCACCAATGGTTTGTTGGCATAGGGGAACTGTAGGTAATAAAGAGAACGAAGTCCTTTCCCCGAAGGCTCGCCTAAGCATTGGTTTACTTGGTCAAGCGTGAACAGCAAGGTTTCTTTTGCAGAACGCTTGTCGACGACATAGCATTTATCAAGGTCCAAGCGCACCAACACGTCGCCCCACCAAGTGGTGAAACGAGTCTTAGGTGTCATGTTGTGATAATTGTTTCCGCCGAAATTAAGATCTTCGAGGGTAAACTGTTTTAGCGTTGCCTGTGCTTGGGCATCTTGTGAAAAGTTTATCATAGATGTTAGAACCAATGCTCCCACCGCAATCCAACTATTCATCTTCATGGTCAAATGTTTTATATTTGTTAGGTTTGATTTCGCCTTGTCGTGATGCTCTTTTGAAATCTTTGCCATCATATGATTTAAATCCACTGTCGTGTCGACGTGGTTTAAAATCGTTCCTATCGTCCATGGCGTTTCTTTTGAACTTTCTTTCACCGCGTTTGTTGCGTTTGTTAAATGGGAAAGCCCCTTGTTCTTCTCCAAAATTACGTCGATTGCCACGTGGCCTGTCCTCTTTCCATTGCTTGCCCTTGCGGCCGGAGCTCTCCCAAGAGTCTTCATGCGAGGAGTGATTAAATGAAGATTTGCCGCGGAGCAGGGAGTGGAATTGGAAAGAGCGAATGTCTCCTTCTTCGTTTGAAGCCTCTGCCTCAAGTCGTTCCTTGAACTCACGATTTTTCTTGAAGCGATGCTTTTGGGCCATTTCTCGTTTTTCTTCTTCGGTCTTTACAACGCCACCTTCTTCCCTGAACGTTTTCATTTTCCCGTCAAAAAGTGTGTATTTCCGAAATTCGCACTCCAAGCTACCATTATATACAGGTATCTTGATGCTGGGTTTCAGACCGATTTGCTCGAAGCATTCTTCACGATAACTCAATATCCATGCGTCATTGCCACCAAATTCGTGTTTCAGTCGCTCGCCAATCATCTTGTATGTCCCTAATAAGTTGGGGGTGGATATACGCTCCCCGTATGGCGGATTGGTTACGATAATACTTTTTTCGGCTGGCCTTTGAAAATCTTTGAAATCTTGATGCTGTATGGTAATATCTTTGGATAAGCCCGCCGCCTTGACATTTTGTATAGCGGTATTTACGGCCTTCATGTCAATGTCATAACCATATATGTGATGTTCGAATTCGCGTTCCTGCGTTTCATCGTTGTAGATTGCGTCAAAAAGGTTTGGGTCGTAATCATTCCACTTCTCAAAAGCGTATTCTTTCCTGAAGACACCCGGCGAGATATTGCGTGCAATAAGGGCTGCTTCGATGGTTAAAGTGCCAGACCCACACATGGGATCTATGAAGTCTGTGTCACCCGTCCAACCTGTCATCATAATCATTCCAGCTGCCAAGACCTCGTTCAATGGAGCCTCGACACTCTCCTGCCTATAACCTCGACGGTGCAGGCTCTCTCCACTGGAGTCTAAGCATAAGGTGGCATCGTCTTCTGCAATGTGTATGTGAAGTTTGATGTCTGGATTACTTACGGATATATTGGGACGCTGGCCACTCCTCTCTCTAAATTGGTCAACGATGGCGTCTTTCACTTTGTAAGTGACAAAACGAGAGTTTCGGAACTCGTTGGAATACACAACTGAGTCTACAGAAAAGGTTTTACCTTGCTGAATATACTCGCTCCAATCTATTTTTTGAACTTCTTCATACACCTCGTCCGCTGAACGTGCCTTGAAGTGTTTGATGGTTTTTAAAATTCGTATGGCAGTGTGCAACTGGAAATTAGCACGGTACATGGTTTCCTTATTGCCTGAAAACGATACCATACGTCTGCCTATTTGTACATTGTTTGCACCCATGTGGGTGAGCTCTTGTGCCAAAACTTGCTCTAAACCCATGAATGTTTTGGCGATGAGTTCAAATTCCATTTTCTTTGAATTGTCTATTATAATCTTGCGTTTATGCTTTTATTGTACATATTATTGTATATATGTATATGGCGCCAAATCACTTTGGCAGCCATGTCTTAGCCCACAACGGCGCCATTTTCTAATGACATACTGCCCTGTATGAGTGGTGTATGCCATAGATAATAGGCAAAGTTAATAAATTCTATGCAAAGGAATAAAGGATTGTATATAAAATTTTAAAACTATTTTTTATGTTTTTATTTTATAGAGACAGCTCGTTAGTTAAAAATTAAGCGTAAACTCTGAAAAACACTTCTTTCGTTGTAGTAATATTTAGCTGAGAATATAAATACTGATAAACCGGTCGCTTATCATGGACTTAAGTGTAGTGGCAATGAGCGCAGAGTTTACAGTTTCTTCCATACCAAAATATTTGCGACCGTTTGCTAAGAGTGTCTCCGCATGTAATTCATTTTTTTTTCTAAAGAATTGATAAACAGTATAAACTGTTATTTGTGCCGATGGCAATTGGACCACGAATTAGATAGTGGGTTATTATAACGTCAATGGTTACATGATGGTTTTCGTTGAGAGGATTTATAGATATATACGAGTGGATGGGGCACAAAACAGTAAGTTTCAAAAGAATTTTCACCATAGTCTGGAAGCATCGCAAACGCCTTATCGGAAGATGCCTGCCAATCAAGGAACGTGTTAGTATAGAGGAGTGTCCGTTTGAGGCTGAAGGAACAAACTTTAGATATTGGGAGATAGACTTGATGCATACAATTTGATTTTTATGAAATAAAAGTCGTTAATCTTCTTGGGTTCCTAAAAAAAAATAATTATCTTTGTGGTGTTGGATGCAATGTGTCTAATGTGTAAAATTTATTTTTACCGATTTTAGATAGAGTCTTTATAAATGAAATTACGAAGTTGAATACATATTATTAATTAAACAAAACTATTATGAAAAAGTACGTATGTGATGTTTGTGGTTATGTGTACGATCCAGAGGTAGGCGATCCAGATAATGGTATCGAAGCTGGAACTGCTTTTGAGGACCTTCCCGAGGATTGGGTTTGCCCAGAGTGTGGTGTAGGCAAAGAAGACTTTAGCCCTGCTGACTAATCCTCAGGCCAACTTACCCAAACACCTTTCCCGAATGGAGTTTTCGGGCAAAAGGATAATAAAAATGGTTTTACCGTTAGATGTTTGTCATCTGGGGTAAAACCATTTGTTATTTTGGTGTATTGCTATTTTTGACGCGTTACGTCTTGGATGTTTTTTGTTTTCAGTAGAGCTTCATCCTTAAGGGTTGCGTCGCAAAATTTATTCTTCATTCAATAGTTTCTTGGCCATACTTTGTCCAAGTGCTACGCATTTGGCTCGTACATCCTCATTCATCGACTGTTTCATCTCTACGGGCTCGCCCACGGGCTCAAAATGAAACTTGTTCTCGTTCCAGTCCTTTAGGATGGAAACAGCTTTGCTGGCCCAGCTAAAACTGCCAAACCATCCCATGTATCGGTTTTTCATGTCACGATTGGCAATGGCAGAAAGCAGGTGTTCCATCTTCGGGTATATGCTATTGTTGTAAGTGGGTGCGCCAAGGATGAGCCCTTTGTATCTGAACATGTCTCGCAGAACATAAGAGTAGTGGGTCTTGGATAGATTTATAAGGCTGATATTTTCTATGCCAGCTTGTGAGGCAGCTTCTGCTATGACTTCTGCCATATGCCCAGTGTTACCGTACATCGTGCCATAGGCAATAACGAGACCTGGTTCCGCGTCATATTTGCTCATGCGATCATACATATCAACCACCTTAGGCAGGTGTTTGTGCCATACGGGGCCGTGTGTGGTGCAGAGATAATCGAGCTGTACGCCACTAATCTTTTTTAGTGCGTTTTGGACAGGAGTACCATATCTGCCCACAATGTTAGAGTAATAGCGAATCATCTCCAACCAGTATTTTTCAGTGTCAATATGGTCATCGAGTATACCACCGTTAAGTGATCCAAAGCAACCAAAGGCATCGCCAGTGAACGCAACGTTGACATTTATGTCGACAGATACCATTGTCTCGGGCCAGTGAAGCATGGGCGTGAGGTAGAAATTGAGGGTGTGACGGCCCAAAGATAGGGAGTCGCCATTCTTGATTTCTATTGCTCCGTCAGTAATTCCGTAGAACCCTTTCATCATGTCGAAAGTCTTTTTGTTGCCTATAATTTTCACATCGGGGTAAAATTTACGTAATAATGACAGTGAGCTGCTATGATCAGGCTCCATGTGATGGATAACCACATAGTCGATGGGGCGGTCTCCAATAACCTCGCGTATATTGGCCAAAAACTGAGGGTAAAAATCGATTTCAACGGTGTCCATCAAGCAAACTTTCTCATCTACAACTAAATATGAGTTGTAGGTAACACCTTCTGGTATTGGCCATAAGCCCTCAAAGAGTCGTTTGTTCAAATCGTTGACACCAACGTAATAAACTTGATCGGCTATTTTTTTCATCTTTTAAATCTATATTTTAAATTGGAATATTCTATTTAAGCTATGAAATCCAAAAATGTTTCAACTTGTTTTTCAAGCTCTTGTTGTTGTTCTTCTGTTAATTTTAGTTCATTTTTTTTCCAACTTTCAGAGCTAAGTGCTACACCGGTCTGTGGTCCCGGCATCAGATTGACATTCATGGTCTTGAGTAGTTCTGTTAATTTGGCTCTGCATTTCTGTGTCGCACCAGCTCCACCTGCGCCACTAAGGGTAACTTTCTTGCCAGTCATGGGCATAGGTGAGGCATAATCTCCGGCTACCAATGGGCGAGAAAGCCAGTCTAAAATATTTTTGACATGTCCGGGATAGCTGTAGTTGTATTCGGGACAGAATATCCAAACAGCATCCGCACGAGAAATGGTGTCGCGTAGTTGAGTTACCGCAGTGGGGGCTGGAAACTCTATGTCTTGATTAATAAGTGGTACATCATGATAGTCCAGATAGCTGATATTGGCACGTTTGTCAATTATTTTCTCAGCTATTTTGGCCAAAGAACGGTTAAAAGAGAGTTTTCTTAAGGAGCCTATAATAAACAATATATTTTTTTTCACTGCTGTATTGGTAATGAATGATAATTGCTTGGCAAAATTACTCAAATTCCATTATATAAGCAAGCAATCGTTTGATTTTTACGGAATTAACTTTCCATATACTTATTTTTAGGTATATGACAAGTGCTACACGTTATTTTTGGGGTATAGAGAGCAAGCATGGTATGAGGAGGTGGAAAAATTAGAACGTCCTCCATTGGGCAATATGGATTATAATTTTGTGGATTGTGCCAATTCTTCCCGTTTGGCGAAGAGTGTAGGGGCAAGCCTTTTCTGTATACGGCGCACTTTATAAGTGTATCGTTTGTCTTCTGCGTAGCCTATTCGGTTGAGAAAAGCGTAATAGTCGCCGCCCGAATACTTATATTGTACGTCATCGCGGTATGCCCTAACCGACTCCTCCCACGTGTCGAATATGTAGTAGCTGCCATCGCTCGGATGACGCAAGCCAAATAGATTATGGTTGATTAGACACTGCTCGCTGGTGAAGTGCCCCGTTTCTAATATGGCCTGCGCCGCTACAATATATTTGTGTTTCACACCATACAGCTCGAGCACCGATAGCAAATTGTCTATGGTGAGTTCTAAACATGTGTCGTCTCGGCCCTCGTCATAGCTCTTAGATGTTTGCATACGTTGTAAGATGGCGCATTGTTGATGTTCCTTTGGGGAGACAGGTAATGCGTCGGGCAGGCATTGAGCTTGTCCTGTTGTAATGAAAACACCCAACAAAAGGACAAGCAACACTCGTTTTTTCTCAAAAATATAATTGCGCATATAAGATAAATAACGGCTCCCGTATGGGCTTTATTTGATTTCTTCTGCTTGGTTTAATATAATTTAACGGTCAAAAATCAGTAGCTTGCTTGTTAGAATAGCATTACTTTCTCAAACGCGATACGTTCGGTTTGCTTGCCATCGCGTTCATAGTAACACATACCGCAACGTTTAAATCCTGTGTTGTCAAGAAAGTGAAGCATTTCCACGTTGTCGTGGTTGGTGTCTATACGTAGGCTTTTCACGCCTCGCTGGCGACATAAGCGTTCAGCCTCGGTGAGTATGAGACGAGCCAATCCCTTGCCTCGATTCGACATGGCTACTGCTAATCGGTGAATGGTAGCATAAGGAAGAGTGGACTTCCACTTGCCTTTCAGACGCTCATAAGATGGCTCAACGCCAAATATCACAGCGGCGTAACCAACCGTTTCTCCATCAAGTCGAAGAGCGTAACCATTGCCTTCCCTGATGTCTTGCGCTATTTTTTCGCGCGGTGGGTATGATGTGTTCCATTGTTTTCGACCATTGGCCTCCATGTCAATGGCGCTTTGATGAACTATTTCCCATGCCAATGTCTCGTCTTTGGGCCATGCTCGCTCAAAGTTGTAAGGCAAAAGTAGTGGTCTCAGTTCGTGTAGCATGGAAGGGGTGTCTTTGAAAACGATGCCATAAAAGCCTGCCGCCCGCGCGCCCTCTATATTCTCGGGTTTGTCGTCGATAAACACACACTCTTCGGGCAACACGTCAAATTTGTCCAAAAAGCATTGGTAGATGTCGGCGTGAGGCTTCAGCATGTGCACGTCTTTGGAGATTAGCGAGTCTTCAAGTTGCTCAAAGATGCTGAATTTATCCATCACCTCATATACTTTGGATGACCAGTTGGAAAGCCCCAGCAACCTGTAACCTTTCTCCTTAAGTTCAACCATGACCTCGCGCAACCCTTCCGACTCCTGCGTGAATATTTCGATATAGCGTTGATTGAGCGCGTCAAGTGCGTTTCGGTATTCTGGCCATAGCCGTTTTTGCCAATCAATATAATATTGAGGCTCGTGAATGCCACGGTCCATTTCATTGTTAACCTCTGCTGGAAAGACGTTTTCCAAGAACCATTTGGCTTTGGACTCGTCGCCTAAAACTGACGTAAAAAATGCGTGGAAATCGTATTGCACCAGCACCCCGCCGAAATCGAAGACAATATTTTTAATCATAGTTATGGAGTTTGTGGGTTGAAAGTGTGAGATAAGCTGTTGGCGATGATGTATAATGAGGGATTATCCGTTTCTATTCATTAATCATATCGCCACGGTCAATGTTTATGTTGTCTTGTGGTAGCTCATCGATCATGATTTAGAACCAGTTCTATTGAATTGCTAAAAAAGGCACGCCCATGGTAGACGTGCCTTAATTTATAATGGTATAATGGATTTACCACTTTCTGATCACTTCAATTTGTTGTAACCATACTTGCCTGAGCAGCATAGCTCTTCCTCGATGCGGATGAGCTGGTTGTACTTGGCCATGCGGTCTGTGCGGCTCATGGAGCCAGTCTTGATTTGGCCAGAGTTGGTGGCCACGGCAATGTCGGCAATCGTTGTGTCCTCTGTTTCGCCCGAGCGGTGAGAGGTTACGGTAGTGTATCCGTGGCGATGAGCCATCTCGATAGCGTCCAAAGTCTCTGTCAGCGATCCTATTTGGTTCACCTTGATCAAGATAGAGTTGGCAACGCCCATCTTAATTCCCTTTTCAAGGAATTTCACATTGGTCACGAACAAGTCGTCACCAACGAGCTGGCAGCGGTCGCCTATCTTGGCTGTGAGTTTCTTCCAGTTGTCCCAATCGTTCTCGTCGAGGCCGTCCTCGATAGAGTCGATAGGATATTTGGTGATTAGTTCCTCAAGATAGGCTATTTGCTCGTCGGCTGTGAGCTTCTTGCCGTTCTTGGTATCCTTGGGCATGCCGTCTTTAAGTTGGCGATAATCGTAGAACCATTGTCCGTTTTCTTGTACGGCAAATTCTGATGCGGCGCAGTCCATGGCAATCTTGACGTCCTTGCCCGGCTCATATCCTGCGTCTTTGATAGAGGCCACGATGGTGTCGAGTGCGTCCTCAATACCGTCAAAATTAGGAGCGAAGCCACCTTCGTCGCCTACTGCGGTGGAGAGCCCGCGTTTCTTCAAGTTCTTGGCCAGAGCGTGGAATACCTCCGCGCCCATGCGGATAGCCTCTTTCTCGTTGGGTGCGCCTACAGGGCGAATCATGAACTCTTGGAAAGCGATGGGAGCGTCAGAGTGAGCGCCACCGTTAACAATATTCATCATAGGAACGGGCAAAGTGTAGGTGTTGCAACCACCGATATAGCGGTATAAAGGAAGGTTCAACGCTTTAGCGGCTGTATGAGCGATGGCCAAAGAAACGCCGAGAATGGCGTTTGCGCCCAATTTGCTCTTTGTTGGAGTGCCGTCAAGCTCAAGCATTTTATAGTCAAGTTTGCGTTGCTCCAATACACAGCAACCCTTTAAAGCGGGGGCAATGATGTTGTTCACATTCTCGACAGCTTTAAGAACGCCTTTGCCACCAAAGCGTTTCTTGTCGCCGTCGCGAAGCTCGAGAGCCTCATTCTCACCAGTAGACGCACCTGATGGTACGCTGGCACGACCCATTACGCCGTTTTCAAGCGTTACTTCTACTTCTACCGTGGGATTACCACGAGAGTCGATAATCTCACGAGCATGTACTTTTTCAATTTTCATTGTTATACCTTTTATGTTAGTTAATATAAAAAAAATCTCTTTTTATGTTGATACAAAGATACATTCAAATTTCGAATTGGCCAATTTTTAACTGTTATTATTTCTTGCTTTTTGTAAAATTTTTGATTTAAGTTCATTCTTATGCTATCCGTTGTAATTAGCTTAATGGCAGATGTTATTGGGGATAGAGGATTGTTGCACGAAAATATTGTTAAAATACATAAATCGTTTGGATGGGCAAAGGCCATTGTTTATTTTTGCAATACTATACTGTTAAATATGAAAAGAGCGTTTTTTTGTTTCTTATGCTTGTTTGCCGTTTCCCTGATAACAGATGCCCAACAGGCTTGGTATGATATTAAAAACAATCCCAATTTGGCTGGCAGCAACTATGTGGCTTACCATGGGCCACACAAACGGCTCGCCCCTACCCCTAAAGGATATGAGCCATATTATATCAGCCACTATGGCAGGCATGGCTCACGTTATCTCATAAACACCTCCGACTATGACAAACCTTTTTTTGTCTTGTCACGCGCCGACTCATTGGGCAAGCTGACATTGGCCGGACGGGAGGTGTTACGGAAAGTGGGGTTGATACGAGAGGAGGCTAAACTTCGCGGTGGCGAGCTTACGTCGTTGGGCGTTCAGCAACACCATGCCATAGCCCGCAGAATGATATTACGCTTCCCGACTGTTTTCTCGGGTGACGCCAGCGTAGACGCTCGTTCCACGACCGTCATTCGTTGCATACTCTCCATGGAGAGCGCGTTGCAAGAGTTGGTCGCCCACAACCCACATCTGCGTGTTTGCCATGACGCGAGCCGTCACGACATGTATTATATGAACGACCAAAACAACAAGTATTGCGATCTTCGAGACACTCCGCAAACTCAAGCCATGCTGCGAGCTTTCCAATCCAAACATGTTAATTACAACCATCTCATGCGATATCTTTTCAACGACAGCGCCTATGCCGGTCATATTGATGCCGCTGATATGGGCACGCGATTGTTCAACCTTGCCGCCAATGTGCAGAGCACGGAGCTGCGCCACCAAATTTCATTATGGGATATTTTCACCGACGAGGAGCGATACTACACGTGGCGGTACAACAATGTGGGGTGGTACATTTACAGTGGTCCATGTAAACAAGTGGATGGGGCGGGTATGTACACCCAAGTCAACTTGTTGAAAAATATTATCTTCACGGCCGACAGCTGTTTACTATTGCCACATCCTGGCGTCACGCTTCGCTATGGGCATGAGGTCAACGTGTTGCCGTTGGTGTGCCTGCTCAATCTTAATGGATACGGTGAGACGGTTGACGATTTGGAACAATTGGACATGCGTGGATGGAACAATTATGATATTTTCCCGATGGCTTGTAACGTACAATTTATTTTCTACAAGCCTCAAAAGGGCATGCCTACCGCTGCCAACGCCTTGGTAAAGGTGTTGCTCAACGAAGATGAGTGTACGCTTCCAATACCTACGGATTGCGCGCCTTATTATCATTGGCAAGATGTACGGGCTTATTTTTTAAATAGAATTTCAGGCAAATGAACAATCATTTCATATCCACGATAGCGCTTTTGATTATAGTATGGAGTGTGTCGGGATGCGGCAATTGCTCCGGCAAACTATCACCAGAGGCGGAAAGGTCTATGTATGATTTGTCGAATGGGGCTACATCTACGGAATATGAGAATGAAACAGAGGCTGAACAACCGAAGCAACCGAAACGGTCAAATGATGGTCGAGACCAAGAGACGAGGCTAAGAGATTGTCGGCCAGACAATCGAGACGAGGGTATGGCACGTGTCGAGACTGGCGAAAGTCTTGCTTGGCCTGCTCGGTTGACAAATGTTCCGGAACAGGTTTTACGTCGCAAGGCTTATGTGTTATCTTTCAATACAGAGACATTGCTGCCCAATTGGGTGGCGTGGAAGCTCACGAGCGAGGAGACTGACGGGCCATGGAAACGCAAAAGCGCGAAGTTTCATGAAGATTTTGACATCGACCCTAAGTACCAAGTGTTTCCTTCCGATTATAACCGGTCGGGGTATGACCGAGGTCACATGTGCCCAGCAGGCGACAATAAATGGGACAAGGAAGCCATGCGAGAATGTTTCCTTATGACCAATATTTGTCCACAGCTGCATAGTCTCAATTCTGGCGATTGGAATAGCCTTGAGATACAGTGTCGCGATTGGGCTCGGCAATATGGCGAGATTTATATTGTTTGTGGCCCCATTTTTTTTAAAAAATCCAACAAGAAGATTGGCCGACCACGTCGCGTCACAGTCCCTGTGGGATTTTTCAAAGTCATTCTGTGCATGAAGGGCAGTCCAAAAGCCATTGGCTTTGTTTTCAAAAACGTGCCAGGACATCACGCGCGAAACGAGTATGTGAACACTGTTGACGACGTGGAGCGTATTGTCAATATGGATTTCTTTCCCGCTTTGCCCGACCGTATAGAGAATAGGGTGGAGGCCAAGGCCAATTTGGACGATTGGTAACTTATTCTCGCTTGCACTTGTCAAACCATTTTCCAAGGGCTGCCCTTGGCATTCCGAGTTTCACCAATGCTTCAAGATCCTGTCGCGCTTTACCCAGTTGCCCAAGCCGAATGCGTATGTCGGCTCTTGAGAGCAGATAATCGGTATTGTTGGGCGCAAGCTCTATGGCTTGGGTATAATCGTATTCTGATAGCTCCAACATGCCTTGCTCTTCTTCCATGCCCGCTCGAGCGGCCCAAGCGATGGCCGATTTGGGATATGCGTTCACCAATTGGTTGATACCATCGAGCGCCTCGGTGTAGTGTTTGTCTTTTTGGTTGAGCAACGCCAAGCCCAAAGCCCCCTCAAAATGCCCTGGCACTATTCGCAACAAGTGTTCATAATCCAATCGGGCGAAGCGATACCGATACAGTCGCTCGTTGACATAGGCACGGTAAAAAAGTGCGGCAATGTTGTTGGGTTCTTGCTTCAACACATAGCTGTATTCGTCCAACGCATATTGCCATTGCTCCAACCGTACATTCCAACCGGCTTTTCTCAATCTCAAGTCAACAGAATCGGGATGATAGGCCAGCGCTTCGGTGGCTGCCGTCAAACTGTCGCGCAACGCGCTCTTGTCGTTTTGCGACCACACTGGCAGCGTTTGGCACAAGGCAAACGATAAATAAAATATAATTTTTATTAGTCTCATAACTATTTCCGTGCAGCCCCTTCTCTCACCCTTGGACTTTGCCTTTTGCATAGGAGGGCGAATAGAGGCAAACGTTATATATACTTAGGGGTAAATCCTCGCTTGCTTTTTGCCACTTCTTCCGGCGTGCCTGTGGTAAGAATCTCACCACCCCCGCGACCGCCCACGGGGCCAATGTCAATAATATGGTCAGCCAATCGGATTACATCCAAGTTGTGCTCGATAACTATCACAGTGTTGCCTCTGTCCACAAGTTTCTGCAACACATCCATCAAAACACGTATATCCTCAAAGTGCAACCCAGTGGTGGGCTCGTCAAGGATATAGAGCGTCTTGCCCGTGTCGCGCTTGGCCAACTCGGTGGCCAACTTCACGCGTTGGCTTTCGCCGCCCGATAGCGTTGTGGAGCTTTGCCCGAGCTTGATATATCCCAATCCAACGTCTTGCAGTGTCTTTATCTTTTGCAGAATGTTAGGCACATTCTCAAAAAACTCCACGGCTTGATTGATGGTCATGTCCAACACGTCGGCTATCGATTTGCCTTTGTACCTCACCTCTAAAGTCTCTCTGTTGTATCGTTTGCCATGGCACGCTTCGCATGGCACCAACACGTTAGGCAAGAAATTCATCTCGATGGTTTTGTAACCATTGCCACCGCAAGTCTCGCATCGACCACCTTTCACGTTGAAAGAGAAGCGTCCGGGCTTGTAACCCCTGATCTTCGCTTCGGGCAAGTTTACAAACAAATTCCTGATATCACTGAACACACCTGTGTAAGTGGCAGGATTTGAGCGTGGCGTACGTCCTATCGGACTTTGGTCCACGTCCACCACTTTGTCTATGTTGTCCACACCTGTCACTTTGTCGTATGGCATCGGCTTTTTCAACGATCGGTAAAAATGCTGTGAAAGGATGGGCTGCAATGTCTCGTTGACGAGGGTAGACTTTCCTGATCCTGACACGCCGGTCACCACGACAAGTTTGCCCAAAGGAAATTCCACGTCCACATTTTTCAGGTTATTGCCGCGCGCGCCGAATATCTTGATGGCCTTGCCGTTGCCCTCCCTGCGTTTGGGTGGAATTTCGATAGCGCGCTCTCCGTTGAGATACTGGGCTGTAATGGTATCGGTCTTGAGCATGTTGGCAGGCGTGCCTTGAAACACGACCTCTCCACCTTTGCGACCGGCACGAGGCCCTATGTCTATGATCCAGTCGGCCGCCCGCATCATGTCCTCGTCGTGCTCCACTACGATCACGGTGTTACCCATGTCGCGCAGCTCTTTCAAAGATTTGATAAGTCGATGATTGTCGCGTTGGTGAAGTCCGATGCTTGGCTCGTCGAGGATGTACAGCACGTTGACCAATTGCGAGCCTATCTGTGTGGCCAACCGTATGCGTTGGCTCTCGCCGCCTGACAAGGAGGCCGCCTGGCGGTTCAGAGAAATATAGTCGAGTCCCACCTCCAACAAGAAATTGACACGCGCGCGCAACTCTTTCACGATTTCGTGCGCGATCACTTGTTGCTGCTTGTCCAAGTGTTCCTCCACGTGCTCCAGCCAATCTTTCAGTTCTGATATGTCGAGATTTGACACCTCCGATATATTTTGTCCCCACATTTTGTAAGACAGTGCCTCGCGTTTCAGTCTCATGCCCTTGCACTCCGGACACTCGGCGTTGGCCAAGAACTGTGTGGCCCATTTGCGTCCCGCCTTTGAGTCGTCCGCCTCCATGACTGTGCGCAAGTATTTTATCACCCCGTCAAAGGGTACGAAGTAGTCTGTTGAGGTATGCACCACGTTCTTGTCTATGCGCACATCCTCGAGCGTTCCATCCATGATCTCGCTTACAGCGTCTTGTGGTATGTCTTTGAAAGGCGTCTTGAGCGTGCATTCATATTTTTTAAGTATTGCCTCTATCTGCCAGAATATCATCTGGTTTTTGTATTTTCCAAGTGGCACTATAGCTCCCTCCCTGATGCTAAGGCTTTTGTCTGGTATCACTTTTTTCATGTCGACGACGCTCACATAGCCCAAACCTTTGCATCGAGGGCATGCCCCCTCGGGTGAGTTGAACGAGAATATATTGGGCGCTGGTTCGCCATAAGACAGTCCTGTCACGGGGTCCATCAACCGTTTGGAGAAGTTGCGCGCCTCGCCCGTCGCCTTGTCCATAATCATGACAACGCCGTCTCCTTGTTTCATGGCCACTTGCACGCTGCGTTTGAGCCGCTCGTCATCCTTGCCACTCACTTTCAGCTTGTCCACCACCACCTCTATATTGTGGTTTTTATAGCGATCCACCTTCATGCCTCGGACAATCTCTTTCATCTCGCCGTCCACGCGCATGTAAAGGTATCCTTTGCGGCGCATGCTGTCGAAGAGCTCCCGATAGTGGCCCTTGCGCTGCCTTACAAGTGGCGCAAGTATGTAGATGGCGTGCCCGTCATAGTCTGTGAGTATCATGTGGAGGATCTTTTCCTCAGTGTATTTTACCATCTTCTCACCACTCAGATAGCTATACGCCGTGCCGGCGCGCGCATAGAGCAGGCGCAAATAGTCGTATATCTCGGTCGTGGTGCCCACCGTGGAGCGTGGGTTCTTGTTGGTGGTCTTCTGCTCTATACTGATCACGGGGCTTAAACCGGTTATCTTGTCAACATCGGGGCGCTCCATGTTGCCAAGGAAATTGCGTGCGTAAGCGGAGAAAGTCTCAATATACCGACGTTGTCCCTCGGCGAAAATTGTGTCGAAAGCCAACGAGGACTTGCCCGACCCTGACAGGCCGGTAATGACGGTGAGCGAAACGCGCGGAATGTTTACGTCTATATTTTTAAGGTTGTGCACCCTCGCTCCATACACGTCTATCCACGATCCATTCATAGAAGGTTCGCGTGTTGGCGTTGGCGTGTGGGCAACGCTGTCATTGTCGTTGACCTTTTCTATCTGTTGGCGTGTGAATTTTGGGGTCTCGTCGTTGTCCTGAGTGTTTGTGTTTCGGATCATTTCCAATGTAATGGTTGTTGCTTGGGTAAAGTGATAAAATGTGGTGGCAAGCCATCGTGGCTCCGCTTAGAGAAGAATGTACCGTGTCATGGCAGCTCGCTGCCGCCTGTGCCCTCTGTGTATCCTCTTAGCAGATTTACGTCTCGTTTTATGTTGTACGTTCGCCCATCGGCGCCTTTGGCCCTGACTAACACGTAGTAAACACCTTGACTTACGTTCTTGCCTTTGTACTTGCCATCCCATCCACCCGCAGGATCATCCCATGAATATATTTTTTGCCCCCAACGGTTGAAGATGGTGGCCTTAAACTCGATCAAACTCTGGTAGCCGGCCTTAGCCTTGTAAACGTCGTTAATGCCGTCGCCATTGGGCGAGAAAGCGTTTGGCATTTCCAGTTTGCTCTCATATATTGATACACTGATGGGTGTACCCTCCGATGTCCAGTATTGGTTGGTGTAGGCCACGCTGTCTGTTCCCTGCGTGAAAGTGGCCCACAACTCTACGAGGTGAGTGCCTGCCTCTACAAAATTGAGCGTCGTGTTTGGCTCGTATCTTATGAGATAGCAATGATCTCGATCACCCTCTTTGTAAAAGTGCCATTCGTAATGGGCCGTCCATCCCTCCGTGTGCTCAGCGTTGGCCATAAAAGTGACGTTGAGTGGAGCCGACGCGGCGATGGTCGTAGTGGTCTGCTCGTTACCCTCGGCATCGGTATAGGTGCCGGTAGGCGATATGGTGGGCGATGTGTTTTGCGCTGTCAGTGACGTGGCAAAGACTGCCATAAGCGCGAGTAGTGCGTGTTTTCTGATTTCCATGTTGTATAGGTGGTATTTGCAAGCAAGCCTTGGCATAGCTCGCGTCTTGTCTCGATAGGCAAGGTAGAGGAAAGCCAGTGGGCGTGGTAAGCCGCACGACTAAGCGTGTTTGCGTTTTGCTACAAGTACAATGCGAAAGATGACAAAGCGTCACCCACTATGTTTGTGTTAGTCTCCGCAGTGGTGTCTCGTGAGAACCGTAGGCGGACTTTAATATGCAAAGTTAGCTATTTTAGATAAGAAACGCGGTATGTGTCAAGTTAAAAGATTTTTAAAAGCATGAGAGGGTTGTGCATGTACTCTGTCAAGACCGTATGGCCATCGTTATATGATTATAATTTCTAACCCCTATTTGTCTCTCGGTCTATGTGAAAAAATATATTGAAAAATTTTGATAAAATGGCGTTTGTACATCGTTTATTTGCAAACGAGATAACATGTGGGCGTAAATATGCCAAATATGAGCGATTTTTGTAAGTCTCAGAAACGCAGCGTGTTATGCAAAATACACCTTGGTGAACTGTAAAATGCGTTGCGGATAGTTTGTCTTTAGACCTTATTCGGGTGTGGATTGATGCCTAAACACGAACCGTTTAGGTATTTGTCGCGATGCGAATAATGCCTTTACGTGGTGCCAATAAATACTAATCGGCGCAACGACACGTGGTGTGGGGCCTTGCGATGTGCCCATGGGCATACAAAATAGATGCTTTTCTTTGCTAAACGCATGGTTAGCCGTTCTATTTCTGTATAATAAAACGTTGTGTTTTTTGTAATAAATATTTTACAAAAAGTGATGATGGTTATCGCGCTTGAAATATTTCGAATGTCTTGATAGTGAGATATCAATAGTCGCTTTTGCTTTTTTCGTATTTGATAAAGCCCCAAATACCAGCAATAATCATAATGGTTGGTAAGAGCAACACGTTGTGGTTGGTGAGCCCAAAAGCGAATAGCAACGCTAAAAAAAGAACCCCTATATATACAAGAGGAAGCCCCAAGTAGAACCTATTCTTTTTAATTCCACTCACAATAACATGGTATAATTTAGCCGCGATATTCATAACGGCAGCAAAATTACGAAAAAAACACGCTTTTATACGTCCAATTTATGTTAAATAGCAAAAAAACAGTGGTTGTCAGCTTGTTGTGTAGGAAAAAAATATTACCTTTGCACACGCATTTTGCAAATTAACATTTTAATTCATTACAAACAGTAATATGAATCATTACGAAACCGTTTTCATTTTGACTCCCGTTTTGTCTGATGAACAGATGAAGGAAACGGTCGCTAAATTCAAGAAACTGCTCACCGACAATGGTGCTGAGATTTTGAACGAAGAGGCCTGGGGATTGAAGAAGATGGCTTACGCTATTGAGAAAAAATCAACAGGTTTCTATTGCCTGTTGGAGTTCAAAGCTGAGCCAACAGTAGTAGATGTTCTCGAAACAGGCTATCGCCGCGACGAGAAAGTTATTCGTTTTATGACCGTGAAGCTCGACAAGTATTCGTCAGCGTATGCTGAGAAACGTCGCGCTAAATGGGCAGCAAAAAAGGAGGCATAATTATGGCAGAGCAGAAAAAATCAGAAATTCGTTATTTGAACGCTCCTTCTATTGATACAAAGAAGAAGAAATATTGCCGTTTCAAGAAGAGTGGCATTAAGTATATAGATTATAAGGATGCTGAATTCTTGAAGAAATTTTTGAACGAGCAGGGAAAAATTCTTCCCCGTCGCATTACAGGCACATCATTGAAATATCAGCGTCGCGTGGCCCAGGCCGTTAAACGTGCTCGCCAGATAGCCCTGCTTCCTTATGTAACCGATTTGATGAAGTAAAAAAGGAGGGTAGAAATGGAACTTATATTGAAAGAAGACATCATCGGTCTTGGATACAAGAACGATATCGTGAACGTTAAAAACGGCTATGGTCGTAACTACCTCATCCCTACGGGCAAGGCTGTTATAGCCTCTAAGAGTGCCAAGAAAGTGCTTGCCGAAAACTTGAAACAGCAGGCTGGGAAACTTGCCGCTCAAAAAGCTGAGGCTGAGAAGCGCGCCGAGGCCCTCAAGGACGTGGCTCTGGAGATAAGTGCTAAGGTGGCCGCAACGGGTCATCTATATGGCTCTGTAACCGCTGCCACTGTAGCAGAGGAGCTTGCCAAGAAGGGCATAGAGATTGATCGTAAGATTATCACCATGCGCGATGCTCGCAAAGTGGGCGACTATGAGGCCGTGGTACACTTCCACAAGGAGGTTGAGGTAAAGGTGCCTGTTAAGGTAGTGGCAGAGAATAAGCCAGAACCTGTTGCCAAAAAAGAGGAAAAACCAGTAGAGGCTAATGCTGATGAAGCACAAGCTGACACGGAGGAGAGTACCAAACTGGCAGCAGAGGAGACAACGGAAACAGAGACAGAGGCTCCTGCAGCAGAATAATTAAGACCTATACTTTAAGTACTGTAAAACAAGTATATGTAATGATCCCAATCACTTTATTGAAGTGATTGGGATTTTGCGTCTTCAAGAATGGGCTTTTTTCTTTATCGTTTTGCCTAAGGTCGGTTTAAAAGGTTTGATGGCTCGATATTAATTAATACATAGCACGTTGCGTCAATGTATATTTTTTTGTATCTTTGCAGGCATAAAATCAATTTTAGACTATTTGTAATATGAAAGCATTTGTATTTCCCGGACAGGGCTCACAGTTTGTAGGAATGGGTAAAGAACTCTATGAGAGTTCGGCTCTCGCCAAGGAATTGTTTGATAAAGCCAACGAAATTCTTGGATTTAATATCACCGACACCATGTTCGCCGGAACGGACGAACAGTTGAAAGAAACCCGCGTCACTCAACCTGCAGTTTTCTTGCACAGTGTGATTTCCGCTTTGTGCATGGGCGACAAGATGGAAGCCTCGATGATGGCAGGACACTCGCTGGGTGAGTTTTCGGCGCTTGTTGTGGCGGGAGCGCTTAGCTTTGAAGATGGCCTTCGGTTGGTGGCCGCGCGCGCCAATGCTATGCAGAAGGCTTGCGAGGCTAATCCGGGCATGATGGCCGCTATTATTGGATTGCCTGACGAAAAAGTAGAAGAGGTTTGCCAAGAGGTGAGCGATGGTGGCAAGACAGTTGTGCCGGCAAACTATAACTGCCCCGGACAGCTGGTTATCTCTGGCGAAAACGAGGGTATCATGGAAGCGTGCGACAAGCTGAAGACTGCTGGCGCTAAACGCGCGCTGCCGCTTAAGGTTGGCGGAGCGTTTCACTCACCACTGATGCAGCCTGCCAAAGATGAGCTTCAGGCCGCCATAGAGCGCACGACTTTCTCCGATCCTCAATGCCCCGTGTACCAAAACGTGGACGGGAAAGCCCATGAAGATGCCGCTGATATTAAACGTAATTTGATAGCCCAACTTACAAGTCCGGTGCGCTGGACGTTGAGCGTGCAAAACATGATAGCCGCGGGCGCGGACGATTTTACTGAGTGTGGCCCCGGCAAGGCGTTGCAAGGAATGATAGGGCGTATTGATAGGGATGTGAATGCCCACGGCATGGCCTAACCTTATTATTATATATAAGGGAGATTGCCAAGTATATTGTTTAGTGGCAATCTCTCTTTTTTTTCAAAAGAAACGTCTCGGGCACTGATTTAATGGACAAGAAAGTAATAATTTATCAAGTTCTTCCTCGGTTGTTTGGAAACGCCAACCCTCGCCGTAAGCATAGTGGAACACTCAAAGAAAACGGAGTGGGAAAGTTGAGCGACTTGGATGATACTCGGCTGAAAAGTGTGCGTGACATGGGATTTACGCATATTTGGTACACCGGCGTCATTCGTCATGCCACTGCTACAGACTATACCGGTTTTGGAATACCATGCCAACACGCATCCGTCGTGAAGGGATTGGCCGGTTCTCCATACGCTATCACAGATTATTATGATGTGGATCCAGACTTGGCGGATAATGTAAGTCATAGAATGGAAGAGTTTGAAAGTTTGGTAAAACGTACCCATAGGCTGGGCATGAAGGTAATCATAGACTTTGTGCCCAATCATGTAGCAAGGGAATACCAATCCATTGGGCATCCTGAAGGAGTGGACGACTTGGGAGAGAAGGATGATACGACCAAGCATTTCTTTGCTCAAAACAATTTCTATTATTGTCCTGGACAAACATTTCTCCCACCGGTGTCGCCACGGGAAGGAGAGGAGCCCTATATCGAACGCCCTGCCAAATGTACGGGAAATGACCGATTTGACAACAGGCCAACCGTCAATGACTGGTACGAGACGGTCAAACTAAACTATGGTGTGGACTATTGTGATGCCGGAGGCCGTAGCGAGCATTTTTCCCCATTGCCTGACACATGGCGGAAGATGGAGGACATCTTGCTTTTTTGGGCAACTAAAGGTGTGGATGGCTTTCGCTGTGACATGGCGGAAATGGTACCAATGGCATTTTGGAAATATGCCATCGAAGCCGTAAAAAGTCGCTATCCTAAAATCATTTTCATAGGAGAGGTGTATGATGCCAACCAATATCGAGCCTTTGTTCATGTGGGATTTGACTATCTTTATGACAAAGTGGGCATGTATGATTGCGTTAGGGACATTATATGCGATAGACGATCGGCAAGCTCTATCACCCGCTATTGGCAAAATGTGGACGATATAAAAGACCACATGCTCTATTTCTTGGAGAACCATGACGAGCAACGCATAGCGAGTGAATATTTTTGTGGCGACGCTTTCAAAGCCATTCCGGCTTTTATCGTCATGGCTACGCTCTCAAAAGGCGCCTTGATGGTTTATGCAGGGCAGGAACTTGGGGAGGAAGGAATGGATTCGGAGGGATTTTCTGGCAAAGACGGACGTACTACCATCTTTGATTATTGGCATATAGAAAAGCTGTACCACGGGTATTTCGATACGTCGCGTTTAGAAGAGGAATCAAGGCTTTTGCGGCGAGAATATCAGCAAATATTGCGGATAGCAAGAACCGAGCAAGCTGTGGCGAGGGGAGATTTTTTTGACCTGATGTACGTGAATCTACATTCGCCCAATTTGAATCCTCGATATCACTACGCCTTTATGCGCAAACATGAGAAAGATGTTATACTGGTTGTTGTTAATTTCTCGGACGAACAAAGCAAAGTTGGGATTACAATTCCCGCGCACGCTTTTGAGGTTTTGGGATTGAAAGAGGGCGCTTTTAAAGCGATTGATTTGTTGGCAGGAGACACTGTTGAAGTGAACTTGCAAAAGGACGGGATGATTAACATGGACGTTAAACCACATTGTGGAAGAATAATTAAATTCTGTATTTAAATGGAAGACTGCACATATTTGTCTAACATGGATGGTCATGACGATTTTCCACCTGCGCGGACGGCTGAGTATCTGCTCAACCAAGTGATGGTATCTCTGTTTGGTTGTGAATGTTCGAGTAATTCACAAATTGAGCGTAAGAAGAGCAATATGAGTTTTGTCCTTAATCGTAAACCAGATAAGAAGGAGGAAAAAAATATTGAGCTACGGATGAATGAGCTTATTTCCGCGGATATGCCGGTCACCTACGTGTATATTGATCGTAAAGAATTGCACGAAACAGAGTATTTTGAAAGGTTGTCTAAAGAAAACGCTGATACTTTCAAATGTGTAAAAATTGGTGACCTTGACGCATGCCTCGCCATAGGAAAATACGTTCGTTCTACCGGGCAAATTGGTAGATTTGAAATTCTTGGAACCAATTGGAACCAATCAAAAATGACTTATCGTATTCGTTTCAAGGTTATTCCTTGAGATATCCTCGATAGAATTTTTGATTTCAAATATAATAATGCGCCATCTTTCTCACTCACACATTCTTTCTTGTCTACTTCGACGTGTCTCGTTTCGTCGGTTTGTGTATTATATCCTATTAATTCAGCCAATGTCATTCGACGGTCAAAATTTTGACTTGACTGGTCGACATATTTAAGAATGGCAATGGTTTATGCCTGTTTTCTACTTTATTAATTGGAGTCTTCGCCAAATAAATTGAGGTGTGAGGCGCCAAATGGCAACGGCAATTCGCCATTTCCAATCTATCACCCTGACGTGCATGCCATGGCTCACGGCTGCCATCATCTCGTCAACCACCTCGTCAATGGTCATGGTCATTGGAAAATGTGAGCCACGTATAAGGTCTGTGTCTACAAAACCGGGTCGGATATCCGTGAACTTAATATTCAGTTTGCGCGCGTAAGAGAGTTGTTCCAACGCTTGGATATAATTGTTTTGGAAAGCCTTGGTGGCACTGTAGCTTGGCACCAACGCTAAGCCACGCGTGCCAGCTACACTTGATATCACCGCAATGTGCCCACCATCATGACTTGCCATCCACCTGAAGACTTCGCCTACCATTCGCGTGAAGCCCACGGCGTTGGTCTGAACGGTGTTTAACTCAATCGTCGGGTCAAGTTGCATGTTTTTCTTTCCAATGCCCGACACATGAAAATATAGGTCCACGCCACCTATTTTCTCAATCAAGGACCGCATCTCGCTGGCTGCGTTTTCGCTTGTCACATCAATACATGCCGCGATGGGAGCACTCTTTCCTTGTACTTGTATGGTTTGTAATGCATCCATTCGACGTGCAGCCACGGCTACCGTCCATCCTTCTCGAAGCAGTCTGATGGCGACTTCGCGTCCCAAGCCAGAACTGGCACCCATTACTATTGCTTTTCGTTTCATGTTACAAAAATAAGCAATTCCCACAAGAAAAACAAGCAAAATGCACGTAACTTTCAAAAAAATACTGTATATTTGCATCAAATATCAACTTTTAAAAACGATATTACCAAGCAGATGAAAGACTTTGTTAAGTATGTGGGCGCGACCGTTGTTGGCCTATTTGTTTTTGGTATCATTCTCACGGCATTGGGAATGATGAGTTTGGTGGGCATTGTTGCTTCGACAGAAGCCACCCAAAAAGTAAAAGATAATACGGTTTTGGTGTTGGATCTTAATGGCGTCATGGAGGAGCAGGGCGACGAAAACTTCAAAACCATGTTGGTGGGAACTAACGCTATGGGCATGCGAGAGACTCTCTCTGCCATAAAAAAGGCCAAAGACAACAAGTGTGTTAAAGGAATCTTTCTTAATGCGGGTTTTTTGCAAGCTGACATGGCGCAGCTGGAGGAATTGCGCGCCGCGCTTGCTGATTTCAAGAAAACTGGCAAATGGATAGTGGCCTATGGAGAGGTGTATTCTCAGCAATGCTATTATTTATGCTCGGTGGCAAACAAAATCTACATGAATCCACAGGGTACCATAGATTGGCGTGGCATTGGTGGGCAGTTGGCTTTTGTTAAAGACGCATATTCCAAGATTGGCATTAAGATGATACCTGTGAAATGTGGAAAATATAAGAGTGCTACGGAGATATACACCGAAGACCGCATGAGTAAACCCAGTCGTGAGCAAGCGGAACGATATATTAATGGCTGGTGGCAGACGATGTGTCAAGCTGTAAGCCAAAGTCGTGGTATCAGCGTAAAAGCACTCGGAGAATATGCTGACCGTCTCATCTCTTTTGATGACCCTAAAAATATGGTGAAATACAAACTTGTTGATGGTTTGCTTTATAATGACCAAGTGAAAGATGTCGTAAAGAAGATGTTGAAGATAGACATGGATGACGATGTCAACCAAATCTCGGTCAATGCGATGATGAATGTGTCGGATAAATCCGAGGGAGATGAGATAGCTGTATATTATGCTTACGGTGAAATCATTGACGATAGGGCGCCGCAAAACGTTTTCAAGGGACAGCAATGTATCGTGGGTAAAGATGTGTGTAGAGATTTGGCAGCACTTGCCGATGATGATGATGTGAAGGCAGTGGTGCTCAGAGTGAACACCGGCGGTGGATCTGCTTATGCCTCTGAGCAGATATGGCATCAAGTGGAGCAGCTCAAAGCTAAAAAGCCTGTGGTTGTTTCGATGAGTGGTGCCGCTGCCTCTGGAGGTTATTATATCAGCTGCGGAGCCAATTACATCTATGCGGAACCTACTACCATTACTGGCAGCATTGGCATATTTGGGATAATACCGGATTTCTCTGAGCTGATGACGCAAAAGATTGGTATAAAATATGACGAGGTGAAAACCAATCGTAACAGTACCTTTGGTGGTTTCAAACCCATCACTGGCGAACAGTTAGGTCTCTTGCAAACCTATCTGGATCGTGGATACATGTTGTTTAAAAGTCGTGTGGCAAAAGGTAGGCACATGTCGATGGACAAAGTGGAGGCCAACGCCCAAGGACATGTGTTTCTGGGTAGTGACGCCATCAAGTTGGGATTGGTAGATGGCTTGGGAGGCTTGGACAAAGCTGTGGCCAAGGCTGCGCAGTTGGCTAAGGTGGAAAATTATTACACGGCAGACTATCCCGCCCCAGCCAGCATAATAGATCAGTTTATGGATGTCGCAGAGACAAAGGGAGACAACTTGCTCAATGACAAAATAAAAAGCACGTTGGGTATATTCTATGAGCCATTCATGCTCATGCAAACGGCAGAGGCTCAGAGTGAGTTACAGGCCCGGATGCCTTTCTTTATCAAGCTGAATTAACAGGTAGGGTGTTCATAAAATTTATGGTTATCGTATTTGTGCCTGTTGCTCTGTTGAATTTTTACCTTGAAACGTGAATGACGTCTGTAACATGACAGATGAAAATCGTTAGAGTGACGAAGAAAAGCTATGAAGATAAAGGCAAAGTGAAAAAAGGGAAAGATAAACTTTAGGTTTAATTTTGATCATCTTTTTAAAAGCACTGCATATCAAACATGCGCACAGAGGGCGATCTTATCAAAATTAACGATTGGCTGTTGCCACTGAGCTGGCTTTACGGCATAGGCGTAGGTGTGCGAAACTATCTTTTTGAGATAGGTGTTCTCAAACAACGATCGTTCGATATCCCAGTAATCTCCGTAGGAAATATAACGGTAGGTGGCTCGGGCAAGACGCCCCATGTGGAATATATAGTGAGATTGCTTAGGGATATTGCAAAGGTTGGCGTATTATCGCGTGGCTATAAACGAAAAAGCCATGGATATGTTTTGGCCCATGAAGATACGCCCTTAAATGACATTGGCGACGAACCATGGCAAATGAAGCAGAAGTTTGATGACATATACATGGCTGTGGACAGGAGTCGTTGCAACGGTATCAACCGGCTGATGACAGATCCAGAGACCAATGATGTGGATGTCATCGTGCTTGACGATGCCTACCAACATAGGTATGTGAATCCGGGTATTAACATTTTATTGGTGGATTATCATCGACTTATCATTTATGACAAATTGTTACCGGCTGGTCGCCTGCGCGAACCTATGAAAGGAAAGAATAGGGCGGACATGGTTATCGTGACCAAATGCCCCAAAGATTTAAAGCCAATGGAGTTTAGGGTGCTAACTAAGGCTATGAATCTTTTCCCTTACCAAGATTTGTTTTTTACGTGTGTTGACTATGATTGGCCGCGACCTGTTTTTGTGGATTGTGCTGAGCCTGTCAATGTAAACAAACAAAAACCTTTGGCTTTTCTATCTAAAAAAAATGTATTGCAAGTCTCTGGCATCGCTTCCCCGGAACAGATGGAGAATGACTTGCGTGCCAAATGTCGCACTATCACATCGTTGAAATTTGGCGATCATCATTCTTTCACGCCGAAAGATATCGATTTGATTAACGTGACATTTGATAATTTGCCCTCACCTAAATTGGTTATTACAACAGAAAAAGACGCCTCGCGATTGATTAATACGGATGGACTTTCGCCAGAAGTGAAAGCGCATATATATGCACTTCCGATTAAAGTGAAGTTCTTGCAAGGACAAGAAGAGGCTTTTAACACTAAAATAATAAGCTATGTACGCAAAAATTCAAGAAACAGCATCCTGGTTAAGACAAAGGATGAGAACAAACCCCAAGACCGCAATCATTCTGGGGACAGGTTTAGGACAATTAGCTTCAGAGATAACTGACACCTATGAGTTTTCTTACAAAGACATACCCAACTTCCCCGTGTCTACCGTTGAGGGACATGATGGTAAGCTAATTTTTGGCAAATTGGGTGGAAAAGATATCATGGCCATGAAAGGACGTTTCCACTTTTATGAGGGATACTCCATGAAAGAGGTAACATTTCCTGAGCGTGTCATGCATGAGCTTGGTATTGAGACGCTCTTCGTAAGCAATGCGGCTGGTGGTATGAACCCAAATTTTAGCATTGGCGACTTGATGGTCATTACTGATCATATCAACTTCTTTCCAGAGCATCCATTGCATGGGCCTAATCTTCCCACTGGCCCGAGATTTCCGGATATGCACCAACCTTACGACAAGAAATTAGTAGAATTGGCAGATGGTATTGCTAAAGAGAAAGGCATTAAGTTGCAACATGGTGTATACGTGGGTGTTCAGGGGCCTACGTTTGAGACGCCAGCTGAATACCGCATGTTCCATATTCTTGGTGGCGATGCCATTGGTATGTCTACTGTGCCAGAGGTTATTGTGGCGCGCCACACTGGTATAAAAGTGTTTGGAGTAAGTATAATCACCGATTTGGGAGGCTTCGACGTCCCCGTGGAAGTTAGTCATGAAGAAGTGCAAGAAGCGGCCAATGCCGCTCAGCCTAAAATGACGGAGATTATGCGTGAGATGATCAGCCGGTCATAGCTGATATAAACATAGACAGAGTAATGTAATTACGGATAGTGACATGCTTCCGAAATATTATTTTTCCCATGTCTTGTTCATATTTTCACTTCATTCTTTCACTTATTTTTTTCAATGGAAATATCAAAACTCGGTGAGTTTGGGCTTATTGACCATATCACCAAAGACATTACCTTAAAAAACAAGTCTTCTGTTTATGGTGTTGGAGATGATTGCGCTGTAATGCACTATCCTGATACAGAGGTTCTTGTCACGACAGATATGCTCATGGAGGGTGTTCATTTTGACCTCACTTATATTACCATGCAGGAGTTAGGGTACAAAGCTGCTGTTGAAAATATTTCGGATGTTTTCGCCATGAATGGCACACCACGACAGATGACGGTCTCATTGGCCGTAGGCAAACGATTTAAGGTAGAGGATATCGAAGATTTTTACAGGGGACTTAAAGGGGCTTGTGATAAATGGAACGTAGATATTGTGGGGGGCGACACTACATCCTCGTTTACAGGGTTGGCGATCAGCATCACCTGCGTGGGTGAAGCTCGAAAGTGCGACATAGTCTACCGGCACGGCGCAAAAGAGTCTGATCTTATTTGTGTTACAGGCGACCTTGGCGCTGCTTATATGGGTTTGCAACTCCTGGAGCGGGAGAAAGCCGTCTATTATCACCAAGTTGATGACTTGAACAAAAAAATTCGCAAGGCCAAACAAGAAGGGAACGATGCGTTGGTGAAGCATCTGCAAGAACAGGGTGCACAATTAGCGAGTTTTCAGCCTGATTTTGCCGGTAAGGAATATTT
Organism: Hallella colorans; assembly: GCF_003096815.1. Lineage (GTDB taxonomy): Bacteria > Bacteroidota > Bacteroidia > Bacteroidales > Bacteroidaceae > Prevotella > Prevotella colorans. Next base: position 101,557 of record NZ_QENY01000009.1, read on the forward strand.
GTTGCAACGGCAGCTTAAGCCCGAGGCTCGGGGAGATATCATTAATCTCCTACGAGAGCATAACATACAGCCAACGGCCATGATGGACATATCGGATGGGTTAAGCTCTGAACTTATACACATCTGCAAGCAGAGCCATTGTGGTTGTCGTGTTTATGAAAAAAACATCCCTATAGACTATCAAACGGCTGTGATGGCAGAGGAATTGAACATGAACGTTATCACGGCGGCCATGAATGGCGGTGAGGATTATGAACTCTTGTTCACATGTTCTATAGGCGATCATAACAAGTTGAACGAATTGGAGGAGCATGGTATCAAACAAATAGGTTATATCACAAAAGAGGCTTTGGGAACACGCCTTGTTTCGAGAGATGGGGAAGAGTTTGATATTACGGCTCAAGGGTGGAACCCTTTGCAATAGATATCCATACTAAAGGTTGTCATTTGAATTGTGTCATACACTATAATAACAAATTTATAATTTCTTAGTTATGTACAGCGCGATATAATTTGTACAATGACACCAAAGAGTACACAAAGATATTGGCAGCCGCAGAAGAGCATTTCGAGTCTGGTAAGCCATTGTTTGGCAAAGCCGTGGCTTTCCATCAAGTATTAGCGGACTTCCCCAAAGCCGCTAAGGGGTGTGAGATAGAGAGCCATCATGTCATGACCAAACCTGTAAGCGGCAATCGCCTAATGGTAGATGTGTAAGCAACTCCAAAGGGAATTTGTGGATTTGCTGAACTGTTCTTTTCAACAAACCATGTCCATCTGTTAGATCATCTACGCCACCAATACCGTGGATGGTTACCACCGCCAAGTTCGTAAAATCATAAAGACCAATGGCGTCTTTCCGACAGACACTGAGCTTTGCAAGCTTGCCTGTCTTGCCTATCGCAATATCCGCGAGAAAAGGACCATGCCGACAGCACACTTGGGGTAGATGTTGTAGCAATCAGCCATAATGCATAGAGAAAGATTCGAGACAATGTAACTTTGCGTTGCGGCGACTTCCTCATCGTCGAGACGCGATAAAAAACCGTGTCTCGACAAACGAGGTTAAGACATAACAGAAAAACGACTTGACACAGTTGAGTTGGCCAACCTATGAGAAATGGCAAAACGTATGCTGACGAGTGGAATAGTTAATTAGCATAACTTCTGTCTAATAAGACTAAAGTCACAATAAAGTATATGCCCAAACAATAAAAAACTGCAATATGGGGATTTGTTATCATAGGGCTTGCAATTCGCTACGGACTGGGGCGAAAAGTGTTTGGCATGTTTTTTGCAAACTATCGGGTGGATAAAGAATAAATTATATACGTATGAAAACTGGTAATATTGGGGTTACGACAGAGAATATTTTCCCCGTTATCAAAAAGTTTCTCTATTCAGACCATGAGATTTTTTTGAGGGAGATGGTGGCCAACGCGGTCGATGCCACCCAAAAACTTAACACGCTCGCTCAAAAAGGTGACTTTAAAGGAGAAAAAGGCGATATCACGATACACGTAATTTTGGACCCAAAGGCAAAGACACTGACTTTTAGGGACCGTGGCATTGGTATGACCGCTGACGAAATAGACAAGTATATCAACCAGATAGCATTCTCCGGCGTTACTGATTTTCTTGACAAATACAAGGATGAGGCTAACGCGATTATAGGTCATTTTGGATTGGGTTTCTACTCCTGCTTTATGGTTTCCGACCGCGTGGATATCATCACCAAGAGTTATCAAGCGGGAGCCAAAGCCGTGAAATGGAGCTGCGACGGCTCGCCTTCGTACACCATTGAAGACGCTGACAAGGCCGATCGTGGCACGGATATTGTGCTGCATGTCGCCGACGATTGCAAAGAGTTTCTCGAAAAAAGTCGCATAGAGCAATTGCTTAACAAGTATTGTAAGTTCATGGCTGTGCCAGTGGCGTTTGGCAAGAAAACCGAGTGGAAAGATGGCAAGCAGGTTGAAACCGAAGAGGACAACATTATAAACAACGTTGAGCCACTGTGGACCAAGACGCCGGCCACGCTCAAGGACGAAGATTACAAGGAGTTCTATCGCACGCTCTATCCCATGCAAGACGAGCCGTTGTTCTGGATACATCTTAATGTGGACTTTCCGTTCCATCTCACAGGCATTCTTTATTTCCCACGGGTGCAGAATACCATTGAGTTGCAGCGCAACAAGATACAGCTCTATTGCAACCAAGTGTTCGTAACTGACCAAGTTGAGAATATAGTGCCAGATTTCTTAACCTTGCTTCATGGAGTTATCGATTCTCCTGACATTCCGTTGAACGTCAGCCGGAGCTATTTGCAGAGCGATGCCAACGTGAAAAAAATATCCACATATATCACCAAGAAAGTGGCCGACCGCCTGCAACAAATATTCAAGGCCGACCGCAAGGACTTCGAGTCTAAATGGAATGACTTGAAATTGTTCATCCATTATGGCATGCTGTCGCAAGAAGACTTTTACGATCGCGCCAAAGATTTCGCGTTGTTTAAAGACGTTGATGGCAATTTCTTCACTTATGACGACTACAAAACGCTTATTAAGAGTGAGCAGACCGACAAGAATGGCGATTTGATCTACCTGTACGCCACCAATAAGGACGAACAGTATACATATATCTCCAATGCCAAAAACAAGGGATACAACGTGTTGTTGTTTGATGGCCAGCTTGAAGTTCCTATGATCAACCTATTGGAGCAAAAATTTGAGAAGTCGCGTTTCAGTAGAGTTGACGGAGACATCATAGACCGCCTCATCGTGAAAGAAGACGCCAACAAGACAAAAATAGAGCAAGCGGATCGTGACAATTTGTCAGAGTTGTTCCGCTCTCAAATGCCAAAGATAGACAAAGCCAATTTCAACGTAGAGGTGGAGTCGCTTGGAGAGAATGCCTCGCCAGTAATTATCACGCAGAGCGAGTACATGCGTCGTATGAAAGAGATGAGCCAATTTCAGCCTGGCATGAGTTTCTATGGCCAGATGCCCGACAGCTACACAGTGGTGTTAAATGCCGACCACCACTTGGTGAAAAATGTGTTGGACAATGCCAATAAGACCACAGCCGACAGTTTGAAACCTGTTGATAGTGAGCTGAAAGGCTTAGAGGCTCGTCTTGCGGCACTTCGCCAAAGTCAAGACAAGAAAAAACCGGAGGAAATATCGCAAGAGGAGAAAGACGATGTGCAGAAGACGGAGAAAGCCGTCAATGAGCAGCGAGACAAACGCAACGGGATACTCGCGGATTATGCCAAGGGCAATGGTATCGTGCATCAGTTGATAGATTTGGCCCTTTTGCAAAACGGTATGCTTAAGGGCGAGGCGTTAGACAAATTCTTAAAACGCAGCGTAGAACTTATCAAATAGTTAGGCGCTCATTGCAATAAAGGGGAGATGCAATGTATGTCATGTCGCTTACGGCGCGCGATGTCTCTTGCGGCATCTCCTCTTTTTTTTATAATATGGCGATATTGCCATTTGTGGCGATAACAGTAGCCAGAAAACATAGAAGATAGCATGAAAAAAAAGGATAGGTATCAACAGGTGTTGGCTTATTTCAAGGAGCACAAACCCATAGTGGGAACAGAGCTACAGTTTGGTTCTGCGTTCCAATTGTTATGTGCCACGTTGCTGTCCGCGCAATGCACCGACAAGCGAATTAACGAGGTTACACCTGCGTTGTTTCGTCGTTACCCCACATCTGGAGAGATGGCTCAAGCGGAGCCTGAAGACATTTATGAGTATATCCGTTCGGTGAGCTATCCCAATGCCAAGTCAAGGCATCTTGTTGAAATGGCCCGCATGATAGAGTCAGACTATGATGGCGTGCTACCCTCCGATCCGAAAGAGTTGGTCAAGTTGCCCGGTGTAGGTCGAAAGACGGCCAACGTGTTAATGGCCGTGTGGTTTGGCAAGGCTGCCATGGCGGTCGATACACATGTATTTCGTGTGGCTCATCGTTTGGGCTTGGTACCCAAGACGGCCAATACACCGTTGAAAGTGGAGCTATGCCTCATGCGTGACATTCCTCGCGAGGATATTCCCAACGCTCATCATTGGCTGTTGCTGCACGGACGCTACGTTTGTCAAAGCGCGAAGCCTAAATGCGAAGTATGCCCGTTTGATGCGTTTTGCCCCAAACGGCTGGAAGGAAGTAAACTACAATAAACGATGAAAACAAAGAAAATACTACAGTTTCTATCAGACATCACTGCCAACAACAACCGAGAGTGGTATAAGGAGCATCAAGAAGAATACATGGAGGCGCGCCAATCGTTTGAGGATGGCGTGGCAAAAGCCATTGCCGCTATCAGCGTTTTAGATCACTCGGTGGCCCATCTTACGGTTAAGGACTGCACCTACCGTTTTTATCGCGACACACGTTTTTCGCCCGACAAGTCGCCTTATAAGCGACATTTTGGCGCTTATATATCGGCGCATGGCAAGAAAAATTTGCACGCTGGCTATTACCTGCACTTACAACCCAACCGTTGCCTTTTGGCCGTTGGGGCCTATTGGTTGCCCACCAACATATTGACCGCTATGCGAAATGAGATTATGGGCAATATCGACGAATGGCGCGAGCGCGTGGAAAACGAGCGTTTCGTAAAATGTTTTGGTTATGCTGGCGAGGGCGTTTGGAGTGATGACCACATCGATCCTAAAGGCTTCGGCCTTGCGCATCTTAAGACGTCGCCGCGCGATTTTCCCGCCGACTATGAGTTTATACAGTATCTACGCATGAAAGACTACTGCGCTTGGCAAGTCGTTCCAGACGATTTTTTTGAGGGAGACGCATGGCCAAAGCAGATGGTTAGGCTCTTCGAGGTGGCCAAGCCAATGATGGACTTCACCAATAGTGTCATTGACGATTATGAGTGACGCTTAGTGTGTGGCTTTCCACCAGCTGGTTTTTCGCCGCCCCTTGGTGGCAACCGAGTTCCTACTTGGATCTGAAATGGTCAGTCCTGAGTAGGATTTCACTTTTATTTTCACTGGCTCCCAATATAAAAAAGAATAAAGCGTGTCTGTGTTCGATTTGGCTCTTACCACCCTGTCCATTGTGGCGCGAAAATCACTTTGCAGATTAGGGTTGTCGCAAAGGCGTGTTACATAGTCGCCTAAATCGTAAAAAATGGGCGTTTTAAATCCATCCAACACTTGCAAGCTGTCCATTAACGCTTCGTTCAAAGTATACCGTTTGTTTATTTCGCGCATGATGGTGGCCAAAGCCTCCACCTCTCGACAGTCCACAGCGCTAAGCGCGCCGTAAGGGTAGGTGTATTTTGAATAATAATCGTGAAAGGCAGAGACCACCTCGGTGTAGGCCGGTGTGGCATTGGCCAATGATTTCCAAATGGCTTGATACGGCATGCCTTGAGCCATCACTTCCGAGGTAGAGCCTATTAAAAAGTTAGTGGCGTTGCGTAATTCGTAAGCGGTCTCAACATTAGCCATGTAACAGTCGTCAAACAAGATAAACTGCATCTTCATTCCAGCGTTCTGAATGCCTGCGGCAAGGTCTGTTATGTCTATGGCATTGGTCATGCTTGACACACTTCCGAAAAATCTTGTGGTGGGAAAGTAACCTGATTGATGACCACTTGACGGCATACGCTTGGCTTGCGGAGCCTCTACCCATACATGTTTCTTGGCTTGATAGGGGTAGCTTTTCCAGTCGCTTTTATAAGTCCAGCCACATCCGTGGCACCCAATCATCATGGCATAGTTGAGCGCGTAGGCGTTTGCTTTCACGTCATTGAGTATCTGCGCGATGCCGGCGGGCGTGGTATAATCGGTGCCCGTATATGTTTTGACGTTTTTGTGCGCTATCTGTTTGTTCTCGTATGTCACCTCATAAAGCTCTGATTTGGTGGCCGATCTGCTGATAAATACCATCAATCGGCCTGTCATTCCTTTGTTCTTGACGATGCTTCCTTCTATGCTGTTTAAGTTTTCGAGGAATATTCTGTACAGTCCAGCGTTGGTTTGACTGCCTGACCACGGCATGAATACCAACACGGTTTGCTTGTTCACCTCGTTGATGTCCATGGGGTCGTCGCTGCCGCATGCTGTAAACACTGTGCTTGTGACAACCCAAAATAGGAGAATATGGATGATTTTTCTCATTTCATGCGTTTTTAAGAGCTACGATCGACTCTTTAAGCATTGCTATTTTCTTCTCTGAGTCGCTCTGTTTCTTGCGTTCGCGCGCCACTACATCGGCAGGGGCGTGAGCCACAAACTTGTCGTTAGCCAGTTTTTTCTTGATGCCCATGAGGAAGCCTTCCAAGTGTTTCAGTTCTTTTTCCTGTTTCTCAATCTCGGCGTTCACGTCTATAAGGTTACCTACTGGCACGGCAAATTCGTATGTGCCTACCATGAAAGCGCTGCTGTCCGCGGCTTTGTCGCTCACCACTTTGATGTCGCTCACGTTTCCCATCTTGGCGATAATGCTGTTGTAAGCCTCGTAATGGTTGCGCCCCACAGCCTGCAATTCAAGCTGTTCTTTTTGCGCTATGTTCTTCTGGTTTCGCACGGTGCGTACCCCCGAAACCACTTGTTTCACATATTCCATGTCAGCGCACAGGTCGTGGTCGGTGGGGTGAAGGGTGCCAATGTCCATCGTGGCGTCCATAATGCTCTCCCCATTTTTGCGATCAAAGATATGTTGCCACAGTTCCTCGGTGATAAAGGGCATGAAAGGATGGAGCATTTTGAGCAGGTTCTCAAAGAAATCCAATGTAGCCTCGTAGGTCACCTTGTCAATGGGCTTGCCGTATTCTGGTTTCACCATTTCCAAATACCAACTCGAGAACTCGTCCCAGAACAAGCGATACACGGTCATTAGCGCCTCGGATATGCGGTAATTCTTGAATTGGTCGGCCAGCGTGGCGTTCACTTCTCGCAGCTTTGCGTCAAACCATGCCACCGCGAGGTTGCACGCCTTGGGCTGTTCCATGTCGGCGGCCTGCCATCCACGCACCAATCGAAAGGCGTTCCATATCTTGTTGTTGAAGTTTCTACCCTGTTCGCAAAGCGTTTCATCGAACAGTATATCATTGCCGGCGGGCGCCGAGAGCATCATGCCCATGCGCACGCCATCGGCTCCATATTTATCGATGAGCTTCAATGGGTCGGGCGAGTTGCCAAGGCTCTTGCTCATTTTTCGGCCGAGATTGTCTCGCACAATACCCGTGAAGTAAACGTGCTTGAATGGGAAAGTGCCTCGATACTCATAGCCTGCCATGATCATTCGGGCCACCCAGAAGAAGATTATGTCTGGGCCGGTCACCAAGTCGGAGGTAGGATAATAGTATTTTATCTCCTCGTTGTCCGGATGATTTATGCCGTCAAACACCGAGATAGGCCACAACCAAGACGAGAACCATGTGTCAAGACAGTCGCTCTCTTGTGTCAAATCATTGGCCGTCAGAGCCGGGTTTTGCTTCTTGGCTTGCTCCAAGGCCTCCTCCGCGCTTTTGGCCACCACGAACGCGTTTTTGCCCGACGCGTCCTTGAAATAGTAAGCTGGTATGCGATGCCCCCACCATAACTGCCTTGAGATGCACCAATCTTTGATGTTCTCAAGCCAATGGCGATAGGTGTTTTTGTATTTCTTGGGATAAAACTCTATCTCGTCGCTCATCACTGGCTCGAGGGCGATGTCGGCGAAATGATTCATCTTGAGAAACCACTGCGTCGAGAGTTTGGGCTCTATGGGCACCTTGGTGCGCTCCGAGAACCCCACCTTGTTGTCGTAGTCCTCTATTTTTTCCATCAGTTGGGCCGTCTGAAGGTCCTGTGAGATTTGCTTTCTCACCTCCATGCGGTCTTGTCCCACGTAGAGACCGGCCGCCTCGGAGATAGTGCCGTCATCGTTAAAGATATCGATGGTCTCCAATCCGTGCTTCAATCCCAAGGCATGGTCGTTGGTGTCGTGCGCGGGGGTCACCTTGAGGCACCCTGTTCCAAACTGAATGTCCACATAATCATCTTCGATCACTTGAATGACGCGATTCACCAAAGGCACCACCACATGCTTGCCACGTAGCCAAGTGTTCTTGATGTCGTCCGGATTGATGCACATAGCCGTGTCGCCCATGATGGTCTCGGGCCGTGTGGTGGCCACCACGGCGTAATATCCCTTGCCGTCTTGGTGTATCACGTTGCCGTCGTCGAGCCGTTTCACGCTGGCTTGGTCCTCTTGGGCGACATAATATTTCAAATAGAACAGCTTGGAATGCTCATCTTTATAGATTACTTCCTCGTCAGAGAGGGCCGTTTGCGCCTGCGGATCCCAGTTCACCATGCGCACGCCACGATATATCAACCCTTTCTTATATAAGTCTACAAATACATTGATGACACTTTCCGAGCGTGTCTCGTCCATGGTAAAAGCAGTACGGTCCCAATCGCACGAGCATCCCAACTTTCGCAGTTGCTTCAATATTATGCCACCATGCTCATGCGTCCACTCCCATGCGTGCTTCAGAAACTCATCGCGAGAGATATCGGTTTTTTTGATGCCCTGTTGCGCGAGCTTGCCCACCACCTTGGCCTCGGTGGCGATAGAGGCATGGTCTGTGCCAGGAACCCAGCAAGCGTTCTTGCCCTCCATGCGCGCCCTGCGCACCAAAATGTCTTGTATCGTATTGTTCAGCATGTGTCCCATGTGAAGCACGCCTGTGACGTTGGGAGGCGGAATGACGACGGTGTAAGGCTCGCGCCCATCGGGCTTGGAACTGAAAAAGTTATTCTTTAGCCAATACTCATACCATTTCGACTCTACCTCTTGAGGGTCATACTTACTTGCTATTTCCATTGATGAATGTCTTATGTATCTGATTTATTCGTATAAAAACAATGCAAAGTTACGAATTATCCACCTAAAAGCCGTAACTTTGCATTAAAAAGATACTTAAAGTGCATACACGAGAAGAAATGTTGGCAGCTTTCGGACGGCTGCTCGACGTGCAATACCGTTTGCGCAAAGAATGTCCTTGGGACAGAAAGCAAACTTTGGACAGCCTTAGACCCAACACTATCGAGGAGGTTTACGAACTTGCCGACGCGCTGTCCAAGCGCGATAGCCGGGAGATTATGAAAGAGCTCGGCGACGTGATGGAGCATGTCATGTTCTACTCGCTCATAGGCGACGAGAACCGTTCGTTTGATATAGCCGATGTCTGCGACCACGAAGCCGACAAACTAATGTTTCGCCATCCGTTTATTGATTGGCGCGAGTCAAGTGGTGATTGGGGAATAGAAAATGAGCCTTTCGGCGTTTCCAATCCTGATATGAAAATCAACGACCAAGGCCAAGTGGTCTACAAGGCTGATGAAACCTCGACAGGCGACACTCCAGAGACAGCCGGGCAGGTGGAGCGAACGTGGGAGCAAGTCAAGCAGCGAGAGCGGGATGGCAACGCGAGCGTGCTGAGCGGCGTGCCCCAAGCCTTACCATCGATGATCAAAGCGTACCGCATTCAGGACAAGGCTCGCAATGTGGGCTTTGACTGGGAAAAACGCGAGGACGTGTGGGATAAGGTGCGCGAGGAGCTTCGAGAGTTGGAAACGGAACTGAACAAAGAGGACGTGGAGCGATCGGAGAGCGAGCTTGGCGACTTCATTTTCAGCGTTGTCAACGCGGCGCGGCTATACCATCTTAACCCTGACAATGCCTTGGAGCGTACCAATCGCAAATTTGTCAGCCGTTTCAACTATGTGGAGCGCAAGGTGAAAGCCTCGGGGCGACAGATGGGAGAGGTTACATTGGCAGAGATGGACACTCTCTGGAATGAGGCCAAACTACATGAAAATAATAATGACGAGATATGAAAACATATTATTTTAAGGCAAAATTTAGTTTTGCCGTAATTTTGTTTGGGGCGTTATTCGTATTAGGGAGCTGCCAATTTGGCTCCAAAAAAAACGCTCGGAAGCCTGCCGATACGCTTCAAGTGGACAACGCCGTAATAGACACCACCGTCTATGGCACATGCGGCGAGGGCACGGCCATGCACTCTTTAGAACTTATCACCGACGCTGGCGACAGCCTGCAATACATGATTCTTGAGAGCGCGGACGGCCAGCAAGACGTGCAGGGAGGCTTATTGGTGGGCGACAGGCTTGCGGTGATAGAGGGCAAGGGCCTGGATAATGAGCGGGTGGCCAAGAAAGTGGTCAATATCACCACGCTTCTTGGCAAGTGGACAAGCTTGGACAAAAACTTCGACATCCTCGAAGATGGCACCGTCAGGTCGAATGTCAAGGCCGAGACAAATCCTTGGACCAATTGGAAAATACTGAACGGACAACTATTGTTAAACAAGGATACCTTTGATATCGTGAAGCTTGGAAAAGACTCGCTCTACCTTGAAAACAAGCAGGGCATCTTCACTTTCAAGCGGCCATAACACCATTTGTGCCTTGAGCACCCGTATGGAACCTTTCAAGATACATATCCTTGGTTGTGGAAGTGCCACGCCTACGCTGAAACATAACGCCTCTTCGCAAGTGGTGGAGGTGCGTGGAAAATTTTTCATGGTGGATTGCGGCGAGGGCACGCAGGTGCAATTGCGCCGAGCGCATGTGGGTTTCACAAAGATACAAGCCATCTTCATATCCCACCTGCATGGCGACCATTGCTTTGGGTTGATAGGGCTCATTTCCACCTTTGGCATGCTTGGGCGCACGGCGCCACTCCATGTATACGCGCCGGCCGACTTGGGCCCCATGCTCGATGCCATGATAAAACTGTTTTGCAACAGCCTCGAATTTAACGTGGTGTTTCACGCGGTAGAGACGGGGCGTCACCTTGTTGTCTATCAAGACCGCAGCGTTACCGTGGAGACCATCCCGTTACAGCACCGCATACCATGCTGTGGCTATCTTTTTAGGGAGAGCCCCACGTTGCCGCACATTCGTCGCGACATGATAGACTTTTACAATATACCTGTGAGCCAAATCGCCAATATCAAAAACGGTGCCGACTGGGTCACTCCAGACGGCGAGATTATACCCCATGACCGATTGGTGTCGCCATCCGATCCGCCGCGCAGTTATGCCTATTGTAGCGACACGCGCTATATGCCACGGCTCTGGCAGGTGGTCAAGGGGGTCACGACGATATACCACGAGGCCACTTATGACAGTAGTTTGGCGGAACGTGCCAAGCTCTACTATCACTCCACGGCCGCGCAAGCGGCCATGGTGGCGCGTGACGCATGCGCCGGCAAACTTGTGCTGGGGCATTTTAGCGCGCGTTACGAAGACGAGAAGGTGCTTTTGCAAGAGGCGCAAGAGATATTTCCCAATACGGTTTTGGCCAACGAGGGACTGGTCATTGATGTTTAGAGCGTCAGGATACCCATGCGTCTTTTGTAAATTAAATTATCTAAAACTTGCGTGCTCCATGATGGCCATTCTACAGAAAAATAACTTGAAATTTAGTCTTTATTTTGCTTAGACGCCACCATGTTTACAATGTTGTTACGCCATTGGTATCTTATGACGTTGTGTATAGGCTGTAATGGTGTTGTGATTAGGCTTGGAACGCATCGTGTCAAAGCACTAATCACACAGCCATTAAGCACTAATCACTACAGCTAAGAAAAACTATTTGTTCTATATTTCTGCGTTGTCCCCACAAATTTCTGGTTCATAGAACGTTACAGAAAACTCTCAAAACGGCCGTATTTTCGTTCATCACCTTGCTCGCTTGAGAATAATCGAAATATAAGCGACCGTTTGTCAATATCTTTTCATTCTTTTTTCGCTTCGTTTGACGGTAAATTCCAACATGCCATATAGTCTCGATGAGGCTATTGCCCATTCTTTTTGAGATTTTCTATGCTTGTTTGTAATAGCACTTCCGAGTGGCATTTTATGCAAACCCCACGTATACAGGAACGCAGGGTGCACAGCTATGAGAAAGGTTTCTGTGAGGGAAATTCAGTTAGTTCCCTTTTGGAAATCCTCATAGGCAGTCAAATGCCAAATTCTTTTCCTTGAAAAAGGTACTTGGAAAATAATCTGATGCCTTTTCGCTTAAAAATCTGAAATAATGGGATGTATAGACACACTTGTTCCTTTCGTACCTGCCTATGGATCTATAAATTTCCTCATGGTGCTGCTTTACAGACATGATGTTACAATAATAACAGCCAACGGACCAGAATTTGCAGACCACAAGTGGTTGGCAAAAGTTTTAGATGCGGAAATATTTTTTGCGCATCTCTACTGCTCATGGGAAAAATGGGTTCATAGAGTATACTCATAAGCTCTATAGGCAACACATTCCTTAATAGGTTGATTTTAAGTAATTTAAAGATAATCAAATTAAATAATATCAATATAAAATAAACGCAAGACTAAGAAAAAAAGATGGGATTTAAAACACCACTTAAAGTTCTTTGCTTATATTTGCAAACGTGGTTGCATTTTTAAGTTGAATCTACCCCCTCAATATGTTGGAGCTTTTTTATCACGTGAAAGCGGTGTTGCGCGGTAAGGTTGTTACAATAACGAAGTAGTTTGGACGATTATGCTTTTGTATTGATCGCAATATAGACTGCACGTATCTGGGAGTAACGGGATAGTTTGTGGCATCATTAGTAATTTTATTCTCCTTGCGTGTTTCATTCTTGCTTTTTTCTCCTGCTTTCTTATATATTATAATAATGAGATTATCTCTTTTATAGCGTATTTTGTAATGATTTTGGAAAAAATGGCATATAATTCGATATTTTTCCATTAAAAGTTTGGAGGCTACTCTTTAATTGTTTACCTTTGCACTCGCTTTCCGAAATTATTTCGGTTGGCACGACAAAAGAAGCGTTCTTTGAGAATATTTACATAGACAGAGAAGTAGTACGAGAAGCGAGACGTGTCGGTCTTTGGGCTTAGTTGCCTTAATAT
>NZ_QENY01000010.1 GCF_003096815.1 Hallella colorans
GTGGTGCTGTGGGAGGCTGAACTTAAATTTTCAATACCAAATCATCACGCAGGTCTATATGAAAAATGCGATGTCGCCTTTTTGAGGGTCGACTAACGAATGGTTTGTTTGCCAGAATCATTGGCAAAATTAGTGCACTCACCATTCTGCAATACGCAAACTTCATTAACAACAAGCCCATTGGCAGAATTAAGTATGCACTAAATTAATTCCGCCAACGGGTGTATATTATATGATGAGAAAGCTTTTTTTGACAATTTTGGCAATAGTAATAATGAATACGTTATCATCATGCAATTGTTTTTACAAACGAAAGACCTTAAGGATTACAAACAGTATGTCTGCAACAGAGTCCCAAAGGAGAGATGCACTTGTATCTCTATATAAAGCAGACAAAAACACAATAGTATTTGATAGCATATACATTCATATAAAAGAAGCATTTGTCGAACATCCATATAATTACAGAGATTACAACAGTGATATGTTAATAGTTGACAGAGATAATTATCAATTTATAATTATTTTGTCAGGTAGAGATAGTTTGCAAAACAAAGGTTATGGAGAAACTTGGGAAATAGATGACATCCCTGCATTCGAAGCACCATACACTCTTAATTATTATTTTGAGAGGCAAGCTCCACCCGATACCTTTGTGGCTAAAATCTATAACATTTGCGAATTACCTAAAAAAAAAGTTATAAAGGATATATATTTTTATAAGATGCAGAAAGAATAATTGTTATATGAATATGACGACAGACCTCTGTTAACTCCACAGTTTGTTACTGAAGTAACTTGAACTTTTCCGTGAATCTTATAAGTTCACGGAAAAGGTTTTGTACGTTCTTATCAGTCGTAAGGTGCAAGAGTTTCGCCATCTGATTGTAGTTTTCCACTAACTTTTGAGCCTTTTGTTTGCTCACAGGCACACCAAATGCGCTTAGCCACAATAGGAGGACAAATGATAGGGTAGAGATTCTGTTTCGCATCGTTTACTAAATATAACGTGAGTTCGACGAATTATAAGTGTCTGTAAATTTGGTGATTTGCGAAATTTGTTGCAACTTTAAAGTGTTGATATACATAGAATTACAAACAAAAATCGCTATGATCACCGAAGACAAAGTTACTGAAATATTTTGTATGGCAGATGATTTCTGCAAGTTTTTTGATGCAATGACAGCAAAATATGCGGGTGCGTAGAGTCAACCAGCAAATGCAAAATTACTAAACGTGTTTGAAGAACTCGCACTTAGGTGGAGAAAAGTTTAATTTTTCTCTCGGACTTTCGTTCAGTTTCTTTTGTATCGACATAATTCTCTTGTATGTGTAATGTTCAAACGAATCCTTTTAATGTTCAAACGAATCCTTTTAATGTTCAAACGAATCCTTTTTCGGTATATATTGTCTGATTAGTTTATTTGTATTCTCAATAGCTCCCTTTTGCCATGAACAATATGGATCAGCGAAGTACACGGGTACGCCTAAGAACTTTGTAATGTCCTTATGTGCCGCAAATTCAGGTCCGTTGTCTGTGGTTGTTTTTTTACATCATGCTTGTAAGACAGTAGCATGAGGTGAATGTTATCAATCCATAAGTAATATGGGAGAGGCAAGTGTGTGCATACGTCTCATTAGTTCAGATTTTTGAGCGAATATAGCCCTAAGTGTAGTTGTAAGTAACACGTATGTTTATCAAGTAGAAAGTTTTAGGTATTTGTTTAATAAGGATAAAAAGGACATAGTATAATCAATAAAACAAAAAAATTATGGTGAAAAATTACTACAAGTAGTCTCTCAAAAATCGTTTATTTGTAAAAATCCTATAGATAGCTGGCAAATATGCGAGAAGTATCCTTGCCAATTCGCTAATATCGTAAGTATCTTAACTGGTCATCATATTAAAGCCTATTGATGTAACTATCCTATTGGCTTTGATATGTCTATGCGCAATCCGAGAGAGTTAACAAGGCGAAAGAATAGTCCTACTCCAGGCTCAATCAATCCGTTTTCTATTTTTGATATGTATGACTTGGTCGTACCTGCTTTTTCTGCCAATTCGGTTTGCGTCATTTTTGCTTCCTTGCGTGCTTGTAAAAGGATTTGCGAGGCATAAAAAGCCTTTGCCTCATTTTCAAACTGTACACGTTGCGGTGTACCCTCCTTGCCGTATTTTTCATCCAGCACGAGGTCGTAGTCTTCAATCTTGTGGTTGTTTGTCTTCATAATATGCTTCCTTTATCTTTAGTGCTTTTTCTATTTCTTGTCTGGGTGTTTTCTGTGTCTTTTTGTGAAAGCCATTGAACAGCACCACGATTTGTCCGTTGTCAAAAATAAAGAATACACGGTAGATATTGCTCTCGTATTCAATTCGCAATTCAAACAATCCATCTCTGATTGCTTTGACAAACTTTGACGAAAGTCTTTCCTGTGTTTTCAGTAGCTGCAAGGCGTAGTCTATCTTTCGCTGCACTTTCTCATCCAACGTCTGCATGAATGCCTGAAAATAGCCACCGTATGTTCTTATTCGTCTCATACTGCAAAAGTAATAAAAGTTTCTATATATAACAACTTTTTCTGCTGTTTTTTCTACCGTATAGTAAAATTAGGCATTATTTCATCATAAGTGCAACTACTCCTCCTGTTTTCAACTTTCCGACTATCTCTTCTAATTCTTCTACCGAAGTAATCTCCCTCAACTCGCCGTTGTGCTTGATGATAGCAGAGAAAGAGGAAATTTCGTCTTGGAAGAAGTCCACTACCTTGCAGCCGATAGCATTTGCTATCCGTTCCAAAGTGCCTATTGTAGGGTTACGGCTCATTTTCTGACTAAGCGTTAACTCTTGAAATCCCCATTTTTCTTGCTACTTCCTCAATGGTATATTTCGTATCCAATGTTTTTGCCAACCATTTGCAGTCTGCAAATTCAGGTCCGTTGTCTGCGGTTATTTTTTTACATCATGCTTGTAAGACAGTAGCATGAGTTGAATGTTATCAATCCATAGGTAATATGGGAGAGGCAAGTGTGTGCATACGTCTCATTAGTTCAGATTTTTGAGTGAATATAGCTCTAAGTGTAGTTGTAAGTAACACCGTATGGTTATCAAGTAGAAAGTTTTAGGTATTTGTTTAATAAGGATAATAAAGGGCATGGTATAATCAATAAAACAAAAAAAATATGGTGAGAAATTACTACAAGTAGTCTCTCAAAAATCGTTTATTTGTAAACATCCTACAGATAGCTGGCAAATATGCGAGAAATGAGAGTTTTCTATAAGTACCTATATATTATACAGTTGTAGTATTCTCTCAACAGTTTGCTTATAAGAAGTTTTCTGTTCGGTTTATCATTAAGCACTAATCGAGGTATGATTAGTGGTTAATGGGGTGACGTCTACGTTCTAATCAGCTTGCCATTATGGGCTAAATGCACGTTGATTATGTATTTATCGCATGCTGGTTGCG
Organism: Hallella colorans; assembly: GCF_003096815.1. Taxonomy (GTDB): domain Bacteria; phylum Bacteroidota; class Bacteroidia; order Bacteroidales; family Bacteroidaceae; genus Prevotella; species Prevotella colorans. The sequence goes on from NZ_QENY01000010.1 coordinate 3,469, forward strand.
TATTTTGCGATGTCACGTCTGTATTTTTGGGTCATTAGTCTCGGTTTTCCTGCACGGATTGGACAATCCGCAAAGTGTTGTTTTTGGTGATTTTTTTTGACACATCAAACACATGTCACAAATTCTTCCACCCATAGTGCATGTAGCTATGCATGGAAATGGCAAGACAAGAAACGCCATAATCATCCAATATTAGCCGTCTTTCACACTAACAAATAACCCTTATGTGCCTGGCAGCATATAAGGGTTATTTGTGTATTTGAAATTTGAAGGCAGTATTCTTGTTAGCTCCTACTCCGTCATTTCTGGCAGTGGCTTTGAAAGGACTTCTCTAATCCATTTTGCGTGGCTCTATGTCTGCTTCCCTGCAACACGCCATGCAGGTGTAGAAGATGACATCGTTCTCCGCCCCCTCTTCATTGTCGACACAGAACAGATAATTCTTTCTTCCAAGCGTGATAGGCCTGATGGCTTGCTCCATGAGATTGTTGTCTATGTTGAAGCGTCCGTCCTGCACGTACCTGACAACGCGTATCCATACGGTGAAGGCATAACGCAACGCCTTCTCCATAGCTTAGCCAGCGGTGTACTGCTTGTGTACATCCAGCATATAAGTCTCCAAATACTTAAGGATGGGGTAAGCTTTAGCTTTTCGCTCCGTCTCAACTTCCTCGGGTGGGGCTTTCTTGTGCCTGAGGTTTTCCTCCAACTCATAAAGCATGGCTATCGTTTCGATAAATATGGGCGGCATTTTTATCGTCAGCCGCCAGATTTTCGAAATTGCATCTCACACGTGCCATTTTTGAGTTTTACCGGACAGCAATAACCAACAAGTTATGCCAGTGTTAAAATCCGATTATTTTCGATCGTCCACATTATCACCCTCTGTAGGCGAGAGCAGCTCTTTGAAATTGGTGTTTCCGCTTTTCACCAAGATATTATACCATTGCAAGAGTTTTTTTATGTCACTGTCATGCACGCGATCTTGGTCATAGTTGGGCAATATTTCAGCAAAATACACACGAAGGTCTTTGCTCGAACACTTCTTATAATTGATAGAAGCCTCTTTGTTATCCTCTTTTTTCCCAACATTGGCAAACACTTGCCACAAAGGCACATCATCCTCGTTGGTGTACATTGCAATATCAGCCAAACTTGTTACCCTATCAGATGCGAACACTGGCATACGGCGACCAGGCTCTTCGAGCGTCTCTACTATGAGGTTTGCCTTGCCACGTGACACGAGTTTGTATAGTCCTGGCTTACCAGAAATTGACAGTATTGTTTCCATTTTATTTCTTGTTTATATTGTTAAATAATTCTTTAAATTGTTCTTCTATATTTTTTTCACCATCGTTTATTATAACGTAGTTTGACCGGCTCTCCATTTTCTCTTGCGACATTTGGCAGTTTATCCACTGCAAGGCCTTCTCTTCACTGATGCCATCGCGCCGCATAATGCGGTTAATTCGTATTTTGAGCGGAGCGCTAACGCATACGATACAGTCGAAATCGACACGTTTGTCAAACCCACTTTCAAAGAGAATGGCACTCTCCAACCATGAGTAGCCGCTGCGTATGAAATCAAGAGCGACTGCTGGATGAACCACATCATTAACAGCTTGTTTGTTTTGTGCGGATTTTAGAATATATTGAGCCAATATTTTTTTTTGCAACACGCCATCCGTATAGACCTCGTTACCTACAAGTTGGCGTAGGGATTGCTGGATACGTATATCTTCAGCCAATAATCGTTTAGCCGCCGCATCACAGTCATAGACATGTATACCAAGTTGTCGAAGATATTGGCACACATAGCTTTTTCCACTTCCTATACCACCAGTTATCGCTATTTTCATGGTCTATTGTTCGATGAGATAGTCCACCTGTTCCATTTCCATTCTGACGTTACCCACACCGCGAGGCTTGTTTTGCAAATAAAGTTTACACTTCTCACTTCTCCGGGCAGCCACTTCTCGATAGTCTACCACAACCCTAAAGTCAGACGACTTGATAGTTCTGAATATACTAGCCCCTACCGTGAAATGTACCCTTACCTTCTGTGGGAATGTCCGAACGGTTAAATTCTCTGGTTTGTTGATGGCCGTGATAGGTACAACCACACTCTCTTCTGTCAATATATCGGGATATAATGATAACTTGACACTCTGCGGCACAATCTTCACTCCTGTCATAGCCTTCAATCTTACCGTTTTCACCACCGTATCGTCAAAGTTGACAACGTTTTGATATTCGGTAAAAACCGCATTGATACTATCTAATTTTGCTGCCGACGCGTAAATTATCACCTTATCTGGAACAAACTGAACGTGGGATAAATAATAGTTCTTGCGAGGAATGATATTACCTACAAGTTTCACCTTCACTCTCTTGTTACGTCCATAGTTAAAATAAAAATCAGGTTTTTCTATTTTGACAGACACGATTGTTGAAGATGCGAATATCCTTTGTCTCACCAATCGCTGCAAATCAGACAATGGGATTTGACCATGACCAGACTGCTTATTAGCGTAAGTTGAGAAGTTGAGCACAATGGGGCGTATGCGTTTGCTTAAAGAATATGACGCCAAAATAAATCCCTTGTCACGCACAGTGACATACATCGTGTCTGAAATATCAGTGGTTATCACCACGTTTTTGGGCACGCCGTTAATACGAACAGCCACTGGAAGTTCTCTCTCATAAGTTTCATTGAGCGTCATCATCAACCAGAAGATGCCGCTGAGAAAAAGAAAGAATAGAAAAATCAAGAACTCCTTGTTCAGCAATCCGAACAAGAAGTTCCTGACGATATGATATATTTTCTTCAGTCTATGCATTAGGTTGTTGCTGACTTACGTCCGCAAATACATAGCTCTTGTCTACGGATATGACCACGCCACGAGCAATTTCCACGTCAACAGTGTTTGTGGCGGCGTCTAAACGCTTTACTGTGCCATAGATTCCACCCCCAGTTACCACTTTGGATCCTTCCTGTAGAGAGTTTTGAAACTCGCGTATCTTCTTTTGTTTTTTTTGTTGTGGGCGAATCATGAAAAACCACATGATGGCAAAAATAACCACCATCATAATAAGCATGCCTCCCATGCCTCCTCCACCTTGAGCTGCCTGGGCAGCCAATATTAATGTACTCATTGTCTATATATTATTTGATTTTCTAAAAATTATCTATTCTTTCGTCATGTCCACAGGCGTTTCTTCGCTCGAAGAATCCTCTACTTCACCAACCTCAATATTAGCCTGCATACCCAATTCGTTGTCCGTGTTGTTAGTTTCTGATTGTGTTTGCTCATTGATACGAGGCCTGTGTACAAACCTCACAGGTCCGTTTCCCTCTTCTTTGTCACGCCTGTTATCATCGTGCGAAAAACGTTGGCGTGGCTCAGGCATGTCCTTGAGCATCTTTCCCTCGCCTATCAAGTAGCGAGCTATGGCGTCAAGCATGCCATTAATGTATGAGCCACTGCGCGGCGTGGAATACAATTTGGCCAACTCCACAAACTCATTTATCGTCACCATGACGGGAATGCCGGGGAAATTGAGCATTTCAGCGATGGCTATTTGCATGATGACCACATCCATATAGGCCAAACGAGAGAAATCCCAATTACGAGAAGTCTCGCTCATATAGCGTTGATAATCGTCCGCATTAAGTATCGTTGCGCGAAAAAGCTTGCGTGCAAACTCTTTGTCTTCCTCGTCTTTGTACTCTGGCAGCAACTCTTGTTTGTTTTTGTTCTCAAGTTCAAACCGTTTAATGGTTTTGAGTACGAATGTGTCCACCGTCTCCTTATCGTCATTCCAATACAGGCTTTTCTCCTCCAAAAGCGTGTCTAAATCTGTATTATCTTGTATGAACAACTTATAGAGTTTACGCCAAAGCTCCCTGTCCGTTTCATAATCATTTTCAGGAGTGGACATATATTCACTGTAAATCTGGCTTTGCTCTATTTGGTTGCACAGTCTCCTCACAAACTCTATATCGTCTTCCCACGATAGTTTCTTATCCTCAAGAAAAGAATTTAGCATCTTGTTTTCCTCCAATTGCACCGCAAACTGGTTGAACGCAAATTTCTGCGAAGGCGCCTCAAGTTCCTCACGCGCCGCCCGCTGTGTCAACAAGTCCATACGTCGGCGCTCTTCTTTGGTTACAGCGACAACAAGTGCCAAGAGAAAATTATATAAATCGTATGCTTTTGATAGGCTGAAGAGCAGCTCTTTTTCTGCGATATCGATATTTTTGTTACCGTTTTGATAATATGCGTAGGTTAACTGGAGTACCTTAATACGTATTAGATCACGATTAATCATTGGTCTTATGATTCAAAGAAATTTATTTTTACTATCTGCAAATGTAACTAAAAATCCATATACTTGCAAGAAACGTCTGCATAAAACCTTATTTTTTAGAAAAACTTTGCACATTTCAAATAAAAAGGGTAATTTTGCATCGCATTTTCACTTTGGCAAAATGATTTCCAGTGTGATGGTGAATTAACAATACAATTTAATTTAGAGTAACACATTTAAAAGAAAGATCATGAAAGAAATTAGTATCACAGGTCAGAAGCGAGAGGCCCTTGGTAAAAAAGCTTCTAAAGCCATTCGCAAACAAGGCATGATTCCTTGCAACCTCTATGGCGAGAATAAACAAGATGGCAAACCAGTAGCTTTAGCGTTCGCATCGCCTTTTAGCGAGCTGCGCAAGATTATCTACACACCGCATATCTACGTCATCAAGATAGACATCGATGGCACAAGCCACACTGCCGTGATGAAAGAAATCCAGTTTCATCCAGTAACTGACGCTCCCTTGCATGTTGATTTCTACGAAGTGAACGACCAGCAGCCCATTACCATTGGCATTCCCGTCAAATTGACAGGTCTTGCACAAGGTGTTCGCGATGGTGGACGTATGAACCTTTCCATACGCAAGATAGCTGTCACGGCGCCCTACCAACAGATACCCGAGCATCTTGACATCGATGTTACAGCCCTCAAGATTGGCAAGAGTATCAAGGTAGGTGATTTGTCATTTGAAGGACTGGAGTTTGCAACAAGCAAAGACGTCGTAGTTTGCTCCATTAAGATGACTCGCAACGCTGCCCAAACCGAGGAGGAAGCTCCAGAAGAAGAGACAACAGAGACACCTGCAGAGGGCGAGTAATTCATCCATGGATAAGTATTTAATTTGTGGATTGGGCAATCCCGGCGACGAATACGCTGGCACCCGACACAATACAGGTTTTATGATATTGGACGCCTTTGCCAAGGCGTCCAATATTTGTTTTGAGGACAAACGTTATGGTTTTGTTGCCGAGACATCTCTCAAAGGGCGAAAAATCTTTCTGCTCAAACCATCTACGTTTATGAATCTCAGTGGCAATGCTGTGCGATATTGGCTCAACCAAGAGAAAATAGACCAAAGCCGACTACTCGTTATCAGTGACGACGTGGCACTTCCCTTGGGCGATTATCGTCTCAAGGCCAGTGGCAGTAACGGTGGGCACAATGGCTTGGGGCACATCATTCAGCTCATTGGCACCAATTATGCCCGACTGCGCATAGGCGTGGGCAATGATTATCCTCATGGCGCACAAGTAGACTGGGTGCTCGGCCGCTACAACGAAGACGAAATGCAAACACTCCTGCCCACCATTGACACGTCCATCAATATCATCAAGAGCTTTGTTCTCCAAGGTATCAACGCTACAATGAACCAATTCAACAGCATGGGCAAACATAAACGATAACAGCTTCTATTTCGACCATCAAAAATGGCCACCACGCCACGGCCGTTCATTTTACTCCATTTATCTATCATGTCAGACAATACCAAATCCGAAAACAACGCAAACCAATCCATAAGCGTGACTAACGCCAAGCCGTTACCCAAGTGCGGCACCTCTGCTCGCATTGACAAATGGCTATGGGCGGCACGCATTTTCAAGACGCGCTCCGTAGCTGTCGATGCCATCAAGAACAACCGCGTCACGGTAGGCGACATTAATGTCAAACCCAGCCGAACCATCAAGGTTGGCGAGATCATCAATGTGAAGAAACCACCCATTACGTATTCTTTCAAGGTGTTATCTTGTATAGAGCAGCGCGTAGGTGCTAAATTGGTACCACAGGTGTACGAGAACATCACCGACCCCAAACAATACGAGTTGTTGGAGATGAGTCGCATCAGCGGCTTCGTGGACAGGGCGCGTGGTACCGGGCGCCCCACAAAAAAAGACCGCAGAGCTCTCGAGGCTTTTGTTACACCCACCATGTTCGGTTTTGACGATGATGGCTGGGACGACATAGACTGACCCACCTACCCTATCATTTGTTCCAATATTTAGAAACCCTCTTACACTATCACCTCCATGACTCACATCGCCATCTTTGTATCGGGCAGCGGAACCAACTGCGAGAATATCATACGCTATTTTCAAGGCTCCAACGATATCAAAATCAATCTTGTACTTAGCAACAAAGCCGATGCTTACGCTCTCGTGCGAGCCCAAAAATTAGGCGTGGAAACATGCGTTCTATCCAAGGCCGATTTCAACAACGCGGCCAAACTCATGCCTATACTTGAGCGCCATAACATTGATTTCATAGTGTTGGCGGGCTTTTTACTGTTCATTCCAGATTTTCTCATCAAGGCTTATCCACACAAGATGCTTAACCTTCACCCCGCACTCTTGCCCAAGTTTGGTGGCAAAGGCATGTGGGGACATCATGTACACGAGGCCGTCAAGGCTGCTGGCGAGAAAGAAACGGGCATGACCGTACACTGGGTAAGCTCTGAAATAGATGGAGGAGAAATCATAGCCCAGTACAAAACGCCCCTTTCGCCTGATGATAATCCTGATAATATCGCGGAGAAAGAGCATGTCCTTGAGATGAAATATTTCCCACAAATTATCGAAAAGATTATTTTAAGCAACAAGTAGCAACCATTTGGATCGGAAAAAGACACTATCCAAATCACAAAACTAACACTTGACAATAGAGGCTATAGATGAAGAAACGTTCACCCATAGCCTCTGTTTTTCGTATGCGCCTCTTGTTCCTCTACTTGTTTAAAATCTTCCACCATGATTCCCATGATAGCCTCCACGCCCATGTCTACCACGCCACATACCTTGCCTCATTTCCCCTTGTGCAGCCTTTCCACCAAAAAGGTTTAGCTTATAGTTCACGTGCAGCATCACATAACTATTGATTGCGTTGTACTCAGTGTCACTTCGGAGCATGGCCGAGATGGTTCTACTGAAGTTGCTTTGTTTTTGCAGAATGTCGTAAAATTGCAGCATAACCGTTAACGGCTTACCTTTCAAGAAGCTCTGCGACACCTGTGCGTTCCACACCAACTCATTCGTGTTGAGCGAATTGTCATTATATCCACGCCTGCTATTCATGTGTATGTCTGTCGATACAGCCATACCCCATGGAGCTGTCACGTTGACATTTGCGCCGTAAGCATATCGCCACGTGTCAAGATTGGCTGTAGTCTGGAGTTTATTGCGAGAGTGTCGATAGTTAAGCGAAGCGTCAAGCTCCACTTCCAACCAGTCTTTTCGATAGCTTCCAGCCAATCGCTCACCGACAAACCAATCCTTCGTAGTATTTTTATCGGCATTGGTTTTTCGTCGCAAGTTCACGTACCCCACATTGTTGCTATAGCTCATGTTTGTGAAAGTGTTGACATTCCACACGCCTGCCGTGTCTATAGGCGTGTTGAACATGAAAACACCATTCAAGCTCCAGTCTCCATTGATATTTTCTGGGCGCGAGGTTCTGCCTCCGGTGCGCTCGTCATAAGTCACCTTGTTACTGATAGCGTTGCTCGTCGTGGCAAATCTCAGATGAGTCATCACCGAGCGCTGCGTCGCCTGAAAATAGCCATTATAGAAAAAACGCAGGTTTTGTGTGAAAGAAGGCTTCAGTCCCGGGTTACCTGTCGATATGTTCAGAGGATCAGAGTCATCATAGATGTCAAGCATCTGCCCAATACTCGGCTGATTGGTCCACGCGCGATAGTTCAGTCGGAGATTGCTCACCTTGTTGAAACGATAACGAAAATCAAATGTCGGCGACACATTAAACACATTTCGAACAGTGTCAACGCTCACGCCTTGGTAGTCCTGCACATAGTTAGACCGTTGCGGTTGAAACAATATGCCAGCGTTGAGTTGATATTTCTCGCGTATCATCCTAAACATCAGTTCAATGTCATGACGATTGTTGGAATATTCAGAATATCTACTCAAATTGCCATCCCGATAATGCGTGTAATCTTTTTCGAGTCGACCTAAATAACTATCCCAAAGCCTATATCCAGTCGTTATGCCAGAAAAGAAATTATCGCCAAGGTTCGAAAAATCGTATGTTGACCGGTCACTCTTGCTATAACTATGACTGAACTGGTAGCGCAGTTGCAAGAATGTAGCTCGCCATAGCGGCTCGCTATATGTGGCTTGTAAGGTGTAGCTCCAGTTTCTGGTAGGCGTTACGGTGTAGCGGTTGGTCTGATACATGGAGTCTGCCCCCATCGTATTATTCATTTGGTACAGATGCACGTTGTTGATGGATAAGCTTTTTGAGCCATTGTCCCTATAGTTCACATCCGCTCTCAACGTCATATTTCGCCCCCGAGCGTTCAAACGGCGGTTAAATTGCAACATCGCGCCCACGTTGTTATTGTCAGAATAGCTCATAGCATTCCCGTCTCTTGAGTTTACCACAAGATTGTCTGCCTCAAGTTGAGCCATCGATTCTGGCGCAAGAGGGTCCATAACATAGCGATATGGGTCTGCGTTGAACGCCGCCGACCTATTACTTGAGAGCTGGTCGTTGGTGCTGACACTTACCGATGGTCTAAACATCACGTTGGTCAAGCTATCAGGCATCCACTCCACTCGAGCCCGTGCGTTCCAACTATTACTTCGCGAAAATATTTTGTTCAGGCTGTTAGAAAACGAGCCCACCGTGCTGACAAAATTTTCAGAAGAGCTTTTGCTCAATGCATCGCCATCGCTATGGTTCCAACGCACACTACCATCAACCTTCAGCACGTTCTTCTTTTCATAGTTAATATTGAGACCTGCCATTTTGGTGGCATTCAACCCATTGCGTCCACGTCCATACCATCCGCCTCTGCCACCAAACCCCATGTCGTTCACGTTGTTGGCATTGCCCATGCCGAAGATGCGCATGTCACTGTTAAAATAGCCACCGAACACTCTCGACGAATATCGGCTCTTGGTTCCGACGGCCCCGTCGGCATTAACCATTGCCCCCTTGTTCATGCCAGGCTTCATGCCAAAATCAAGCACTGTCTCCTCATTGCCATCGTCAATACCTGTCACACGCGAAAGATCGCTCTTCTGATCATACGATTTAATCCTGTCAACGATGGAGGTGGGAATGTTTTTTAAAGCCGTCTTGGTATCGCCGGTCATAAACTCCTTGCCCTCAACCAATATTTTTTTCACTTCCTTGCCATTAATCGTTATCTTGCCGTTTTCGTCCACCTGTGCACCCGGCAACCGCTTCACCAATTCCTCAATGGTCGATCCCTCAGGCGTGCGGTAGGCCGCACTGTTATACACAAAAGTATCTTCCTTCACGCTTACCTTCAGGGCCTGCGCCGTAATCTCCGCACCTTTCAGCATCACGGCGTCGGCACGCATTGACACCCGCCCAACATTAAGCCCATGATCGTTTGTCACCTTGATATTCTTAAATGCAGGCACATAGCCCACGCTCGACATCTTCAAGATATATCTGCCATTAGTCGGAGCCTTGAGTATAAAACGGCCCTTGCTGTTAGACACAACACCAGCGACAAAAGTTGAGTCCATTTTCAATAGCTGAACGGTCACCATCGACATGGCTTCTTGCGTGTCGCCATCTACGAGCGCACCCATAATCTCTCTCTCTTGCGCTCTAACTACTATTGATATCATCATCAGCACAGCGACGATAAGACTTTTTTTCATACTTTGGAAATCTTTTGTATATAGAATTTCTGTTTATTTTAAGACGCAATGGCATCATATTGGTTTAATCCACGTGCCTTAATAAATATAAAAAGCATGATTCAGAAAATGAGGTTTATTCATTCTTAGCTCCTTTTTCCATTACTATTCAGCATGGCAATATCAAAATCAAAGAACTACTGCTACTCAAAAAGTTTACACGGAAACGTCCCCAAAAAAGCGCTCAGTTATTCTATTGGAAAATTAAAATCCTATATTTCCCTACACCTACTTTTTGCCCTCAATACGTAAAATTATGAAGAAGCATTTAAACCCCGTTGGAGAAAGAGTTTCTCCTTCGCCAGTATTTCAAGAATCCGGATATAAGCCTCAAGTCATTCTGCGAGCCTTCATTCCCCACAAGGAGTGAGGGACGGCTGTTTTCCCCATGCGGTGTTGTCTCATTGTGTCTTTCAAAACAAATAAGCATATAGCAACCATGACATGAAAGGACATCATCGCATTGGATGCCGCCAACAACGGCGGCATAATCCTCTACAGGGAGGAGCTTTTCTGGCGAGCCTACGAGCGTTCGTCATAGCAGGCGGCAATAGAGTCTGTTGTAGGGCACCGCAAGGCGGACCAACGGCCAGGGAGGAACTTCTGCAAGGGTCTCTTCGGAGGCTTCATCAATGTCATGCTTGCAGCTGCCACGTTTAACTTCAAAAGAACCATGAAGATTCTTTTGTGCTTTGTTGAAAGAGTGATCACATGGTGCTGTGGAAGACAGGAGCAAAATACTCAACACAAATTCATGCCGCAGGTTCTAATGAAGAATGCCATGTCGTATTTTTGAGAGTCGACTTAACACTTTTTGTCAATTTTATATCACAAAAACAGGTGGTAGTAATAGTAGCCTATTAGCAAATTTTTGAGCAATGCTCGCACCATTTTCATACACATTTTCGACCATTCCGCAAAGACTGTCTTGTCATTGGTATCTATTGGTCATACGTTTTGTGCCAAAACGCAGACTCATTGAGCTTTAATTGGCACGCCTTTAATGCCGAATCGGCAAGCCATTGAGTTCTAATCGCAAGCTCAAATCATGACGATTTGCGCATGGACCAAGCATTCATCCACTCAAACAGCTGATACTCTGACAAATACAAAACCACTTCATTTTTCGCGTATTTTGAACCATCTGCCTTACCTTTTGCAAATACACCACGCTCACAAGGTGTTTTGTCGTGTTTTTTGGCTTGTCTTTTTTAAAGAAATAATTTTCGACATCTCATCTCATGATGCGAACAAGCATGAGCGAAATAGCATTTCCCAAATACTAAAAAGTGTTAATTAGCGTGCGCCATCTGGCATGTTGATGATTTTTTATCTGTATATTTGTACTTAGCAGGTGCCCAAAACTAATTGCCACCAAATACGCATACAGTTTTTATCTTGGTTTATTGGATTGAAGAAAGTGCGTAGCGGGCCATACGACTAAAGAAAAAGTGTAGAATAACGACAACGGTACATGAAAATAATGGCAACGTGAAACGTGAAAAAAGGTGGACAACCTATAAGCTTGATTTTAGAGCATCCATTCAAATATAAAACAATTAGGACCATGAACCAGAGAGTCATTATATCTCAAAAGATAAACACGGCATTGGCCATTGCCATCTCAGAGTGTGAGCACGACAAGATTTTTGTCCTTACAGACACCATCACTCATGGCAAATGTTGGCCTAAGATAGAATCGCTTTTTTCACTGAAAGGGGCACAGCACATCATTATCGAGCCTACCGACAGTCACAAGGATATCAACTCTCTCACCCACGTATGGCAAGCCTTGCAACGTGGAGGCGCTACCCGCCACTCATGCTTGCTCAACCTTGGAGGTGGAATGGTGACCGATCTAGGCGGCCTCGCGGCCTCCACTTTCAAACGAGGAATTAATTTTATCAACATACCCACCACCCTCTTAGCCATGGTAGACGCCTCGGTAGGTGGAAAGACGGGTATCAATTTCGGCGGCTTGAAAAATGAGATTGGCGTTTTCAGCGACGCGGAATACGTAATCATCGACACAGATTTTCTCAAAACACTGGATACGACCAACCTGCGTTCGGGCTATGCCGAAATGCTGAAACACGGACTCATCTCCAACAAAAAGCACTGGGCGGAGTTGATAAACTTTCATCTCACAACCCCCGACTTGGACCATTTGCAGCGTATTCTCGCCGATTCCATAAAAGTAAAAGAGCGCATCGTAACCCAAGACCCCCAAGAAAAAGGCCCTCGACAAGCCTTGAACTTCGGGCACACCTTTGGGCACGCCTTTGAGAGTTTCTCGTTCAGATGCATTAAGAAAGGCGTCGAGCCACCTGCACACACAGCAAAAAACGACAAAGCGAAAAGCGAAGACGCGCCATCACGCACACAGCCATTGCCACACGGTTACGCCGTGGCCTTCGGATTGGTATGCGAACTATATCTCTCGGCCGTCAAGACAGGCTTCCCCACCGACACAATGCAGCAGACCGTGAGGTTCATTCGCCACCATTACGGACAGCTTGACATCACCTGCGATGACTATCCGGAGCTGATGGAGTTGATGGCACACGACAAAAAAAACAAAGACGGCGTCATCAACTTCACCTTGCTGGGCGGCATTGGCGACATACGCATCAACCAGACAGCCTCCGACGATGAGATAAAAGAAGCGCTCGACTTCCTTAGAGAGGGTTGAGCCAAAGACACTACACAAAACTCTACTAAACGACACGACAACCAATGACAAACACCATCGCTCCTTTTTCGAGACCCCTATACGTCATGTTAAAACCGGTAGGCGCGCACTGCAACATGGCATGCGACTATTGTTACTACCTCGAAAAATCAAAACTATATGACAACGTGCCACGGCATATCATGTCAGAAGAGCTGTTAGAACGGTTCACACAGGAGTATATCGAGGCGCAAACCACGCCCGAGGTGCTTTTCACGTGGCATGGGGGCGAACCGATGGCACGCCCATTGGCTTTCTACAAAAAAGCCATCGCGCTCCAGAGGCGCTACGCCAAAGGCAGGGTGATAACAAATGTGATACAAACCAACGGCAGCTTGATTACCGATGAATGGTGCGAGTTTCTGAAAACCAACAACTGGTTGGTAGGAGTATCCATTGACGGACCACAAGAATTTCACGACCGTTACAGGCATGCACAATCAGGAAAACCCACGTGGAAAAACGTGATGCAAGGCATTAGGCTGCTCAAGAAACATGGCGTGGAATGGAACGCGATGGCAGTTGTAAACGACTACAACGCCAACCACCCTATAGACTTCTATCATTTTTTTAAGGAATACGGCAGTGCGTTTCTGCAATTCACGCCCATTGTTGAGCGAATATTACCGCACGCTGATGGCCGACACTTAGCCAGTCTGCAAGATGGCAGCGAGGCACGAACGGCCCCTTTCTCCGTAACGCCACGGCAATGGGGACATTTTCTGTGCACCATTTTCAAGGAATGGGTGCAAAATGATGTCGGGACAACATTTGTCCAATTGTTTGACGCCACTTTGGCAAATTGGGTTGGGGCGCAGCCTGGCGTGTGCGTTTACGCCAAAGAGTGTGGGCATGCCGGCGTGATGGAGTTTAATGGCGACGTGTATTCGTGCGACCACTTTGTGTTTCCAGAATACAAGTTGGGCAATATCAGGCAGCAAACCATCGCAGAGATGCTTTATGGAGAGAAGCAATCGCGTTTCAGCATGTTGAAACACCAATCATTGCCACGCCAATGCAGAGAGTGCCGGTTTGAGTTTGCGTGTCATGGAGAATGCCCTAAAAATCGATTTGTGAAAGATCGCTATGGCAATCCTGGGCTCAACTATCTTTGCGAAGGGTACCAAGCCTTTTTCAACTTTGTCACGCCCTACATGAATTTTATGAAAAATGAGCTGCTCAACCAACGTCCGCCCGCCAATGTGATGCAAGCTATCAAGCAGCATTTGTTATAGATGATAATTCTTAAAAGTTAGAAACGTAAATTATATTAAAGAAAACAAAACAAGCTAATACGCTGATACAAGCAATATTAACTTTTGCGTTTGTACAATATCTGCATTATTTTGTACAAATGTCATACATGTTTTACAGATTATAGGCTTATTTTTGCATTAGCATTACCTGAACGCCAAAAATCAAAACCTAAATATATAATGTATATGAATAAGCAAAATCTTAAATTCGCAGAGTTAAGATTCTGTGCCATCTTGCTGATGCTTTGTTTCTCAGCAACGGTATCTTACGCTCAATCTCTTGTAAAGGGAATTGTGAAAGACGAAACGGGCGAGACCTTGCCGGGTGTCACGGTGACCGTAAAAAACACCACTACAGGCACCATCACCGGCTTGGACGGTTCGTTCTCATTAGACATCAAAACAAAGAAAGCCACGCTGACTTTCTCTTATATCGGATATGAAAGCGTGGAAAAGAGCGTCGTGCCTGGCGACAATGTCAACATAGTGATGAAAGAAGACCACAAGTTGTTGAACGAAGTGGTCATAGTGGGTTATCAAGAGGTGCGAAAACGCGACCTCACAGGTGCTGTCGCCAAAGCTGACGTGAAAGAGCTAATCAGTACCCCCGTAAGCTCGTTCGACCAAACTTTGGGTGGCCGTATCGCTGGTGTGAACGTGAGTTCGGGCGAGGGCGTGCCGGGTGCCAAGATGAATATCGTGATACGAGGCAACAACTCGCTCACCCAAGACAACTCTCCCCTCTATGTTGTAGATGGCTTCCCGGTGGAAGACCCATCCATAGCGAGCAGTATCAACCCAGCTGACATCGAGTCGGTAGACATACTTAAAGATGCGTCAGCATCGGCCATATATGGTGCTCGCGGCGCCAATGGCGTTATCATCATCACGACCAAGAGCGGCCAAGCTGGCAAGCCTAAGGTTCAGTATGACGGTAGCATAGGTTGGCAGACCATAACGCGCAAGATACCAATGATGGATGCGTACCAGTTTGTGAGGCTGCAGAACGAGATGTACCCAGAGAAAGCCGCGGATACTTACCTCGCGAAACACGATGGCAAGCAGTGGACATTGGATGATTACCGCAACATTGAGCAATACAACTGGCAGGATATGATCTTCAAGGCCGCCCCCATACAGAGCCATAGCGTGAGCATCAACGGAGGCGACAAAGGCTTGAGATACAACGCATCACTGTCGTATTTTGATCAAGACGGTATCGTGATTAACTCCAACTACAACCGCACGCAGGGACGCTTGGGCACCACGATAGACAAAAACAAACTCAAGGTGAGCCTGAATGTAAACTATTCGCAGACCAACCAAATGGGTGCCTCGCCATCGCAAGCGTCTTATTCGGGTATGAACAACCTCTTTTATAGTGTGTGGGGCTATCGCCCAGTAACACAACCGGGCCTGCCTCTAACATCACTGCTGGAGAATGCCACCGATGAGGATGTGAACAACTCCAACGACTACCGCTTCAACCCCTATATGTCGCTCAACAATGAGTATAACAAACGAAACAACACATATATACAGTTCAACGGATTTCTACAATATGAAATCATGAAAGGACTGAGACTGAAGGTTTCGGGCGGATATACGGATGCTCGTTGGAACTTGGACAACTTTAATAATTCCAAGACACGCTACGGCGGAAAGACATCCATCGAGAAGGTGAACGCACAGGTGACACGCTACAAACGTGCCACATGGCTGAACGAAAACACCCTGACCTACCAGACAAACCTGAAAAAACAACACTTTTTCAACACGCTGTTGGGTTTCTCTCTCCAAAATTCTGACTATGAGTTCTATCAGTTTAAGACCATCAACATTCCCAATGAGAACCTCGGAATGGCAGGCATGAGCCAAGGCACGCCCACCCGCACCTCCTCGACGGCATCGAGCTGGGCAATGATGTCTTTCTTCGGACGGCTCAACTACAACTACAAATCAAAATATTATGGCAATTTCACCATGCGCGCGGACGGCAGCTCCAAGTTTCGTGGCAAGAACCGTTTCGGCTATTTCCCATCGGGCTCATTGGCTTGGAACTTTACAGAAGAGCGCTTCTGGAACCCCATACGAGACGTGGCGAGCAACGGTAAGCTGCGCCTGAGCTGGGGATTGACGGGTAACAACCGCGTGGGAGAATATGACACATACGGCATTTATGAGCTACTGAAAGACGCCAACGGCAACCTTGCCAATTTAGGCACAGTGCCAAGCGGTGTGTATCCTTATGATAATGATGACAGGAACGTAGGTATGGTGCCCCTTACTATACCTAACAGGGACCTTAAATGGGAAACAACAGAACAGTGGAACTTGGGTCTCGACCTTAGTTTCTTGAACGAGCGCATCAACATGACGCTCGATTTGTACAGCAAGTCTACACGTGACTTGTTGCTGATGGCCAGCTTAGCTCCCTCATCTGGATTTAACTGTGCCATGAAAAATATTGGCAAAGTGAGAAATCAAGGATTGGAGTTTACGCTTAACACCGTCAACGTGAAAACAAAAAAGTTTGAATGGACCAGCAATTTCAACATAGCCTTTAATAAAAACAAGGTGATGGCGTTGGCTGAAAACCAAAATTCACTGCTCACCTCGGCGCAATTCGACCAAAACTTCAATACCCAAACCAGCTATATCGCAAAGGTGGGATACTCCATGGGAGCCATGTTTGGCTATATATACGACGGCACTTACAAGTACGACGACTTCAACAAGTCGGGCAATTCGTACACGCTGAAAGCCAATGTGCCGCACTTCGCATCCGAAAATAATACACAGCCCGGTATGCCAAAATACCGTGACATTAATGGTGACGGTGTCATCAATGACGATGACCGCACCATGATTGGCAACGGCCTGCCCATCCACACGGGTGGATTTACCAACACTTTCACCTATGATGGCTTTGAATTGAGCATGTTTTTCCAGTGGTCTTACGGCAACGACATTCTCAATGCCAACCGCCTCATGTTTGAAAGCTCATGGAACAAGGCTCGCGAGTTGAACCAATATGCAAGTTATGCCGACAGATGGACAGAAGAAAACCCCACCAGCGACATACCCCGAGCCACCACTTCAAGCTCTAACCGCGTGTTCTCTACGCGTGTGATAGAAGACGGCTCGTTCTTGAGACTCAAGACATTGACATTGGGGTACACCCTGCCAAAGACCACAACAAGTCGCTGGGGTATAGACAAACTGCGCTTATACCTCGCCGGACAAAACCTGCTCACATTCTCGAGCTATTATGGCTACGATCCAGAGGTGTCAATTCGAGACGGCGCTTTGACCCCAGGCCTTGACTTCTCGGCCTATCCTCGCGCTCGCAGCGTAAGCTTTGGCGTTAACCTTACTTTCTAAATTATCCATCCAAACTCATTCAAATATGAAATACTTTAAGTCTATTATATTAATCATGGCTACGGTAGTTGGGCTTGGTTCGTGCAGCTTTCTCGATAAAGAGCCGACCAGAACCACCTCGAACAACTACTTTAACAACGAAACAGAGGCCGAGTCTTTTCTTCGAGGGGTCTACGCCATACTAACGCAGACATCGTTTTACGGCAACCAATATTTTTATCTTGTGGGGGGCGACGACCTCGAAGCCTACGGAGGGCCAGGACGCGCGCCAAGCAAAGAAGGATTGATTTCTAACAACGCAACAACCAGCGACCCCGCAGTTTATACGTTTTGGTACACGCTTTATTCGGGTATCAATCGTGCCAACATCTTCTTGGAAGAGATAAACAAAGTGTCTGACATAAACGAAAAGAACAAAAAAATATACTCTGCCGAGGCTCGTTTCTTGCGCGCGTTCTACTATTTCAATTTGGTACAGTGCTGGGGCGATGTTCCTTTCAGGACCTATTCCACACAAACAGTGGTAGGATTGGACATCGAACGCACCCCAAAAGCCAAAATATACGATTTTATTTGCAAAGAGATGGAAGAGAGTTCCAACGACCTTCTAAAAGCCTCCAGCATCGCGTATCGCCCCGGAAGAGTGACCAAAGAGACCGCTTGGGGTATCTTGGCCAGAGTGTACATGTTCAGAGCAGGCGAACACTATCGAGACAAGACATCGCCAGACAAGGCTAAAATAAAAGAATATTTCAAGCAGGCAGGACTCTTTGCGTCTAAAGTGAAAGACGAAGGAGGATTTAGCCTTGCCCCCAACTATTGGGACTTTTTCATCGACCAGTGCGCCAACCGATATAATTCCACTGCCAATGAGAGTATGTGGGAGGCTGAATTTACCGGTAACTACTCTACAGATATTCGCACGGAGGGTCGTGTAGGCAATATCATAGGCATTCTGGGGCCCGACCTTTCGAGCAAAACTGAGCTTACTGGCAAGCTTGATCCGGGATTTGGCTACTGCTTCTTCTGGAGCACACCCAAGCTATACGAGCTGTATGTCGCTAACGGAGATACCAAGCGTATGAACTGGAGCATCGCACCATTCACCTACACCGAGTCTGTAAAGGGCAAGGGAGTGGACGGCCGCCTATTCGAAAAGGGCAAGTTAGAAGAGGTGAAAGGTCAGTATTATAACCAGTCATTCTCTTATGGCGACACCAATTCCAAGGCCAAAAAGGGCGACCGGGAGAAAACCTACGAGACCAAAGACTATGACCTGGCGTGCGGAAAGTGGCGTCGTGAATACGAGGCCGACAAAAAGAACAAGAACTTTACATCCATTAACTTCCCTATCTTGCGTTACGCTGACGTGCTGTTGATGATCGCAGAATGCGAGAACGAGGTGAACGACGCACCCACGGCAAAGGCTTACGAGTGCATCAACGCGGTGCGCCGCCGCGCGGGTATCAATCCGTTAGAAGAAGGAATGACCAAGGACGAGTTTAGACAGGCTGTCAAAGACGAGCGCGCCATGGAACTGTGCTTTGAGATGACACGACGCTTTGACCTCATTAGATGGGGCGAATACGTCAAGAATATGAATGCCTTGGCACCGCGCGCACAAAGCGGAACCAACTGGAAATTTGGCCCAAGCAACGTGTACACGTACTATCAAATATCCGATGCGTACAACTATTTCCCCATCCCGGCCAACGAGATAGCGGTCAACAAGCTTATCAACAAAAACAATCCCGGTTGGTAAAAACAAATATTCTGTTCACATTCAATTTAAAATGTCATGAAAATAAGCAAATATATACTATTCTCCGCGATAGCAGCGATGTTCGCAGCGTGCAACAATGAGCTTACCGAAGAGGCTATGTTGAACGTTGACGTGGCGCAAAACGAGAACATTTCTAAGATAAACGACACTTTCGTCGTCAAGAAAGGACAGCCCGTGCAATTCCTTTTCGCGGGCGATCCAGATAACATATCTTTCTTCAGTGGCGAGGTTGGCCATGAGTTTCAATACAGAGACCGTGACCAGGTTTCGCCCGAAGACATCACTTCGTCCAAGCTGACCTTCTCGGTTTGGGCGCAATATGGCAACGGAGAGTGCACGAAGAATGTGCTGAAGATGATGATTTCGGAAGATTTCGCGGGCTTGAATAAAAAAGATTTCAACGCCGACTCCATGTTGGTTGAGGCCCACAAGTGGAAAGACTTGGTGCCACAGGCAGAGCTTCCACAGGCACCGGGTAACGCCAAGGGAGCGCTATCTTACGAGATCGACCTCAAACCCTATCTGGGAAAACGCTTTGCATTGGCCATATCCTATACCGGACACAGCAACAAGGCTGCCCAACCTCGCATGAATTTCGTGGATATGAAGATAGATAACAAGTTGAAAAACGGAACAACCTCTACCCTTTATGCAGGTAATTTCGGTTTCACGCCCCTCAATATGATGTGGCGACACAACTTGAAAGACCAGAAAAACATGAAAGACAACAGGGCTTACGGCACCGTTACCAACAACATGAGTGGCATCTGGAACCTGGAAGACGCAGGCAAAGGCAACTTCTTTATCCACAGTTCAGGCAGCGGTGCCCCCCTCAAATACAGCTGGCTTGTGTCCGATCTTATCATGTCCAATGCCTGCTCGCCCGATCAAGGCATGGCCATCAAAAACATCACCAAGGCTCTCAACAGCTATTCCCACACCTATAACAAGACGGGAGAATACAAGGCCACGTTCGTAGCCACCAACAGCAACTACAAGCACGAGTCAAGAGTTATCCGCGAAATCAAGGTTAAGGTCGTGGATTGATAACAACATTTTATTATCAATAAGCATGAAAAAAACAGTTTCTATCATACTTTTAGGTGCGATCGGTTGGCTCTTTGCACCCATGGGGGCGAAGGGTCAGCTCTTCGACGACCCAAGGATGTTCTCTTTCGAGAACGAGAAAGATTTGCAATCGGCGCAAACCGTCAAATCGAGCGTGGAACTTTCGACCGCCCATTACAAAAACGGCAAGAAGTCATTGCAATGGAATTACTCTCCCAACGCGACTCTCAGCCTTAAAAGAGACCTGCGGTTTGAGCCTAAAATAAAGGGCGATAGGGACAACTATCTCTCGGCTTTCATCGTTTGGGTGTACAGCGAGAAGCCCCAACCGGGCAAAACCATTACCTTCCAATTTCTCAAAAACGGCAAACTTTGCACCTCGTTTCCCTTTGGCATCAACTTCAAAGGGTGGCGGGGCGCATGGGTATGCTATGAGCGCGACATGCAGGGCAAACCCGAAGTGGGCATGGACGAAGTCAAGATAGTGGCCCCCGACACCAAGGGCACGCTCTTTTTCGACCATCTCATCACCGCCATCAAGGTGGATCCACGACAGCAAACGGCCGACTTGCAAGTGCCTTTCGTCAACAAGAAAACCAAGAATCACTGGTTGGTGGTGAACCAAAGTTACCGCATACAGCCCGACATCGCCTTGCAACCTGTCACCGACGAACAGCGACGCGACATCAAGAAGATGGAAGACAAGTTCCGCTCCATCATCTACACACCCGCAAAACTCTATCCCAAGCAGATGGATGAGATGCGGACGCAATTCGCCAAATATCGCATCAGCCGCAAAAAGGGCGTCATTTCTGGCATGCCGATATGGTTTGTGCGCCATGCCGAGGCCTACGAGCGAATGATTCCCAATTGGAACAAGGACATGTTGACACGCACCGGGTTTGAGATGGCCGACTATTTCAAGCTCATGCAACGCATGGCCATTGGCTATAACAATGCCACCAACGAGACAGACAAGGCCGCATTGAAGGATATGTTCATGCTCATGTACGATCATATCACTGACCAAGGCGTTACCTTTGGCTCTTGCTGGGGCAACATTCATCATTATGGTTACAGTCTCAGGGACATGTATATAGCCTACTTCCTGATGAAAGACGCACTCAAAAAAGAGGGCAAATTAGACGAGGCCGTAAAGACCATGCTATGGTATGGGCAAACCAACAAGCTCTATCAAAAACCGGTTGGCAATGGCATTGACATGGATACGTTCAACACTTCGTCAGTGGGATGCATGTCGAGCATACTTCTCATGGACGACTCTCCGGAGAAAGTGAGATACCTTCGCTCGTGCAGTCGTTGGCTTGATTGGGGATGCCGACCTGCCCCCGGACTGGCCGACGCATTCAAGATTGATGGCTCTGGCTACCACCATTGCAACAATTATCCTGCCTATGCGGTAGGAGGCCTCAACGGTGCGACGCAGATGATTTACATCTTGAGCGACACACAGTTTGCCGTTGGCGAGTTAGCACACCAAACAGTGAAGAACGCTTTGCTAGCCATGCGTTTCTATTGCAACAAGCTGCACTTCCCACTCGCCCTATCCGGTCGCCATCCTGACGGCAAAGGTAGGCTCACACCCATACACTATGCCTACATGGCGATGGCAGGCACACCCGACAAACAGCACGACTTCGACCGCGACATGGCGGCCGTCTACATGCGTCTGGGCAACAACCCACGCTCCACATTGGAGAAAAAAACATACCAGCGGTTCCAAATCAAAGGTTGTTTTGCAGAGGAAGACCCACAAGGAAACCTCTCGCTCAGCTATGGATGCACCGCCGTACAGCGCCGCGCCAACTGGTCGGCCGTGGTTCGTGGCACAAGCCGTTATCTTTGGGGAGCCGAGCACTACGTGGGCGAGAACCTCTACGGACGCTACTTGGGCTATGGAAGCATGCAGATTATGACCGCCCCCGAGGGCGTAGACGTAACGCCAAAAACCAGCGGATGGGTTCAAGACGGGTTCGACTGGAACCGCATTCCGGGCGTAACGTCCATACATTTGCCATTCGATGAGTTGAAAGCCAAGATCAGAAACGTGGACATCTCGTCTGGCGTTGAAGAGATGTTATACTCTGACGAGGCATTCGCAGGCGGCCTGTCGCAACTTGGCGTGAACGGCAACTTCGCCATGAAGCTGCACGAGCACGACAAGTATAACGGCTCGCACCGCGCCCGCAAGTCGTACCACTTCTTCGACAGGGTTATCGTTTGTCTTGGCAGCGACATTGAGAATGACGTAGACCAATACCCCACCGAGACCACAATATTCCAATTGGAGGCCAACGATAACGCCGCCCGCAAGTATTGGCAGGGCTTCCATGACAACGGAAAATGGTGGTTAGACAATCTCGGCACGGGCTATTACTCGCCGCAAAAGGCAGAGTTCACACCCTTGGTGCTGCAAAAATCGCGCAATGAGGAGACCGGATCCGAGACCGAGGGCACATGGACATCGCTCGTCATCAACCACGGCAAGGCACCCAAGAATGCCGAATACGAGTATGCCATGATGCCTCAGGCCACCGCCGAGCAAATGGAGGCGTTCGCGCAGCATCCCTCTTACACGGTGATTGCCAAAAACAGAGACGCGCACATCGTGTCGTCCAAGGCCACCAACACCATTTCTTACGCACTCTTCGAGACCCCCAAGGGCTACCTCCCGGGCAGTTCGATAGCCCGAACGGACACCTCGTGCCTTGCCATGGCGCGCTATATCACGCCCAAACACATGATACTCACCGTGGCACAGCCAGATCTCGCACTCTATCGCGGGCCCAGCGACGATGTCTATAAAGACGGCAAGCGCGTGGAACGCAGCATCTACGGTCGCCCATGGAGAGACAATCCAAGCTTGGAGATACCCGTCACGGTCACTCTGATAGGCAAATGGAAGTTCAACGAGACAGACAATATCAAGTTAGTGGCGCAAGACAGCAAGACCACCACCATCCGATTTGTCTGCAAAGACGGCTTGAGCTACGACTTGGAACTTAATCAATAATAACACAAATACAACCATTTTTAAATTTAAGTGTATGAAAACTAAATCTTTACTCATCACCATGATGTGCGCTGTGGCCGTGACCATGAATGCGCAGGAAACGACAAAGACTTATGACTTTGCAAACCTCTCGGATGCACAGAAAGCAGAATTGACAGTTGCTGTCAATGATGGTTCATGGAAATTAGACAACAACGTCTACAAGTCAGCAGAAAGAATTGGCAGAAACAAAAAGCCAGTAGATTGCACTAACATTGCCAAGTTAGGCGGCGATCCGCTCGTTAACAAATCAAAAAAAGAGTTTTCTTTCACAAAAGGTCCGCTGTTCGCCATATATGTGGATAAGAAAAAGGAATGTAAAGCTATATATCCCAAAAAAGAAACAGGCATTGGAAATATTTGGTTCAATGTTGATAACACACAGGCATTCAAGAATGCGTTGCAACTCAACGCCAGCAATTTGGCCATCATTATCCCCGGTTTGAAGAAAGGAATGAAGGTCAGTGTGAGATATCGTTCCACAACATCCAAGGAGAACCGTTATCTTAACGGATTTAACTTTGAAGATGGACACACTTTCGTGGCACCCACAGATGCTGAACCGGGCAAGACAGATCACACCGGTGAAGGCACAGTGGCTGCAGATGGTGCTGCTTGGGTTACTTCAACAAAAGGCATATACGTTTACGATATCACCGTCAAGAATGCCTCTGGCAAAGTGTTGTCCATAGATGAGCTGAACGTCTTGACAGGCATTGGAGAAATCGAGGCTAAGACAACGGCTGATGGTAAGGCCTACGACCTGAACGGACGATATGTGGGCAACGACCTGAACAACCTGCAGAGGGGTGTTTACATCGTGAACGGCAAGAAGATCGTCAAATAATCTTGAAACATTTATCTATGAGATACAGAAACTTACTGGTATCAATACTTTTCACCACCACCCTGCCACTCATGGCGGATGGTGGTGTTTCTAACACTGCCATCGCATGGCAACAGTTTGTTAACCGATCGACCGACAACGTACTCTTGGATTTCTCCTTCGCCGGATACAAGCACGGCGAGGTGGCTCCCGCCGATGTCTACACCTTGGGTTACACCGTATACGACGTGACAAAATATGGGCTTGACGGCACCGACGATCTCTCAGACCGTGCCGCTTTTGACCGGTTGGTGGGCGAAATCAACAACAAGGCGAGAAAAAATGGCGGCCAAGCCAACGCCATCATCTATTTCCCAGCAGGACGATACATCCTACACACCAGCGCGGACAATTTCACAAACAGCGCTGGGAAGCTTGCCTCCAAGACCATCAATATCGTCGCGGGCAACCTGATTATAAAGGGCGCAGGCCGTGACAAAACCCAATTGGTGATGCAAGACCCCAACTTGCCTAAAAACCCTAAAAACATGTGGACCTCACCCACCATGCTATCTATCAGGAACAATGGTGAAAAGCCTGTCCCTGTATGGGCCAACGTGACCGCCAACGCCCCAAAGGGGAGCTTCGAGGTGGCGGTTGACGATACCAAGAACATCCACGTGGGAGACTGGGTGACGCTCCATCTCAAGAACAACGATCGCGCGCTTATCGACAAGGAGTTGTTAGGACAACCCTTGTACAAAACCATGACAAACCTCATAAACGAGGGGGTGCAGGTTGTAGACTACCATCAAGTGGCGGCGGTGGGCAACGGCAAAGTGACATTTAAGGAGCCGTTGATGCACGCCGTGGAAAGTCAATACGGCTGGACCATCCAAAACTACAAGTGCTTTGAGAATGTGGGCGTGGAGGATGTGACCTTCGTGGGCGATGCCAAACCCGACTTTAAGCACCACGGATCGTGGAAAGACGATGGCGCATACAAGCCTTTAGACATGGTCAGGCTGGCCAACTCGTGGGTGCGCCGCGTGGCGTTTCACAGCGTGAGCGAGGCCCTCACTTTCACTTGGTGCGCCAACTGCTCGGCTTACGACATCCTCATCACAGGCAACCGCGGCCACTCTTCCATTCGCTCGCAGGCATCCTCGCGCGTGTTTATCGGCAAAGTGAGCGACTACTCTGATGGCATTTACAACGACACGCGCAACGCATGGGCCAAGAGCGTGGGCCAATATCACGCTTGTGGCGTGTCCAAGCAGAGCATAGGCACTGTCATCTGGAACTGCGCATGGGGCGTGGACGCATGTTTCGAGGCGCACGCCACACAGCCACGAGCCACACTCATAGACGTATGCCGGGGCGGACTGATGCAACTGCGATGCGGTGGAGACAAATACCAGCTGCCCAACCACCTTGACGATCTCACGCTCTGGAACCTGTACGTGACCAACACGTCGCTCCAAACGCTCAAGATGCTGCCCTACCGTTGGTGGGACAACAATAACATCTGGATAAAAATGTTGCCGCCTACCATCGTGGGCATACACGGCGACTACGACATGAAATTCGCCGACGGCCAAACCAAACGCGACGAAAGCCACGGCACACCCGTACTACCCCACTCGCTCTACGCTGAACAACTGAAACAAAGATTGGGGCACGTGCCCACGTGGCTGTCAGAACTCGAGCGTGTGGACCATGTGTCGGCACTCGGGAAAACATGGATTTTCAACTTCATGGCCGACAAAGACAGGAACGCGTTTGAAACCGACGCAAGCGGCGTTGGCAAATGGCAGAAAACCACTGACAACGGCAACAACCCCGTGTTCCAAAACGCGAGCGCCATAGGTAAGGCAGGCACCGAGCCGGTAGAGGCTAAGCACTTGTCGCAATACGCCGGCAAACTCATGGTCAACAACATGGAACCCACCTTTGCGCGTGGACTGTTGTTTTGCACTTACATACCCGAGACAAAAACCGTGAAGCCTGTAAGCATAGGCAAACTGCGCATATACACCGACGCTGAGAGGCAAGCCATCAACCTCAACGCCAAGAATTTGGCCATCGTTATACCCAACTTAAAAGCGGGACAAACGGTCATCGTGGGATGCCGGTCGGTGACAAGTCAAAACCCTCGCTATCTCGACGCTCACAACCTTAATGTGGAAGAGGGCTTTGGCAACGCCGCGCCGAACAACCTGCAAGAGCAAATCTGCATCGGAAAAGTGGCCGAAGACGGCGACGTGGCCATCACCTCGAGCAATGGCATCTATGTGTACAGCATCACAATAAAAGACAAAGACGGAAACACCCTACCCACAAGCATAGGCCACACAACGCTGACGAGACGCCAACATAACCCCAATATTTACAGTCTTAACGGTCATTATCTGGGCACCAACATCGACAAATTGCCCAAAGGCTTGTATATACGCGACGGCAAAAAAATCGGTCGGCTATGACATGTGGCGACAGCCCAAGAGGTTTGGGCACAGAGATCACGCCGCAATAGAGATTAGTGACGCGAAATGCCAAATGGCATCAAGTCTGAGCAGTTTAAAATTACACTATTAGTGACCTTTTCATTGGAGGCAAACTTGCGCAAAAGCAGTTTGCCTCTTTTTGTTTTTCGCAACGAAGCAAACTCGTATTTGTCAAATAATAGTCACAAAAAACGATACCCAACACACGACCATTACAGAGTCTGAAAACCGTGCGAACTCATCAAAAAACAAGTTGCGGTGACACAGTCATAGCGATGACAGCATGCGATTGGTACCGATAGGCGACGCAATCAGGTTGCAAACGCGCCGCGTTTCGAGCCTAATCGACTCGCCATTAAGCCTTAAACGCATGCCGATTAAGCCTTAATGGCAAGCCCACAAATGTTTTTCAATGACAGGTTCGCATACAAAACAACGTAACCTTCTAAATGATAGGCAGTTGCGAAATATGCTCATTTTTCGTGTATTTGCGAGCGAAAGGTCGGCTGCTTGCAAATACGCGAAGCACGAGAGACCTTTTGTCCGTTTTTTTTGAGGATTTATTGCAAACAGCGTTTGCAATGTAAGAAAATGTGAGTAAAAAAACATAAAAACATGATTATTTACAAATAAACAGGCGAAAAAGTAGGAAAATCATTTTATTATAGCTAAATTTGTATTTTTTTATGATGCTTTACGCTTTTTATTAAGTATATGACATGAAAAAAATAGGTATTCTCTTGATTTTGGGCGCGTGTTTCACGTCCGCCCTCTCGCAATCAAAACAAATAAGAAATTACGCCGGGTGGCACAAGCTGTGCGGTGAGAACCTGCGTGGAGCCAACACAGAGGCGGCAAGAATATACATGGGTGAACGATGGTTTGGCAACAAAAAAAACATCGTTGTCGGTGTTATAGACTCAGGCATAGACACCACCCTTGAGAGCGTTCGGCCCGCCCTATGGTCTAACTCCAAGGAGAAACCAGATGGCAAGGACAATGACGGCAATGGCTACGTGGACGATTTGCACGGCTGGAACTTCCTTGGCACGGCCGATGGAACATTCAACATGACCTCCGCGGGCACCCAGGAGTTCAGGGAATTTAAGCGTTTGTACCCAAAATACAAGCATGTCAACGCCGAAGAGATGGCAAACAACGCCGAATACCAATATTATCTGGCCATGCGCAAGGCCGCGAGCATTAACGGATATTTGAAGGCTTACGCCTTTGCACAACAAAAAGCCATGGCACGCCACGCCATAGACTCGATCGTACAAGCCATGCCGGGCATCGACGCCGATACCATGAGCGTGACAAACGTGATGCGACTTGACGTGAACGAGCCTCGATGGGAGAGTTGGGTGAGCACGCAGATAGCAGACATCGTGCGCTCCGGAGGAAGCATGAGTTGGACAAAGTTCAAGCAGAGGCAGCAAGCGGCACTGCAACTCATGCAAAATCGAATTGCCAGCATAGAGCGCGACATTGACAAGCGCACCCTGATGGGTGACAACATGAACGACGCAAGCGACATCCACTATGGCAACAACACGCTCACGGTGGATGGATGCGAGCACGGCACGTTCGTGGCTGGCATCATCGCCGGACAAACGCCAGACGACAAACGATATGAGGGCATCTGTCCCGAGGCCAAGATTATGACGATCAGGATTTGTCCCGACGGCGATGAGTATGACAAGGACGTGTCCACGGCCATACGCTACGCCGTTGACAATGGCGCCAAGGTCATCAACATGAGTTTTGGAAAATACACCTCGCCACAGGCTGACATGGTGAACGATGCCATCGCCTACGCGGCGCGACACGACGCGCTCATCGTGCAAGCGGCAGGCAACAACCACAAGGACACAGACCGCACGAACTACTTCCCGACAGCGGTGGACAAACAGGGACGGCGCTTTGACAACTACATACGCGTGGGAGCGACGGACATGCATGGGCGCGTCTCAAAAATGTCAAACTATGGAGCGCGAAACGTTGATATTTTCGCGCCGGGCGAGTACATCGCATCCGTATTTCCAGGCAACAAGAAAGACCTCTCGCAGGGCACCAGTTTGGCCGCGCCGGTGGTAGCCGGCGTAGCGGCAATGATACGTTCTTATTTTCCAAGACTCACCGCCACAGAGGTGAAACACATTCTCATGGAGAGCGCCTCGCGCATGGACGAGCAAGGGCTGTCGGTGTGCAACGGCATTGTAGATGCGTTAGCGGCTGTGAAAATGGCACGACAATACAAATAGGATATATGAGATTTTTTAAACTAACCATACTTGGCGTGGCATGCTTATGCGCGTGCACGGCCAAAAGCCAAAACGTAGACTGGAAACGCGTGGAGCGGATGTCAGAGGGCAACCTCTCTAAATTGTATTACGAGAATGCCGTCTTGCCCGATTGGGTGAAAGGCTCTCACTTCGTGAAATACAACAAAATGGAGAATGGGCAGAACGTATATTATATAGTAAGCCTGAAAAACAGGAGGCCTGAACGACTGATAGCCAACGTCGACAACTTTGTGAGACAATATCGCAAACTCACCGGCGACACCACGATGACCACCGCTAACTTTACGCTGTACTCTATCGAGATGAGCGCAGACGACACGTCCAAGTTCTACTGGACACGCAAAGGAAAACGCTTGGTGTACCATAGGAAAAGCGGAGAAATGACCCTGGACAATCGCGAAACAACGTCGCGGAGCAACCGTTCGCGCGTGCCATCTTACCATTCTGGCTCATCAACGGTCGATTCCACGTTTACAATGCTTGGCGACAAATACAACCTGTACGTACGGGACAATAGCACCGGCAAGACGACACAGCTCACCACAGACGGCGTGGAGAACGGCTCATACTGCTACAAATCGGCCAAAGACACGCTCTTGGAAAGCAACCAGAGCGGCAAATGGAAAGGGCACATATACCTGAACTTTGTCAATGACGACAGCAAGGTGGGCGACCTGTATATCATCAACGCCTTGGCCAAAAGACGCCCCAAGCTCATAACAAAAAAAATGCCACTGCCCAACGAGAAGCATGTGAGGCAGTTCAAGCTGTTTTGGTATGACGCGGACAAGCGGGAAGGCCGCTTGTTGCCCATCTATAAATTTAAAGACCAGTTTGTGTCAATGAACTTTGGCGACGCGGGCGATGACCTATATTTCATACGCAGGAACCGAGGGGTGGACACACTGGAACTTTGTCGGGTCGACATTCCCACTGGAAAGGTGGAGACCGTGATAAGCGAGGTTTGCCGTCCACATGTCAACGTGAACCTCTTCGATTACCGACTGCTGAATAAAGGCAAGGAAATTTTGTGGTGGTCGGAGAGAACAGGCAAAGGGAATTACTACCTTTACGACAGGAACGGCAAGTTGATACGTCGAGTGACAAAAGGTGACAATCTTGTGGCGGGCAACATAATCCGTATCGACACGCTCAAACGACAAGTGTATTTCACCGGGTACGGAAATGAAAAGGGCGTTGACCCTTATTACAAATATCAATATAGGGCCTCGCTTGATGGCAAGGGGCAACAGTGCCTGAGCCACGGAGACGGCACGCACGAATTGCAATTCTGCGATGACGGCATGTATGCCATAGATAGTTACTCGCGCATGGATTTGCCGACAGTGTACAACATTGTGTCCATGAAAAACAGCAATCGGTATTTTGAGTTTGCCCAACGCGATGACAACAAATTGAGAAAAGCCGGCTGGATGCCACCCAAGCGCGTCAAACTGAAGGCCGCCGACAACAAGACGGATCTTTACGGACTGATGTACACGCCCACAAACATGGACCCAGCCAAGAAATATCCCATCATCTCCAACGTCTATCCAGGACCGCAAGACGACCAATTGCCACGCTCGTTTGCCATTGACGACAACGGGAACCAGAGTTTGGCGGAGATGGGATTCGTGGTGGTGACAGTGGCGCCAAGAGGCAGCTCGCCCCTGCGAGGACGCGATTTTTACTGCTATGGATACGGCAATTTGCGCGATTACGCCATCGCGGACGACAAACACGCCATTGAGACGCTCGCCCGGCAATATGCGTTTATAGATACAACAAGGGTGGGTATATACGGGCATTCCGGCGGTGGAGCCATGGCCGCGACCGCCATGATGACCTATCCAGACTTCTACAAGGTGGGGGTGGCGGCCTCCGGCAACCATGACAACAACATTTACATACAGTGGTGGGGAGAGACTTTCCACGGATTAAAGAAGATTCCAACCAACATGGAATTGGCCGCGAACCTCAAAGGCAAGCTCCTG
Organism: Hallella colorans; assembly: GCF_003096815.1. Lineage (GTDB taxonomy): Bacteria > Bacteroidota > Bacteroidia > Bacteroidales > Bacteroidaceae > Prevotella > Prevotella colorans. The sequence goes on from NZ_QENY01000010.1 coordinate 34,452, forward strand.
CTCATATCGGGCGACGTGGACAACAACGTGCCCTACGCCTCGACGCTGCGCTTGGCCAAGGCTCTCATAGACAAAAACAAGCGGTTTGACATGATAATCCTGCCCGGGAAAGACCATGGAGTGTGGGACAATTACTATCAAAACCTGATAAGATATTACTTCAAGGAGAACCTCATCAACCCCTCGGGGAGAGACATTGACATTATCAACCATAAATAACAAAATGACGGACAGTATGACAAAATTAAAAGTTTTATTATTGATGTTGTTTTGTGCATGCGTTCTGCAAGCTACCTATGCACAAAATACGCACGGCGACTCCGACATTCTTGTCGACATTGTCGTTGTGGACGCGACAGGAGAAGGCCTGCCCGGAGCTACCGTAAAAGTGTCGGGCAAGCCCATCCCCGTGTTGACCGACATGGATGGCAAGGTCAAACTTTGGGTTAGGAAAGGTGAAAAAATCACCGTCTCGTATTTGGGCATGCAGCCTCGCGTGCTCGTTGTGAACAAGCCTATATCTGGCACCATCACGCTAAGCAATGACGAGAAGACACTCGATCAAGTTGTTGTTACCGGCTATCAGCGCACCACGAAGCGCCGTATCACAGGCTCGGTGGCCACGATAGACGCCAAGGAACTGAAAGACAGACCTTTGAACAACCTCGACCTGTTGCTTCAAGGCAAGGTTGCGGGCATGGACGTGAAAGCATTGTCAGGTAGACCCGGCGAAACGGCTAAGGTGAGAATCAGGGGAACCAACACCATCACCGGCAACGCGGACCCTCTTTGGGTGGTAGATGGCGTGCCATTGCAACAGAACGTGCCCACCATAGCCACGAACAGCCAAATCAGGGCTGGCGATTTCAGCGAGATATTCACCAATGGCATATCCGGCATCAACCCCAATGACATAGAGTCCGTGACGGTATTGAAAGATGCCTCGGCAGCCGCCATCTATGGCTCGCGTGCCGCTGGCGGCGTAATCGTGGTGACAACCAAGCGCGGACAAAAAGGAAAAATGCACATGAGCTACTCCACCAACGTGTCATTGACCACGACACCGCCAAGAGACGCCAACCTGATGAACGCAAGCGAGAAACTCGACTGGGAGCAAAAACTTTGGGATCAGTTCTCCGCCAGCCGTTTCAACAACAAGCAAACATACCCCGTGATAGGTGCGGTGGGCATGATAAGGTCAGGATATGGCAAATACGCGGGGCTGTCGAAGCAACAGCAAGACGCCGAGATAGAAAAACTGCGAGGTCACTCCACCGACTGGTTCAAAGAGCTGTTTCGCAACTCCGTGTCGCAAAGCCACTACCTATCCATGTCTGGAGGTGGCGAGAAAAGCAATTATTACATCTCATTGGGATATGGCAACAACAACGGCTTGGTTAAACGAAGCAGCTATGACCGCTATAACATTTCGTCAAAATTAGACATGCAAGCCAACAGCAGGGTCAAGTTAGGGCTATCCATAGACCTGTCTTGGCAAGGGTCTCACGGCTCATCCGCCGGGGTGGACATGTTCAATTACGCCTACTTCGCCAACCCTTACGAACGGCCATACAACGATGACGGCAGCTACGCCGGTGACCAAACATACCACTATTTGCGATTGGCCAATGGCAACATGGATTTTCCCATGCCGCCCAACGGCTTCAACGTGCTGCGCGAGCTAAACAACACAAACTCTGAATCCAAGAACTTCAACGTCACGACCATCGCCAACCTATCGGTGAAAATACTCGATTGCCTGAACTTCGAGGGCTTGGCCTCATATGGATACAATAACAACAACTCTGACAACTATAACGGCAAGGACACCTACGCGGCTTGGATGGACAGGCCATTCGAGCCCAATCGCCAAACCTCGAAAAGAGTGTACAGCTCCATATCGCAATCTTCCGCTTACAACAAAAACTACAACTTGCGCGGCCAATTCCACTTCTTCAACACATTCAAGGATAACCATTACGTGAGCGCGCTGTTGGGGGCGGAGATTCGCGGGCAATATGCCAAAAGCATTTTCACCAAGCGTTACGGCTACGACCCTGTGTCAGGAAACGCCTCCATACCAACATTCCCCGAGGGCACGAAGATTGACACCGGAACCTTGCTGCGCTACGCGAGTATCGTGAACGGCCTGAGCGGACAGAGCATCGTGGAAGATCGATTCGCGTCTTTCTACATGTCGATGGACTATTCGTACCGCAATCGATACGTAGCAAGCCTAACGGCGCGCACAGATGGGTCCAACAACTTTGGCAGCAACGAACAATTCAACCCCACGGGGTCACTCGGCCTGTCATGGAACGTGGACCAAGAAAACTTCATGAAAGCTTTAAAACCCATCGTGAGCAGTCTGTCGGTAAGAACAGCTTTCGGCTATACGGGCAACATTAACAAATCTGTCTATCCCCAATTAGTAATGGACTATGTCAATGTGTTCAGGCGAACCGACAACGACTACTATCGCATGGGCTTCCTGAAGAACGCCCCCAACGACAAACTGCGCTGGGAAAAGACACGCGACATGAAACTATCATTAGACGCGGGCTTCTTCAACGAGCGACTACGACTAAGCGCCGAGGTCTACAAAAGGCGTACGGAAGATGCCGTGTCAGAAATAAGAGTGCCTTACACAACAGGCTTTAGCACACAAAAGTTTAACACCTCAACCCTTGAAAACAATGGATTGGAACTTACATTGTATGCCCAATTCCTGAAAACAAAAGATTGGAGCGGCTCGTTGACTGCCAACATGGCATACAACTACAACAAGTTGGTGAAGTACACGCCACCCACTTCGGGCCTCAGCTCTGGGAGATACGAGGGTTATCCATTGGGAAGTATCTTCAGCGGAAAACTTATCGGCGTAGACGAAATGACCGGTATTTACGCTTACCAGCCTCGCCCCGACGCGGTGTTCAACAGCGCGGCCGACTACTACAACTATGAGAACTACCTGTTCTACCTTGGCACGGGCAACGCACCCACCAATGGTGGTTACAGCATCAGTCTATCTTACAAGCGGTTCTCCATTGGCGTGGGAGGCTCTTTCTCTATTGGTGGCAAAATCGTGAACGACGTAACTTGCCCCGTGGACTACAGCTCTCTCGAGGGTAAGACCATTGAGCGCATCCCCGCGCAAATCAACGACTTGTACGTCAACCATCTCAACGTGCGGCGTGACGTGGTAAACCGCTGGACTCCAGACAACCCACGCACCGACGCATACCCACGGATTATCGACGCATACGGCGAGTTTTTAGGTCTGAAGAACTACATGACAACGGAGAGCACGATTACGAAGGCATCCACATTGGAAGACGTATCCTATTTCAAAATAGGCTCTCTCTATCTGAACTACTCGTTTGAGGAATCGATTATTCGCTCATTACGCCTCAGTTCACTGTCTGTATCGTTCACCATGAACAACCTGCTCACGCTGACAAACTACTCGGGAATAGACCCAGAAACTCCCGGAGCGGTTTACCCCATGGCACGAACATTCACATTCGGACTATCAGTAGGTTTCTAAATCATAACACATCAAAACATGAAGAAAATATTCATTATCATATCGACAATACTGCTGTTGACTTCGTGCGATAAATACCTTGACATCAAACCGTATGGACGCACCATCCCCAAGACGGCAGAAGAGTTTGCCGCTCTCATCCACCCATATCTCAACGTCATTGATGAGGGCAGCGAAAACTATGTTGTATTTAACGCCTCCGCTTGTCTTGACTTTGACCTTGCGGGGGGCGACGACTTCGAAGCCAGCCTCACCGAGCAATCGGGAAGAGCCATGCCATTCTATATCGGCAACATTGTCAACAGCTATTCGCAATCGGCATATTGGCGAAACTATGCCCTGATTCGAGACTGCAACATCGTAATCGCCAACATGAAAGAACGAGACACCCAAGAGGCTAACAATGTCTTGGCCGCCGCCTATGCCCTGCGCGGCGTGGCTTACTACCAGCTTATGCGCATGTTTTGCCCCTCGCCCATCAAAGGACAGTTCGACAAGCAATTAGGATTGCCATTGGTGGTCAGCTTTGACATGGAAGCTCGGCCTATCCGTAGCACCTTACAGCAAACCATTGACCAAATAGAGCGTGACCTAAAAGCCTCTATCAACTATCATTGCACTAACGATTTGTATCGTTTTACGGAGCCTGTCACTAAAGGATATTTAGCCCAGCTCTATTTCTGGACAGAACAATGGGACAAGGTGGTGCCTTTGGCAAACGAGCTAATCAAGCTATACCCACTTGTGGGAGGCGAGGCATACAAGATGATGGTCATCAACCCCGGCTCTCCAAAAGAGGGCAACCATATCATGACCGCATATCGCTCGACGACCACCACCACCGTGCAGGAGTACGAAAGCAAAGCCGCTTCCATAGCCTATCGGCCTGTAAGCAAGCGCTACATGCAGTGTTTCGCGAAAGACGAGATAGCAAACGATGTGCGAGCAAGCCTATTTGTAAACAAAAAGCGCAAGGCTACAAAGCCCATTTTCTGCGGAATGCGCTCCGCCGAACTGCAACTCATGCTGGCAGAAAGCTACGCCCACATGGGCAAAGATGCCGAAGCATTGGCCGCCATCAACCTGCTGCGTAGCCTGCGCATTAAAGACGCCCAGCCACTGAGCCTCGACAAGTTGCCCGAGAGGAACAGCCAAGAACGCATCGTGGTAGACGCCGAGGGCAAACCACTGTCCAAACTTATGGCTGTGATTCTGAATGAGCGCCGCAAAGAGATGTTCATGGAGGGCGATCGCATGTTTGAGCTGAAACGAAACGGCACACCCGAATTTTGGACTGCCTACGACGGATTGCGCTACAACACGGAGAAATACATGTACACCATGCCCATCCCAGAGTCTGAGCTGCGCATTAATCCCGGCATCGTGCAAAACGAAGGCTACAAAGATGCCATATAACATTCAATATAGGAGAACGAACGATGAAAAACAATATATTCAAATTAGCGCTCACAGTCACGATGTGTATCGGCATGGCAACTTTCTGCGCATGCGAAAAGGCCGATGAGATGCCACCGCGCATTGACAAAAACGCCACGGCAAACCGTGTTTACAAGCTGCCCGACCCCACCTCGCTAACCAATGAGGAACGAGACATGGTGGACAGCGTGAAAAATGAGTACGAGAACGCCGTAAAATAGGCATAACATTATTGACATATAGACTTTCAATCATGAAGAAAACCATATTTCTAATGACGCTGCTCTGCCTTGTTTTCGTATCTTGCAAAGAAGACGAGAGCACACAGACAGGCATGCCCGTAGGCACAGAGAAAGCCTACTACACCCTCCAAAACGAGGTGGGGGCCACGGTAAGACTTGGCATGAAAACCATCAAGCCAGCCGAGACCGACCTTGAGATACCCGTGAAATTCACCGGAGCCGAAGAGGGCGTGGACTTCACGGCATCGGCAAACGCCTTTCATGTAAAAAAAGGCGAAAGCCAAGCCTTTATCACATTGACCCGGAAAAAAGTGTCTGCCAGCAAGACTCTCATGGCAACGCTGCAACCTACAAACGGCGTGAAAGTGGGTATACTCAAGTATTCTGAGGTGTATTTCGTGGGAGCCAATATCTACTCGTTCGAGGACACCAAGGCTCAGTTGGCGCTGTCCAACGCTTTCGCCGTGTCCATCAGGACCGACAAGGGTGACCGTTTCAGCTTCAACACCGAGACAAAATTAGATGTCGAGTTAGACAAAGAGCTCTCCACGGCCGTCGAGGGCACACACTTCAAATTTGCGAACGACGAGAAGAAAATAGTCTTCAAGCCAGGGGACAACACCGGTACTATCACCCTCGACTTTCTGAAACTTGAAAAAGGCAAGGACAAAATAGTGCTCAGGCTGCCCGCTACCGACAACCTGTCAGTAGGAGAAAACGCCATGATGACCATACAAATAGTAGGGCCGGCCAACTTCAACGGCACGTGGGCCTTCAAGACCGTGTCTAACGCCAAGTGGCTAAAGGATAACATGGGAGCCAACGCGGAAGTATTGGTAGATGGAACGCCCGAAAACGACTTCATAACGTTCAAGGGAGACAACGACGCTTACATTTTCACGCCTCAACTGAAAGGCAAGTTGAAAAACTATTTCACAGCCCCGGGCAAGGCCACCTACATGGGCACGCGCATAGAAATGATGCAAGAGTATGGCGGATGGCCAATGCCCAAAGTGCAACTTAGCGTCTTGAGGATAGACAACGTGAACCTGTCCATGGACGAGAAAGACCAAAACATAAAGCAGGCTCGCGTAGGATTTAGATTGGTGAAGAGCGAGGAAACTGGCGAGGAGATGCTTGAGATGACCATCTACGACTACAAGCCAGTGGAAAACACCGTCAAGATGGATTGGGGATCTACATGGAAAGAAACCTATGAGATGATGGAATACTCTGCTGTGGAGGGTGAACCCGTCATGTTGTCATGCCCCTTGCGCGTGTTATTCACCAAGGTAAGCAAGACCAAGCCTTAACCCATGGGGCCGTGGTGGAGCTTTGCTTAGCTTTCCGCCATGCGACACGTCATGGGAAGCTCGCAAGGCTAAGCCTTGAGTGTATTATAAGCGGGACAGACGACAAGTGAGCGTCTGTTCCGCTTGGCTATTATATATGATAGTCTTAAGAGATACGCAAACGTGTTCACCCACGACAATTTGTCAAAAAATAATCACAAAAAACGGCACCCACCACACTGCCATTACAGAGCCTGAAAATCGTGCAAATTCATCAAAAGACAAGTTACGGTAACACAGTCATAGCACTGGTAGCATGCGATTGATACCGATAGGCAACGCAATTAGGTTACAAACGCGCCGCGTTTCGAGCCTAATCGACTCGCCTTTAAGCCTTAAACGCATGGCGATTAAGGCTTAATGGCAAGCCAACAGATGACCATTTTAGTTGGCGCAACTTCTAATACGCCTCAACTATCTATGTTACAACACGTTGTAAAAACCGTTCATTTTTGGCGTATTTGCGAGCAAAGAGGTAGGCGATTGCAAATACACAAATCCTGAGCCACCATTTGTCCGTTATTTTAGGGATAAAAAAAGAGAGAAATAACATTTATGCAACAGATTTTTTGGGGTTGAAACAGTATATGTGAAGTATGGCTACATGCAAGATATTCTTTCAAAATTATCAAGCAATATGTTGATAAAGAGCTTTTCAAAGTGACGGATCAACGTATACATACGCAACAAAAAGTGGGATAAAGAAAGAAGAAAGGCTCGCACAGGCATATTGTGTATAAGGCAAAAGCCCGCAATACCAATCACTGGTATTACGGACTTTTAATTATTGTTTTACTGATCTATCAGCTCTAAACGGCTTGAAATTTAACGCACTTGCAGCGTGTAATCCTCAACCTCACCATTAGAGAATCCTCCACATGGATCTTGATAACGGTCGGGGCTGGCTATAATTCGTATGCGATAGTTACCCTTTTGAGTGGTTGCAGGTACATATATGTAGCCCGAGAAACCATAATAAGAGTAGCGTTCCACCTTCTTCTCGTTTGGTGAGAATACTCCATCGTTGTTGAAATCAACATAAACACGCCAATACATCTTATTTCTGAAAGAAGATTTGAAACCCGGAGTGAGCACATACTTAAAAGACTGCCCCTGGCTTGCGTACGCAATGTAAGAAGTAAAGTCAGAGTATGCACTTCCGCCAGACACCTTCGTCATGGTGCTAAGACTAATTTGGCTGATATAAGCTGATGAGAAATTGGCAGCTCCAACAGTACAGTAAGTAGTTGGATTGGGTGTCGGATCAGGGTCTGGATCAGGTGTAGGATCGGGTGTCGGGTCGGGGTTGGGATCTGGTTTAGGGTCTGGGTCAGGGTCTGGATTTGGCTTAGGATCAGGTTCTGGCACAGAAGGCTTCGTAATGACAGCTGTATAATCCTCAACCTCGCCATAAGTGAAATGTTCGTCAGGCTTAGGATAGCTACCCCATTTTGCACTGACACGCACCCGAGTCTCTCCCTTCACGGCGTCGGTGGGAACCTTGAACATACGATAGAAATAGTTGTCAGAATTCATGTACTGAGCCAACACACGCTCGTTGTCCTCAAACTTTTTGTTACCATTAAAGTCTACCCACACACACCAGTACATGGGATAAACCCCGTTAGGAAATCGCGGCATGAGCGTAATGTAGTTGCTGCTACCAGCCTCAAGCTCCACTTTCTTATTATTGAAGAATGTGTAGGAAGAAGCTCCACTATAGTTTTGCATGTCGCCGATACTTACATAATAGATGTAGGTGGAGTTGAAATAGTCTGAATAAGAAGGCGCGTAATTATCTGTCGGCGTTGGATCGGGCGTCGGATCAGGGTCGTTACCATCATTATAACCTGGAGGTGCGAAATTCACCACAATGGTTTGCCAATAGTTAAAACCACCGGAGCCACCACCAATACCTAATCCACTCGGGTCGAGCGCATTGAGCAGGAAGTAGCCATCTGAATATCCGCCCCATCCCCAATTGATGTGAAAATATCCGTTAGAACTGTAACCATCGCAAACAAAGGAGTGACCGCCACCGTCGCCGCTTCCGGCATACTGCACGGGCCTGCGATTGTCAAGTTCATTGCGCACTATACTCTCCCACTGTGTGGTGGAATAGTTTGAACGCTCTAAACTGGTTACGGCATCAGGATAAGAATAGTAATTCTTCAACATCTGCGGAACATACTGCTGGAAAGTACCGCTACCAGATGGCGAGAAGCCCATGTCCAGGCCCACAGCGACACCGTAACACAGACTTGCCACATCGTCGTTGGAGCCACGGAGCACTGAATACGGCATGTTCTTCCAATTCAAATCATAGTTGTAATTGAAAGATAGTGTTCCATAGCTGGAGTTGTAAGAGTGGTATCCCTTGCCCCGAGCAGGATACTCATAGAAGCGCATGATTTGGGATGTAGCTGTAGCTACACAACCCACAGGACAGTTGGCTGGACAGTAAGCGTTGTAATAAGGGGCTTGGTTCCAATGAATATTTGCTAACAGCGGACTTACTGCTGTTTGCGCATTCATCTCTTGATTGGTTCCTGCAATAGCCGTCTGGCGCATTTGCTTGATACGGTCGTCTATCTTTACATTGTCATAGGCAAAGCGTATCTCTTTAGAATAGCCGTCAAGAAGCTCTCGCATATTCACAGGTATCCTGTTAGGATCAAACTTACCGTTGGTAGAATAGCCAAGAATGGGATAGGTACCCTTCGAAGCGGATACTACAATATAGCCATCATCACCATAGTTGATGATGTAATAAGTGGAGCGTTGTGCATTTGAAGCACGGGTAAGCGGTTTACCATCAGTATAAACCATTTTTAGTTCAGGTATGCCGTTCGCCCTGGTTTTCACTTGGGCCACATCACTGTTCTGCTCAAGGAAGTTCCCTGCGATTTCCAAGGCCTCTTTTTCTTCTACAAAATTACTTTCGCTATTGTTTGTGCTGATGGATTGGAATTCATCAGTTTGGCATCCCCAAAGGGTGAACAAGCCAACGAAGAAAAGGCCATACAATAATTTGGAAAAACGTTTCATCAGCGTAAAGGATTAATAATGTGAAAAGTACGATTTATATAAGCCAATAGGAATAAAGGGAAGTGCAAATTTTTAATGAATTTACACTTTCCACCTATAGCATGTAATATGCTTGGCGGAGAATTTAACTTTCTCCGCCAAGAAAAAATTATTCAGTAGCGTAACTTACGTCAAAGACAATAGAACCGTGGAAGTCCACTGATATCTTACGGCGTGTCTGCATGCCGAACTGGTAATCTTTTGCATCAAAAATCAAGTCTTTTAGCGTCTTGGTTATAGTAACTGTACCAAGATCGTCACCCTTAGTGGTTCCTGCTGCAACAGTATTACCCAACGTAAGGTTAATTTCGACCTTCTGATTGAGGAATGCATCCATGTCCATGCCGTTTCTATTCAGCGTAACTGTTGCTGTAGGTGCATCGATTTGGGTGTAAATGTTCGGACCATTCATCTTGTAAGCATCTGAATAAGGAGCTTTGAACAAGGATATCGTTTGACCATTTGGCAATTTCATCGTTGCGTTACCCCAAACATAAAGGTCTGGTTTGTTGGCTGCGGCGGCCTCCAATGCGGAAGGTGTGAGTTTGAAAGAAATACTGTTGCACTCTGGTACAAATACCGAAGAAATAATCGGGAATCGATCTGTAGTAAGCACCTGTGCCACAGAGTTGTCATCTACATAGCGGAGCGTGTAAGAAATTGGTTCTGCTGTAGAAATAGGCATGGGCTCGGCGAGGCTCTTACGGAAACCTTCCCAGCCACCATCAGCGAGACGTCCGTGTTGCTCAGCTTTGCCACCAATGCAGAGCAGATGGAGCGCAGACTCATCAAGCACCTTCTTATATTGTGTTTGCAAGTTCAAACTAAGATTGCCCCAGTTGGGAAGCAACAAGCCAATAGCGGCTGTAACTTCGTCATAGGTATAGTTACTCGATACCAACATGTAAGCGATGCGTCCATAATACACGTCACTAACATAAACAGGAATGGTGCCCTCGAAATTTTTTGCCACCTCAGGTGCATTGGCAAGAATACATCCTGTTGGCGTATCCATGGAAACGCTATAAACTTTTTGGATGAACTTCAACAGCACATGTGTCTTATTGCGCTGCCAAGAATTACTCAAGTCCCATGTAAGTTTTGCAGAAGTACCGATAGACCCAGAGAGCTGTACAGACCCAGATCTGTCAAGTGTTACCTGATGATACTCATATTCGGTCATTGCACCAGCGTCCTGTGCACCAAAAGAGAGCCAATCTTTGAGCACATCCTGATAAGAGCTCCATGTTGGGTCATTAAGCGGTCTAGAACTCAACGAACCCGGTTCTCTTGGCACAAGTGTGTTGGAAATAACGACAGGATTGAGTTTCTGTCCCTTAACGGGTTTGTACTCACCACTGGTAACGCTTCCGCCTACAAACACGTGGCCTGGATAGATGGATGTCTGTGCAGGGTTAAAAATCATGAACTCATTGTAAGCCGTACCTGACTGGTGATAGGTAGTGCGCGTAATTTTTACACCACGAACGCCATTTTCGAAATCGTAAGAAGAAGTTTCGGTGCCTGGAGTGGGCGTGGGAGGAACGTTAGGACCTGGTACACCACTACGCGACATACCTGCGCCAAGTGTATAATTGGAAAATGAGAACGATTCATTAACGTTTGGATTGGTGTTCTCATCGACCAATGGATCCTCACTTGAACAAGCACTAAAAGCCAAAACGGCTGCAATCGAGAGCCAGATCTTTGGCGAGTGCAATTTGAAATTTTTCATAATAAGATTGAGTTTAATAAATTGGTTAATAAAAAAATAATGTCAAAGAAAAAGCAACCACAGTTTTATTTCCTACCTGTAATATTGATTAATAGTTATTTCTTTTGCCTTGCGTTTGGTCAACCTGTACATCTACAAATTGCGATTTTTCAAATTCTTTGGTTAACTAAGAGAGAGAGCAGAATGTTCTGCAATGGTTTACACTTATTCTTCTCATCAAGAGAAGATGCATTTCAAATAGCAAAGAACTATGTATTTTGTTCTCAACTTCTGTTCGTTCAATTGGAGATTTTCATCTGCAAAATAAAAAACGTCCTTATATGGAGCAGACCACTTGTCTCGCCAACAGGATGTCAAAGTTGATAAAACATAGTCAATTTCTTCATATGTGTTGTCTTGTCACCAAGAAACAACTATGATAATTACTCGGGAACAAATTTAAAGAAAATCTGAAAAAAATCAAAAATTAAAACGACTTTTTTTTAAGGAAAACGAAAAAATAATTCTAATTTTAAGAAATAAATACATAAATAGCTACTTTCCTAAAGAATTTGTGTACTAAAAAACACATTTTATAACTTATGGTAAACAACTAAATAAAACTAAATAAAATCATTTTTTATCATATTAACTAAAAAGCTGGAACAAGTTTCAAAAAACTTGCTCCAGCCATTAAAAGACAAATAACTTTATTTTGTTATTTTTTCTTCTTATTTATTTTAGTATTTCATCCTATTTTCTCAACTCACTTTTGCTTTTCTCGCGCAATTATCTTTTGGAAATAAAGATCCAAATGGGCCTTTCGCACCAATGCCTCGAGATAGTAATAGTCGGCGTAGTTGAGCGGTTTGTCTATCTCGTTGTCATGCGGAATGCTGCCCACAGAGTGCATCAAGATGAAATTGCCATTCTGACCAAGTTTGGCTGTATAAGCCGACGAGGCCAGACTCGTCATAATCTTGTCTGCATAGGCCCTGTATTCGTTGGCGTTCTGCAAATCGTAGGTACTCATCTCATAGAGTGCAGAGGCTATGCACGAAGCAGAAGAGACGTCGCGATACTCGTTGGGAATACTTGGAGTGCTCATGTCCCAATAAGGAATGCCATCGGCAGGCATGGCCGGATGATTTCTCATCATCTTGTAAGTCTTGATAGCTTGGTTGAGATAGCGAGGGTCAGTGGTATAGCGATAGCACATGGTATATCCATAAATGGCCCATGCTTGGCCCCTGCTCCAGATAGATTCGTGCGAATAGCCCTGAGCAGTATGGCGGTGACGCACGTGTCCATCACTCAAATCATAGTCCACAACGTGGTAACAGCTGCCGTCAGGCCGAAACTGTTCTTGCATAGTTCGGTCGGCATGGCTCACGGCCACCTTATAATATACAGAGTCGTGGGTGAGCTGCGTAGCTTTGAAAAGCAATTCGAGATTCATCATGTTATCAATGATAACAGGACATTGCCAGCCTCGTTTGGCTTGCCAACCACGGTCAACGTTCCACGACTGGATTATGCCGGCCGATGGACGGAAACGGGTGATGAGCGACTTGGCGGCCTCTATCATGGCCTCCTTGCCCTCTTCGTAGCCTTTGGGAGACAGTCTCATCTGATTGCCAAAGCTACAATTGACGATGAAGCCAATGTCATGATGCCATGTCAAGGTCTTGGCCTGCTCGATAGACTTGGTGAACGTAGCGGCCTTGTCAGCCCAATATTCGTCTCCGGTAAGTTCATACATATACCATAGGCTGCCGGGAAAGAAACCGCTGCGCCAATCCTCGTAGTCGCAATAGAAAACCTTGTTGTCCTTGGTGAGAGTCACAGGGTTGAGCAGTTTGCCACTACGCGCTATCACGTCTAACTCATTCTTGAGCTGCGCGCTGGCATTCTCGATGGCCTTTTTGGTCTCCAAAATATTCGGGCCACAATTGGGCTTAGCCGAAATCATTGTCATACTTGACAAAAAAGCTAAAGTCAGGATAGTTTTTCTCATGTGATTTGCTATATTATATGGTTTATTTTTTTAGACGAAGTGTGTCTCCGGCACTGCGTAATGTGTGACAACGTCTCATGGACTAAAGTCTATTTTACGACCTGTATTTCGTATTTATAGTCGCCTGTACTGGGCATTTTTTTTGCCGTTAGGGTGACACGGTAGAGCGACTTGCCCCAAACATTGGAAAGACGAGGGTCTGATAGTTCTATTTTTTCTATCGAAGGTCTGAACGTAGTGTCATCATATTTGAGATGAGCGCTTACTCCTTTGGCAACAATCTTGACAACGCCATTGGTCGTAATATCTACATCGCCCCACGTCAAAAAGTTTATTTGATTGGGAACTTTGACTTTATTCAACACAAAATCGTCGGTTACGATCAGGCCATTCTTTTTTAGTTTGTAGCCGCGAACCCACTTGGCCACTTGGGCCTCAACCGGATAGGCTGTCGCGATATTGGCCGCAAAGGTTTGCTTGCGCCGGTCTACCTTCACGCCAGAAGCCTTGTAGCCAGCCCCATGAGGCTGCGCCACGCCGTTAATCAATGGCAAATTGTGGTAGTTGCTCTGCATAGTCCAAATAGAATAGCGCTCACTACTAAAGGTTTTACGGGTGTAAGTGCCCACGCCAGCATCGACGAGAAGGGGCGTATTGTTATAAGCGAAGATGAAAGTACCCACATCATTGTGGTTGTGACTCTCATCATTAAAACCGCCTTTGGCCGCGAGGAAAGCCTTGCCGCTACGCATATAGCAAAACTCGGTTTGTGGATACCACGTAAAGTCGGCAGGTTTGTAAACGGCTGTCTCAGCCTGTAACAGAGGCAAGAAACGCAATGTCTCAAGCCCAATGTACAAATCCATCCACTTGGAAGGCAGTTTTGTAGGATACATTCTTTCTCGCATGGCTGCCATAGCCTTCATGGGCGTACTGTTAACAGCCATGCCATAACGATAAATCAGGGGCGTGTTGACCTCCACCGCGCGGGCGGCGGCATCGGCAAAATTAACCACCCACTCATCACCAATATACGAGTGGACAATGTATTCGCCCATAGCTTTGACCTGTTGATTTGTAAATAGATTGATTTTGCCGCCCGTAATCATGCGAAGGGCGGACAGATAATCATAGAGTTTGCCCGCCGCGTGCCCCCAGTAAGAAGGTCCTTCCTCACAGGCCCCATCACTTTTTACATAGTTAAGATATTGGTCTACAGACCTCATTGATTTACATATAGCCTTTGTCAACACATCGGGATCATCTTCCAAAAGCATAAAGCAGAACAGCGCGTTGGAGTTACACCATGGATTCCAATTGTTAACCATCCTGCCCGGCTTATAGTTTGTGGCCATCCACCAGAAGTCATCACGCCGCAAATAAGGGTCAAGCTCACGCTTTTGAAGTTCGTCTCGCAAGCGTATGGCAATGACAGGGTCAATGGCATCAAACTGTGGTTTGAGGAAATAGTAGGTCCAAGAAAGCATCTGCGCCATCCCACCTTGATGCAGTTCCAATATCTGCTCACGATGGTCGGGCAAAGACCGCTTGGTTTTTTGGTAAGCCATAAGGTGTGCAGACTCCGCCCACGAAGTCATTTCAGAAAAATAAAACACACCGTTCATCAAGTCATTGATAAATCGTCCCTTTCCCTCGGCAAGCTCTGCCATCAACATTGCGCTGAAAGCTATGGCGTTACTGTTATTGGGATTTTCCATAATCTTGCGGCTTCCCGATTTCTCGTACTCCAAATATTCAGAGGCGCGAACGACCCGCCAATGATAATCCAGATACTTTTCGCCGCTCTTAATGATCGTGGATTTGTAATTTCCCAAAAACTTATCCCATCCCTCTCTGTCAGAATAAGCTGGATAAGGCACCCATTTTCTATCCATTACCAAGGATTGGCGCACTTGGCTTTCTGTTGCGGAATGTTGCAAAAGATTGCGCATTTCATATGCTTGCAAACGTGTAAGCATAAAGAAGAGCAAACCTATGAAGGCAAGAGATTTCTTCATAATGTAATTGATTTTTCAAAAGAGCTCCCTGTACAGATTCACACCCATACAGGGAGCATGATCATTATTTATATTGAATACACTGATTGAAGATTATGACCAACCTGGATTTTGCACCAATTTGTCATTCTTCTCGATTTCATCAGCCGGTATAGGCCAAAGATAATCGCGTGAAGTCACTACGCGCTCGTAGCGGAACTTACCTGTAATGTCATTCTCTTTCTTTCCATTGAGAGTCTCAAGCAGATGCCAGCGTTTCATGTCACTAAAGCTGAGTCCCTCTCCAGCCAACTCAACGGCGCGCTCATGGCGTATGCGAGCGAATACCTCCTCTTTGGTATTGGCCTTCAACCAAGCGGGGCCACTGTTGATACCAGGCATGTTAACCGACTTGCGGGCACGCACTTGATTAATCAATTTGACCGCCTCGGCTTGGTTTCCAAGTTCATTTTCACACTCGGCCAACATCAACAACACATCAGCATAACGTATCAGTGGGAAGTTGATTGGCGTGTGCGCGCGGTTGTTGAGAGCCCCATCCATGTTGCCCTCCGGCACGAATTTGCGCCACAGATAGGTCTCGTAGCCTCCATTTACACGAATGTAACCCTTGCCATCGTTAATTCCCCCAGCTATCACATACTCACAAGGGGCGAGTTGGTTTTTAAACCATCCCATATAATTCGAATATGGCAGGATGACGCTCGCAGCCATGCGCGGGTCACGCTGGTCATACATTTGGAGCAATTTTTCCTTTCCGTCAGGATACTTGACCACCTTGCCCGTTTTCTTATCCAATTTTGCGCGGAACGTGTTCTCTTTCACTTTCTTGTCCTTGGAGATGCCGGGGAACCAATCGTCCCAATTGAAAGGCTTTCCATCTTTGCACTCATATTGGTCTACAAAGGTAGTGGCCACCATCACATTGTTCCAGCAACTGCCAAACGATGCGCGCGTTCCCATATAGAAGCACATAGGCATACCCTTGTCGGTGCCCACGCCTCCCATGTTCTGGATGGCGAAAATCATCTCCGAGCTCTCATCGCCTCCAGGTTTAAAAAGCTCCGCATAATTATCGTAGAGGGCAAATTTACCACTATTTACCACAGACTTGAAGCAGTCGGCTGCCTCTTTATACTGTTTGTTGTAGAGATAAACCTTACCCTTGAGGGCTATGGCCGCATATTTGGTGGCACGACCTTCATCAGTTTTCCCCCACGCCTCGGGAAGCACGCGCTCTGCCTCGGCGAGATCTTTAAGCACAAATTCTCTCACCTGCTCAACCGAGCTGCGGGGCTCTTTCATCTCCGCATAGCTATCGGCCACGACAACAGACTCGTCATAGATTGGCACGCCGCCGAAGAAATCCATCAACGTAAAATAGTACAAGGCGCGCATAAACTTGGCCTCGCCCTTGTATTGGGCCTTCAACTCGTCGGTCATCTCACACTTGTCCACATTCTGGAGCACGTCGTTGGCCCGCGCTATACCCTCATAAAGATGCTGCCATTTTGCCAAGACCTTACCCGCTTTGACATCGTACCTGCCACGCTGGAACACCTGATAAGACGCATTGTCATAACCCATGGCAATGCCTCCCAGACCGTCCATCGCAAATTGCAGGCCAAAAACCTCTTCATGTTTCATCTTGCTATACACGGCCATCATCGCGGCTTTGGCGTGATCCTCGTTCTTGTAGAACTTGCTGGCGCTGAGTTGGTCTGCTGGAACACGATCAAGGTCATAGCAACCTGAAAGCGATAATGTCATGGCAGCCAACGCTATTGTTATATATTTCTTTTTCATTGTGATTGCGTTTTATTAGAATGATACGTTAAGACCAAATACAGCTTGCTTCATCGATGGGTAAGCCATACCACTAACCTCCGGGTCGAAGCCTTTATACTTGGTGAAGGTAAAGAAGTTTTCCAAGCTGCCATATACACGAACACGCCCCAATCCCAATTTGCCGATAAGAGTTTTAGGCAACGAATAGCCCAATTGAATGTTACGAATCTTGACGAAACTCAAGTCTTGCAAAAAGAAATCACTAAAGCCAAGGTTTCTCCTATCGCCATACTCGAGCAGGCGCGGATATGTGGCATCTGTGCGTCCTTCATACCAACGGCCTTCCACAACTTCTTTATTGAGTTGGTATCCGCGTCGAACGGATGGAGTGTTGTATGCGTCTGTTCTCCAGAACATTTTTCCTCCAAAAGCTCCCTGCATTAAAACGGCCAAGTCGAAGCCTCGCCACCCGGCGTTAAGATTAAGTCCAAGCATCACCTTATGGTTGGGACCGTCGCTCACTATTTCCTTGTCAGTGTTGTCAATGATACCATCCTTGTTCACATCCTTATAGAACAGGTCACCCTTTTCTGGCTTGCCGAAAGCGGCAAAAGGATTTACTTTCTTTCCGTCAGAGCCCATCGGCGCATTGTCAATCATCTGCTGAACAAGCTTCATGTCCTCATCGGTTTGCAAAATTCTGTCCACTCGTAGCAAATATTGTGAGTTGATACTGTGTCCTTCCCATATCAGGTTGGCGCCACTGATGGCCATGCCACCTTTGTCAGTACCCTTGAACTTATTCACCTTGTTAGTGACATAAGTCAAATTGGCTGTTGCGCCATAAGTGAAATCTTGCACTTTGTCTTGCCATCCCAACGTAAGCTCAAAACCATTGTTGGTCACGATGGCGCTGTTAGATTTAGGCAATGATGTAGTTCCATGCACACCGGGTGCCGGAAGGTTAATCAATATGTCGGTAGTACGCTTGTTAAAGTAGTCGATCGTACCTGTCAAGCGGTTATTAAAAAATCCAAAGTCTAAACCAGCGTCAAACACATTGGTACTCTCCCATGTCAAAAGCGGATTAGCCAAAGCTGCTTTTGCCAAACCTGTCACCATGCTATTGCCCAAAACGTAATTGTACTCGTTCTTGTTGGTGGTGTACAGCGATTGAGAATCATAGTTTCCGACAGCGTTGTTACCCAGCGCGCCATAAGACACTCTGACTTTCAAGTTGCTCAATTGATTATTGAAAGCTCCTTCCATGAACCTCTCTTGGTCAATGCGCCATGCGGCAGAAGCTGATGGGAAATATCCCCAACGCTTATTTGATTGGAACCTTGACGAGCCATCGGCGCGCAGGTTAAACTCAAAAAGATACTTCTCTTGCCAGTTTAAATTCAAACGGGTGAAGAAAGAACGCATAGCCCATTCTGTTCTCGAGCCACCAGCGTTAGCCTGTCCCGTGGTACCATCCAAGGCGTCCATGCTAAGATCTATCATGTCCTGCTTGCTCGCGCTGAAACTCTTAAAACGGTAAAGCTCCTGACTTGCGCCCAACATAAAGTTCATCGCGAGGCTCTTCTTGAAGAACTTGTTGTCGTAACGCAGCACCGCGTCATTGAAATAACGCTCCGTCTTGCCATTATAATTTTGATAAGTAGTTCGTCTCTTGTTAGTAAAAGTAGGCATCTCTGTCAAGAAATTCCAACCCTCGAGGAACACTGGTTTGCGAGAAGTAAAGTGATCGAGGAACTCATACGAGTAGCTCAGTGCCAAGGAAAGCCCTCGCATTGGCTTGATGGTAGCCGTGAAACGAGGATGGAAATTATTCTTGCGATTGTCTCCTTCCCATGCGTAAGCACGAATTAACGGGTTGTTATTAGACGATTGAGAGGCATCCTGCGTGTTGTTCACGGCACCAAACCGACCGTCAGGGGCCTTGAATACCATACCCGGTGTGGTGGCCGCGGTATAGGTAAACACATTCTTAATCTCGTTTACACCCGGTTGCATGTCAGACACATACCCGCTGATTTGCATACCCACGCTCAGCCATTTTGTCACGTCCGCGTCCACACTGAGTCGTCCGTTGTACTTGCTGAAACCAGCGTTAGCCATCACGCCGGGATTGTTCAGGTAGCCGAACGAACCATAGAAACGAACCTTGTCCGAACCGCCCGACACCGAAACCACATGGTTTGTTGCCACGGCTGGCTTGAATGTCTCGTCTATCCAGTTGGTATTGGGATATTTCAGTGGGTTCTTGCCACCATCGTTTCTCCACTCTTTGATTACGTCCTCGGTAAAAGGAGCCGCCTTTTTACTGTTAATATAGCCCTCGTTAATCAATTCCATGTAAGTGGCATAATCAGAAACTGGCGTCAAAGTCTTGCGAATAGACTCAAACGACATATAACCGTTATATTCCACTTTCACCTTGCCGGCTTTACCCTTCTTGGTAGTAATAAGGATAACACCGTTAGCAGCACGCGAACCATAGATAGCGGCCGAGGCAGCATCTTTCAATATAGACACCGACTCGATGTCTTGTGGGTTCACCGTGTTGATACCAGCCTCGGCACCATCAATAATCACCAATGGGGCTGAAGAGTTCAATGTGCCCTGACCGCGAACCAAGATAGACGCGTTGTCGTTGCCAGGCTGATTGTTGTTTGAGCGCACAGACACACCGGCCGCCATACCTGCCAAGGCTTGCGACACATTGGTGATGGGACGGCTTTCGGCCAATTCGGCCACGTTTACAGCCGATACAGAGCCTGTCATGTTTACTTTTTTCTGGGTACCATAACCCACCACGACAACTTCATTGAGCGACTTGTTGTCCTCTTTCAGGGTCACTCGGATGTTGCGTTGCGAACCTACCTTGATCTCCTGCGTCACATATCCCACACTCGAAATGACCAACGTGGCGTTTGGTGAAGATACCTTGATGGTGAAATGTCCATTAATATCTGTCACCGCTCCATTTGTAGTGCCTTTTTCCATGACGGTCGCGCCTATCATGGGTTCCAAGGCATCAGACACGGTTCCGCTCACGGTTATCGCGTCTTGAGCCACTTTCTGGGCAGAGACGAGGGCATTAGTGTTACTGGCATAAACACCCGCCATGGGCGCAAAAAATGTCAAAGACATTGCCGTACACAGGAACACCCTCTTCAAATGCACATTACTTTTAGAAGTTTCCATGCTGTTAATTTTTAGGATTATTATAGATTAATGTTTATATAGTTAATATTTTGTGTGCGTATCAATATTTTATCAATTGGGGCAAAACGCGTTTTTGATACCAAGGATCGTCTATTTCTCTCAATAGCTTTCCCAATTGTGCACATAGTTTTTTGACTGTTTGGGGGTGTTTCTCTATGGCGAGGTTGTGCATTTGGTATGGATCATTCTTGTCATCAAAAAATCTTACCTCTTGCAACTGGTTTTTTCGGTTTACATAAAAAGCCAGCGTATAGTCGGCGGTCTTGATACCACGAGCCTTGGCAAAATAGTTCATTACCTTACCCTCGGCGTTTTTATCACCATCTACATTTTGTATGTATAGCACGCCCTCTGGTCTTTTTATCTTGGCATTCTTGTCAAAAAATAGCTGCGAATAGTCGGTTCCTTGCACCTCGGCAGGTATGTTGTCTTTCAGTCCGACCATACCAAGCAGCGTAGGCATGATATCTGGCGATGACAATAACAAGTTGTCCACGCGAGGGGTCATCTTTCCGGGGTATCGCACGATAAACGGCACGTTCATCGCCTCAGCGTAAGGCGAGTTTTTCGGGTCGTCAGTGTTCTGGCTACACATGGTCTCTCCATGATCAGACGTGAACACCACGATAGTGTTTTGGTCCAAGCCGGCATCTTTAAGGGCTTGCAAAATCATGCCGAACGCACGGTCCACGCCCGTAACCGAAGCAAAATAATAACGAGCGCTCTCTGCTTTTTCCATCTTGGTGTTGGCATTAGGACGTACCAACAATTGGTCAAGGGGTTTGTCTTTATAGAGCGCAAAGTCTTCTGACATGCAGTCGTCCAAAGACCTGTAGGGACTATGAGGCGGATTCATACCCACCATTATAAAGAAAGGCTTGTTCGAATCGCGCACGTTGCCCTCGTTCTTGATATAGGACACTGCTTTTTTTGCCTCATGAATGGGCGACCACTCTTTAGGCTCGTGCTTCTTACCATTGGTGTCCCAATAGTGTGGGTTCTTGTGCACGTCAAAGGTTCCGTAAGAATACCAATAGTTAAAGCCGTGGCGTTGGTTAGCCGGTGTATAGGCATCCCACGCTGGCACACGGTCTTCCACGTATTGTCCAGGACGGTCAGGGTCATTGCGAAGCGGGGTGTGGGCATGCAATTTGCCGATATACGCACAGTCATAGCCAGCCTCACTCAGCACGTCACTCACGCACTTGGCGTCATCACGCAGACTGCTCAACGGCCTACTCGAATTACAGTTCAGTGGCACTCCACTCTTGTTGGGGTACATCCCCGTCATCAAGGAGCCACGGTGCGGGCTACTCAGTGGGCAGTTGCTCATGGCTGAGCTTAGCACCACTGATTCGCCTGCGAACCTATCTATATTGGGCGTATGGACCGGATCGCCCACTGTACGTAGTTTGTTCATATATTCTGGCCGGCCCCAGAATCCCATAGCAAAGTTGCGAAACTGATCAGGAAAAACATAAACCACATTTGGCAGCCTCGGGTTTTGGGAGGCAACAGATTGAGCCAGGCCCATCTGTGGCACCATAGCCATGCTTCCTGCCAATATGCCGAACGTCTTTTTCAGTTCAACACCTTTATTCGTTCTTATTCTCATATTAAATTATATAGATTATTCAAATTAAAATATAGACTATGCAAAGTTTCCTGATTGTTTCGTCGCAAAGTTACGAAATACTATCCACGAGCAGGTGCCACCATTGTACAAACTATGTACAAAATAATCTAATCATAGTTTTTAACAAGCATTCCAGATACCTATCCATACTGTCTCACAAAGCATTAACTCAATATGGCACAGACAATGCAGTATAATCATATTGTAAAATTCATGGTTATCTTCCACCCTGCTAACAGCCCTACGATCGCAACAGAAAAGTTGGAAACACACCACAGCAAATACTTTTTGTCAATTTTAAATCATAAAAAAAGACCTCTGAACGCCATCTCTTCTACATAAAAAATTATAAATTTTACAGGTAAAAACAGCTTCGTCACCAGCGTTCTCACATAGGTTTAGGCCCATTGCTACCCATTGGCAACGCCTTTAGTGCCCAATCGCAACGCGTTTAAGCCTTACACACAATACGATCAAGGCGTAATCGGCCCGCCATGAATACCCAATCGCAACACAGAAAATATGAATTTTTGAAAGAAAAACTAAAAAATTTGTATAACTTGCTGTACAACTGCATAATACAAAACACGTCCATTTTTCGCGTATTTACGAGCAAGCATGCCATCGTTTGGAAATAAGCGAAAAATGAAAGCCCTTTTGTCTTATATTTTCAAATACTCAAGTCATCCAAGCGTTGTTATGCGTCCTTGCTCCTGAACTCCTTAGGGGTCATGCCATATTTAGTCTTGAAACAATAAGAAAAATAGCGTGGCGAACTGAACCCTAACCGATAGGCAATGTCAGATATTTGCAAATCAGGTTTATCTTTCAGCCAAATAGCGGAGGCACGCAACCGATAGTTCTGCATATAGTCGTTTGGGGTCATGCCCGTGAGCTCCTTGAACTTGTTGAAAAAGCTGCTCCTACCCATCATCATAGCCTTGGCCATCATGTCCACGGAGAAGTCAGAATTAGCCATATTGGCCTCGATGTAGCTGTCACATCGTTTGAGAAACTCGCGGTCTAATGGGGTGGTGGCCAGCAATTCAGCTGCCCCCCTGTCTTCTTCCATAAATTTTTTGCGCAGCAATATGCGAGATCTTACGAGGTTGTTGCACCGCACAATAAGCAACCGCGCGTCAAATGGCTTGGGCACATACTCATCGGCATTGCACCTGAAGCCCTCAATGGTGCTCTCCGTGGAACCCATAGCTGTAAGCAGCACCACGGGTATATGGCACACCGTAATATCATCCTTGATGCGTCTGCACATATCTGTGCCACTCATGCGGGGCATCATCACGTCGCTAACCACCAAGTCGGGCATTTCTTTCCGCGTCATTTCCAGACCCTCCACCCCATCACGGGCTGTCAACACACGATAAGTCTTTCCGAAAAGCTCGCTTAGGGTTATGAGCAAATCCTCGTTGTCTTCCACCAAGAGCACGGTGTACGACCCGCCATTCTCGGACGGAGGCAGCGGAATAAGCTCGTCAACAGTCTCGTCTTGGTCTGTCAAAACTTTTTCATTGTATGGTTTGAGAGGAACCGCCTCACGATTGGCTTCAACTATCTCATCATCAGAAAACATTTCCCTACCCTTGCGCAGCGTGACGATGAAGATGGAGCCATAGCCGGGCGAACTCTCCACGTGCACCAACCCATGATGCAAATCCACAATCTCCTTTACCAGCGCCAAGCCTATGCCTGTGCCCATGACATGACCAACGCCATCTGGACTCTCGCCAATCTGGTAGAAGCGGTCAAAGATTTTGTTCATATCCTTGCGCTGAATACCCACACCATTGTCCATGACTTTTAGGATCACGCTGTCTTGCTCGGCCGACACCTGCACCTCTACCATGCCTTGTTGTTTGTTCACATACTTAAAAGCGTTGGACAACAAGTTGTAAAGCACTTTCTCCATCTGCTTGGCATCAAACCAGCATAGGATGGAAGGTTCTGTCGACGAGAAACGATAGGTCACGTTGTGAGTCTGGGCATACGCCACAAAACCCTGGTAGACATTTTGCGCAAAGGCCACCATGTCGGTCTCTGCCACCTCCAAACGGGTGAAACCCTGCTCCATCTTACGAAAGTCTAACAGCTCATTGATCAGCTCCATCAGCTGGTTGGCATGCTGGCTCAGGGCCTTGACCTTCTTGTGCAGCGTCGTTCCGGATGTGGTCTCGGCGATGATGGCATCAAGTTTGGTGATGAGTAGCGTGAGCGGTGTCCGGAACTCATGGGATATACTGGTAAAGAAACGCAGCTTGGCCTTGTTCAATTCATTTATGTTCTTTTTTTCTTTTTTCTCCATTTCCAAAGAAGTGCGAAGCAAAAGTTCAGCTCTTTTGAAACGGTACACATAGTAAACGCCACCAAGAAAGAGCACCATGTAAACGAGGTAAGCCCACCATGTCTTGTACAAGGGCGGATGCACCACCACCCTCAACCTCAACTCGGGCGTTTCTCTCTGCCCCATACGTGGCTTCTCCCTGATGACAAGGGTATACGATCCGGGCACTATCTGTGTGTAAGTGATACGGTGCGAAGTGGTTTGCACCCATCGGTCCTCGTAGCCCTCCATCATATATTCGTACACAGTGTTATGATATGTGCCCACATAGTCGGTTTTGGCAAACATAATAGTCAGGTCGTTCTGGCTATGCTTGAGGTCGATGCGTTTCGTGCGATAGGCCGCGACACTGAGCACGCCTGTGTCATCGCCAGGCAATACCTCCTTGTTCTTGACAAAAAGGCGTGACACATACAGCTTGCAACCATTACGGGCATCCCTGATTTTCTCAGTCCTGAACGACACGAGCCCGTTGGTTCCACCCACAAATACGCTACCATCGCGACAAGTCACCATACCACAACCACGGTGCATGCCCGTGAGGGGGAAGTCAGGTGAGAACTCGATATTGCGTGCCAAACGTGTCGAAGGGTCAAAAATACTGATGCCTCGGTCAGAGTTGATGAGCAAGTACTTGCCAGAAGGCACTACCTCGTAACAGAAATTACTAACAATTCCGCAATTTTGCACATTCATGACAATGAACGAATCAGCCTTTGAATCATATTGTGCCATACCTCCTCCACGTGTCACCACGTAGATGCGGCGATGGCTATCTTCGTTGATGTCTGTAACATAATAGGGGCTTAATCCCTTGGTTCCAGCCTTATAATACCGCTGGTCGCGCTCGTTGTTGAGTTTTATCCTATACAGTCCTGCGTCGGCAGCAATCCATATATACCCTTTGTGGTCAATATGGAAGGAAGAATTGCCATAGTTTTTCCCCGAAGGGAAGAGCGGTTCTATACGGTCTGTCTCTACATTGGCTTTCCAAATACCCTGTGGAGTGGTGAAGACCAACATGTCACCGATGAGGCACATGCCAAAAATTTGATCGCCAAAACGCGACCGATAATCGGGATGAATGTTCCAAATGTTATGGAAACGATTGGCGGTAATATCATAATATGTCAATCCGCCGGTATGCGTTCCTATATAGAGTTTGTTCCTTTTAGCGTCGTAGACTATGTTTTTAAGGTTGTTATGCACAATGTCGTTACCATTTCGCCCCTTCATGTAATGGGTTATCTTGCCAGTTTTTCGGTCCAGCCTATTTAGGCCGCCACCTTCGGTGCAAATCCATAGGTATCCGTTTTTATCCTCCACCATGTGCCCAACAAACGGATAGCTAAGGCAATCGGTGCGATTGACGTCTGCCGAGTAGAAGGTGAACATGTCTGTACGTGGGTTGAAATAGTTCACGCCACCAAAATAAGTGCCTACCCATATAGTGCCGTTCCTATCCTTGTACACCGGGAAGACCGATGAGTGGCTCAAACTGTATGGATTGTTAGTGTGGGCGTAAACCGTGAACAGGCCTGTATGGTAGTCGTATTTGTTAAGTCCCATGAATGTGCCTATCCAGATATTACCATCAGAATCTTCATTGATGCCACGCACCATGTTACCGGCTATGCGCCCACTGGTAAACGTTTCAGACTGCGAGAAGTTGTAATAAGACTGCCAAGCGTCTTTGTCATGCGCCAAGAAGTTGACCATTCCACCCGCGTTCCTCAAAAGGAAGCAACCGTTGTCGCGCGTGGACACCCATACATTGTGACGCGAATCCTCGAAAATCTCGTAGATTTCGCATTGGGGGATGATCTCACGGAGCATCTTTCCGCCATCCTTTCGATAGAGTCCATTGGAGGTTCCTATCCACAAACGCTTGCGACCGTCCCTATATATATAGGTGATATGCCGGCCGGCCGGCACCTTGCAAATGGTTTTGGGAGAGCCTCCTGTAGTGCTCAAACAAAGCAAAGTATTGTGTCGCCCCACATACAACATATTATCAATGCTGTAAAGGCTGTAAACGCCGCCTTGAACGACAAATCGAAATTTCTGCAAGGCTAAGTCATAGCGTACCACCGAATGGTTGGAAATGAAATAAACATTGCCAGCCGTGTCGCCAACAATAGCGCTTACATCAGTGACAATGTTCGTTTTGCGCTGCTTATTGCGATCGTCATTGCTAATGAATGTCTTATAAGGAATGATGCTATAGCCATCAAAGATATTGACTCCCTCCTCTGTACCAAACCACATTCGGCCCAATTTGTCTTGGTAAATAGACAGAACAGATAGCTGAGACAGGCCGTCCTTGCTGTCTAAATGCTTGAATTGGATAGCAAAAAGAGACTGGCTGCAAAAAAGAATAATCAATAAAAGTAGTCTAAATCGCATCTGTAGCTGTTCTGATAATCAATACAACATTCAAGAAGTCGTTTGTTGTTTTTAATCGATAGATTTTTTATGTTCGCGCTTGTAAAAGTCATAACGCAAATCTTCTAACGAATAAAAGTATGCGACAAAGATACAACAAAAAAAGAGATACTACCAAGTTTATTTGCCACGATTTGATATTTAAAGACAAAAAAAATGGTGAACGGCATATCTTTCGCGATAGATGAAAAAAAATTACATCATCATTCAAAGAACAAAAAGAACAGGCGGGCACCATCATCTTACACACACAATATTGGCATGGCAGACGCGAGGCTACGCCATCAAATACATATATAATAAGGTATAGAAATAAAAAAGGCAAACAATGGTTCATACTTGCCTTCACAAGACCATCTGCTCGGCAATCTTTCGGGCAGGCTTGCCGTTATCCGTAAGCGGTATTCGGTCCACATGAACATATTTGCGAGGTACCCAATATTTGGGCAAAGTGGCCAAGCAAACGCCCATAACCTTGTCAATATCGGTGTCCTCGGTGAGCAACGCCACCTGCTCGCCAAATTTTTCAGATCGTGATTTTGTAATGAGAAAAGGGGCGGCGAGTATGCGTTGGAGTTTTTTTTCCACCTCTTCTATCTGGATTTTCACGCCGCCTGAGACTATAACATTGTCCCTCCGTCCCAAAATTCTGAAACCTTTGCCCTGCTTTATCTCCACCCTGTCATTGGTCACGAGAGGCCCATCGTGCACCAGCGGGGCGTCGATGACAAGGCACCCATCAGCATTTTGACTAATTTGAACCGTGCGGAAAGGTTTATACCACTCGCTTGCGGCTTTGCCATTAAGCCTGCGCAAGGCGATATGCGAAAGTGTTTCGGTCATGCCATAGGTGCTCCAAACATGGTGAGGAAAAGTCTTGAGCTGTTCCTCGAGACGGGCATCGATAGCGCCGCCACCAATAATGAGATGGTTAACGCCACGCAACCATCGGTTTTCCTCGGGCACTTGCAACGTATTGTAAACCTGAAGTGGCACCATCGCTGCAAAAGTGACGCGTCCCGGACCACGAAAATCGGTTGGCAACTCAGCGTAAGGATGCCCGGATGGTCTGACCGTCACTAATCGCATGCCACGCTCCAAGCTCCTCACCACCATCATCTTGGCGCCTATATATTTAAGGTTCATACAGAGCAGGGCTGTATCCGCGGACGTTAAGCCCAAAAAGTCACATGTGATCCGAGCCGAGTTAAGCATGCGTCGCTTTTCCACGCGCATGGCCTTGGGCATGCCGGTGGAGCCGCTGGTCTGGACCATCACGGTATCTCCACCATCATTCCAAGCGGTTAAGAATTCCTCAAGAACCATAGTTTGTCTCCCTCAATCCGCAATGGCGTCTTGGTATTATTGGTATAGAGCATGCCCGTGCCCAACCCTTGGGGTAACAAGAGCTCCGAACCGTACACCTCCGCGCAGAACTGAGCCACGGCGTTGAGCCCCACGTTGCTCTCTAACGCAGATGTTATCCACGAGCCAATGTTACGCTCCTTGGCCATCTTTATCCATTCGCGACAACCCGCCATACCCCCGTGCAAACTGGGTTTAAGCACGATGTAATCAGGGCTTATCGTATCAAGCAAGTTGGATTTCATGTTCAGTTGGTTCACACCAATGAGCTCTTCGTCCAAGGCTATGGGCACAGGCGACTTGCCACACAGCCAAGCCATCTCGCGCCACTGGTGCTGACGGATGGGCTGCTCAATGGAATGGATGTCATATTGGGCCAACTCCTCCAATCGATTGAGTGCGTTTTCTGGCGTGAACCCACCATTGGCATCCACCCTAAGCTCTATCGTTCCACTGTCATAGCGCGCCCGAATATGACGAATTAAAGCTATTTCTCTCTCCCAATCGATGGCGCCTATTTTGAGTTTGACACAACGAAAACCTGCTTCCAACTTCTCCTCAAGGCGCGCAAACATCTCATCAAACGTGCCCATCCATATCAATCCGTTGATAATAATACCTTCTTCACCTCGCGCAAAAGGCGTGTCAAAAAAAGCAAGGGAGCCTCTTGCGTCAATCTGGGCAAAGGCTGTTTCAAGTCCGAAAAGAATGGATGGATAACCACGAAGCATCTCATAAGGTATGCCGCCCGTCCGCTCGACAAACGCGCACACCCTATCGAGCGTCCGCTCGTAACGGTCCTGGGGCATGGCGTCACAACTAAGGTCTGGCAATACAGAACATTCGCCTATGCCGACAACACCATCTTGCTCTATGCGTACATAGTAAGAACGATGTGTTGTGTACACGCCTCGACTCGTTCCGGCGGGTTGTTTGAAACGCAATAGCCTGTCTATATATGATATTTTCAACTTGCGAACGACTTTACTGTATATTGAAAGAATGGGCAACCAAATAGTTTCGCACAAAGATAGCAAAAAAAACGCACGCGGATAAACTTCTGTCCAATCTTTTTATTAACTTTGCAATAACAACCTCTAAACACAAACATCCATGAATATAGAACATCAAAAGAAAGTCATCGCAAGTCAAGACGGACTCTCCAACACCCTTGCCATCGAGTTTATATCCACGCCCGAGCCTGACACTTGTATGGCGCGAATGAAGGTTGACAAACTAAACCGTCAGCCATTCGGTTTTCTTTCTGGTGGCGCGACATTGGCCTTGGCCGAAAACTTGGCCGGAGTGGGTTCCATGTCGCTATGTCCAGACAAAATTTGTGTGGGCATTAACGTTAGTGGATCGCACGTCAGGGCTGTCATGGAAGGCGACACTGTCACAGCCTATGGCAAGCTACAACATCAAGGCGGCACATTTCACGAATGGCAAATCGACGTGAAAGACACCCTTGGCAATCTTGTCTCAACCGTGCATGTCACCAATTACGTGATGGCTACTATTAAAAAAGACAAGCCTGAGAGCGCCTCAAAGGATTAAAAGAAATCTTTACTCGTGGACAAAAAACTGTACAATTACGCATATTTTCGATTGCCCGAGCAAAACCATTTTACATTTATCGCACAGACTAAGGGCGAGCCTTCGCCACTTCAATCAATGCTCCAATTGGATGGAAAGAATGGCTTTGTCATGGCCCCGTTCGCCATCTCACCGCGCCACCCCATCTTGTTGATGAGGCCAGACATCGTCGAACAGCACGAAAACGTATTGTCACCATTTGTCCAAGAGCATCCAAACGAAACATGCCAACAAGACGCAGGCAAAGCCAATTACACACGCGACTTTGCCGTTTTTCATGCCGCGGTGGCTCAAGGACGCTTCAGCAAGCTGGTCTTGTCGCGTCAAGCCCGAACGGAGCACATCTCCACGATGACTCCGGAAATGTTGTTCCATCGTGCCTGCGCCATGTATCCACACCAAAACATCGCACTTGTATCCATGCGCCAAGCCGGCACTTGGTTGATGGCTACACCCGAATTGTTGCTACGTGGCAAAGCCAACCAATGGCACACCATGGCCTTGGCCGGAACCATGAGGGCGCAACAACGACGACCGTCACAGCCCAACGCGATTTGGTCCGAGAAGAATTTGCAAGAGCAACGGTATGTAGCCTCTTACATAAAAGACATTCTTGAGCGATTCGCCGACAACGTTTCACATCACGGGCCTTATACCACCGTGGCAGCGCAGCTGTTGCATTTACGCACAGATTTCACCTTTTCGCTGCGCCAGCCCGAACACATTGGCCATTTGTTACAAGCTCTCCATCCCACGCCCGCCGTGTGTGGCATGCCCAAAGAAGACGCCAAGGCATTCATACTTGACAACGAACATATAGAAAGAAAATATTACAGCGGATTTTGCGGTCCGCTATTTCTGAAAGATTATACCCATCTTTTGGTTTCATTAAGGTGCATGGAGATATGTCACGACCACCTTAACCTATATGCCGGAGGTGGCATTTTGCCAGACAGCGAGGTAGAAGCCGAGTGGGATGAAACACTGTTCAAACTGCAAACCATGCGACGTTTGCTTATCTGCTAAACCATATCATGATGTATTCAAGCAAAGAAAACGTTAACATTCTCACGGCATTGTTGCAACAATGGGGTGTCGTTCACGCTGTAGTATGCCCCGGAAGCAGAAACGCCCCTATCGTTCACAACCTCAAGGCATGCGGCTCCATCACATGTTATCCCGTTACTGATGAGCGTTCCGCAGGGTTCTTCGCCTTGGGCTTGAGCCAAGTGGCCGATGAGCCGGTAGTGGTTTGCGTCACCTCTGGATCGGCACTGCTCAATGTAGCGCCCGCGGCGGCCGAAGCCCTGTACCAGCGTCGCAAGCTCATCATCATCTCGGCCGACCGTCCCGCGTCGATGATAGGGCAGCTACAAGGCCAAACCATGCACCAGCCCACGACCTTGACCCACTTTGTGCGCAAGGCCGTCAACCTGCCCGAGCCACACGACGACACCGAGCATTGGTACTGCAACCGTCTTGTCAACGAGGCGCTCATCGAGCTTGAACGGGGCGATGGCGGCCCGGTGCACATCAACGTGCCCATCTCCGAGCCCTTGTTCGATTTCTCCGCAAAACACCTTCCCACCGAGCGGGTCATGCATTTGCACGAGCCACAATGCGACATTGGAGCGCTGGCGGAGGTTGTTAGCTGCTTCGCAAAAGCCAAACGGCCTATGATAGTCATAGGACAAAGCAAATACGAGGATTTTATTGGTGTCGACGACTCGTTTCGCACACTCGGCGATTACTGCGCGCTGATCGTGGAACAATTGGGTAACGCTATCGATCCAGAACCTTATTTCATTGACGAGACACTCATCAAGGCGGAGTGTGACGAAGAGAAATTCCTGCCCGACGTCATCGTGTTTATGGGCGGGAACATCGTGAGCAAACGGCTAAGACTGTTTTTGAGGAAAGCCAAAGACGCGCGGACATTCATCGTCAACAAAGACGGTGCGGCGCGAGACATATTCATGCACGCCACCGACATTGTCCAAGCCTCTACCACAGACATGTTGGAGGCCTTGGCCACAACCATCAAGGGTGCCTCGACAACACCGTATAACAATCTATGGATGACATATATGCAAAGATGTTGTGACCGTTTGGACAGCTTTGACCCATGTTTCTCGCAGATGAGCGCAGTGCGCGATTTTTGTGCCATCACCAACTCGTTGGAATGTGAATGTCATTTTGCCAACAGCACATCGGTACGCTTGGGTATGGCCTACTTGTTCAGATACATGTTCGTAAACCGCGGCATGAACGGCATAGAGGGCTCGCTATCCACCGCCGTAGGCTATGCGTGCGGCATAGACTGCTTGGTGTTTTGCGTCATCGGAGACCTTAGTTTCTTCTACGATCAAAACGCATTGTGGAACAACAACCTCACCAGCAACCTGCGCATACTGTTGCTCAACAATGGCGAGGGCGCCATCTTTCGAGGGCTGCCAGGACTGGCGGACAGTCCGGCGAGCGAGCAAGAAATTTGCGGCGCGCACGTCACGTCGGCTGAGGGCATTTGCGAACAGAACAACGTGCGATATTTTTCCGCTCGCAACACACGAGAACTTCGAGACGGGTTGGAAGAGCTCATCGACGAAGACTGCCCCTTACCCGTGTTGCTCGAAGTCTTCACCAACGCCGAGACTGACGCGAAGGTGCTGTACGACTATCTCTATGCCGAGAAAAAACAAGCCAACTAACAATGGGCGCACCTCACCGATGCGCGCCCGTAACGACATTTAAATATCACAAACGCTTATGAATCATCGTGAATGGAAGAAAATAGAGGGCTTCGATTTTCAAGAAATCCTCTTTGAAGAGTTTCATCAAATTGCCAAAATCACCATCAACAGGCCACGCTATCGCAACGCTTTTACGCCGCTTACGGTCATGGAGATGGGGCGCGCACTGAACTATTGCCGCGAATGTTTGGACATACGCGTGGTGCTTTTGACCGGCGCCGGCGACAAAGCCTTTTGCTCGGGGGGCGACATGCACGTCAAGGGCAAGGGCGGATACGTGGGACAAGACGGCGTGCCGAGGCTCAACGTGCTGGACGTGCAGATGCAAATCAGGCGGCTGCCCAAACCCGTCATAGCCATGGTGAACGGCTACGCTATCGGTGGCGGACACGTGCTGCACGTGATGTGCGACCTCACCGTGGCGTCCGACAATGCCATATTCGGACAGACGGGCCCCAAGGTAGGCAGCTTCGACGCTGGTTTTGGCGCCAGCTACCTGGCCCGCATCGTCGGCCAAAAGAAGGCGCGAGAAATATGGTTTCTCTGCCAACAATATTCGGCCACGGAGGCGGAGCGCATGGGACTGGTCAACAAGGTGGTTCCCATAGACCAGCTTGAAGACACCTGCGTGGAATGGGCGGAGATCATGATGGAGCGTTCGCCATTGGCTTTGCGCATGATGAAAGCTGGCTTCAACGCCGAACTTGACGGCCAAGCGGGCATACAAGAACTGGCAGGAGACGCCACCATGCTCTACTACACGCTCGACGAGGCCCACGAGGGCGGCCAAGCATTTCTCGAAAAACGAAAGCCAGACTTCGACAAATACCCAAAATTTCCATAACATGGCATGTGCGTGGCTGTCCGATTGGACGGTCACGCTCATTTTTCCCACCAAAATCTATCCGCAAAAACTCCATCCTTTCGTAATCACGCAACCACAATGCCACGTTGGCATCGATACGCTTCGCTCATTCACCGTCATGCTCATGATATTTGTAAAAAACAATACTGGCGACCAAATATTCTCCATACCATAACACGCCGAGTGGAGCAGGATGAGCTAACGCGCCCCCATGTTTCTGTCTTTCTTGTTCATCATGGGCATGCCCGCCTGCCTTAGCCTCTGAAAAAATGTCTTCAAATGGTGGCCTAAATAGTGTACAAAACGGCAAAAACA
Source organism: Hallella colorans (assembly GCF_003096815.1). Classification (GTDB taxonomy): domain Bacteria; phylum Bacteroidota; class Bacteroidia; order Bacteroidales; family Bacteroidaceae; genus Prevotella; species Prevotella colorans. The sequence continues at coordinate 68,219 of NZ_QENY01000010.1, forward strand.
TACGCTATTGCTATTGCTCATCGGTTTTGGGCATCACAAACACCATTTTACGACCTTATCCACGCCATGATCACCGATGGCTATTGGGCCAGCATGGCCTATGCCGCCCTGTTTGTGTCGCCGCGCGCGCCGATGGGCAACACACTGTGGAGACAACGCCTATACATCAAGTTGTGACGCTCGCCCATACACGGAAGACGTGTCTGACGTAAATATTTTATCACTAAAACGAGCGTCTCTAAACAACCTCTTTTAGCCAAGCGAAAACCGGATTTGACACCATTTCTAACGCCTCCGGCTCAAAACATGGCCACGGCATCGAGCGTTTAGTGCTCAAAGGCATTGCGTTTAAGACCGAAACGTAAGCCGTTCAAGCATGAAACGCAAGACCATTAAAGCCTAATCACGACACGATTAGAACCGAATCGCAAGCTGGCTAAAGGGCAAATCCACTAAATTTTCGACCGAAAGACACTAACAGTCTGATTTTTAGCAAATTGCGAAACAGCTCCATTTTTGACGAATTTGCGGCCAAGGCGTCCGCCATTCGCAAATACGCAAAGCACAGAGAGGCTTTTGTCAGAATTTTTCAACATGTTTTCCTCACTCCGACGATATGCCACACACACGACAGCAAGCTCACAACGCAAACAAGTGGCAAACGGAGCGGCGTATGCAATAAATGTTGCGACGCAAACCCGCCACGTATAGTCGCGCCCATTTTTAGGGGCCGTCATCTCATAGCGTGGCACGCCAACCACCACCTTTGGCATTGACACAAACCAATATTATGCAAAAAGTGGCACGCGCATTGCATGCCGGGAACATTATTATTTAATTAAACCATCCTCTTTCTAAATACTTTTTATTAACTTTGCACGTTAGAAAGAATATATTGGAATAGTATAAATATGAACATTTTGGAATTGAGCGAGCAGGAGATAGGCCGTCGCCAAAGCTTGCAAGAACTAATCAATATGGGTATAACACCCTACCCCGCCAACGAGTTTCCGACCAACGCATTCTCCGTGGATATCATCAACGAGTTTAAAGAGGATGAGAAACGAGAAGTCGTGATAGCCGGAAGAATGATGACCCGACGGGTGATGGGGAAGGCAAGTTTCGTGGAATTGCAAGACAGCAAAGGTCGCATCCAGGTTTATGTGACCCGTGATGACATCTGCCCTGAAGACAACAAAGAGCTATATAACAAGGTCTTTAAGAAACTGATGGATATTGGCGACTTCATCGGCATAAAGGGTTTTGTGTTTAAAACCCAAACCGGCGAGGTGTCTGTACACGCCCAAGAACTCACGTTGCTGAGCAAAAGCATCAAGCCCCTGCCCATCGTGAAATATAAAGATGGCGAAACTTTCGACAAGTTTGACGACCCAGAGTTGCGCGCTCGCCAACGCTACGTGGACCTCGTGGTGAACGATGGCGTGAAAGACACGTTCCTCAAACGGGCCACCGTGCTGCGAACCATGCGCCGCTTCTTTGACGAGGCAGGGTACACCGAGGTGGAGACGCCCACGCTGCAAAGTATCGCAGGCGGCGCGAGCGCACGCCCGTTCATCACCCATTTCAACGCTCTCAACATAGACATGTATATGCGCATTGCCACCGAGTTATACCTCAAGAGGCTGATAGTGGGTGGCTTTGAGGGTGTGTACGAGATAGGAAAGAACTTTCGCAACGAGGGCATGGACAAGTTTCACAACCCCGAATTCACGTGCATGGAGCTGTACGTGCAGTACAAAGACTACAACTGGATGATGAGCTTCACCGAGAAATTGCTCGAAACCATCTGCATGGCTGTCAACGGCAGCACCGAGGTAAAAAACGGAGAGCATGTCATCTCGTTCAAGGCTCCATACAGACGGCTACCCATATTAGACGCCATCAAAGAGAAAACAGGATTTGACCTCACGGGGAAAACCGAACAAGAGATTTACAAGATAGCCACCGAGAACCTGAAAATGGAATCGGTGGATGAGACGTTCGGCAAAGGCAAACTCATCGACGAGATATTTGGCGAGTTTTGCGAGGGTACGTTCATACAGCCCACCTTTATCATAGACTATCCCGTGGAGATGTCTCCACTGACCAAGATGCACCGTTCCAAGCCGGGGCTTACGGAGCGATTCGAGTTGATGGTGAACGGCAAAGAACTGGCTAACGCCTACTCTGAGCTGAACGACCCTCTCGATCAAGAACAGCGATTCATAGACCAAATGCTGCTTGCAGACAAAGGTGACGACGAAGCTATGGTCATAGACCACGACTTCTTGCGCGCGTTGCAATACGGCATGCCACCCACTTCGGGCATCGGTATTGGGATAGACCGATTGGTAATGATGATGACGGGGCAGCCGAACATTCAGGAAGTGATACTCTTCCCACAACTAAAACCGGAGAAGAAGATACCCCAGAGCGCCATTGCCGAGTGGGCGGAGCTTGGCGTAGAGGAAGATTGGGTGTACGTGCTGCGCAAAGCAGGTTTCAATCTTATACCTGACATCAAAGACGAGAAAGCCCAAGGCTTACAGCAAAAACTTGGCGAAATCGTCAAAAAATATAAGTTAGATTACAAAAAACCGTCTGTCGACGAAATCCAATCGTGGATAGACAAGGCTAACAAAGACTAAAAGACAAGAAAACAAAGGACAGCAACGCTATAAGTTTCTTAATGAAATGGGCATGAACGGCATATTGACCCAAGCATGGTCAAATGCGTTGTCCAGTATCATAAAATCACAATAGAAATATGTACTGATGTTCTTTCGCATGAAAATGAAACTAAAAAGAAAATTGTTCTTATGTCTTTATGTCCAACGTCATGTCCTAATGTCATAAGTTATGTTCGACATTGGTAAGATAGCAATAATCGGAGGAGGATCGTGGGCCACGGCCATCGCTAAGATAGTGGTGAACCATACGCATCACATTGGATGGTACATGCGTCGAGACGATCGTATCGAGGATTTCATTCGCCTCGGTCATAACCCTGCCTACCTTACGTCGGCGCATTTTGACGTGGACGAGATATTCTTCTCGTCAGACCTCAACAAGATAGCCAAGACCTACGACACGTTGGTGTTCGTCACACCATCGCCCTATCTGAAAAACCATCTTAAGAAGCTCAAGACAAACATACGAGACAAATTTATCGTCACGGCCATCAAAGGTATCGTGCCAGATGAGAATCTGATTTGCTCAGAATATTTCCACAAGAGATTTGATGTGGGCTATGACAACTTGGCTTGTATAGGTGGCCCTTCGCATGCGGAGGAAGTGGCTTTAGACAGGTTGAGCTATCTCACGGTAGCCTGCCGCGACCTTGTCAAAGCGAAAGCTTTTACGGATGTGCTGGACTCTGACGTGATCAAGACTAAGCTATCCTCAGATGTCGTGGGCATCGAATACTCATCCGTACTGAAAAATGTTTATGCCATAGCTGCGGGCATTTGCAATGGTTTGAAATATGGCGATAACTTTCAAGCGGTGCTTATGAGCAACGCTGTACAAGAAATGAACCGCTTTCTCACCGTGGTGCACCCACTGGAACGCTCTATTATTGACAGCGTTTACCTCGGAGACCTTTTAGTGACAGGCTATTCGAACTTTTCACGAAACCGCACTTTTGGTATGATGATTGGACAAGGGTATAGCGTGAAAACAGCGCAAATAGAGATGGAAATGATTGCGGAGGGATATTACGGCACCAAATGTATGAAAGAAATAAACCGACACCTGCATGTCAACATGCCCATTCTCGATGCCGTCTACAATATTTTGTATGAGCGTATCAATCCCAAGAGAGAGATAAAACTCTTGACAGACTCGTTCAGGTGATTTGGCAGAGCGCGTGATTAGGCCAAGATATGTCGATGGCCCCTACGCCCATCAAGCCGGGAGGACTTCGAATCGAGGTAAAAAGAAAGAGGGAGAGATTCTAAAAAACACTTTTAATATTCACAGGATAAACGGACAGCGAAATGCGTTTGCACATCTTTCTGTCTGAAAATCTGTCTTAATGTCAAAAATAATGGAAATGATCAAATTAGACATTACAAAGGCCACCAAGTTCCTCAAGGCAGGAGCGGTGGAGGGTTTAGAACCCAAAGTGAAAGCCGCCCAAGAGGCTTTGGAGAGCGGTTCGTGCGAGGGTAGCGACTTCCTCGGCTGGTTGCATTTGCCAACAAATACTTCTGACAAATTCCTTGACGAGGTACAAGCGGTGGCAAACACACTGCGCAAGAAGTGCGAAGTGGTGGTAGTGGCCGGTATTGGTGGGTCGTACCTCGGAGCGAGGGCTGTCATCGAGGCGTTGGGAAACAGTTTCTCATGGCTCATCAACGACAAGAAAAACCCAACTATACTGTTCGCTGGCAACAACATCGGGGAGGATTATCTCTACGAGCTGACCGAATATCTCAAAGACAAGAAGTTTGGTATCATCAACATCTCCAAGTCTGGAACAACCACAGAGACAGCATTGGCCTTTAGACTGCTGAAGAAACAATGCGAGAACCAACGAGGCAAGGCAGAGGCGAAAGAGGTCATCGTGGCTATCACCGACGCCAAAAAGGGAGCCGCTCGCACATGCGCCGACAAGGAAGGGTACAAGAGTTTTGTCATCCCAGACAATGTGGGTGGACGTTTTTCAGTGCTCACCCCAGTGGGATTGCTGCCCATAGCTGTGGCCGGTTACGACATCAAGGCACTCATAAGGGGTGCTCAGGATATGGAAAAAGCAACTGGAAAAGACGTACCCCTTGCCCAAAATATTGCCGCCCAATATGCCGCCACGCGACAGGCGCTATACCAACAAGCTGGCAAGAAAATAGAAATCGTGGTCAATTTCCAACCTAAATTGCACTTCATAGGCGAGTGGTGGAAACAACTTTACGGCGAGAGCGAGGGCAAAGACAACAAGGGAATATTCCCCGCCGCGTGCGACTTCACCACCGACCTGCATTCCATGGGCCAATGGATACAGCAAGGAGAACGCTCCATCTTTGAGACTGTGCTCTCCATTGAGAACCCCAACCATCGTTTAGACTTCCCCTCAGACGAAGAAAATCTCGACGGATTGAACTTTCTCGCAGGCAAACGCGTGGACGAAGTAAACAAGATGGCGGAGCTGGGCACAAGTTTGGCACACGTGGACGGCGACGTGCCCAATATCCGCGTGAGCGTTCCTAAACTTGACGAGCGCTATTTGGGACAACTCATCTACTTCTTCGAGATAGCTTGTGGTATCAGTGGATTGATACAAGAGGTGAACCCATTCAACCAGCCCGGAGTAGAAGCCTACAAGAAAAATATGTTCGCGCTGCTCAACAAGCCAGGCTACGAGGCGGAGAGCAAAGCTATCAAGGAGAGACTCTCCAAATAAGAAGGCATCGCAAACAGAACGCTACCATAATGGCTTATGGTAAAAAAGACAACGAATCGTGGGTGTAGTTTCGATTACACCCACATTTATTTTAAGATATGATGAATATTTCCAAAGCTATCAAGGCATACAACAAACAATGGCAACACAACGCCGTCGCACCGCCAGAAACAGGCGACCGGGCTTTCTCGCCGCATGCCGTATTGTTCGACATGGATGGGGTGCTCTACAACTCCATGCCCCATCACGCCGTAGCATGGCAAGAGGCGATGGCTCGTTTCGACCTTGACATGACAGCGGCGGACGCTTACGCCACCGAGGGGGCGCGTGGAATTGACACCATCAGAATGTTTGTCAAGCAACAAAAAGGCAAAGAAATATCCATTGAAGAAGCACAAAAGATATACGATGTAAAGACCGAAATTTTTCACAGTATGGGCGAAGCGCCCATCTTTGATGGCGTGATGCCATTGATGCAAAAGATTAAAGCCTGTGGCATGCGTGTCTGTATTGTCACCGGCTCTGGACAAAAGCCACTCATTCGGAGGGTGGCTCGCGACTTCAAGGCATTTCTGACAGAAAGCGACATCGTTACCGCCTACGACGTAAATCGAGGGAAACCCCATCCAGACCCATATCTCATGGGGTTAGAAAGAGCAGGTGATTTGCGTCCTTGGCAAGGCATCGTGGTAGAAAACGCGCCTTTGGGCGTGCGCGCCGGCGTGGCCGCGAAGATATTTACAGTGGCCATCAACAGCGGGCCTCTTCCAGACAGCGACTTGCTTGACGAAGGCGCCAACTTATTATACGCGACAATCGCCGACTTCTGCAACGACTGGGAAAACTTAGCTAAATGTTGCGCGCCATAGCCATCCACAACAAGCCATGCCAAGCTCCGTATGCGTTAATGGCTGGCACATGAGGGTATCCATAATATAAAAGTAGTTAACAGACCTGTCATTTATCATCTTAAAACACTATATTTGTATATTATTATGAGAGGCGTATGTGTTTACATATTGTTAATTGCCTCATTAGCAGCCAATGCTCAAGGGCAACCGGAGCCATCGAGAAAATTTGTCGTGGCTGACATGGAAACGCGCGTGCCCATCCGAAACGTCATCGTGGCTTGGGGGAAAAACGGCCGAGATACCACCAACTATCGCGGCGTGTGCCACATTCCCGACAAATTCGACACGCTAACCGTGTACAAAGCCAACTATTTGACAGAGCGGTTGTCATACAGAGAGGTGAAAGACACCACGTTTTTGCTGCCCAATCACAACCGTATCAACGAGGTGACAATTTGGGGAAAAGACAGGAAGAGAGAGCTGCAAGACAATGTCAACGATTGGACAAGGCAGAGAAACGCGCCGCCCGCAAACTCAGGGGGCCAGATTGTGGTAACTTTTGACATGGCCAGATTGTTGGACAAACGTTACCAAAGAGACCAAAAACAACTACAAAAGGTACGTAGCACTTTCAACCAAATGGACAAATACGACGACGACCCCATCGTAAACGCCTATAAAAAAGAACTCGAGGAACGTCGGCTTGCGGCTGAAAGAGCCAAAAATTTGGAGGAACAGAAAAAGAAATCGCGCCAAGAAGGCCAGAAAGCCATAGAGGAAAAGAAACGCCAAACCGAGAAAACGGCCACGCGACTGGAACGGTAGGATACGAAAAACGCGCCAGCAACACATGGTCTCACGTGTGTCTTAGGCGCGTGTCATGTCTATCAGGGGCATGGGTCAAATCACCACGGCCGTTCCGCTCGCTGTCACCATAAGCATGGAATTGTTAGCGCCAATGGTCTCATAGTCAAGGTCTATGCCCACGATGGCATTGCCACCGAGTTGCCGGGCACGCTCTTGCATCTCCGCAACGGCCGTGTCTTTGGCTTGCCGCAGCACTTTCTCGTACGAGCCACTGCGCCCACCGATGATGTCTCTTATACTTGCGAAAAGATCCTTGAAAGCGTTGGCGCCGATAATTGTCTCACCAGTCACCAAGCCTTTGTACTCTAAAATGCGACGCCCCTCTATTTGAGGCGTGGTTGTCAAAATCATTTCCATAGCATGTTTTTTTTGTTAAATATAAATTGATAGCCGTCTATAACGGCATTTCAAACTATCAAATCGTTATCTCGGCCGACCCAAAACATCGATGGTGGTGCTCATCGTAAATCACGCAAAACTGCCCCGGGGCCACGCCATGAATTTTGTCAAGCGAATGAATCATGGCCTCACCACCGTCCAACACCATACTCTTGCTTGTCATTTTAAGATACCCAAGGTGGTATTCGGGAGTGTGCCTAATCTTAAACGTGACAGGAATATAACCCTCGGGCAGTTCGCTCCGTTCGAAATCTCCAACATGCAGCGAGGCTCGCCCGTCACGTTTGGGCGTTTCCGTGAGCCAGTGCAGGTCGTGAATCTTGAAGTCTTTCTTGTATGCGGAGTCTGGATTGTAACCATGACTGACATACAAAATATTACGCGCCGCATCCTTCTTCACCACAAACCACGGCCCGCCGCCAAGGCCAAGCCCCTTGCGCTGCCCGATGGTATGGAACCAATGGCCCTTGTGACGACCCACCAAGCGTCCCGTTTCAAGCTCAATGATATAGCCCTCAAGCTCTCCAACGTATCGTCGCACATACTCATTGTAGTCTATATTGCCCAAGAAACAGATACCCTGCGAGTCTTTGCGGCGAGCATTGACAAGGTGCTCTCGCTCGGCGATTTGGCGCACCTCGCCCTTCTCGTAGTGCCCTATGGGAAAGATAGCCTTGCGCAATTGCCAACCCTCTATCTGCGCGAGAAAGTCGGTTTGGTCCTTCACGGGATCCGGACTCGTGGTTAGCCATTTTTTACCGTCTATCCATTCGGTCTGCGCATAGTGCCCCGTGGCGATAAGATCGTATTGCCAACCCATCTTCTCATGGAACGCCCCGAACTTTATCAAGCGGTTGCACATCACGTCGGGATTGGGTGTATAGCCCGCCTTCACTTTTTCCATGGTGTAACGAGTCACCTCACTCCAATACTCCTTGTGGCAGTCAACCACCTGCAACTTGCACCCATACCGAGCCGCGACAGCCGTAGACATCTCCATGTCCTCTTCAGAATTGCAATCCCACGCCTCTTTCTCCTCAGGGCCAATACGTATGTAAAAACAGTCGGGACGAAGCCCACGACTCGCCAACTCGTGCACCACCACAGAACTGTCAACGCCACCCGAAAGCAGAACAGCTATGCGCTTATCTTTCAACTCATCTATGTTCATAGATGCAAAAGTACCTCTTTTTGCGCTCATGCCCAAGAATTTTTGCACCGTTTGACATATCCTTTTGCATCTATTTCCACAAAGAGAACAATGGTTTCTCGCCTTTTTATCATCCCATTCTTACCTCATCAATCGTTCAATCGTACCTTTGCGTTACCACGCGACCAATCTAATGCTCATTCATTCAAGCTACTATTGCGCGCGCATCGACGAGCGAGCCAATCCCTGCAAGCTTCTCCCGGCGCCTCTACGACGACCCCATAGTTCCCCTCCACTGGGCAGACGCAAAAAAATAAACCCATGGGCATCTCCATGTCACTTTGGCCAGCGCGCGCCTCAAAGCCAGTCGCGCCCCATCCCCATAGCCTAACGGCGGTTTGTCGCCGCGCCACCATATCGTCGACAACGACATGCGCAAGACGCGCTTTGGCCTCGATGGCCGCTCGTGCCATGAGAAAACTCGCCATAAACAGCAATAAACGGCAGAACGTCGTGTTGGTTTCGTAGCTTGGAATAGCATGGGGGCGAATTAGGGTAAAAGCTGGAGCTTTATTGTAAAGGATGGTATTGTTTGGGCAAAACATTTATATCCCTCTGCCACCAAGCCATCCACCACATACCACACATTTGGCATGGACAGCCGATTGAATCAGAAAGACATCAAGAATAAATCACAAAAACAGAATCTCCGCGCGCCATCGCTTTAGCGTAAAAGCATCTGGCGTTAGCCGTTTTTGCGTAGCGTAAGCCCCTTTGCCACCTTTACCCGAAAAACGCAAGCTTTCAATATTTGCCCGCTATCTGTATTTGCCCTCCTCTTTATCTTCCAACATGCCGAGATAGCTCTCGTATCTTGAGGCCGCGATGTAATGCTCTTCCACAGCCTTCAGCACGGCACAGTTTGGCTCGTGCGTATGTGTACAATTGCTGAAACGGCAATCCTTTGAAAATCTAAATATTTCTTTGAAATAGCCTGTAATCTCCTCTGGGTTCATATCAAACGTGCCAAAGCCCTTGATACCGGGCGTGTCAATGATATATCCACCGCAAGGCAGCTCGTGCATTTCCGAATAGGTGGTGGTATGAACGCCCGTATTGTGAGCCGCACTTATAGCCGCGACCCGCGCTTCGGCGTGTGGAACAAAAGCGTTGAGCAACGTCGACTTGCCCACACCACTGTTTCCTGCGAACAGCGTCACTTTGTCTCTCAGCAGCTCAAGCAGGGAGTTGAACCCTCCGGTCGTACCGTCATCCTGATTGATGGCGCAGACCTGATGACACTCGTAACCAATATTGGCATAAAGCTCCATCATCATTTGCTGATAGCGCAACTCTTCATCGCTCAACAGGTCCACCTTGTTAAACACCAGTACCACAGGAACTCGATAGGCTTCGGCCGAAGCGAGGAAACGGTCTATAAACGTGGTGGAGGTCTCTGGGTAATTGATTGTGACCACCAAGAACGCTTGGTCTACGTTTGCCGCCAATATATGGCTCTGCTTAGAGAGGTTGGACGATTTGCGGATGATATAGTTCTTACGGTCTTCTATCTCCGTAATGAATGCCGTACCCTCGGCATTTATCACTATCCGCACATGGTCTCCCACGGCCACAGGATTGGTGCTCCGAATGCCTTTTAGCCTGAAGTTTCCCTTTATCTTGCTCTCCACCACTTTGCCGTCATCGGTTTTCACGGTGTACCAAGAGCCTGTATTCTTAATGACCAAGCCACGCATAAGCAATCTTTAATTCAAAATACATATTTCAAGATTCTAATTTCGCTATTCGACGAAGACACAACGACAGGAAAGGCAAATCATCATTTGCCACCCTGCATTATGAAAGCATGGCTCTCTTGAATAGGCATTAAGCATTAGAGCCACATTATATGGTCATAATTTCCTTCTGCTTTTCAGCCAGTGTGTCATCCACTTGTTTGACGTACTTGTCATGCAACTTCTGCAACTCGTTCTCGGCGTCCTTGCCCACATCTTCCGAAAGACCGTCCTTGACAGCCTTCTTCAATTTGTCTTTGAAGTCAGAGCGTATACCACGTATTTGCACTTTGGTCTGCTCGCCCAACTTGTTGCATTGCTTCACCAATTCCTTGCGGCGTTCCTCAGTGGGTTGTGGCAGGTGCAAGATGACCATCTCGCCATTGTTCTCAGGCGTAATGCCTACGTCACTGTCCATGATGCCTTTTTCCACATCTTGTATTTGCTTGCGATCCCAAGGCTTGATGGTAATGGTGCGAGCGTCTGGCACAGAGACCGTAGCCACTTGGTTAAGTGGCACCACCTGTCCATACGCATTCACACGAACACCGTCTACGATAGCCGCATTGGCGCGACCGGCGCGAACGCGGGCCAAATCTTCTGCCAAAAACGACGCGCCTTTCTTCATCTTCTCCTCGGCACTCTTGAGGGTTTCTTTTACGTCTAACATATTATTATAGTATTAAAATTCTTCCTTACAAATATAAAGATTATTTTCTGATAGTGCAATAATTTTCGTAAAAAACAGCTTTTATCATGGTTTTTACGGTCGCAAATGGGCGGAGAGCAGCGTTGCCACACCCTCCAACCCCTCTTTGTCGGTCTCGTCGAAAGCATCCGCCATCGCGCTATCCACGTCTATCACGCCCCAAACCGTTCCGTCGCGGTCGAGCATGGGTACCACTATCTCAGACCTTGACAGGTCACTGCAAGCTATATGCCCGGCAAATCGCTCCACGTCTGGCACCACGATGGACGCTCCGCGCGCCCATGCCGCTCCGCAAACACCTTTTCCGCGCTCTATGCGAAAGCACGCCACCGAGCCTTGAAACGGGCCCAACAGTAAAGCGTCGAGCCTCACCAGATAGAAGCCTACCCAGAAAAACCGCTCTGGGAAAGTGTCGCGCAGCAGGGCGGTCACGTTGGAGAGCACCGCCGTTTCGTCATGCTCGCCGTCAATAAGCGCTTCCATCTGCCGGAGCAGCAGGCTGTACGCTCGTTTGCGTTCGCTCATAATTATATCTTTAGGTTTATCATTTCAACTGCTCCGCCACCATGTTGGTAAGCTGCACAAACTGTGCGACATCCAACTGCTCAGGCCTTTTTGTCATCATGTCACGCCCAAAAAATTCCACGCCCGGCAACGTCTCCTTGTTGAAAAGCTGCCTGAGCGACACCCGTAGCATCTTGCGTCGCTGATTGAAAACCGTCTTGACCACTCGCCTGAACAGCGTCTCGTCACAACCAAGGTCGGTCACCCCATTGCGCACAAGGCTGACCACGGCGCTCTTCACCTTAGGGGGCGGGTTGAAAACGCCCTCGTCTACCGTGAAAAGATAGTCCACGTCATACCACGCTTGCACCATCACGCTCAGTATGCCATACGCCTTATTGCCAGGCTTCGAGGCCATCCGCTGCGCCACCTCACGCTGAATCATACCCGTGCAACAGGGTATAAGATCCTTGTATTCGAGCATCTTAAAGAATATTTGCGACGAGATGTCATACGGATAATTGCCCGTAAGCACAAATGGTCTCCCCTCAAAGACATCGCTAAGATCCATCCTGAGAAAATCGCCCTCGATAATACGCTCCCTCAACATGGGGTAATGCTCATGCAAGTAGGCCACGCTCTCGGTATCTATCTCCACGGCCTTCACCTCGCGTGGCTTATCCACGAGAAACTGCGTGAGCACGCCCATGCCGGGCCCAATCTCTAAAACTGGAATGGAGGGGCATCGATCCACAGTGTCGGCAATACGTTTGGCTATGTTAAGGTCGGTCAGAAAATGCTGGCCTAAATTTTTCTTGGGCTTTACTCGATACATGAACAACAGTGATATTAATGCCACAAAAATACAAAAAATAATATATAAACCGTGCGCATGGATGAAGATTTATATACCACTTACACAAAGAAAAAGCTGAAACCGACATAATCGATTCCAGCTTGGTTATATACTTTTAGCACTTAGTGCTTATTCTTCTACAAAAAAGAGAGGGTTATTTTTTTCCCTCAACCATCTTGTCCATGATTAATGCCAATGAAGAGGCACCAACAAAAGAGGCCATGGCCAATGTGATAAATGTCATCATACTCATAATTTTTTCCTTTCTTATTTTTTATTTGTTATCCTTTAGCCACCCGCTGTGGCTATTATCCTGACTGTCTTTCCTTTTTTTCTTAAGACGATGCAAAGATAATCATATTTTCTGTGTTCGCAAACAATTCTCGTTTTTAAGGTCTAAAAACATCGCTTTTATTGACAAAAATCAAGCAGGTTGACATAAGACAAGTGGCATTTCACACACAGCGCATGCAACCAAACATCATAAATGTAAATAAATAGTCATCAAAAAAGCACACGCGCAACACACCCTTTTAGCGACGCAAAAGACTGACCAAACTGTTAAAACGGCATTTTTTTATGTTTGCCCCACACCCTCCAACATGCCATTAGTACTTATTCGCCAGCCGTTTAGACTCTAATTGGCTTGCGTTTCGAACCTAACGAGATGACGTTTAATGCTTAATCGCAATGGCAATAAGGCCTAATGGCAACATGGATAACGTACAATCATAGCATGAGGACTGCACAATCTTTATATATCGTTAATTTACAGACTATTAAGAAAGTCGTCCATTTTTCTCGTATTTCGGAGCGACAGAAGGTTGGCTTGTAAATACGCGAAATATGAGAGGGCTTTTGTCAGCTATTTTCAAACCTGCACTTCACATTGCGAGCAGGTTTCCTCACACTCCCAACAACCACGAAAGAAAAGGCTAAAAGTAGTGCCCAACAGTGCGCCAGACAAGAAAAAAAAGTCATTTCTTTTGCGATTCTATCTGATTTGCCGTATCTTTGTGAACAGAATGGAGATGAGAAAAGCCATCAATGACATTTCGAAGATAACACTGTCACTGTGTTTGGGCGGCGCGATTCTTTATTGGATGTATCGCAACTTCGACTTTAATCGCGTCAGTCACGTGTTGACTCACGAGATGAACTGGTGGTGGATGTTGCTCTCTTTTCCGTTCGGCATATTGGCCCAAGCATTTCGTGGGTGGCGATGGCGACAGACTTTGCAACCGCTTGGCGAACAACCTCGCGGCGTGGTTTTGGTCTCTTCCATATTCATATCTTACGCCGTCAGCCTTATAGTGCCACGCATTGGCGAGTTCGCACGGTGCGGCACGCTGAGGCGATGGGACAAGGTGTCGTTTCCGAAAGCGCTGGGCACGGTGGTCACCGAGCGCGCCATCGACTCTCTGTTGCTGCTCGTCATCATCGCTTTGACGCTGTTGTCACAGTTCGCTGTCTTCGACAAGTTTTTCCAAAAGACCGGCACTCGCTTTGATGAGATGTTGGCAGGGTTTACCTCTACGGGCTGGATGGTCACCGTCGCATGCGCGTTGGCGGTGCTCGCGCTGCTCTATATGCTGGCGCGCAAACTGTCTATATATAAAAAGGTGGTGGAGATGCTCAAGGGATTGATGCAGGGTGTCATGTCGGTGAGAGAGGTCAGGAACGTACCTTTGTTCGTTTTCTTTACATTGGCGATATGGGCCAGTTACTTCTTGCACTATTATCTCACGTTCTTCTGCTTCGAGTCCACAACGAGCTTGGGATTGGATTGCGCCATCGTAACATTTGTCGTAGGTTCGCTTGCCGTGGTAGTGCCCACGCCAAACGGAGCCGGGCCATGGCATTTCGCCGTGAAAACCATGCTCATACTCTATGGCGTGACAGCCAACGACGCCCTGTTCTTCGTGCTCATCGTACACAGCGTGCAAACACTGTTAGTAGTGCTTTTGGGCCTGTGTGGATGGCTTACATTGAGTTTTACACCTAAAAAATTATAAAAACATTATCTATTAACTTCTAAATTTAATATGTATGAGTGAAATTAAAAATTTGCAACCCGCTGCCATCTGGCGCAACTTTTACGCTTTAACGCAAGTACCCCGCCCATCGGGACACCTTGACAAGGTGCAGAACTTCCTGTTGGACTTCGCCAAGAAAGCTGGCGTAGAGGCCATGAAAGACCCCGCGGGCAACATCGTGATGCGCAAGCCGGCCACCCCCGGCTATGAGAACCGCAAGACCGTGGTGCTACAATCGCACATGGACATGGTGCCACAAAAAGCCCCCGACAGCAAGCACAACTTCGAGACCGACCCCATCGAGACCTACATAGAGGACGGATGGGTGCACGCCAAGGGCACCACGCTCGGCGCTGACAATGGTCTGGGCGTGGCCGCCATCATGGGCATCATGGAAGACAAGAGCCTGAAGCACGGCCCTGTGGAAGCCTTGATCACCGCCGATGAGGAGACAGGAATGTTTGGAGCCAATGACCTGCCCAAGGGAGAGCTAAAGGCAGACATTCTGATGAACCTCGACTCGGAGACTTGGGGCAAGTTTGTCATCGGTTCGGCAGGCGGCGTGGACATCACCGCCTCATTGGAATACAAAGAGATGGAAAACGACCAAGAGGCCGCCGTCAAAGTCACATTGCAAGGTCTGCGTGGTGGACACTCTGGGCTGGAGATACACGAAGGTCGCGCCAACGCCAACAAAGAGATGGTGCGATTGGTACACAAGGCTGTATCTACGCTCGGCGCACGATTGGCCTGCTGGCATGGAGGCAACATGCGCAACGCCATACCGTTCAAGGCTGAAGTGGTATTGGCATTGGCCAAAGATAAAGTGAAAGACTTGAAAAAACTCGTCGAAGAGCAGCGCGCTGCCATCGAAGACGAGTACAAGACCATCGAAAAAGGCGTGGAACTCTTTGCCGAAGAAACAGAAAAACCACAGTATATATTGCCCGAGGAAATCCAAGACAACCTCATCGACGCCATCTACGCTTGCCACAACGGCGTGCTGCGCATGATACCCGCTTATCCAAACGTGGTGGAAACATCGTCAAACCTTGCTATCATAGATATCAACGAGGGAAGGGCCGACTTCAAGATCTTGGCGCGTTCGGCTCGTGAGGACATGAAAGAATACCTCGCCACCCAACTGCAATGCTGCTTTAACATGGCTGGCATGAAGGTGGAATGTAGCGCCAGCTACGGCGGCTGGGACCCCAATCCTGACAGCGAGGTACTAAAGATGCTCATGCAAATATACCGTGACCAGAATGGTGAGGACGCTATCGTACAGGTTGACCACGCCGGGCTGGAATGCTCCATCATCCTCGGCAAATACCCCAACATGGACGTGGTGAGCTTCGGTCCCAACATTCGTAGCCCTCACACAGCGGGCGAACGCTGCGAGGTGGCCTCATGCGAACCGTTCTGGAAACTGCTCGTCAAGGCCCTGGAAGAAGTTCCAAACAAATAAGACGCACGCTAATATCAAACATATAGCGTCATTATGGCAGGCTCTTCACGCAATGGACAGAGCCTGCCTTTTTTTATCATAAACCACACACATGCGACCCTCAAAAAGCGATGACATGGCGCGTGAAACATCTTTTTTACACCGTAGGCTCGTTTTTATTTATATTTTTGTTTGGCTTTACACTATATTTTACGTACATTTGCACAGCAAAATCAATTTTTAACGATTATATGGACGACTATCACGCCGAAAACTTCAACTATTAGCGTGAGGATTACTCTCTGAGAGTTAATCCCCACAAGTGTTTAATACAAGGAGATTGACTACGATGAGAACATTCTGGAACATAGAGAAGAGCCTGAAATCAATTGCTGAATGGCAGCCCAACTGCTGGATTCAGGTGACCTGTCCGACCGACGAGGACCAACGAGAGTTGGTGGAACGATTCAGCATACCCGACTATTTTTTTAGCGACATTAGCGATACCGACGAGCGGGCGCGCTATGAATACGACGACGGATGGATGTTAATAATCCTCCGTATACCATACGTCAAAGAGATAAGAAGTCGCACACCATACTCCACCGTGCCGTTGGGCATCATCCACAAACGTGACGTAACCATCACTGTGTGCTTCTATGAGACCAACATGATGATTGATTTTGTGAGCTTCCAACAGAAACGAGGTGAAGGCTTTACGGATTATGTGGACATGATTTTCAGACTTTTCCTCTCCAGCGCGGTGTGGTACCTGAAACGTTTGAAGCAGATTAACACTCTCATCGAGAAAGCCAAACACAACTTAGACAATGAGGTTAACAACGAGAGTCTTATCGGATTATCACGCCTGCAAGACTCACTCACCTACTTCATTACGTCCATTCGGGGCAACGAGAACTTACTGCAAAAACTGAAATTCAAACTCCAAGTGGATGAGTTGGACGCCGACCTTATAGAGGATGTCAATATTGAAATGACACAAGCGAGAGAGACTACCAATATCTATTCGGATATATTGGAATCGACAATGGACACCTATTCCAGTATCATCAACAACAATATGAATACCGTGATGCGTACCCTCACGTCGGTTTCAATCATCATGATGTCGGCCACGTTTGTGGCATCGCTCTATGGCATGAACGTGATAAACGGATTGGAAAAAGCCAGTTGGGGTTTTGTAGCCACGCTTTTTATCTCATTCTTGGTAAGCACGCTATGTTGGTTCATTCTGCGATACAAAAGATTATTATAAAATGGAAATAATAAAAAAACGGTTTTTTATTAGGAATTTACGTTTTTTTTATATAAGTTTGCACACCATAAGTATACATAAATGATTGGCATGACGTGTGGCATACTGCTGAATGTCAACGACATGACCATGAAAGACCCAAATCATCAACTTTTAAAACAGTTAAAGATGGACTCTCAAGACAAGGCCCAAGAGCAGATAAGGGAAGACGAGGAACAAAAAATGGTTCAACCTTCTACTGATATCGAAAACCAAAACAACGAGCCTACCCAAGATGGCAAACCCGTTGAGGAAACACTCGCCAACACAGAAACAACAACGCCAAAAGTCGAGGAGGAGAAGCCAAAAACGCAGGAAAAGAATCCAGCGGAGCAACTACCAGCCAACGAAAACAACACTACCAATTCTGAAAAGGAAAATGAGAGCGCTGAGAGAAAAACCGAAAAGAAAGTTTATTCCTCCAAAAAAGAAGTGCTCGAACGCATCAAAGAAATAGCCAAAAGTGTGGAAAGTCCGGACAAAGACGAAGTAGACACCTTGAAATCTTTGTTTTATAGGTTTCATATTGCAGAGCGAGAGCAACACCAAAAAGACTACCTTGAGGCTGGTGGAGACCCTGAGAAATATGTCATCACACCTGATGAGGATGAAGACTCCTTCAAAGCGGAGATGCAAATAATCAAGGAAAAAAGAGCCAAAATTTTTGAAAAGCAAGAGGCAGAGAAAGCAGAAAACCTCAAAAAGAAACTCGATATCATAGAGAAAATAAAAGGAATGGCAACGTCTCCAGACGAGGCAAACAAGTCATTCAACGAGTTTAAGGCCCTGCAACAAGAGTTCAAAGATATCAAGGCTGTGCCACCCGAAAAAGCCAATGAGGTGTGGCGCAACTACCAACTGTACGTGGAGCGCTTTTACGACCTGCTAAATCTCAACAGGGAAGCACGCGAATACGATTTCAAGAAAAATATTGAGATGAAGACAACACTCTGCGAAGAAGCCGAAAAACTTGACGAAGAGCCAGATGTGGTAAGCGCGTTCCATCAATTGCAAGAGCTTCATGCTCAATATCGCGAGATTGGCCCGGTAGCCAAAGAGTTACGTGACGAGATTTGGGCACGATTTAAAGCAGCCAGCACCATTATCAACAAGAAGCACCAAAAACATTTTGAAGTACTTCGAGAAAAGGAGAAAGAAAACCTTGAAAAAAAGACAGAGCTGTGCGAAAAGGTAGAAAACATTACCAAAGAAGATAACAAAACTGCCAGTGATTGGGAAAAGCACACCAAACAAATAATCGCCATTCAACAAGAATGGAAGACCATAGGCTTTGCCCCTCAGAAAATGAACGTGAAGATATTCGAGCGTTTTCGAGCTGTCTGCGACGACTTCTTTGGTCGCAAAGCCGAGTTCTTCAAGGGCATGAAAGAGCAGTTCGCGGAGAACGCCGAAAAGAAAAAGGCATTGGTAGAAAAGGCAAAAGCCTTGACCAACTCTACCGATTGGAAAGCTACTTCGGACAAACTTATAGCCCTGCAAAAGGAGTGGAAAACCATCGGTATGGTACCAAAGAAACAGGGAGACAGGCTTTGGAATGAGTTCTTGACGGCTTGCAACCATTTTTTTGAGGCTCGAAACGCAGCTACATCAGATAGCCGCCATGAGCAACGCGACAACTTAAAAAAGAAATATGAAATCATAGACAAACTCAACACGCTTGCCGAAAACGCTACCGAAAACGCCCAAGAACAGGTTCACCAGCTCACCGAGGCGTACAATAACGTGGGGCATGTGCCTTTCAAAGACAAAGACAAGATATACAAAGCATATCACGACGCCCTCGACAAAGTATATAATGAGTTGCATATTTCTGTCGCAAAACGCAAGTTGGATAATTTTAAAAACAGCTTAAAGAGCGTTGCCAAGCGTGGCGAAGATGCCATGGACAACGAACGAGGCAGGCTGGTGAGACGTTACGAGCAACTCAAACAAGACATTATCACTTATGAGAACAATCTCGGTTTCTTGAATATCTCGAGCAAAAAAGGCAACAGCCTTGTTGACGAGATGAACCGAAAAGTGCAAAAACTCAAAGACGAGGTCGAATTGGTACGGGAGAAAATAAAAGCCATCGACAATCAAGCCAAGGAAGAAGAAAAAAAGGACGAAGCATAAGATAACTTCCACCATGGAATGACGACATCCGCGACACCGATAGAAACGGCGTGGCGGATGTCTCGTTTACATAGCTGCTTCGATGCCATTAAAGTAACCGCCTGGGAGGATTGACCAAGCTTTCCCCTGCCATTCGCACCCATAACTCTCCCTTCAATCACCATTTCACGCCAAATCCAAAATCAATAACAAAGCGGTATCCATAAAAGAATGTCTTTTTTACCATCTTTCACAGTGTTTGTCACCGAATTTTTGGAAATATATTTATCTTTGTGACGGATAGTCACTTAAAATCAAATTGAAATGAAAAAAACACTCATCACACTCTCCTTGTTCTTTATCGCGCTCAACATCTCGGCGCAAAACAGCATTTTTCAGCACAAAGTGAAAGACGCATCAGGGCAAATGACAAGTCTCTACCCATACGAAGGACAAGTCATACTCATAGTAAACACGGCCACACAATGTGGTTTCACGCCACAATATTCAGAGCTTGAGGCTCTCTATCAAAAATATAAAAGCAAAGGGTTTATTATCCTTGACTTCCCCTGCAACCAATTTGGCGGGCAAGCTCCAGGCTCTTATGAGGACATACATAAGTATTGCACGGCGAAATACGATATTCATTTCCCTCAGTTTTCAAAGATCGATGTCAATGGCGTCAACGCCGACCCACTATTCGTCTATCTTAAAACCGAGCGTGGATTTCAGGGATTTGGCAACGATGCCAAAGGCAAATTCATGGATCGGATGCTTCGAAAAAAAGACCCGAACTATGACAAAACGCCAGATATCAAATGGAATTTCACCAAATTTCTCATAGACAAGCGCGGCCGCGTGGTGGCTCGTTTCGAACCCACCCAACCCATCGCGGATGTGGAAAAAACCATTGTCGAATTATTAAAATAAGCCTATCGTCCCCCTCCACATTGTCAAACGCTCCCGTTTACCTGCCTTGTCGGCGAGGAAAACGGGAGCGTTCCTTATTTCTCGAAGTGTTGGTAATCTTTTAGCGAGTGCCAATCGCCACCCCAGCGAAATCCGTGTCTCACAAAAACCTTGTACAACAAGTCTCCTCTGTCTATCTTGTAGGGGAAGCCGGCACGGCGGTCACAGTATCTCAATGCGTTGGAAGGCTGCACCACAACACGCCCATCGGCATACTTTCTATAGTATGGATTATAGAGCGGATTAATGTCCACAGCCATTCCCCGGGCATGTCCCGACAGTTTTGCGGAGCCTTTCACCAGCCTGAAACAAAAGCACGTGGAGTTGTTTGCGCGCATGGACCGCTCGTCCACGGCATCGAAATCATCTATGAGACACATGCGCTCAATGGGGTATCTATGGGCGAACAGCTCACGAAAGATAGCCACCAAATCATTGGCTATCCGCTTGTTGCACACCATCTCCCCTTTTCTGATGTTACCTTTCCCGTCATAGTGTATCACCTTGAGATAGCGCAGACTGGCCCTTGGCACCTCGCAACCTGTGGGATAAGACTTGCCACGCATCCGCGCGAACACCGCGTCAGAGATTGGTTCGCACGTGAACCATTGACTGAGATTACGGTCTCTGACCATCTTCTCACTCACCACATCCCCTGCTTTCCACGGCCTTGTCGTGGTTTTCGCCGCCAAAGGCATACCGCCAAGCATCGTCAATGATAACAACAAGGTGGCAATCCATCTATTTTCTTTAATTCTGTTCATATTCATTTGCCACTATTTTCCACGTAGCAAAGGTATCGCTTTTATCCCAAACCACCGCGAAGGACAGTCGAAAAACACCTGTCCCACATGGTGTCAGAACCAAAAGCCACTATTGTCGTGCTTGGCACTACCTTTCAAGTTCCAGAAAAACTCTGCCAAACCAGCTTTGAAATCAGCCAGCCCAAAGGCGTTCATCAGCGAGCGCACTCTTTCACGGTCTCGCTCGGAAAAGCTCTTCTCATCCAAAGCAGGCGACGACAAGTCCATCGAATCGAAGTCAGCGTCAAGCTCTTTCTCATCCCAATCCATATAAACATTCACAGGAATGGCGATGGTGGGCATCCATTCCTCGTCCACCTGTTGCCGCTTCGTGGGGGCATAAAACGGCGAAGCCTTGCCCTCGGCATCCTTGGCCACCTTGGCTCGCATGAGTTTGATGTTGAGGAAGAACCGCTTGTGGGAACGCAAGAAAGTGAAATACCCCTTCAATCCCACCGGATTCTTATCGCCCGTAAACTTCGCCCCGTCAAACTTGTTGCTCTTGTCCCATGGGGTTGTGTCGCAATACACATAGTCAAAAAAACCGGGTCCGTTCACGTCGGTCTTCTCTTTCTTGCCCCCATAGCTTGGCTCTATGTCGCTTACCGTAAAAAAATGCTGGCATCGACGGTCTTCCCCATCGCTCATTAACTTTCCGGTGACGTCGTTTCCATGAGAGTCATAGTACCTGATGGCAACGCCCGTCACGCAGTACTTGTTTTTGGAGCCAATAAGGTTTACCGTCTTGGCGTTGCCATCGGCAGGCCGCCATTGTCCGTTTCTCAACTCATATACCAACTTATAATTGGCTCCCAGGTACTTGTTTTGCTTGGAATGTGGGTTTTGGTGAAAGGCGAACGTTCCGTGAAGATGCCCCTCGTAAAACACGACCACGGCTTTGGTGGGGGCGAAATCGCCCAGCTTGGGCACCTCGTTAGCTTTGGCGGGGGCGCCATCCACCTCGACAGGCAGTTTCACCACAATGTCCCACTGGCCCGTGCTCACCAGCACGTTGGCCGGCGCATAGAACGGCGAGAGCTTGTTGTTGTCGCCAAACTTGCTCTTGGCGGCATGAAGCAACTCCACAGACAGGCTGAAACGCTCTCCCGGGCGCACGAACCTCATAAGCCCCTCGAACCCCATCGGGTTATCTTTGCCCATGAACACACCGTTGCGCTCGTCAGCATAGCGATAGTCGAAAGGCAGCTTGCTTTTGTCTGTGACACGCGCCATACCCTTGCTACCGCCAAACTCAAATTCCCTGTACATCGAGAAGAAATGCTGGTGTATCTTGTCTTGCCCTAAATCGTAGAACTGTTGGTTCATCTTCTCGCCCTTGGCGTTGTAATAATCTATCCTCAACGCATACACCACGTTTGGATTGTCTTTCACGTTTTTCACTTTAAATCCCTTGGCGAGGCTTGTCACATGCCACCCCCGAGCGGCCGTAGTCTCCCACACCACCACTTGGGCGGGGGTTGAACTTGCGGTGAAGTTAGCCATTCTTGGGTCCGAGTCAAACTTGCCCAAGTCGTCCAGCTTACCCTCTTGTAGGGTGAAAACCGCCTTGACGGGGTCTTCGTGCAACTTGTTTTTTTTCTCATTTGTAGGCACGTCAGGGCTGCACGATGCCGCCCATACCGACAGCAACGACACCATGACAAGTGCCATCGCCGATTTTAACTGTCTCATTCTCATGTTGAAATGGTTTTAAATGTATTGTTAAATATTATATGTAGCACACGCTCAGGTGGGCGCCGATGGCGTGTCAAAACTTCCAAGTCAGCGTGCACCTGATATCCCTGCCCATGTCGTGGGCGTAATAGCGACTGCGGTTGGTGTATTCTTTGTATTCTTTGTTGAGCACGTTATCGCCCATGAGGGCCAGCTCCACCATTTGCCCACCTTCCGATTTCCACTCCGCTCCTATCTCAAAGCCCAGCAGGTGGTAAGCGTCAGGGGTGAAATCAACAAGGTCAGCGTCTGGATTGAAACGCGTTTGCTTGGCCACGAAGCGATGGTTTATCCCCAAACGCAACCGCAGGTTGTCGCCCACACGTGGTGTATATGTCATTTGTTGGGTCAAGCGGGCGCTTGGGATATAAGGCAAATAGTTGCCGGTCTGGCTCTCGTTGGCCCAAATCAAGGCCGTGAACACCCGATAGTCCACCTCGTTCCACGGTCTTATGTGCACGTCAACGTCCACGCCCCGGATAAAAGCCCCCGTCTGTTTGTACTGGAAAACCGGATACGCTCCGGATACCACGACGATGTTTTCGCGCGTAGGCTCATCGTAAATGTAATGGCTTACCCATTGCAGGTAGCCATCCACGCGCATGTTGAGATGCCGTGTGGCATACTCGGCGGAGGTGACCCATTTCAGGCTCCGCTCCGATTGGAGGGTGGAATCGCCCTTGACGAACATGCCGGAGCCCAACTCGTTGCCATTGCTGTAAAGCTCATACACATGCGGCGCGCGCCATGCCAAGCCCACATTGGAGGTGAAAGTCAGGGTGGTGGCGGGCCGACAATGGCCGCCCACGCTGAATGTAAGGTTGTCAAAGTGTCGCTTGCCACCATACCGCCGGCCCGTCCAGTCATAGCCGTCGGCCTCCGTCCGTTGGCAGTCGAACCTCGCGCCAGCCTCCACGCCCCATTTCTCGGCCGTGTATTTCTGCACGCCATAGGCTCCAAAAGCCACCTCCGCATAGTTGGGTATGATAGGCACCACGCCCGTGCCGCGCTCGTTGGAGTTCTTGGTGTTGAGCAGTTGCAAGCCTGCCTCGCTCTTCCAAGCCCGATAGCCTCGCTGCCATGTCAGCAGGTTTTGCAACGATTTAAGGTGCAAGCTCACCGTGGGTATGTCCGAATGGTTCATGCGCCGTATGCGGTTCTCGCGCCGGTCGTCAGCCTGAAAGGTGGCTTGCCAGTCCAATTGGCCCATCGCGCCGCCATCGTAGTACACCTTGGCGAAAGCCGTCTGGTGCGCCACTTTCTGGTGTGGATAGTCTATGGCATAGCTGAATGGCGCCACGCTGACCGGCCTGCCAAGCCTGATTCGCTCGCGCAGCAGCTCCTCGCTACCCATCTGCGCGCTTCGCATCACGCCTATCTTTTGCCAAAACAGCGCATAGCCAGCCTCCAATCGCCACGGCCCTCGACTGTAACCCATGCTCACGGAGAGGTCTCGCTCTCGCGTGCCGGTATTGTTGAGCAGGTAGCTCGCCGTGCTACGATCTCCCCCATTCTCAAACGTAGCCTGGGCGCGCCATGCCCAATCATGGCACCACGGCATGGTTCCCTCGGCGCGTCCCACCACGCCATATCGACGGCCGTTGCTGCCATAGAGAGCCGTCAAGGCGCCGTGCACGCAATCACGACCGTATGGCAGCCGGCTCCGCTCCATGAGCACGATACCCCCCAAGGCGTCAGACCCATACCTGACAGACTCAGACCCTTTCACCACCGACACGCGGTCAAAGCCGTTTTTGTCCACCTCGGGAGCGTGGTCAGGGCCCCATTGCTGCCCGGTGAGGCGCGCCCCATTGGCCATAATCAATATACGGTTGCCATACATGCCATGTATCACTGGTTTGGAAACGGTGGTACCAGTCTGTATCGAGCTTAGTCCAGAGGTGTTCTCCAGCATCGACGCCAACGATTTGCCCATTGCGCGCACGATGTCCTCGTGGTTCATGGTGGCGCTAACGCTATTGGCCGACACGGTCTTGCGTCGCGAGCTGACCACCACCTCCGCAATGGTCAACGAGTCTTTTATACGGTTAGTCAACTTTCGCTCGGCTTTTTTGGTTTCCGATACCGAGGCATGCCCATGCGCCACGGTATCCGATAGCGCAACATCACTCACGGTTTGGGCGTATGAGCGCATGCCGCAACCCATGTGCAAGCATACAAACAACACCGCAAACCGAACACAAACATTTATGTTCATTGCAAGAAAAAATAAAAAAAAAGATATTTATCAGTTGGCCCTTCAGTCATTGGAAGAACCGTCTACACACACCTCGCCCTCAATATAAACGGGATAATCGGCCCACGTACCCCATGCCAAAAAGCGGGACAGCGAAAGGCTACGAGGATTTAAGAAAGAATGGTTGGAGGAGAATGGCTGTTTATCGAGTCAACCTGACGATAAACTATTTGCGACGTAAATATGACCCTCGCCAAGCGCGACACGCTGATTGTGGGTACATAGACCATCAGTTTGGGGGCATTGGCCTTGCACATCACAAAATTGCAAATATAGCAATTGACCGACACCGAAGTTTGTTGGGCGCCATGTGCCTCTTGCTTGAATTGTGGCGCAACATCATGAAGGTGCATGTCTTTGACAAGAAGAGCCGTCATGAATGTCGTGGCCAACATCCATGCGTAAAACAATCTTATGGTCTTCTTACTTTTCATCGTTGCGCGCACATAGGCTTGCATGTTTCGAGCATGCCCTGCTTCAGAGCCCCTTTCATGCGTCAAGTTGCAAATGTATGTAAAATTAATTATTCAAGGCACATTTTTATGCGTTTAATTGCAATTTTTAAACTCCATTAACAGCCATCTCTTCAAAATACCAACACCTTTCGACCAATCTTCGAGACGCGTTTATCCAATAGACCCACAAGTCTGCGAAAAGGAGGATGCAAACAGACTGCGAGAGACGATTTAAGCCATGAAAATTTATGACAAAAGAGCTCACAGATTTCGCATATTTACAAACAAAAAGGGTATCGCACGAAAATACGCCCGTATTTTGAGTTTTCAACATCCTCTTAATATACAGATAGTTACAAATAATGAAATGTTTTTCTGCTAAAAAAGTTTTCTCATGCGTTTGCCATTAGGCCTTAATCGCGCCACGATTAAGGCCTAAACACAAGGCGTTCAAGTCTGAAACACCATGCGTTCACGGTCTTATGGAAACACGAATAGGTACCTATCGCAATTTGCCGCCTGAATGTTTGAAGACTGAGAAACGATTTAAGAAACTATTTTGACTTTTTCTGTTCTAAATCAAAGAAGAAAGATGATACACTTTTTGTGATATTTTCTAAACAAAAAAGCATAGCCAGCTTTACCTTGGGTCATAGCCGAGGAAAAAAGAAAAAGGACTACACCCTTTGGCGTTTATCAGGCACCTTGCGACAACTACCTGTCATACTACCTCGCCATGCCCACAGCGCGTGCCACAACCATGTTTTTAAGACTTACTAATAAACAGCCGAACGGCGCATGCACATGCCATTAACAAGACACAACGACAAAGGGCAACCAGTTGATCAACAACCAATTGCCCTTTGTAACAGTTGGGATACCAGGATTCGAACCTGGAATGACAGGACCAGAATCTGTAGTGTTACCATTACACCATATCCCAATTCGCGCCACAACCCAAACCTGAATTGCGTGTGCAAAGTTAGGCGTTTTTTTTTAATGAGCCAAGCGTTTGGATATCTTTTTTTATTTTACACGCAAAAAACATAACGCATTGGCTGTTTATCCATGCTCTAAAGCCATGTTATAAGATATGCCACGAATTGTCCAAGAACCGTTACAAAACCAGTCGAAAGCATGGCATCACCATGTCTAACTATATGATTTCATGTTACTAAAAAAACCAAATATTAACAGAAAATCGAACATTTCTCAATATTTACACGTAACTTTGCATTACACATATATTATAAACAAAAAAGGCAAACCTATTCAAGATTTTTCAATGACAGAAACAACAACACTCGTCAAGACCATTACCAAAGGCATCCAAGACAAAAAGGGTAAAGACATCGTTATCGCGGACCTCAGCCACATAGACGGCGCCATAGCCAATTATTTCGTGATATGCCAAGGCTCCTCACCCAATCAGGTGGAGGCTATCGCCGAGGCCGTGGCTGGTGCATGCCGCGAAGAGATGAGCGAAAAGCCCGTAGGCGTGAACGGGCTGGGCAACAACCAATGGATAGCCATAGACTTCGTGGACGTGTTAGTACACATTTTCCAACCCGAGACGCGCGAATTTTATAATTTGGAAGAACTGTGGGAAGATGCTAAATTAACCAAAATACCAAACATTGACTAATCTTTGGCATACCATTTGATAGCCTAAAAGGTACAACCATCAATCATCCTACGATGAACAACAACAAAAATCAACTACAAAATAACGACGACGACCAGCCCAAGATGCCGCGGTTCAATATGAACTGGCTCTACGTCTGCATCGCGGTGCTACTCGCCACGCTGTTCTTCACAGGTGGCGGAGATATGCTCGCGAGCGGATCCGGAGCTGGCAAAGAGGTGCAATACACCGAGTTTAAGACCTACGTGGAGAAGGGATACGCCCAAAACGTGGTGGTCAATAAAACCCAAAACACACTCCGGATGTATGTAAAGCCCAAATTCATACGCAATGTTTTTGAGAAAACCGCCAAACAGACAGGCGCAAACCCATACGTGAGCGTGCAATTTGGATCGGTGGACGAACTTGAGAAGTATCTCTCCATTCAACAAAAAAGGGGCAAGATAACGGGCTTTAGTTACAACAACGAAAAAGGCAGCGATTTCGTAACTATACTCGTAAACCTGCTACCTCTGCTGTTTTTCATTAGTATCATCATATTCCTCATGCGCCGAATGGGTGGCGGCGGAGCAGGAGCCGGCGTGTTCAACGTGGGTAAAAGCAAGGCCAAACTATTTGAGAAAGGCAACGAACTGGGCATCACGTTCAAAGACGTGGCTGGCCAAGAGGGTGCCAAACAAGAGGTTCAGGAAATCGTGGACTTCTTGAAAAATCCACAGAAATACACCGAGCTGGGCGGAAAAATACCTAAGGGGGCACTACTCATCGGCCCTCCGGGAACCGGTAAAACACTGCTGGCCAAGGCCGTGGCTGGCGAGGCTGGCGTACCATTCTTCTCAATGTCGGGTTCAGACTTCGTCGAAATGTTTGTAGGCGTGGGCGCGAGCCGCGTGCGAGACGTCTTTGCGCAAGCCAAACAAAAAGCTCCGTGCATCATCTTTATCGACGAGATTGACGCCGTGGGGCGCGCGCGCTCAAAAAACCCATCGATGGGTGGCAACGACGAGCGCGAGAACACGCTGAACGCCTTGCTCACGGAGATGGACGGCTTTGGCACCAACTCGGGCGTGATAGTGCTGGCAGCAACCAACCGCGTGGACATGCTTGACAAGGCTTTGCTGCGCGCTGGGCGCTTCGACAGACAAATAAACGTGGAACTTCCAGACCTTGCCGAGCGCAAAGCCATCTTCCAAGTGCATCTCAGGCCACTGAAGACAGACCACAGCTTGGACATTGACTACTTGGCTCGACAAACGCCAGGATTTTCGGGAGCGGACATTGCGAACGTCTGCAACGAGGCCGCGCTGATAGCCGCGCGCCACAACAAGCGTGTGGTAAGCAAGCAAGACTTTCTTAATGCCGTGGATCGCATCATCGGAGGATTGGAGAAAAAGACCAAGGTGATGACTTCTGCCGAGAAGCGGAGCATAGCCATCCACGAGGCCGGGCACGCCACCATAAGTTGGTTTTGCGAGCATGCCAACCCCTTGGTCAAGGTGACCATCGTGCCGCGCGGGCAAGCGCTGGGCGCAGCGTGGTACATGCCAGAAGAGCGAGTCATTACCACCAAAGACCAAATGCTTGACGAAATGTGCGCCGTCCTTGGCGGACGAGCGGCAGAAGAACTCTTTGTAGGTGAGATTTCGACCGGCGCCATGAACGATTTGGAGCGAGCCACGAAAAGCGCTTACGGCATGGTGGCATACGCAGGAATGAGCGACAAATTGCCCAACATTTGCTACTACAACAATCAGGAATACCAATTCCAACGCCCTTACAGCGAGACTACCGCCAAAGTGATGGACGACGAGGTGCTTAAAATCATTAATGTGGAATACGCACGAGCCAAACAAATCCTCACCGAGCACAAAGAGGGTCATAAAAAATTGGCAGACCTGCTTTTTGCCAAAGAGGTGATATACGCGGAAGATGTGGAGAAAATATTTGGCAAGAGACCTTGGATAAGTCGCTCGGACGAGATTTTGCAAGAGAACAAAGCTATTGCCGAGGCCAAAGAAAAAGAAGAGGAACCTAAACTGGAAGACATGCCAGACATCGTGAAACAGGCCCAGGCCGAGCACGAAGCCTCGAAAGAAAAAGAAAATTAACCATCTCCTCCTGACTCACCCTGATGCGAAGAAGCTGTCGACATGGCCATAAAGCCATCTTCTTGACCATTCATGGCTGTGACCGGGAGGAGTTTTTACGCATAGATACACAGCTGTTATGACTGACAAGCAAAAAAACTTGATCGTTAGATCCATTACGGGCACTCTGTTCGTGGCCATCATGGTGTGTGGCTTTCTAAACCCATCGGCCATGATATTGCTCTTTGCCATTATCACCGCCTTGAGTCTATGGGAATACACCGGATTGGTGAACGACCATTGCGAGGATGTACAAGTGAACCGATTTATTTCCACCGTGGCTGGCGTATACCTGTTCGTGGCGGTGGCTGCATGGCGTACCGGCATCGTGTCTAACTTCGCGATCATGGTTCCATACGTGCTGACCATCGTATATCTACTGATTTGCGAACTTTACACTGGAACAAAAAACGCTGTCAACACGTGGGCGTACACCATGCTTGGACAAATGTATGTAGCCATGCCCTTGGCTTTGGTCAATATCCTCGCTTTCGAGATGGCGCACGATGGAAGTGGCGCACGCTATGACATGCTATTGCCACTGAGCGTATTTATCTTCTTGTGGACCAACGATACGGGGGCTTATTGCACCGGCTCGCTGTTTGGCAAGCACAAGCTGTTTCCACGCGTCTCACCGGCCAAATCGTGGGAAGGCAGCGTTGGTGGAGGCGTTTTGGTGCTCGTCGTGGCTGCCGTTATAGGCTATCTGGCCAACAATGGCGCCGACGCTCACACGCTGAACATATACCAATGGATGGGGCTCGGCCTCACCGTATGTGTATTTGGCACTTGGGGAGACCTTGTGGAGAGCTTGTTCAAGCGTACGCTCGGCATTAAAGACAGTGGCAACATTTTGCCCGGCCATGGCGGCATGCTCGATCGTTTCGACTCCAGTTTGATGGCCATTCCGGCCGCCGTGGTGTACCTCTACACCATCACCATGTTTTAAAGTTGGCCGGGAGGCGCCATTCTTGGGAATTCGACGCGTCACCAATAATATGGGCAAGGCACGCTATCCGTGCGCGGGGGCATTGTTTTTCAGAAAACATGACAAAATTTTTCATAGTTCTCCACATCTTTACAAAGACTTAAAATGGCATATAACATATTTCTAACTTTAAACATAAAAAATGAGAAGAATTATCCTTAGTACATTGGTATTGTTTACAACACTTGCCACAAACGCACAACGCCAAGTTGGTACCACCAGCATTCAGCCTAAAGTGGGCCTTAACATCGCAACAATCACAAAAGATAACGACGCTGATCCAAGGTTAGCTCCTGTCATAGGAGCGGAATTTGAACATCAAGTCACTGATATGGTAAGTCTTTCTGCCGGCTTGCTCTATTCCATGCAAGGAGCCAAAGGAAATATTGGCGGCGTGGACGGAACAGTTAAACTTGATTACATCAACATTCCTATTCTCGCCAATGTATACATTGCCAAAGGCTTTGCCGTCAAATTAGGCGTGCAACCCGGCTTCATGATCAATGACAAAGTTAAGGTATCGAGAAATGGAGTCACCGCAGAAGTGGGATTGGAAAATGCTTTCAGACAATCTGGTATCGATGCCAAGATTAAAAAATTAGATGTTTCTATCCCTGTCGGCGCATCTTACGAGTTCAGCAATTTTGTCGTGGACGCTCGCTACAACTGGGGATTAACCAAGATCATCGACCAGTCGACCAGCAAGAACAGTGTGTTCCAACTCACGTTAGGATATAAGTTTGGGCTATAACCCAACACCTTTATAAACAACATTTTTCTTAAAGTCATACAGGCTCAAACCACCGCATGTGGTTTGAGCCTGTATGGTATAACAAGCAACGACAAGCTCAAATGCGACCAGTGGCACGCTGTCGCAACAACGACACCATGATGCGAGCGGCGTTTTGGGGTGCGACAGCATGGCCCAAAAGGGTACGCACGTCCTCATAACCACGCAACATAGCATCGCGAGCAGGTTGGTTTGGCAGAATTTTGGAAAGTTCATTAGTAATATTGGGCACGCTGAAACGGTCGGCGAAAAGTTCTGGCACAACCTCGCGCCCAGCCACAAGGTTGACCAAGCTGATGTAATCGCACTTGAGAACATGCTCGAACCCCCAACGCGCAAGTCGCGGAACGGCTGTCTTGTAGCACACCACCTGTGGCACATTAAACAGCGCCGTCTCCAGGGTGGCGGTGCCACTGGTGACCAACGCCGCCGTAGAATGGGCCAACAAAGAATAGGTTTCATTGTCAACCTTGACCACATTTGAGCCCGCAAGATACGGCGAGTAACATTCTTGGCCTATCGATGGCGCGCCAGCCAATACCATTTGGAAAGAAGCCTGTGGGCCACAGCAAGCGCGGGCAGCCTCTATCATGGCGGGAAGATTGTCCTTGATCTCTTGCTCTCTGCTACCGGCGAGCAGGGCGACGATGCGTTTTTGTGGGTCAAGGCCGTATCGATGGCAGAAGGTATCGTATGTCTCTCGGTAACCTTCAAGGAATTGGGCCACTTCCTCCACGGTGGGGTTGCCCACATAATGAATTTTATAATGATGCCTCTCCTCATAGAAAGATACCTCGAAAGGCAAAATGGAGAACATCTCGTTGACATCTCGTTTGATGGCCTTGACGCGCCATTCCTTCCACGCCCAAATCTTGGGCGAGATGTAATAGTAGACCGGAATGCGCGTTTTTCGACGCAGATATTTGGCTATACGGAGATTAAAGCCAGGATAGTCAACGAGTATTACCACGTCGGGCTGCCAGCTGACAATATCAGCCTTGCACAGTTTCATGTTTTGAATAATCGTGCGTAGATGCAGTAATACAGGCAGAAAGCCCATATAAGCAAGTTCCTTGTAGTGCTTGACACGGGTTCCACCAACAGCCGACATAAGGTCTCCGCCAAAAAATCGGAACCGCGCGTCTTTGTCCTCGCTTTTCAGGCATTGCATGAGGCGGCTGGCATGCAAGTCGCCAGAGGCCTCGCCCGCAATGAGGTAGTACTTCATGTATAGGGGTTTTAAGATTTAATGTTCCATCCACGCACTTCGTCCATGAAGTCGTAAGCCGTGACGTCCACTTGCGTGGGGGTAATGGCCACGTAGCCATTGTTTAACGCCCATTGGTCAGTATCGGGCGCATTGGGTTCGTCATTATGATACTCACCCACCACCCAAAAATAGTCGTAACCACGAGGATGATGCCGAGGCTCTATCTCATTAACCCACTGCCCTTGTGTCATACGACACACCTTGACACCCTCGAAAGACTCGCGCGCCGGGAAGTTTACATTCAGGCAAACGCCTGTAGGCAGCCCATCGGCCAACACTTTGGATACAATTTGACGAACACATGAGCGCAAAGGCTCCAAATTGGCCTGCTCATCATAGTAGCATGAGGAAAAAGCGATAGACGGCACACGCTTCAGACAACCCTCGATGGCAGCACCCACAGTGCCGCTATAATGACTGTTCACCGTGGAATTGTCTCCGTGATTGATGCCACTGATGACTAAATCGGGCGTCCGCTCAGCACAAAATTGATGAAAAGCAAGTTTCACACAGTCTACGGGCGTGCCGCTGCACGACCATACCTCGGTGTCGCCCAGATTGTGTCGTGGTTTGAGTCGGAGGTAATTGGTGACCGAAAACGCTCGCGAATAACCAGACCGAGCGCTCTCGGGAGCCACCACAAGCACGTCGCCAAAAGATTTCACCATATCTATAAGAGCGCGTATTCCGGGAGAATGATAACCATCATCGTTTGTTATCAATATCAAGGGTCTGTTTGTTTGCATATATATTAGTATTATAAATCTTTGTTTATTAATATTGCAAAGTTACTACAAAAAAGTGAAATGCGGAAAGATATAGTGATAGAATTGAGTTACAAGGGTTTTAGTTAAAGTGGCGATAATTCGTGAAGCCATTACAATCCTTGCCGAAGCCAAATCTTGACGCCGCAACGTTACTTGTTCGTAACCATGTCCGAAAATGCGACAAACGGGTACGAATGGCGAAACAAGACACTATGTTATAGTGAGTTACCCACAACTCACGTAACAAATACGGTTACGGAAAAAAGATTGCGCCGTTCCTCCCCGTTTTGCGTACCGACACCGGACTCTTCACCAACTAATTTTGAAATCCAAAAATTAAGAACGATGAAGAGTACATTTTCAGTAATCTACTACCTCAAGCGTCAGGTAGTGAAAAAGGACGGGACGGTTCCCGTCATGGGACGCATCACGGTGGACGGCAGCCAGACGCAGTTCAGTTGCAAGTTGAGTGTCGATCCGAAGCTGTGGGACACCAAAGGGGGACGTGTCACGGGCAGAAGCGCGGCGGCACTCGAAACGAACCGTATGCTTGACAAGATGCGGGTGCGCATCAACAGACACTATCAGGAAATCATGGAGCGTGACAACTTCGTCACGGCGGAGAAGGTAAAGAACGCCTTTCTCGGACTGGAACACCGCTACCACACGCTGATGCAGGTGTTCCGTCGGCACAACGAGAACTATGAGAAACAGGTGGAAGCAGGCATGAAAGCAAAAGGTACACTGGAAAAGTACCGTGTCGTTTACAAGCACCTGCAAGAGTTCCTCGACATCCGCTACCATGTGAAGGACATCGCCCTAAAAGAGCTTACTCCCGCTTTCATCTCCGACTTCGAGATGTTCCTGCGCACGGACAAGCACTGCTGCACCAATACCGTGTGGCTGTACGTCTGCCCGCTACGGACAATGGTGTTCATAGCCATCAACAACGAGTGGCTGACACGCGACCCGTTCCGCGAGTATGAAATCAAGAAGGAGGAAACGACACGCAGTTTCCTGACCAAAGACGAAATACGCCTGCTGATGGAGGGGAAACTGAAAAACGCCAAACAGGAACTGTACCGCGACCTCTACCTGTTCTGTGCGTTCACCGGATTGTCGTTCGCGGATATGCGCAACCTCACGGAAGAGAATATCCGTACCTATTTCGACGAACACGAGTGGATAAACATCAACCGCAAGAAAACGGGCGTGGTGTCCAACATCCGCCTGCTTGACATCGCCAACCGCATAATCGGCAAATACCGTGGGCTATGCGAGAACGGCAGGATATTCCCCGTTCCGCATTATAACACGTGCCTTGCCGGTATCCGTGCCGTCGCCAAGCGTTGCGGCATCACCAAGCATATCACGTGGCATCAAAGCCGCCACACGGCAGCCACGACAGTTTTCCTTTCCAACGGCGTACCCATCGAAACGGTCAGCTCCATGCTTGGACACAAGAGCATAAAGACGACGCAGATTTACGCGAAGATAACCAAAGAAAAACTCAATCAGGATATGGAAAACCTTGCCGCAAGGTTAAACAACGTCGAGGAATTTGCAGGTTGCACCATCTAAAAAAGAGGAGCCATGAAACGTGACATAATCATCATAGAGGACAAGGCGGTCAGCGTAACCGGTAACGATGTGTGGATGACCGCCACCGAAATAGCCGGACTGTTCCATACGACCGTCCCGGCAGTGAACGCCGTCATCAAAGCCGTCCGCAAGTCTGACGTGCTGAACGACTACAAGGTGTGCCGCTACATGCAGCTTGAAAACGGGCTGTACGCGGACGTGTACGCGCCTGAAATCATTATTCTGATTGCTTTTCGGCTGAACACCTACAACACCTACCTGTTCCGCATGTGGCTGGTAGGAAAGGTTCTCTCACAAGAGAAGCGGCAAACATACGTGATGTTTATACAGAACGGAAAAACTGCGTACTGTTGAAGATATCAAATGAAAATTATACGAAAGAATTTCTATATGGATCCTTATCTAAATAGCCATATCATATCTCAAAAAATATAGAGGTAATAATATGGCTATTATTTAATTCTTTTGATTTGTCGTTATGCAACGAATTCCGTTCATAAAATGTTTTAATATATATTTGTCAAATGAATGGAGATTAGGTATTTTTTGTTCAAGGTATTCAATTCCTATCGTGTTAAATTCCTGTATAACGATTGTAATCTCTTTAGAATCGTCTTCAAGATTTATAAGACCTGCATTTTGTATCTTTTTACTAATCATCCTCGGTAATCCGTATTCTTCAAGTTGAAATACAATTTTAGGTAAAAAGGCATTTGATGCTTTATATACAAAATTGGCGATATTTGAGGAATTAGGATAAAGTTCTTGACGTATAATATTAATTACCGCAATAATAGATGAGAGATTAAAGGATACATATCTTTCAAATGTAAATATATCCTCATATGTAATACCATAATCTTTTACTGTGTTATATAGCTCTTTTATAGTCATTTTCCATCCATTACTACATGCACATGCATAATACCGTAAATGTCCTTTTCGATGATATTCCAAAATTTCTATGATATCTCCTAAAGCATCCCTCCATTCCCATGTATTATTGTTTTGTAAAGCATCGCAATTTGTTGGCCAATTGGAATCAGTTTTCAATTTTTCCGCAATTATCTTTAACATTGATGGTTTACAACTTCTGATTTGTGGTATTCTTTCAATTCTATGCCAAATATCCGTTCCAAGAAGTTCTATCATTTCATCTTGATATCGTTGAATTTTTACATATTGTTCATTATTCAATTTTATACCGGGGTCATTTCCATCAAGTTTTTTTACTACATCATCAGGAAACTCTAATCTCAATTTAGTATTTTCTTGACTTGGTGGCTCTTCAAGCATATAGACACGACCTACAAAATAACGAAACATTCTGCCTGCGCGTCCAATGATGTTGCGAAAGGTAAAATAATCAATCTTATGAGCCCCGTTCTTATTTGACCATAAAACGACACTCTCTGCTTGAGTATTTACTCCTTCAATTATAGACGAGGTCGATACCAAATAATCTAACCCATTCTGTTCTTCAAATAGTTTTATTTGAATTTGACTAAGAGAACGATGTAGCTGACCATTATGAATACCAATACCATGTTTGACTAAATCTTTAAGAATATACTTTTCTCCATAATTGCATTCCAGCCAATCAGAAAAATTAGCAAGCAGTTCAGAGTCTTTATTATATAAATTTCTGTTAAGAATTGTTGTTACTTCTTCAATTCCCTTATATGTGCCGGTATATATCAAAGCTTTACCTATACCTGTATTTATTAATTCAATAAGTTTACGTGTCTTAAAACTCTGTTTATCTTCATTCTTTGGTCTGCTTTTATATAACCGCCATGCATGCGTTACAACGGTCTTAAAATCCATACGCAGAAATGTCATCCCTTCAGTGAATACATTTTCTTCTATTTCATGGATATTTGGGGCAAGATAATATCTTTGTTTAGCTTTCTTTCCGAGTTCTACCATTGAACTGAGTAAAGTGGAGCTTCTTTCAAGATCAAAATTTGTACTTGCCTTATAAAACTCATCAACGATTAGAATATCAATTGAAGGAAGTTTATCTATATAGTCTCCCCTTGAAAAGTGTTTAATCATCTGGTTATCAATAAAATAATCGTTTCCAAACTTGCATATTTCTACAAAGTTTTGTACCTTTGTATAGTAAAATCTTGCAATTCAACGATGTATAAATCTCCATCCAAAGTCCGTCAGGCATCATTATTCTGGGATCTTGAGGCAATGCTCTCTCC
>NZ_QENY01000011.1 GCF_003096815.1 Hallella colorans
TAGGGGAGTAACGGACATTCCTTTCTTCCTTTACAGGCTTATGAAATTATGTGCCTGAGAGGAGAAGGCTTGCAACTGGGTTTTACGACTGACCCCTATTAACTTTCGCTTCGGCACGCTCCGGTACCTATCGAAAATTAATTTTGCGATGTTTGTGCTTGCCATAAGCTCCTTGAAAGAAGCCATGGAGCATGGTAGCGCGTTTTCCCTCATCATCACTTCCGCTACGCGAATGACGCGCCGCGGGAGAGTTCCAGCTGATTTTTGTGCCTTGCCTGGCAACGCGCGAGCTTGTTATACCACTTGACATCACGAAAGCGAAACTCAATTTGGAAACATGAGTGGTATGCGCGCAACACATCCTCACCCCAACATGGATGTCTTTGTGGAGAAGACACGCGGAGTCTTCTTGCCTTACTTGCTGATGTAGCTCGGGGCAATGGCTATATAGCCAGCAGCCCGCCCATGCTCAGACAACGCTGGGAATGGGAAAGGTTGAGCCTAACCCTGTTGATGCACTTAGCTCGCATGCGGTTGAAATTCATCATGTAGGTCCGCTCGCAATGGGTGTCGCAACGCTCCATCTGAGTGAGATTTATCTTTTTTTGTCGCCATATACAAAAAGAGTATTTCCAAGAGTAGGCTCTCAAAAGTTTCGCCTAATTTCGCAGATGAGCTTTTGATGGCATCTCCGCAGATTTCCATATTTTGGTTGAGTGGTACTGATATCATTTACTTGATGTTTATTCCACAATAAAATTACTGATAATCAGCCACATGGTCAAACTTTATTAGTTGTATATAGTTAATTAACTCACTCTCTAATTTCCAAACGATTACATTAGAATTAACGGAGTGTTGGATTAATAATATTGACAATAATTCCTTTTGGCTTACCGTAATATTATAATAGAAATAGCATGGACTTATCAAAATACTTCATTTTACTCAATGGTGAACCAAAGACGTTACAGATTGATGTCATACAAAGGAATGGTACCAATGGTTATAGCGTGCGTTTTAAAAATAACAAGCGAACCTACAACTATGGCCGTGACAAGGTTGTTTGGCTCAACAATCCAGAATGGAAAGACCCTGCTCAATGTAAAGTCTTTGTGGATAGCAAACTGCAGAGTGGCATTCGCGAAATTTGGAGATTTGATAATAATGGACAATCCTGTTGGAGAATCATCAACCACAATGGTATTATACAGGATGATATAACAGGTAGAATTGCTGTTACGCAATCTTGTCTTCAAGAGGTTGTCAGCAAGGATGTGTTCGTTTATATGAAAAATGTGGCAACTGTCAACAATTTGGGCAAGGATGAAAATAATTCAGATGGTACCTTGTCTAAGATATATAATATGGTAGATTTCGTTGCCGATGATTTGGCTGCTGCCTGTTATCTCAATCCTGCAAAAAACAAACCAAAGAAGTTGAGCCACTCTGACTTGATATATCCTTTCGGTTGCAATGCTAGCCAGAAAGTAGCCGTTGCTAAAGCTTTTGAGCATCAAATAAGCGTTATTCAAGGACCTCCGGGTACGGGCAAGACGCAAACCATCTTGAACATCATTGCAAATATCGTAAGGCAAGGAAAGACTGTCATGGTCGTGTCAAACAACAATTCTGCTACAGCAAATGTACAAGAGAAGTTAGACAAATATGGTATAGGTTTTATAGTCGCATCCTTGGGCAGCAAGGATAACAAGGACCATTTCATTGCCAATCAGCCAACATTACCTACAATGTTGAAGCAATGGAACTTATCGCTGCAGGACAGTTTCAAGACCAAGCGTATGCTGCATGACTCACTCAACCAACTTGACAGAGTGTATGCCTTACAAAACAATCTGGCAGAACTAAGTCAAGAGAAGCAAGCGGTAGAATTGGAATGGAAACACTTCAAGTTGGAACAAGGCATCTCACAAAATGAGGTCTCCTTTCCCAATGCCAACTCTGCTCATGTCATTTGGCTTTGGTTGAAACTGCAGTCCATAGCCGAGACCGCGGGCGCGAAGCAGTTGAGTATATTCCAACGCGTCAAATTATGGTGGCTGAAACTTGTGTGCAAATACAAATGGCACATACAGCATAGCTTCGATGCAGCGAACTTGCAATCACTGATTGTAGAGTTACATACTCTATATTATGTCAATCGTCGCAAGGAACTTGATGCCAAAATAACAGACTATGAACAACAATTACGTTCATACGATGCGAAAAGTTTAACAAAAACGCTCACGGACTGTTCGCTGACCTTGTTGAGAGCAGCCTTGAATGACAAATATAAGAATGGCAGAACATCCTTTGTGGATACGAAGGATATGTGGCGACAAGCGGAAGAGCTCCATAAGCAATACCCCGTTGTACTCAGTACCACATTCTCAGCAAGGTCGTGTATGTTGGGAGATACGCCCTACGACTATCTAATCATGGACGAAGCATCCCAAGTGTCGTCATATACGGGAATATTGGCTCTTACCTGTGCCAAGAATGCGGTGATTGTAGGTGATACAAAACAATTACCAAATGTGGAGACAGAAGAAGACCGAATGAAACTCCGAGAGATAGCGAAGCCATACAACATCGCTGATGGTTATGACTGTGCTGAATATAGTTTCTTGGAGTCGGTGCTGAAAGTTATACCAAACGTGACGGAAACTATGCTACGCGAACATTACCGTTGCCATCCGCGTATAATCAATTTCTGTAACCAGAAGTTTTATGGCGGCAATCTGTTGGTTATGACGGAAGACAATGGTGAAGAGAATGTACTGTCGGCTTATAAGACTGTCAAGGGAAACCACGCGGTTGAGCATTTCAACCAACGTGAGATTGACGTGGTGAAGACAGAAGTGTTACCAACATTGCAAAATACCGGTTGCGTTGGCATTGTCACACCCTTCAACAACCAAGTGGATGCTTTAAACCGACAATTAAAAGATATTAAGGTCGGCACAATACATAAGTATCAAGGTCGCGAAGAAGATGCTATTATAATGAGTGTTGTGGATAACCAGATTTCGGAATTTGCCGATGATGCCAGAATGCTGAATGTAGCAGTGTCAAGAGCGCGAAAGCGCTTTTGCCTTGTTGTCACTGGCAACGAACAAGAGAAACACAGCAATATCATGGACTTGCTTGACTATATTGCTTACAATAACTGCATCGTGACGGATAGCAAGTTGGCTTCCATTTTTGACTATCTCTATGAACAATACACGGAGCAACGCATAGCGTTTCTCGAAAGTCATGCGCATATATCGGAGTTTGCATCTGAAAACCTGACGTATGCTTTAATAAATGAAGTGTTAGCATCCGACTCCGCGTACAGTTGCTTGAAAGCGCTATGCCACATTCCGCTTCGTCAAGTTGTGAAAAACACTTCCATGATGTCGGCAGAAGAACTGAAATATGCCTCCAACTATAACACGCATCTGGATTTCCTCATCATTAACAAAGTTAGCAAGCAACCGGTGCTTGCCATTGAAACGGATGGATATTCCTATCATAATGATA
This sequence comes from Hallella colorans, assembly GCF_003096815.1. Lineage (GTDB taxonomy): Bacteria > Bacteroidota > Bacteroidia > Bacteroidales > Bacteroidaceae > Prevotella > Prevotella colorans. The sequence continues at coordinate 3,526 of NZ_QENY01000011.1, forward strand.
AAACCGAACAACACAAACGTGACATGATGAAAGACCATATTCTCTCAAACTATGGCCTTCCTCTTTTGCGCCTTTCTACAAAATGCAGCGGCGAACGAGAGAAAATCATCAGTTCTTTAAATATGGCTGTCTGTTGAGTTATTACCAATGGATTGATACAATCAATACTCCGTTAAAATTTAAGATAATGGCTACGCAACTTGCCGCTGCCCGCCATGGAGTTCCTTGATGGTATGACTAATCAGGGGTATTCCACGAATTTCTAACTAATTGTTTGTCAGCGTGATATATTACTTGTACCTTTACATAGAAAATTTCAACTTATTCCCTAATTAATTATCTCATTTTCAACGATTATATCAAAATTAACAGAGTCTTGATAAATTAGTGTTTACTGAATAAATTATAATCTCTTGATATACAAAAAATATATCTTTTTTATCTTTGGTTGTTTAACATAAAACTCGTACATTTACAGTGTTAAATCATAAGTGAGATGAAGTATACTTCATCCTTGGAACAGTTATCGGTCGATATGTTCCGTTCATCTTTTGATGAGCTGGACAGGAATGTGCTACTTTGTCAAGAACGTGATGAGGTTCCTCAGGGAACTTTGTCTTACCCTTTTCGAAATTAAGCTCAATTTATGGGCAAATGCAATTGCAAAGTTTAGAGTCCGCTGCTTTGCAGCCATGGCAATTTATTAATTCAGCGAGTACGAAATAAAATAATGATTATGGAAGTAAAGGAATTTATTCAGAATTACAAGAAGGCTTTTGGTAGTAATGCTCCATTGCCCTTGCTGTTTGGCTATAGCGAAAAACCGATAGCTGCAACAAAGAAGATAGGTGGTTGCTTTTTCAAAGGGCTTCAAGATGCGAGGGATGGGCAGCCCGTCAGCCTGAGTATCAATGTCATTGGATGTGGCGGCGGCAAACACTACACCGGTTTTACTGATATGCCAGAACGAGTGCCAGGCTTCGTGTCGTTGAAAGAGAAATACAAGAAAACACCTGAAATGGTTATTGACTTCGTTCAGGGACTTGGGATCAAACGACCTGTGAAGCCTTATCTCAATTTCATCAGGATAGACAAAACCGAATCTTTCGATGGGACGGAAGGTGTACTGTTCTATGCAACTCCCGATTTGCTATCTGGACTGTGTGGTTGGGCATTCTTCGACAATAACGCTCCTGATGCAGTTTTATCTCAATTTGGTTCGGGTTGTAGTACGGTCGTTTCGAGGACTGTCGTAGAGAATGAAAGGAAAGGCCAAAGCTGCTTTATCGGCTTGTTTGATCCTTCTGTTCGTCCTATGGTCGGCAAGAATGAGTTGAGCTTTACCATTCCATTCAGTCGATTTTTATCGATGATGGAGACAATGAGAGACTGTTTCCTATTCGATTCACATGCTTGGGATAGAATTAGGGCAAGAATGGAAGAATAATAGGCCCAAAACAGAATATACATAGGGGGGCATAAGTGACAAGAAGCGACCTTAAACAGCTTGTATTTCCTTTATCTATGGTCTACTAAATAAGTATAACCCACTGACATTCAATAATATATACCTTATATTATTTGTGTAATTCACGAAAAATGACTACCTTTTGGTGTTAAAACATAAACGAAGCAAAATGAAATACTACTCACAATATCGCAGTCACGACCTGTTTGAACTTCAGGAGTTGCTTTCGGGATTGAGCAAATCCAACCGTTGGGTCAAGCTGGCCGACCACCTTCCCTGGGACAGGATAGAGAAGGAATACAACAAACGTCTGAGGAACAGTCACAATGGTGCCGGCAACGATCACGGCGGTACGATGAAGATTGACGCCACATGCTGCAACGCCGAGGTACGCTATCCAACGGATTCCAACCTGTTGGAGGACGGCAGCAGGCTGATAGACCGTCTGCTTGACAAGTTCTGCGCACGCCACAAGGTTGTATGAAAGAAATAAATTAGCAGACCCTAAATAATATAAAATATGATAGATTTTTATTATATCACACACTACATAGTGTATCGCTATTACAGAAGGCATAAAGAGAGCTATACTATGTCGATGTTATATGCTTGCGGTTTGCATATGATTTTATCATTTACATTAATAGGAAATATTGATTATTTCGTGTGTTTATTACTTGGAACTCCACTTCGTGTTGACAAACTTGTTGCTTGGGGATATATTGTCTTCTGGGTGATTTTTGAATACATGATATTCTTTCGAAATGATATATATAGAGAGATTTTTGATGAATACAACAAGCAAAGCAATACTCAAGAAATGAAATCGAAATGTAAGAAAGCAAAAATATTCAACTTTAGCTTACTTGCTATCAACTTATTATTGCTTATAATAGCAGATTATTTAAATCATCACAAATAACAAGTGTCTGTTTCTTTGGGAAAAGCATGTAGGAATATAATGATTTTGGCGTAATGGACATTTGGTAAGCCGAAAAGCTCCAGATGTCCATTATTTATTACCTATGTGGTATTTGAAAACTTATGAATAAAAAAGTAAGATCCAATATTAGCCGCCTTTGTGTAGCTTTCTTGCTTTACTACCTTTGCCCGAAAAACTTATGTTTGTACTCAACGAAACAAATGTTTTTCGGGTTTGTTGCACTCCTGTGGACATGCGTCAGGGCATCCTTCGCCTGTCCCAATTGGTACGCAGCAATGACTTCAATCCTTCTGATGGTGCTGTCTACGTTTTCTACAATCGATCCCGTAACCGAATCAAGTTGCTTCACTGGGAGCGCTGTGTTTTTGTCGTCTATCACAAGCAGATGGCACAGGGCTGCTTGAGTCCTAAAATCAAACGGGCGAGAACTGGATTTTATGAACTTCGCTGGGACGAATTGGTACTCTATATAGGGTCTGCTAATTAACTATAACTATCTGACAATTAACTATTTATGTTGTATAAAATTTGGTCAATTCGCCCAAAAGGACTGCCTTTGGATGTTAAAACATTCAAGAATCGAGATGAAATACTACTCACAATATCGCAGTCACGACCTGTTTGAACTTCAGGAGTCATTTTCGGGATTGAGCAAATCCAACCGTTGAGTCAAGCTGGCCGACCACCTTCCCTGGGACAGGATAGAGAAGGAATACAACAAACGTCTGAGGAACAGTCACAATGGTGCCGGCAACAAGCCCGCCCGCATGGTGGTGGAAGCGCTAATCGTGAAGCATGTGGAAAAACTGAGCGATGAGAAAACCATTCAAGCCATTCAGGAGAACCCCTACATGCAGTACCTGCTTGGGCTTGAGAAGTTTACGGAAAAGCCGGTATTCGTTCCAGAGTTGTTCGTCCTTGTCCGCAAGCGACTCGATCATGACTTCTTCAACATGCTGACCCTGATGCTGGCGGAAACAGACGGGAGCAAGCCGAAGAAGGAACACACCGACGAGGACGGCAACGATCACGGCGGTACGATGAAGATTGACGCCACATGCTGCGACGCCGAGGTACGCTATCCAACGGATTCCAACCTGTTGGAGGACGGCAGCAGGCTGATAGACCGCCTGCTTGACAAGTTCTGTGCACGTCACAAGGTGAAGAAGCCGCAGACCCACCGCACGGAAGCCCGCCAGGCCTTCATCGGACTGATTAAGAAGAAACGCAAGGGAAAGAAATTCATTGACAAGACAAAACTGATCCAGATACGATGCCTGCAGGCAGACTTCCAGCTGTTTCTTGACTTCCTGGGCAAACAGTCAAGCACACTTCTTGCTTGCTTCAGCCGCCATGACTACAAATGTCTTCAGGCTGCGTTCAAGATGTATGAACAGCAAAAGATGATGTTCGAGCAGAACGTCCGCAGATGTGCCGACCGCATCATCAGCATCTACCAGCCGCATCTCCGTCCCATTGTCAGGGGCAAGGCGAAGGCCACGGTTGAGTTCGGGGCTAAAATCGGTGCCAGCATCGTGAGCGGTTACACCTACGTGGATCATGTCAGCTGGGATGCCTATAACGAATCATCCGACCTCGGCATGCAGCTGGAACTCTACAAAAAGCGTTTCGGCATGCTCCCGCGGGAGGTTCAGGCCGACAAGCTCTATCTGGGGAAAGAGAATAGGAAGCACATCAAGTCCTGCCATGTCAATTGCTACAACCGTCCATTGGGCAGACCTCCCAAGGAAGAGAACGACACACACGCAGAGGATAAGAAGAGAGACATCGGCAAGCGAAATGAGATAGAAGGCACATTTGGAACAACCAAGAGAGTTTACCGAGCCAACGACATCCGAGCGAAACTTGACCAAACGGCTGACACTTGGATAGGAGCTTGCTTCTTCGCTAAGAACATCATGAAGTTCCTAAGGGGATTTCTTTGTCTCATTTTCGAAAAATCGGGCTTAGAAACCTTCCAAAAGAGGATAATGAGCATTTTTGACAGCATGGAGGCTGTATTACCCACACCACAAGGTTGTATGAAAGAAATAAATTAGCAGACCCAAATTAGCCTTGTTTTTTGTTTATGTTCGAACTCAAAATGCTAAGCGAGAGAGGGAATATGGCTATCCAGCGTGACATTCGCGACGACCCTACAACATCACAGGAACGCCATACACTCAATGCTGAAAAAACCCGACAAACATCCTCTGAAAAATCGCATATTTGCAAAAGACTGGCTCGCCGCTCGCAAATACGCGATTTTTCAGCGTTATTCATAACCTGCTTTCAACAAGCCATTTACAAAGTTTCACGACCATTTCGATCAAAACAAATCGCCTCACATCACACCTTTAAGTACTATTCGCATGCCGGTTAGGCACTATTCACACGCCGCTTGGGCCTTAATCACGATATGAATAAGACCTAAACGCCACGCCATTAGATAGCAATCGCCCAGAGAAAATGACACAAGCGATGCTCAGAACGCCAGAAAACATGACTCCTACCCATTAAAATCACCGTAGAACAGTCTACCGTCAGGGGGCCAATTTTATGACTTTCTTTGGACAAAAAAACGCCCTCCATACCCTCCGAGACGTGGGCTGAACAAAGAATTAAGCAAAAATACTTGCATTTGTCAAGTAAAATCTTTAAATTTGCAGAAAATGTATCGTCATGGACGCAACCGAACAAACCATCAATACCTTTGCCACTCGCGTCAGGCAGATGATCCTCCAATATAACGAATTGAAACAGGAGAACGACCGTCTGTATGCTATGGTAGACGAAAAAGACGCTCAAGTGAGACAATTGGAGGTACGGTTAGCGCAGCTCAAAAACGACTACGATATGTTAAAACTGGCCAAAATGCTCACCGTGACCGACGGAGACTTGGAGGTTGCCAAGAAGCGCGTGGCCGGACTTGTCAGAGACGTTAACAAATGTATCACTCTGCTGAGTGAGAAATAAACGGGCGCGATGGCAGAAGATAATGCAAACAAGATAAACATAAGGCTACACGTCTACGACACAGACATTATGGTTCGGGTTCCAAGAGAAGACGAGCACCTGTATCGTAAAGGCAATGAACTCATCAATGAGCTTATGAACGCTTACAACGCTAACTTCAAAGGCAGCAAGAGCGATCGTGAGATTACATATTTTGCTATGATTGACTTGGCGCTAAGATTGCAACGACAACTCGAGCGCAACGATACCAAGCCTTACAAGGATATTCTTTCGACGTTAACTTCTGAGATCGAGGCTATGCTCACCGACAAAAACGCTAAAGAATATTAACCCAAAAACGTATATTTTTAATGATAAGTATTATAATCGCGGTAATTGTAGCCATGCTCATAGGCGGCATGGCCGGATACGCCATATTCCGATACGTAGCTACCGGAAAATACAAACAGATTATTGACACGGCCAACAAAGAGGCCGAGGTGATCAAAGAGAAGAAGCTCTTGGAAGTAAAAGAGAAGTTCCTTAATCAAAAAAGCGAGCTTGAAAAAGAGGCCCAGCAGCGAAACCAAAAACTGCAACAAAATGAGAATAGACTGAAACAACGAGAAATGTCGCTAAACCAACGACTGGAAGAAATGGGCCGAAAAAAGCAAGAGTTGGACCAAAACATAGCCTATGTGGACAAAGAGCGCAAGGGCATTGCCACAAGGCAAGCCGAGCTCGAGAAAATGAAAGAGCAAGAACGCGTCAAGTTAGAGGAGCTCTCTGGCTTGTCAGCCGAGGAGGCTAAAGAGCGATTGGTGCAAAGCATGAAAGACAAAGCGCACATGGACGCTGCCGGATATATCAACGAGGTGATGGACCAAGCCAAACTCGACGCTAACCAAAAGGCTCGCAAGATAGTGATACAAACCATCCAACGCGTGGCGACGGAGACCGCCATCGAAAACTCGGTGAGCGTGTTCCACATTGACAACGACGAGGTGAAAGGACGTATCATCGGGCGAGAAGGCCGCAGCATCAGAGCCTTAGAGGCCGCCACGGGTGTGGAAATAGTGGTGGACGACACGCCAGAGTCTATCGTTATATCAGCCTTCGACCCTGTGCGCCGTGAAGTATGCCGCTTAGCCCTGCACCAATTGGTGGCCGACGGCCGCATCCATCCAGCGCGTATCGAAGAAGTGGTGGGCAAAGTGAAAAAACAATTGGATAACGAGATACTCGAGACTGGCAAACGAACAGCCATCGACTTGGGCATCCATGGGCTGCATCCAGACCTCGTGCGCATCGTGGGCAAGATGAAATACCGTTCGTCTTACGGCCAAAACCTGCTGCAACACGCACGTGAGACAGCCAATCTTTGTGGAGTGATGGCAGCCGAGTTGGGGCTGAACCCCAAGAAAGCCAAACGCGCCGGACTGCTGCACGATATAGGCAAGGTGCCCGACGAGGAAAGCGAGATGCCCCACGCCCTGCTTGGTGGCAAGATGGCCGAGCGATATAAGGAGAAGCCCGAGATCGTGAACGCCATCGCCGCACACCACGATGAGGTGGAAATGGAAACACTCTTGGCACCTATCGTACAAGTGTGCGATGCCATCTCTGGAGCCCGGCCGGGAGCCCGCAGGGAGATAGTCGAGGCATACATCAAACGCCTTAACGACTTGGAAGCGCTGGCTATGAGCTATCCCGGTGTAACCAAGACCTACGCCATACAGGCTGGACGCGAGCTGCGCGTCATCGTCGGGGCCGACAAGATGACCGACGACGAGAGCACAAGCCTGAGCAACGAAATTGCCGAGAAAATACAAAACGAGATGACATATCCCGGTCAAGTCAAGATTACGGTTATCAGGGAGACTCGGTCGGTGGCTTACGCCAAATAGCACGCAAGTACCACCATACGTCTACAAACGGTCGCGGCACGCCAACAAGGCATGTCGCGACCGTTTGTTTTGCACAAGTGGCAGAGAGAAACATACCCCTCCACGGGCGCGAACAAGGCTCCAAGAGTGATCGCTCGTGGCAAATAGGACAAAAGAACAAAACCACAGAATGTGAAAAAACAATATTTTTAAAATACAAAACAATAGCATAAATCTTTTTTTTCGTATCTTTGTCATAAAGCGAGGCATGCCATACCAGTGCCACGCGAAATATGAACGGCTATCAAATAACACACAGCAAAACATATAAAAAAACACGATGAGACACACTATCTTCTTGACAGGGGCCACTGGGCACATGGGCAGCGAGACGCTCAAGCAACTGCTTGAGAAGCCGGAACGCTTTTTTGTAAAAATATTAGTGATGCCCACAGAAAAAGACAAGAAGGTGGTTCGCGCCTGCAAAGATTACGACAACGTGGAAATTATCTATGGAGACCTGACAAACTACATTGACGTGGAGCAAGGTGTAAAAGGCGCAGACTACGTGTTGCACGTGGGAGGGATGGTGTCGCCAGTTGCCGACTATATGCCTGAAAAGACTATGGAAGTGAACGTGGGTGGCGTGAAAAATATCATCAAGGCCATCAAGGCACAACCAGAACCCGACAACACGCGACTGGTCTACATTGGAACAGTGGCACAGACTGGCGACAGGCGCATGCCACTGCATTGGGGGCGCACAGGCGACCCTATCAAAGTGAGCAAGTTTGACTATTACGCAGTTTCTAAATGCAGGGCGGAGTTGGCGGTCATAGAGTCTGGATTGAAACACTGGGTGTCATTGAGGCAGACGGGGATGCTACATCCCGACTTGTTCAAAACATCAGACCCTATCATGTTTCACGTGCCAATTAACGAGGTGCTGGAATGGTCGTCTGACGTGGACTCGGGCAGGCTGTTGGTCAATCTCTGCTCATCCGATCCAGATGAGCATTTCTGGAGACACATATATAATATAGGTGGCGGCGAGGACTACCGCGTAACCAATTGGGAATTTCTCAAGATCTCATTCGCGGTGATGGGCATTAAAGACTTCACCAAATACACAGACAGCAGGTGGTTCTGCACACGTAACTTCCACGGACAATGGTTTTCAGACTCAGATAAATTAGAAGACTTGTTCCACTTTCGCAGCGCATCGCTCCGCGAATACGTGGAACAATGCAAGAAACAAGCACCGTGGTATACGTCATTGGTCAAAATAATGCCTGCCAAATTAGTCAAAACATTTTATTTCGAGAGATTGGCCTACAAAGAGCTGGGACCAATGCATTGGATCAAAACAAACAACCAAGAACGCATCAAAGCAGCATTCGGCTCTAAAGAAAAATGGCAAAAACTGTCAGAGTGGGAAAACTTTGAGCTCCAAAAACCCTCAAAAAAACCTATAACGCTCAACCACGGATACGATGAAAGCAAACCTGCGCACGAACTTAACATCAACGACATGAGGCAAGCAGCCGAGTTCAGAGGTGGAAAATGCTTATCACCATCCATGGAGAAAGGCGACCTCACAACACCTTTGGAATGGGAAAACTGCCTCAAAAAACGATTTAAGCTGTCGCCAAGGGCCGTACTCTTAGGCGGATATTTCTGCCCACAAAACATGCCCGAACCTTGGGAGTATGAGCAGGAGACAGCGCACAACAAGTTTTTGGCGCAAGTGTGCCAGCCCTGAAAAGCTCGACACCCAACTCTACCAGTGCCCAAATAGCCCCCAACCCACTATGGATACTCCATGCTAAAACAACATGGACAACGACATTGCATGACGGAAAAAAAACGTCTAATACAGCATGGAGCAATGGCTCGGATCAGAAACATTGCACCTTAAATCGAACTGCCTACGAATATCGACCTGAAACGTAACTATCAAACTATGAAATGGATAAAGCACCTAACCCAAAAATAGGATTGAAAGGAAAGCGCACAACTATCTAAATGGTAAAGAAATAGACATGGCGAGACCCAAAATGTTAACCAAAAACAACAACTACAATTTATATAAAATAGCCAAAGTTTTCTATTTTATTTTACAACTGTTTATAAATCAACCGTTTAACATTTATTAATACGACAAAAGTTGTCCAAAAAGAACAACGTATAGATTATTTTAGTATATTTGCATCACAATTCAACCAAAGATTATTTACTACAATAATTACACCTAATTAAATTAATGAAATGATACAAACAGTTGTCAAACGCGACGGCAGAATCGTGGGTTTCAACGACCAAAAGATACAAGCCGCCATTAGAAAAGCCATGCTTCACACCGAGAAGGGCGAAGACGAAAGGCTCATCGTTCGCATCAGCGATCACATCTCGACCAAAGGCAAATCCCAAATGTCAGTGGAAGACATACAAGATGCCGTGGAAGTGGAACTGATGAAGAGCGCCCGCAAAGACGTGGCGCAGAAATATATCGCGTATCGTAACCAGCGCTCCATAGCCCGAAAAGCCAAGACGCGCGACATATTCATGGAGATAGTGAACATCAAGAAGAACGATGTGACACGCGAAAACGCCAACATGAACGCTGACACGCCAGCCGGCATGATGATGAAATTCGCCTCGGAAAGCACCAAACCGTTCGTAGACGACTATCTTTTGTCCGAAGATGCGCGCGATGCTGTCAAGCACAATCTTATCCATGTGCACGACAAAGACTACTATCCCACCAAGTCGCTCACCTGCGTACAGCATCCGTTGGATAACATATTGCAATACGGTTTCGTGGCTGGTCACGGATCGTCAAGGCCCGCCAAGCGCATTGAAACAGCAGCGGTCTTGGCATGCATATCACTCGAAACATGCCAAAACGAGATGCACGGCGGACAAGCCATACCTGCTTTCGATTTTTATTTGGCACCTTATGTGCGCTCCTCATATATAGAAGAGGTGGAGACTTTAGAGCGTCTTACCGGCAAAGATTTGACACAATTGAAGCATGCGGAGATAGACGACTTCGTAGAAAAAGACTTGCAAGGCATGGAGGGCGACGAGCGGTTGTTGCAGCATGCCATCAACAAGACAGTGAACAGGGTACACCAAGCTATGGAGGCTTTTATCCATAACATGAACACCATACACTCGCGCGGCGGCAATCAGGTGGTATTTTCATCCATCAACTACGGCACGGACACCTCTGCCGAGGGACGATGCGTGATGCGCGAGCTGCTCAAATCCACCTACGAAGGGGTGGGAAATGGCGAGACCGCGATATTCCCCATACAAATTTGGAAAAAGAAACGAGGCGTAAACTATCTACCAGAAGATCGCAACTATGACCTATACTGCTACGCTTGCAAGGTGACTGCCAGACGCTTCTTCCCAAATTTCCTCAACCTTGACGCCACATTCAACCAAAATGAGAAATGGAAAGCCGACGATCCCGAGCGTTATAAGTGGGAGATTGCGACGATGGGTTGCCGCACTCGCGTGTTTGAAGACCGCTTCGGCGAGAAAACATCAGTGGCGCGTGGAAACCTGAGTTTCACCACGATTAATATCGTGAAATTGGCCATCGAGTGCATGAGCGTAACCGATAAAGACGAGCGTATCAACCTCTTTTTTGCCAAATTGGATCATCTTTTGGAGCTAACCGCCAAACAACTGGACAACAGATTTCAATTTCAAAAGACCGCCTTCGCCAAACAATTCCCATTGCTCATGACCAAGTTATGGACTGGGTGCGAGAAGCTCGGACCAGACGACACGATAGAAAGCGTTATCAATCACGGCACGCTGGGCATCGGATTTATCGGCCTCGCGGAGTGTCTCGTGGCTCTGACAGGCAAGCATCACGGCGAGAGCGAGGAGTCGCAGGCATTGGGATTGAGAATAGTGACTTACATGCGAGACCGCGCTGGCGACTTCTCGGAGCGCTACCACCACAACTACTCTATACTCGCCACACCGGCAGAAGGCCTGAGTGGCAAGTTCACCATGGTAGATCGCAAGGAGTTTGGCATCATCCCGGGCGTGACAGACCGCGATTATTACACCAACTCTAACCATGTTCCCGTTTATTATAAGTGCTCAGCGCGCCACAAAGCCGAAGTGGAGGCGCCCTATCACGACCTCACTCGCGGTGGCCATATATTCTACGTGGAGATTGATGGAGACGCCACGCACAACCCCGACGTAATCAAAGGCGTGGTGGACATGATGGACAAGTTGAACATGGGCTATGGCTCCGTAAACCATAACCGCAACCGTTGCATGGAATGTGGGTACGAGAACGCCGACACAAACCTTGAGACTTGCCCCAAATGTGGCAGCCATCACATAGACCGCCTGCAACGAATAACGGGCTATCTCGTGGGAACGACAGACCGATGGAACCATGGCAAGCTGGCCGAACTGAACGACAGGGTGCAGCACGTGAACCGAGACTTAAACTCACAAGTGTAACAAGCGCCACCGAAGACTACACTATGTGGCGTGGTGGAACACCTCATGCGCAAGCCACAAGCTGGCATGCCGGACATATTTAGAATGTCCGACATGCCGGATTTCACCTCACCACCCCACCCTTTTTTGTTTTTTATTTTCTATTTCTCAATTTCAAACTCTCACAGATGCTCTCCATTTTAGACATCGTAGAAGACACCATGGTGGACGGTCCGGGCTTCCGCACCTCGATATACTGTGCCGGATGCCCGAACGAATGCCCCGGATGCCACAATCCGCAGTCGTGGAACATCGCCAACGGGCACACTGTCACCACTGAAGAGATTATGCGAGTGATAGAGGCCGACCCCTTTGCCAACGTCACTTTCTCGGGTGGCGACCCGATGTTTCAGCCCGAAGGCTTCGCCGAATTGGCCGAAGCCATTCGCGCGAGAACAAACAAAGACATCTGGTGCTTTTCCGGATTCAAGTACGAGGCCTTGCTCAACAATCCGAGACAACGCAGGCTTTTAGAGCTAATCGATGTCTTGGTGGATGGCCCTTACGTACAAACATTACGCGACGAAAGCCTTATTTTTCGTGGCTCGAGCAACCAACGCATCATCGACGTGCGGCAATCGCTGCGCAAAGGAACCGTGGTGTTGCAACAACTATCAGCTTAAAAAGAAAAACAAAACCTTTTTACCTTATTTTTTTACCCCAATTAAAGAAGCCGAGAACATTCGCGGCCAGCACGGAAAACACCATTGTCTCATCCCCTCAAGTTTGACCTACATCAAAGAAAATTGATTTTACGACACATTTCAACATTTATTTTTGTATATATGGGGTAAGCGTCCTTATCTTTGTCAGCGGATAATATTTAAGGTAAAAAGAACATTATGGACAAGTTGACAATCATGAACGCACAGGCAGACTTGCAAACTTACAGTCGCCTTGAGAAGATTCTTGCCGACCGTCGCGCCACTTTGGCTTGCAAAGAAGACAAGAAAGTATAATATCAAACGCCCCACTCGCGATAACAATCAGAGTGGGGCGTTTGATTTTATGGGCATCATTCATCATTGACAACTTCCCAATCTCACCATATCAGCGCCATAACATGCTGGCCATGACTATGTCAACACTACATCTCCATGACCAGTTTGCCCATACACACCTTACTCATCCATGACCTGTCAGCGTCAAAACAAACGTATCCCCTATCAGTTTTAGGGGAAACCTACGCTGCAAATAGGGGTTTACCCTTGCTCAAAAGCGACCTGATGGCTATCTTTGCCTTATATCAAAACAAATCTAAAGCAAAGAGTGCAACCATTTAAACCCTAATAAAATGAAAAAGATAATGATGATTTTGGCCATGATATTGGTCACCGTGACAGACTCCACCGCCATGCCATACCATCAAGCCAAACGTGAGGCACTGTTCTTAGCTGATAAAATGGCATATGAACTTAACCTCACCGAAGACCAATACGAGGCTGTGTACGAAATCAATTTAGACTACCTTATGACAGTCAGCCATCAGTCTCGGTCATACAGACGCCCATGGATTAGGCGCGACAACATGCTGCGATACGTGCTCTCGCCATGGCAATACCGTGCCTATAGGCGCGCGGATTATTTTTACAAGCCCATTCGATGGATAGGCAACAACTGGAGATGGGGTGTTTATAGCAGATATGATCGGGGCAGGTTTTACCGTGGTCGACCCTCTGCATTCATCTATTACAGAGGCGGGCGCCCATCACGCTATTATCAAGATCGCGTCTGGTACCAACGCCCAAGAACCAACAACCGATGGGACGACGATGTATACATGGATAAAAAGTCAAAGCACCGTGGCAACAGCCGCCACGATTGGCATGAACACAAGCATGACAGACGTTAGGAAAAAAATTAGGTAAACCCTTGTTTAGGATTTGACAACTTTGGAAACCTTCATCGTTTTCATCCATCCGCCTCGCCATATACGTGTCAAGAAGATGGTGCCACGAAACGTAAGCTCGCACGCCATAGCCACCCACACGCCACGCAAGCCATGGCTTTGGGCCAACCAATAAGCCAAAGACAAGCGCACGCACCACATGGACAGCAAGTTCATCATGGCTGGCTTGAGCGTGTCTCCCGCACCCACGCACACACTATAGCTCACTATCGACGCCGCAAAGAACGGCTCGGCAAAAGCCTCAATGCGCAACACGTCGGCGCCCAAAGACCTTATTTCGTCTACAGGAGATAAAAAACCTATCATCTCGGGGGCAAATATATACATCACCAAACCCATGAAAGCCATCACGACCATGCCCATACCGATGGTCATATGGGCAAAACTTTTGCACAAATCATTGCGCCCCGCACCGTGCGTCTGCCCCACAAGCGTGGTGGCGGCGTCGCCAATGCCATAGCCGGGCATATAGCACAGGCTCTCGGCGGTGATGGCAAACGAGTTGGCAGCGATGGCAAAATTGCCCAGCGGGGCCACAATGAGGGTGCTCACCACTTGCGCACCACTCATAAGCACACTCTGGACCGCCATTGGCAAACTAATTCTCAAAGCTTTATAAACATAGTCCCACACCCACACAAAGCGTTCTTGATCCAAGCGCAAAGCCAATATTTTGTTCCGGTGCATGGCCATGTACGACATCGGCACCACTGTCACCACGTACGCGCACATTGTTCCGAGAGCCGCTCCCATCACCCCAAGATGTAGCATGTAAATATAAAAATAGTTGAAAGCCACGTCGAGTGTGCACAGCACAATGCTCAACACGCTGGGCATCCGCATGTCGCCCGAGCTTTTTTGCATGCCAGCCATCAGATGATAGAGCAGCACCACAGGCAGCGTCATGGCGTAAATGAGAAAATAAGTGGATGCGTTGCCAGCGATGTCAGCTCCACCACCGAGCCAATACGGCAGCGGACGGTGTATGGCAACGCCCACGGCGCACATCAACAACCCAAAAGACAAACCGAAGACGATGGCGTGCCTAAACACCGCGCGAGCCTTGACAAAATCGTTCGCGCCAATAAAGTGAGCCACCTGAACCGTGAACCCTATGCCCATTGCCGCCATCACCGATCCCATGAGCCACGTGGTGGTCTCTATAAGTCCGATACTTGCCGATGCCTCCGCGCCGAGATGCCCCACCATGGAGGCATCGATGAAAAACATCATCACGGTGGTAATCTGGGCCAACATGGAGGGAATGCTCAACTCCACGATGAGATTGAACTTTTCCCTGCCGCTCAGAGGCAGCTGGTCGCGTATCTTGGCCAAAAGTAGTTCGCTTCGTTTATTGCTTAACATATATATTATTTGCGGATGTAAAGTTACGTCGTTTTCACCGTTCGACAAAACAATCACGATATAAACAGGGCGATTTCCCATTGAGAAATCGCCCTGCCATTATAATTTAACACTTCGATTGTCTATCGCGACAACCTGAAGTGGCGTTATCTAAAAACACCTTCCTTCTACCTCTCCTCACATTCTCGACCTATCGTCGTGTTTTTGTTATCCCATGAGACGGGCCTTGATAGTGGCCGTCCCCACAACCTTTCTTCCTTTACTAATACCTTATTTATTTCTCTGCTATCTTGATAGCTATCTATATACTTGCTATTTTCGTTTACCTATCGAGTGTTTTGTGCATTTTCTATCTTTCTCTCTGAATAGTATTTATATCCTGAACCATCTTTGCCTATGGGCTATTTTTACAGTTTTCCTATTGATCATACTAAACGTAGCGGGACATTCGCATGCGCCCAAATGTCTTCTAAAGACAATGCAAAGATAGAATGAAAAGCATGAACAACCAATGCTTTGGGTATGTTTTCCACCTGAAGATACTCAATTCTTGATTTATATCAAAACGCCGTGTGCGCAAACAAATAGCCAAAAAGATGGAAAATAAAGGCGATAATACCAATTGCCAACGCTTCCAAACAGCTGCTTAACGAAGGCACTAAGCAGAAAATAAAAAGGGGTAACAAGTAAGAAAGAGTGGCAAACGATAACCGGAAAAAGAACAAGGGAATATGGAGGATACACCAAGGCTTTCACCCTAAACCATATATAGAGTGGAAGCCTTTTGTTTATGATTATTCAACAAGCCATCCTCGCTTGGCCTTGAAATCCGGAACCGGCGTGCCAGGTCGATAATAAGACACTAACTTGATGTTGAAAATCAGCATGGAATAGGCGGGTATAGTGCCGCTCCCCTCCGCGCCATAAGCCAAGGTCCAAGGCATGTACACCTCCCACTCATCGCCAACGTGCATGTGCTGCAACGCCGTGGCAAAGCCTTCCTTGAGCGCACTCACCGCGAATTTGGCTGGAACAGCCATATCCATGGAGTTGGCATGTTTCCAACTTGAGTCAAACTCATAGCCCTTGGGGTAGGATGCCGACGGCAGGAGCCTGCCCGCGTAGTGCACACGCACACTGTCCGTATAGAGTGGGCAGCCAGCCCCTGTTCCCTCCTTGAGCACATGAGCCACGATATATTGTGTGTTGTCGCCATGCTGCGTCTCCTCATAGTTCCAACTTCGTATCACTTTCCACGCTGGGTCTCCAGCGGCAGCGCGCTCTTTGGCCTGCGCGTAAACCCTGTTCCATTCTTTCAGGTTGGTTTCTTGCCAATGGGGAAATTCGTCTTCCTTGTCCGCGTTCTCCGCACACGACGCAAAAAGCAGCAGCGACGCGAATGTCAATGTCGAGGCAACGGCCCACGATCTTATGCGAGCAGCGCTGTTTGTAATGATATTTTGTATTCGAGACATTTGTTGTTATGCTTTATTAAAGTTGATGGTTGACGGGGCATGGCAGACACGCCACAATGGTTTGGCAAGTTGGGCACACTGCCCCATTCTCCTCGTGCTATTTATCCCAACCAGCTATTTGCGCGCCAAGCCTCTTGAGCAGCGATGTCACGCTCACACGGTTTTCTATCAGCGAGCGCAGATCGGCTATGTCCACACGCTGCTGCTCCATGGTGTCACGGTATCGCAACGTCACCTTGCGGTCCTTTGGCGTGTCGTGGTCCACGGTCACGCAGAACGGCGTGCCGATGGCGTCTTGGCGGCGGTAACGCTTGCCGATGGAGTCTTTGGGGTCTCCATAGTGGGTGTTGAAGTGGAATTTCAGCTCGTCCACCACCTCGTGGGCTATCTCGGGCAGCCCGTCTTTCTTGTCCAACGGGAACACGGCGCACTTCACCGGGGCCAAGGCCTCGGGCAGTTTGAGCACCACGCGCGTCTCGCCGTTTTCCAAAGTCTCCTCGGTGTAAGCGTGGCACATCACGCTGAGGAACATGCGGTCCACGCCGATGGATGTCTCCACATCATAGGGCGTGTAGCTCTCTTGTGTGTCGGGGTCGAAGTATTTGATGCTACGGCCGCAGTATTTCTCGTGCTGCGAAAGGTCATAGTCGGTGCGACTGTGTATGCCCTCCACCTCCTTGAAGCCAAACGGCATCTTGAACTCAATGTCGGTGGCTGCGTTGGCATAGTGGGCCAACTTCTCGTGGTCATGGTAACGATAGTTCTCGTCGCCCATGCCCAATGCCTCGTGCCAAGCCAAGCGCACCCGCTTCCAGTACTCAAACCACTTCATCTCGGTGCCGGGCTGGCAGAAGAACTGCATCTCCATCTGCTCGAACTCGCGCATGCGAAACACGAACTGGCGCGCCACTATCTCGTTGCGGAACGCCTTGCCTATCTGGGCAATACCAAAAGGCAGCTTCATGCGCCCCGTCTTCTGCACGTTGAGATAGTTCACAAAGATGCCTTGCGCCGTCTCAGGCCGCAGGTATATCTTGTTAGTGGCGTCGGAGAGCGAACCCATTTCGGTGGAGAACATCAGGTTGAACTGACGCACGTCGGTCCAATTCTTGGAGCCACTAACGGGGTCGGCTATGCCCTCGTCCTCGATTATCTGCCTCAAAGCCACGAGGTCCGGTCCTTGCATGGCCTCGGCGTAGCGAGCGTGCAGCTCGTCACGCTTTTGCTGGTTGGCTATCACGCGGGGGTTGGTGGCCCTGAACTGAGCTTCGTCAAAACGCTCGCCAAACTTCTTGGCGCCCTTTTTCACCTCCTTGTCTATCTTTTCCTCGTACTTGCCGATTTGGTCTTCTATAAGGTTGTCAGCCCGATAGCGTTTCTTCGAGTCGCGATTGTCTATGAGGGGGTCGTTGAAAGCGTCCACGTGGCCGCTGGCCTTCCACACCGTGGGGTGCATAAAGATGGCCGCGTCTATACCCACTATATTCTCGTGCAGCAGCACCATTGACTGCCACCAATATTGCTTGATGTTGTTTTTCAGCTCCACGCCGTTCTGTCCGTAGTCGTAAACGGCGGCCAGCCCGTCATAGATGTCGGAACTTGGAAAAACGAAGCCATATTCCTTGCAATGGCTCACTATCTTCTTGAAAACATCGTCTTGTGCCATGTTTGTGTCTTGTTGTTTTATGTTCTAACCTTGCAAAGGTAGCGTTTTTTCTGGTATTAAAGGAACAAAACGCCATTAATTTAATGTCACTTGCCACATAACGTTGGCCGAAAACTTATGGATGGCGCCATGCGAAAGTCTTACGGCCACCAATAAGCAGGACGAAAAATACGAAATAATCATACCAAATTTAACATTTATGATTAGAGACAGCGTGTACAAGATAGCGCTAACCTTGTTCGGTCGGGAGAAAACCATGCCTACTGCAAATATACTTCGTAAACCATATTGGGCACGTCATCAACGTCATCAAGAGGTAAAACGCCAAGATCCGAACAAGACTATTTACAAAGACAATTTCAAAATAGCTAACACAATTTTATAACAGCTTTATAAAAAGGATGTTTTTTTGCTTTTATCAAAAAATTACTTTATTTTGCAAAATGTCACAACCCCGAACACATATAACATCAAGCGCGCACAAAACAACTATATTTGAACATACAAAAAATTACAGAGTTTGTTCAATTTGTACCCAAAACGTCATAAAGAATTTCTTCAAGCCTTTAATGAAACCAGTGCAGAAAGACCATCTTTTATTATGCACCATGATAATAGTTGGTATATTGCCGTTAGGAATTGCGTCTATTTTTAATTCAGTAACCATCATCACCCTGCTTTCTTTATTAGGATTCTTTGCATGTATCCTCACTTATTGTTATACCAAAGATTATATCAGCAAGCATCAATAGTTCGCTTAAAATTTGGGATAATGGCTACGCGCTATCCGTTGCCAGCCAAAGAATTCTTTGATAGTATAACTAATTAATTTTCGGTTCGGTATGCCCCGATACCTGTCGAAAATTATTATTGCGATGGATAAACGCCCTTTCTCTTTCGTCATTGAGGGCGATGCAGGCGATGCCGAGAAACTGAAACATGCAACCTATTACAGGCGCGGCGTTATAGAGCAGTTTCAATACGGCTTGAGATGGGAACCGGGCAGAAAGGGATTTGAGAAATACGGGCAGCAAAGTAATGGATGAAGAATAGCAGCAACGAAGCAAAGGGACCAAGAAGTACCCCCCTACTTATCGTTATAATGTCCCTCCACCTCCAGCACATAGACCTCAACGACATTATCGTATATGTCATAGATTATTCGATCGTGGGCAGTGATATGCCGAGACCACGTGATATCCCCACCGCCCTTTAACGCTTCTGGATGGCCAATGCCAGTTCTTGGATGTTCCAAAAGCTCATCGTAGATTTTCCTATACTTCTTGAACAAGTTGAAATTTGACTTCTTCCATTTAGAAATCACCTTGTCCGCACCATCGGAAACTCTAATCGTGTATATCATAGACTGTTGAAATAAGCGTCAATGTCCGCATGGCTTTTGAGAGTTTTGCAATTCCCTGCCTTGATTTCCGCCCTTGCTTTGTCTATTCTTGCTTGCAGTTCGGGGGTGATGCCTAAATCGTCTTCCTCAATGGGAACAAGCGTGTAAGCCTGCTTTTTGTTCCTGTGAATAATGATTTTCTCGCCCTTGTCTGCCAGGTCGAACACGTGTGCCTGCTGGCTCCGAAATTCTCTCGATGTGAAATTTAATACTGCCATAATTCTATTTTTCGACAAAGTTAAATGGTTTTCTTCAAATTTCCAAAAATAAATGTACCAAATTTGGTACACGTAAAAGACTTGCTCCACAAAAAAATTACGTCCTTCCCCACAAAGGAAATTGTTTTTGTCTTTTTTCATTTTGTTTCCTTTCCATTTTTCGGGAAAACAAATCGATAAAGGCTTTATTTCTGTTATAGACAACGTCTGTTATGCCCATTCTCGCGCGCCAAACGCGACCAAGCTTGCCTCGTGCCTGCCACACGGTGCGATTAAGGGTTATTCAGCGCGCGATTAGGCCCTAAACACAGTGCGATTAGGCTCTAAACACGGTGCGATTAAGCATTAAACGCAGTACGATTAGGCCCTAAACGCAGTGAGCGAAAAAAGAAAACGAAACAGCAGAAAAACAAAATCACCATAACTGACCGTTGCAAAGCGAGTTACTCCAAACATAAAATTGAACGCATATTCACGGCCAAAGGCTTGCCAAAATCGTACAGGCTCGGTATTAGGAGACGTTTGTCAAAATAATTCAGCAATGTGATGACAAATCCAAAAGAAAGAATGACAACGAGCGTCACTCGCCTTTTGATAAAAAGCGACCGCCAAATCAGAATATGAAAAAGGGGGCAAGTCCTACTCTTGCTCTAAGCGTGCTTCCCCATATCGGTTTGTGCGAGCGTCTCGCCGTCAAGCGTACGTATGGTGACGACACCATGCTCCATCATGCCAAAGGTGGGCGGATTGCCGCCTTTGGGGAAGGTGATGGAGCCAAGGTTGCAGAAAAGAGTGCCCGTGTCGGCCGCGCGCAGCTCCCACAAATGGGTGTGGCCAGTAATCACCGCGTCAAAATGGCCGGGTGGCAATTTCTCCTTATTATATATATGGCCATGCGTGAGCAGCACGCGCCGCCCCTCATCCACCAACAGTGAGTAGGTGGAGAGCATGGGAAAATCGAGCAGTTGCTGGTCCACCTCCGAGTCGCAGTTGCCCCGAATGGCCACGATGTCGGCGGCCATAGCGTTGAGCGTATCGGCCACGCCGCGCCCGTCAAGCCCCTCGGGCACACGGTTGCGCGGCCCATAGTTGATAATGTCGCCCATGACGAGCAGCATATCGCACCGCTCGTCGCGGTAAAACTGGAGCGCGGCACGCAATCGTGGCAGAGAGCCATGAATGTCGGAAATCATCATGTACTTCATGGTTTCAGCCCCTTAGATAGTCTTTGAGAGAAGAGTTCTTGGTCATTTTGCCAATCCTCCTGATGGCCTTGTCACGTATTTGGCGCACGCGCTCGCGCTTGATGCCCATGTCTCGCGCCGTTTCCGCCATCGTCTTTGGAGAGCCGCCGAGCCCATAGAGCGAGCCCACAACCCGTTGGTCGCGCTCGTCCAAACGGGCCACCAACGATCGTAACTCTTCCATCAGTCCCGCCCGCTCGACAGCCTCATTTGGGATGGGAGCGTCACGGTCTGGGATAACACGGCCAAGACTCAACTCTGCACTACCGCCTATGGGTTGGTCTATGGACAGGGCGTGGCGGCGTTTGTTCTCCAATGCCACGTCCTCCGCGTTGCGCGGCACACGGTAGAGCCCGCCCTGCTGGCGCACGGCATCCTCCATAGCCTCACGTATATAAGGTGCCGCGAAAGCCACGAAGCGCTTGCCGCTGTCGGCGGTGTATTTGGTGGCGGCGCGAAGCATGCCTATATTACCCTCGCTGACAAGATCCTCAAACGCCAATCCACGGTTGGTGTACTGGCGAGCCAAAGACACCACGTAGGTGAGATTGGCTTTGGTGAGACGGTCTATGGCACGGCTGTCGCCAAGCTGTATGCGCTGGGCGAGCTGCCGCTCCTCGTCATCGGTGAGGAGGTCAGGACGGTCTATCTCGTCCATGTAACGGTCAAAAGCGTTTCTGTCTTTGTTCATAGTGCTGATTATAAACCGGAATCTAAGAGCAACTCGGCCACCTCCTCGGGCGTATTGAACGGCATACCGTCAGACAGCTCGTTGTCAGACAGCTCCGCCACCAACGCCTCAGCCTCGGCTTTGGTGAGCTTGGGCGTGCCGTCGGCGTCGCTGGCTTGCATCAACGCCCGCAATATGGCAGCGCGATATTCTTCCAAATCTTTCACGGTTCGCAATTTTTATTTGCGGTAAAGTTACGCATAAATTATCAAACAACAAATGATTTTAAGTACCAATCATGAGCCAGACTCACTTTTTTTGTATAATTTTGCGCATTGACAACCAAAAAGGCCGCGCGTACGAGCATACCAAAGCGCAAGGCGACGGGCCACGCCCGCACCGGCGGTACATTGTGACGATGCGCGCGATGAGGCATAGGATATGATTAGCAAAGACAGCATAGAGCAGGCTTACGCATTCTTTCACCAGAAAGAGCGCGTGTACTCGCGGGCCACAGACCCCACGCAGAGAGACGAGATAGAGTATGCCATAGACATGTACGTGCAACAAATGAGTGCCGAGCTGTACGCGCTGCTGTCCGACGGGCACCGTGAGTACCTGCTCACCCACGCCACGTTCGGCCGCGACCTCGCGCAAGCCGTGGAACGGCTGGAGAGCATGCTGTGAGCAACAAGTCAACGACAAACACCAAACCACCTTGACACATTACACCAAGAAAACCATGAGGACGATTGCGAGCAACATCAAAGCGCGGCTGGGCCGACTGTCATATCGCACAGGCGTGACTGTGCTCGCGATGTGCATACCTTTTTATATATTGTCGTTCGCGCAGATGGCGTTGCCCATCCCCACCGCCGCCAAAGGCGCATTGTGGGTGGCACTGTTCGGGATGGCCAAGACGTGCCAATACTGCGGCATCACCATCGTGGGTGCCAAGGGCATCAAGGCATGGTGGCAGAAACGCAAAAAGACGACGCGAGACTCCGGGCGACAGGAAGCGTAAACCACGATGCGAACACTTAAAAAATGTAAAACATCGTGCGTTCCTTCGCTTTTTCGCTTGAAAGACATTATCTTTGCACTCGCTTTCAAATTTTAAAAGCAACTGGGTGGTTACCAGAGTGGCCAAATGGGGCAGACTGTAAATCTGCTGGCTCTTGCCTACGGTGGTTCGAATCCATCACCACCCACATCCGAAACGAGAAAGCCGCGCGCCATGACCGAAATGGGCAACACGAGCGAGACGGCTATCCCAACATCTCCCCAACATGAATTTATACATACTGATAGCGGTCTTTGCGCTGCTCACTATTATCATGGTGTGGCTCGCAGCAAAGACATGGATAGACTTTTACCGACGTAAACACGGCCGCAAGAATGGCAGACGACGGTCCAGCAATGAGATTTAGACCGAGAGCGCAAGGGTCTCACGACGAATAAGCGACAGCCCCCTTGACAACCATCTGTGGTTGTCAAGGGGGCTGTCGCTATGGGTGATGGGCAAGGTAAAGGACAGAGAGGGCACGCCTTCTTATGGCCGCTTATCCCAAATATTGGCGCAGTGTGTTGGCATACTTACTGAAACGTATCTTGCGAATGGCTTTCTCGCGCAACTGGCGGATACGCTCGCGCGTCATTCCCATATCGGTGGCTATCTCCTCAAGGCTTTTTTCCATCACGCCGATGCCAAAAGATTCTCTGACAATCTTTTGCTCACGATCACTGAGCACCTCTCGCAGCAAGTCGTTGACAAACTGCACCATCGATTCCTTTTCGAGCGAACTGTCTGACTTCAGGTCGTTATCGTCTGACAATAACATGTCGGCCATAGACCCGTCATCGTCATCTCCAAAAGGGGCGTCAATGCTTGTGGTATGCGTGTTGGCACTGACGGCCGTGCGTATCTGCGCCTCATCCACATCAATCAGCTCTGCCAATTCGTGCAGCGATGGCATGCGGCCGTGCTCTTGCAAGAACTGTTCGGTCACCCTGTTTACCTTGCCAGAGATGCCCACCTGATTGAGCGGCATGCGCACAATGCGACTTTTCACAGCCAAGGCCTCCATGATGCTCTGCCTAATCCACCAAACAGCATAAGAGATAAATTTGAAACCCCGCGTCTCGTCAAACTTCTCGGCAGCCTTGACCAACCCCATGTTGCCCTCGTTGATAAGGTCTATGAGCGAGATGCCTTGGTGCTGATACTGCTTGGCTACCGAAACGACAAACCGCAGGTTGGCATTGACCAATCGATCACGCGCCCGGTCTCCCTCGGGGCCTCCCTTATGAATGGCTTGCGCCAACGCAGCCTCCTCGTCAGGGGTAAGCATAGGCTCGCGCGCTATCTCCGAGAGATAACGGTCAAGAGACTCACTATTGCGAGTGGTAATGTTCTTGGATATCTTCAGTTGCCTCATTTCTTACAAGTTGTAAAGGTGGGTTAGTCTTTTATAGATGTAGTGACAAAAGTACAAATAAATATTAAACGAACAAAAGATATTGAAGAAAATACGCCCTAATGGGCAATTATATTAAGATTGTAAGATGCGTTTCAAAACAAGGAGCGTGCCAACATATCGACTCGATAGGATGGCAAGACGAGAACGACAAGATGTGGCGCCAAACTCTATGACAACTCAAGATGGTACGAGCGTTCGTAAGCCACTCGCATGACGGCGGGCAAAGGCCTTCGCAGTTGGGCTAACGCGAGTGCCACATGCCCCATCGTGGTGCGCAAATTGAGTTCCACACAGGGATGCAGCCTTAGGCCGCTCTCGGTTCTCACAACCATCATGTCCACGCCGAAACGCTCGCAACACGTGCCATCGAGCAGGGGTTCCATAACCGCGCAAACAGTCTGCCGCACCCTCGCAAGCAGCGACGAACTGACGTATTGAGCCAAAAAATCACCTTTGGCCTCCTCTGTGTCAACCACATTGCCCATATACGCCCCATTGACTGTTTGAAACACCGACAACCCCTCGAACATAACGCCTACTCCATCACGATGGGCGAACTCCATACCGAAGTCGACTACCTTGTCGTACCAAGGTTCCACCATCACCCCACCCTGTCGCTCGATGACATGCTTAGCCCAATTGAGCAAAGGACTGGCGACGGCAAAATCGTCATGACCATCATGGCAGCGCATACGTCGCACGCCTCGGCCGCTGCTGCTCCACGGCGCTTTCAACATGAGGTCGCGGTGCGTGCGGCACATGGCAGACACCTCCTCCAAGCACGTGGCGAGACGCGCTTGCCCAACCGTGCCCATTTGACGGGTCAGCGTGGGCAACAAATGTTGGGCCGCCCAAGCGCGATGGCTCATGGTACGCACACGAGCTATCTGGTCGGCTGAGGGCAAACTATCCGCAGGCACACCGCAATCCAAAAGCTCTTGGCGTATGGCCGCGTCCCATCCCCATGGCGACACATGAACAGGCTGCCCCGAATGCGCTCTCATCAGAGCCGATAACGCGCGCTTGTCGAGCAGGCGAGCGTCGGTGTCAAGCGCAAGCGCCCTTAACTTTCGGTGCGCGTCCGCGGGACTTTCCACCAACACTACATCACCACGCTTGGCCCAAAGCGATGGCAAGAAGTCCAAGTCGCGACGCAACCACCGTCCGGCGCGAGGAGCCGTGAAACGGGCACACCCCACAGCTAATGCAATATCGTGTTCGGGATTGAAAATATGAATTGTCATCTTAACGACGGAATAATGCGCAAAAATAACTATTTTTTCAACAAAAAACATACGAATGACCACTAAAAACGCCATTAAGCGACAAGGCATAGTGAGATGATAACAAAAAGACACCCCTGCGTACACATAGGGATAAAACAAATGTGGATATAAAAAATGATAAAAATAGAAAGTTTTGCAATGTGTAGTTTGCAAATATAAAATAAATGAGTATCTTTGCATATGTCAAAGACAGTAAAACAAGTACACTGTAGATGGAAGCTTTTTATCGCACCCACACTTATCTTGTAGAGCACACCAATGCTCCCGTTCGTCGCACCTTGATGGACGAGATAGATTGGGGAGACCGCATGATAGGCATCAAAGGGACGCGGGGCGTAGGCAAAACTACTTTCCTGCTACAATATGCCAAAGAAAAGTTTGGCAAGGACGATCGCAGGTGCCTGTATGTAAACATGAATAATTTTTACTTTCAGGGAGTGGGGATAGCCGACTTCGCGCGCGATTTCGTGGCGCAAGGTGGCAGAACATTACTCATTGACCAAGTGTTCAAACAGCCCCACTGGAGTGCCGAGCTTCGCAAATGCTACAACGAGTTTCCCAATCTCAACATTGTGTTTACTGGCTCAAGCGTGATGAGACTAAAAGAAGAGAATCCTGAGCTGAATGGCATCGTGAAGAGCTACAACCTGCGAGGCTTGTCGTTCAGAGAGTTTGTCAACCTGAAGTCGGGACAAAATTTCACCCCTTTTTCACTATACGACATACTGCACGACCATGAGCGCATCGAAAAAAGCATATTGCCACACGTGAGCCCAACGACATATTTTCAAGACTATCTGCATCATGGTTTCTACCCTTTGTTCATGGAGCAAAGCAATTTCTCTGAAAACCTGCTCAAAACCATGAACATGACTACCGAGGTGGACATTCTGCTCATCAAACAAATAGACCTGAAATACCTCAACAAGATAAAAAAACTGTTCTACCTGTTGGCCGTGGAGGGCATCCACTCACCCAACATCAGCAAGCTGGCCGAACAGATAGACACCAGTCGGGCCACCGTGATGAACTATATAAAATATCTCGCAGACGCTCGCTTGATAAACATGATCTACGCCCAAGGGAAAAAGTTTCCGAAAAAACCATCAAAGGTCATGTTGCACAATCCCAACTTGATGTACGCCATATATCCCATAACGGTACAGCCACAAGATGTCATGGAGACATTCTTTGTGAACAGCTTATGGAAAGATCACAAGGTGAACGAAGGAAACTGCGCGCACAGTTACACCATTGACGGAAACCTGCACTTTCGCGTTTGCGACGCACACGCCAAAGCCAAACAGCGTTTTAACGATGAAACCATATACGCACCATACAATACCGAGATAGGACACGCCAACCATATACCATTGTGGCTGTTCGGTTTTTTGTACTAAGGCAATCTCGGCATAGCGTTCAATCATGGCGACGCCAAGTGGAAACCACATGGACAGGATAAGCCAATTTTTAACATTACAACAACATTATAAACTTTATTATCTATTTTAAAATGGCAAAAGAAAAGAAATTTATGACTTGTGACGGTAATACCGCAGCAGCCCACGTGAGCTATATGTTCAGCGAGGTGGCCGCGATTTACCCCATCACGCCATCTTCTACCATGGCTGAGCACGTAGACGAATGGTCCGCAAGAGGACGCAAGAACATTTTCGGCCAAACGGTAGCCGTACAGGAAATGCAGTCGGAGGGTGGTGCCGCAGGTGCGGTGCACGGATCTTTGCAAGCTGGTGCGCTAACCACGACATTTACAGCATCGCAGGGTTTGCTGCTGATGATACCAAACATGTACAAGATTGCCGGTGAGTTGCTTCCTTGCGTCTTCGACGTATCGGCCCGCACGCTCGCTAGTCACGCCCTATGTATCTTCGGAGATCACCAAGACGTAATGGCGTGCAGACAGACAGGCTTCGCCATGTTTTGCTCTGGCTCAGTGCAAGAAGTGATGGACCTTACAGCCGTTCCCCACTTGGCCACACTCAAGACATCGGTACCTTTCGTCAATTTCTTTGACGGTTTCCGCACATCGCACGAATATCACAAGATTGAGGCCATTGACCAAGAAGACTTGGAAAAACTCATTGACCGCGACGCTCTGAAGAAATTCCGTGACCGCGCGCTCACACCCGCGCACCCTGTAACACGCGGCACTGCTGAGAACCCAGAGACATTCTTCACTCATCGCGAGGCTTCCAACGAGTATTACAACCGCGTACCCGAAGTGGTGGAGGAATACTTAGCCAAGATTTCCGCTATCACCGGTCGCGAATACCACCTCTTCAATTACTATGGCGCCAAGGATGCCGAGAATATCATCGTGCTCATGGGATCGGCCACGGAAGCCGCTCGTGAGGCCATCGATTACTTGGCGAAACAAGGCAAGAAAGTGGGCATGGTGTCCGTACACCTCTATCGCCCATTCTCGGTGGAGGCCATTCGCAAGGCCATACCCGACAGCGTGAAGCGTATCGCCGTCTTGGACCGCACCAAAGAGCCGGGCGCAGAGGGAGAGCCTCTGTATCTCGACGTGAAATCCGCGCTCTACGACGACCCACGCAAACCGCTCATCGTAGGTGGACGCTATGGATTGGGCTCACGTGACACCACGCCTGCTCACATCATCGGCGTATTCAACAACCTTGAGATGCCCGAGCCCAAGAACCATTTCACCGTAGGAATCGTGGACGACGTGACCTTCACTTCGCTGCCAGAGGTGCCTGAAATACCAATGGGTGGCGACACGATGTTTGAGGCTAAGTTCTTCGGTCTGGGATCTGACGGTACGGTAGGAGCCAACAAGAACTCCGTACAAATCATTGGTAACAACACCGACAAATATTGCCAAGCATATTTCGCATACGACTCCAAGAAGTCGGGCGGTTTCACTTGTTCTCACCTCCGCTTCGGCGACGAGCCCATTCGCTCCACCTACTTGGTGAACACACCTAACTTTGTGGCTTGCCACGTACAGGTTTACCTGCACATGTACGATGTGACCCGTGGTCTTCGCGATAATGGCACTTTCTTGCTCAACACCATTTTTGAGGGTCAAGAATTGGTTGATTTTATACCTAACAAGGTGAAACGTTATTTCGCCAAGCACAATATCACCATCTATTATATCAACGCAACGAAGATAGGCCGCGAGATTGGATTGGGCAATCGCACCAACACCATCCTGCAATCGGCATTCTTCCGCATTACAAAGGTGATACCAATCGACCTCGCCGTGGAGCAGATGAAAGCTTTCATCGTGAAGTCTTACGGCAAGAAGGGTGAGGATGTCGTTAACAAGAACTATGCTGCCGTGGATCGCGGAGACGAGTACAAACAGCTGGAGGTAGACCCAGCATGGGCCAATCTACCAGACGACGAGGACAAGAACGCCAACGAGCCGGCTTTCATCAAAGAACTCGTACGCCCCATCAACGCGCAGGCTGGCGACTTGCTGAAGGTTTCAGACTTCGTGAAGCATGGCACCGTGGACGGTACTTGGCAAAACGGCACATCCGCTTATGAGAAGCGTGGCGTAGAAGCCATCGTGCCAGAGTGGCATCCCGAAAATTGTATTCAATGTAACAAGTGTGCTTATTCTTGCCCACACGCTACCATTCGCCCATTTGTTCTTGACGAGAACGAGGCAAAAGATTGCGACTTGACGACCATTGACGTGAACGCTCCAAAACAGCTCAAGGGCATGCAGTTCCGCATACAGGTGGCTGTCATGGACTGCTTGGGTTGTGGCAACTGTGCCGACGTTTGTCCTGACAAAAAGAACAGAGAAACTGGCGAGGTGGAGAAGGCTCTTAAGATGATCCCATTCAATGTGGATTCTGACGAGATGCAACAAGAAGCCAAAAACTGGGAGTACATGATTAAGAACGTATCTTCTAAGCAACACTTGGTAGACATCAAACAATCGCCCAAGAACTCACAGTTCGCCACACCGTTGTTTGAATTCTCTGGAGCATGCGCAGGATGCGGTGAGACTCCTTACGTGAAGCTCATCTCACAACTTTTTGGTGACCGTGAGATGGTAGCCAACGCCACAGGATGCTCTTCTATTTACTCCGCTTCTATTCCTTCAACTCCTTACACCACCAATCCCGAGGGTCATGGACCAGCTTGGAACAACTCGTTGTTTGAGGATTTCTGCGAGTTTGGATTGGGTATGGTACTTGGAAACAAGAAGATGAAAGAGCGTATCATGGTGCTCTTGAACGAGAAAATGGCCAACGAGGGCACATCAGAAGCCTTTAAGGCCGCTGCCCAGAAGTGGATTGAGAATAAAGACGACGCCGATGCCTCCAAGGAAGCAGCCGCAGAATTGAAACCTCTCATCGCGAAAGAGGCCGAGAGCGGATGCGCCATCGCAGAAGAACTGAAGACGCTCGACCACTATTTGGTGAAACGTAGCCAGTGGATTATCGGTGGCGACGGTGCTTCTTATGATATTGGTTACGGTGGTCTTGACCACGTGTTGGCCACGGGCGAGGACGTGAACATTCTCGTGCTCGACACCGAGGTGTACTCCAACACCGGCGGACAGTCGTCCAAAGCTACACCATTAGGCGCCATCGCACAGTTCGCAGCTTCGGGCAAGCGTATTCGTAAGAAAGATCTTGGACTCATGCAGACCACATACGGTTACATCTACGTGGCACAGATTGCCATGGGCGCAGACAACGCCCAAACGCTGAAAGCTATTCGTGAGGCTGAGGCTTATCCAGGCCCGTCACTCATTATAGCTTATGCGCCATGTATCAACCACGGCATTAAAGGCACCAAGAACATGAAACGCAACATGGGCACTTCTCAGCGCGAGGAAGCACTGGCTGTGGAATGTGGATATTGGCACTTGTGGCGTTACAACCCACTGTTGGCTGAGGAGGGCAAAAACCCATTCCAGCTTGACAGCAAGGAGCCTAAGTGGGAGAATTTCCACGAGTTCCTTATGGGTGAGGTACGCTACTCATCAGTGGCTAAAGCCTACCCACACGAGGCCGAGGAACTCTTCGATGCCGCCGAGAAAATGGCTAAATTGCGCTATCAATCATACGTGCGCAAAACCAAAGAAGATTGGAGTGAAGAAGCATAACGACTCTTCTTACCTATTTATATAAATAAGTCCGGGGCCCCCAAGCCTCGGACTTATTTTATAAACTTAAATAGACAACGTGATAGAAGCAAATAAAAAAAAATTATATCAATACAAACAAAAGGTTAAATCGTATAAAAAAAAGAACCGTTTCTGATAATATTTCATTACCTTTAAACGACAAAAATATATGGGATGTTACTAAATAACATGCTTTTTGTGTTTAACTAAAATAAAAAAGAAGATGAAAAAACTATTTTTTTCGATTATTGCAGTAACTGCATTAACCCTGACAGGGTGTGGAAACAAAGCTAAAAACAATGCCAATGCGCCAGCTGGCAATACCAATGAGACAGAGGTTGTCGATGCTTCTACCCTCTCCGCAGAAGCAAGGGAAAGTATGGACGCTGTCACCAAAGAACTGACCAATGTGTTGAACACCAATAACACAGAGGCTCTTCCCACCGCCCTGGCAAACATTGCCGCCACTTATAAGGCTTTTGTCAATGCTGGACAACTTGAGAATGCAAAGACCTATGGCGCTTTGATCAAGAACTTTGTTAATCAAAACGTTGAGAAAATAAAAAAACTTGCGCCAAACAATGCCACTATCAACAATCTGCTTACAAATATTAACAATTTGCCAACAGCCACTGCCACAACGCTTGAAGAAGCAAAAAATGCAGTGTCTAATGATATAGTGAACTTAGCCTCAGATGGCGTTCGCAAGGCCGCTGGCGCTGGCGTTAGCGCAGAAGAAGCTGCCGAAGCCATCAAAAGCATGCCCGCCGCTGTGGCAACAGAGACAGCAGGCAATGCCATCCAGAATGCTAAAGAAGCTGTAGACGAAGCCGCCAACAAAGTGACCGATGACGCTAAGCGCAAGGCCAACGACGCTGCCAAACAAATGGAGCAAAAAGTAGACGAAGCCAAACAAAAGGCTAACAAAGCTGGCGAAAAAGCCAAAGCAGAGGCTGGAAAAGCCATTGACAACGCCGCTGCTAAAGCCAAGAAAGGCTTAGGACTATAAAATACTGATAAAATACATGCCGTAAGCAGGATGTAATATTCCTGATAAAGTGAGCATCATTAAATCAACCTTGACTGATTTCAAAAACGTTTAAAATTCAAAGTGAAAGTAAACCGTAGAATATAGCAAACTACATGACCGAGTTTACTTACCCTTTGCATGATGAACCAAACGAAATCAGGCAAGGTTGATTTAATATTATACACATACAAATTGCTCGATGAGAAAATAATTATGCCGTGGCCATTAGACAAACTCAAAAAACACACAAGCGCGTTAGAAAATATTAAATACAGAAGCACAAAACAAACATTTCTCAAACTAATTGTTTAAATTTGCAAACGATAATTTACACACGCTCTATTATACACTGAAAATATAGCACAATATTCAAGTAACAATATCAAAAAATAATGAAAATCAATCATTACATACTTTTAGTGGCAATGATCTTACTGCCGTTTGTATCATATGCCCAACAGCCAAACACCAATCAACCGACACTCTCGGGGCGGATCGTAGATGCGGGTGGTGAGCCATTGGTGGGCGCGCAGGTCAGGTGGAAAGACACCAAGACGGTCACGGTGACCGACGCGGACGGAAATTTCCACATTCCACAAATACAAGGAGGGCGCTCCATCGTGGTGTCATACATAGGCTACAAGTCTAAAACCATCACTGTGAAAAACGCCCAGCAAGCCATAAACGTCATCATGGACGACGACGCACAAAACTTAGACGAGTTGGTCGTGGTGGGCTACGGCATACAAAAAAAATCGGCTCTCACTGGCTCCGTGGAGACTATCAAGCAAGACGAGTTGCTGATGATGCCCACCGTTAACATAGACAAAGCCCTGACCGGACAGGTGGCGGGCTTGCAAGTGATGCAAGCCACGGGCGACCCAAGCTCGGCCAAGGAGAGCAACATGAGCATTCGGGGCATTAACGCCGCGCCATTGTTGGTCATTGACGGCGTGCCAAGGTTTGGAACCAACACCTCGGATGGCGAGACGAGGCTCTCAGACCTCAACCCTGACGACATAGAGAGCATATCCATTCTCAAGGACGCGGCAGCGGCCGCCGTCTATGGAGCGCGCGCGGCCAACGGCGTGATATTGGTCAAGACCAAGGGAGCCAATGGGGACAGAAAAAACCGTGTGAACTATCGCGGACAATACAACATGGTGATGGCCACCCAAATGCCACAATTCTTGGACGCATACCAGTTCGCGTTGCTCAGGAACAGGGCCGTGGAGAACTCACCCGCCACCACCATCAAACCGTTTACCAACGAGCAACTCGAACAAATAAGGAACCACTCCAACCCCAACGTTTATGGCAACGAGGACTACATGAGCTATCTCAACAACACGGGATGGAGCACCTCGCACAGCGTATCGGCCAACGGCGGGGGCAAGACCATGAGCTATTATCTCTCATTTGGTTATGCTGACAGCAAGGGGTTGTATAGCGGCGTAGGTCGCAAACGCCTCAACTACATGGCCAAGATAGATGTAAACGTGGCGCGCGGGTTGGCTCTGTCGGTTTCGTTTGACGGTTCAAAAACACGCGCCAAGAACAGCAGTTATTTCACCATAGACAACGCTTACGCCTTCTCGCCGCTGCAAGTGGCGCGTTTCGACAATGGCATGTTGGCGAGTATCGACGGCACCAATCCCCTGATTAGCGTCCAAGGATTGGGTGGATATATCAAGGACAATGGCAGCATGAGTTCCATTGCCGTGAACCTCAACTACACGGCATCATGGCTTAAAGGGCTCACGGCTTACGTCAGAGGCGTGTTTGACGATAACAAGCGTGTCAAATCCACCGTCGACAACCCCGTGACGCTCTACACCTACGACGCTGACAAAGGGAGTTACGATGTTGATTCCAAGACCGTTTACCCCACGGCCAAAGCCACACAGGGGCAGGACGACTTTTTCTTTGACAGCCAACTGTACGAGGCGGGCGTCAACTTCAACCGCACATTCGTCGAGAAACACGACGTGGAAGGAATGTTAGTGGCCAACTACCAGCGCACGCACACACATTATATGAATGGTATAAACCTCGACAAAAGCGTCTACCCGGAGGTTATCGGCACAGCACAAAAAGCCAGACTGAACGGCAATGAGATTTACAACCAGCGCGCCTCGCTCATTGGCCGCGCCAAATATGGCTTCGCGAACAAGTATTTTTACGAGTTCAGCTTCCGTCTTGACGGCAGCAACAACTTTCACCCTGACCGCCGATGGGGTTTCTTCCCGTCAATGTCAGCGGCTTGGGTCATCTCCAATGAAGAGTTTTTCCGCAATTGGAAACAAGGCATCCTATCCAACGCCAAGCTCAGAGCCTCTACAGGATGGCTCGGCAACGACGGTCTTGTGGGCGCTTACTCATACCTGCGCACGTACACAGAGACCGTCAACAGCGGCTACAACGTCGGCGGAAACTTCACGCCCGGACTGATGATGTCAAGCAATCCAAATATCTTCCTCACTTGGGGCAAGAGTCACGACTACAACGTGGCGGCCGACTTGGGTTTTTGGGGTGGACGATTTGGGCTGTCGTTCGAGTACTACCTGCGCTACGAGACTGACAAAATCACAGCCGTGCCAGACTATCTATACCCACCATCGACTGGCGTGGACGGCATGGTGCCCAACAAGAACTTCAGCAAATTGAAAGCGTGGGGATGGGACTTGACGCTCAACCACCGCAACACCATCGGCAAACTGAAATACAGCTTGGCGATCACCTTGGCCAAAAACAACGACAAATACATTGATTTCGGCGACGAGTCGACACAGCTCCCCAACCTCAGACGTAAGGGACGGAGCAGCATGGTATGGACCATGTACCAAGCAGACGGACTTTTCAAGAGCCAAGAGGAAATAGAATCGTATGGCGTAGACCAAGATGGCATGGGCAACGCGACGCTCGCACCCGGCGACATCAAATACGTGGACCAAAACGGCGACCACAAAATCGATGCCAACGACCGTGTTTATGTAAGAAACTCCTCACGTCCGGACCTCGACATGGGGCTTCGCGTCAACCTGCAATACAAGGGATTTTTCATCAACGCCATGTTCCAAGGCGAATGGGGATACAAGCAGAACATCAGCGAGCTGTACACGCTCGACAACGGAACGTTACAGAAATTTCAAAAATACCACCTCACCGACACGTGGACACCCGACAACCCCAACGCACGCTATCCACGAATCAAGTTCGCCACCAAGAACGACAACAATCGACGTCAATCCACGTTCTGGATTAGCGATTGCAATTTCATGCGCCTCAAACTGCTCAGCTTGGGCTATCAATTGCCGTCCACTTTGGTTCGCAAGCTAAAGATAAGCTCGGCCAGCGTGGCATTGCAGGGCAGCAATATCTTCACGATTACCAATCTGAAGAACATGGACCCAGAGTCTTTGCGAGGCTATCCCGTACAAAAAACCTATGGCATAACGCTGAGCCTTGGCTTCTAAAAAAGCCATACTTAATTTTCACACAATCACAATAGCATATCAAATGTTTAGCTTCAAATATAAGTTTTACACCGCACTCGCCACCATCGCAATCTCTTTGACAGCCTGCGACAATCTCTTTGACGACGCGCCAAACGACAAAATATCAGACAACAAGGTGTGGCAAAACAACCAACTGTTAGACGAATACGTCAACGGCTGGTATCGCAACATGAGCGACGGCTTCAAGACATTGGTTCCCTCCAATGCCTTGCTAAAGGGCATGTCGCGCTATTACATGCCATGGTTCACCGATCAGCTCTCCGTGGGCAAAGCCGATTGGCTCAACGCGGGCTATGGCGACATTCTCCAAGGCAACCAAGAGACCATCACAAACTGGGCCAAAAGCCTATGGACCAAGGACTACAGCCAACTGCAATACATCAATTCATTCCTTGCCAACGCAGACAAGGTGACCAACGCGGAGCGGCGCAAGCGCATAGAGGGCGAGGCCCATTTCTTTCGTGGCTATTATTATTACATGCTCTGGCGGCAGTTTGGCGGCGTGTTGCTCATAGACCATCCTTTCGATCCGCTCAACCACCCGGAACAATTCCCACGCGCAAGCTACCGGCAGATGGTGGATTTTATCGTGGCAGAGGCTGACAAGGCTGCCGAATCGCTCCCCGAGAAACACGAAAAGACGCAAGCGGGGCGCGTGACCAAGGTGGCCGCGCTCATGCTCAAGGCCAAAACCTACCTGTGGGCGTCAAGCCCCGTGTACCAAAACAAGACGCAAGAATATCTCGGGTTCAAGGACGACCAAAGCAAGGCAATGCTCCAAAAGGCCAAACAGGTCTACGAGCAACTGCTGGCTCTCAACGCCGTGTCGCTCGTGCCCATCGACGCCAACACCGAGGAGGACATCGCGAAAGCCTACCGCAAGATTTTCTTGACCAAGAACTCGCAGGAGTCTATCCTTGAGTTGCAACACGCCGATGACGGCAACTACGCCACCAACTTCGGGCACAAGCTCGACCGCGACGCCGCCCCACCATCGGCGACAGGCACCGTAGCCGCCTACACGCCCACCCAAAACCACGTGGACGAATACGGCATGCGAGCGGGAGCCACCTATGATCGCGCCAACCCCTACGCCAACCGGGATTACCGTTTCTACGCCAACATCGTGTACAATGGCGCCATGTTCCGCGGCAAAAAGATTGACGTGGCCACCACCGACGGCAAAAAGGGCGTGGACCTCAAGCCCTACGGCACCTCAGAGTCGGCCGCGGCAACCCGCACGGGCTACTATTTGGGCAAGTTCGTGGACGAGGACCAAACCATAGATTATAACGACACCTATGCCAGCAAACAAAATTACATCATCTGGCGATTGGCCGAGGCCATGCTCGACTATGCCGAGGTGTGTTACCGACTTGGCGACGAGGGCACGGCGTTGAAGATGGTCAACGCCATCAGGCAGCGCGCGCACATGGACCAACACAGCCACATCACATGGCAACGCATCGTGAACGAGCGGCGCGTGGAATTGGCTTTCGAGGAAACCACCTATTGGGACCTGTTCAGGTGGGGCATCGCCGAAGAGCGTCTTAACGGCAAGCAGACACCGCTCAAGAAAATGGTTATCACCGTAAAAGGTGGCAAAACAAAATACAAAGTGGAAAACTGCAACCGTTTCCCGGGTCGCGTGCGCAAATTTCAAAGCATGCAATATTACCTGCCCATCCCATGGAGTGAAATCAAATACCACCACATAGCACAAAATCCTGAATGGAGCGAGGTGTAAACGATGCCATCAACAAGTTTTAAACAATTATTCATAACATACAAAAAACAATAGATTATGAAGAAAAAAATAACGCTATGCTTAGCACTCTTGGCCTTGCTGCCCATCGGCGCATCGGCTCAAACCACCTACAACCTGTTCCCCAAGTCGGACGTGGACGCTGATGGATGGCTATGGCTCGACTCAGAAGAGAAGATAGAAAAATATGTAGGCCTTATCAACGAGGATGACTACCGGGTGGACCCCAAAGGTAAAGTGATACAAATGGTGTACGCCAATCAGCAGCCCGACTATCCACCTACCGAGGCAGATGCCAACATTCAGGGAGCGGGCACTGACGGCGAGACTGGCTCAGCGGGCTGCCGCACAGGAGCTTTGGTACTGCAACCAGCCAAGGGTTTTGCGTTAGTCAATGGTGGCGGTTTCGTGGTGTGCTTGCCATCATGCGCCACTTACGCCATCTGCTATTCGTCCAACAGCAAGATGACTGCCCGTATTGTGGCCACGAACAACGCTAACGCGGACATGACAAAAACGAGTAACAACGAGACACCGATGGATACCGATGAGGGATGGCACGTGATTTCCGCCAAATATGTCTCGGTTTTCAATACCATGCCCAAGGGTATCAACAATTGGGATGGTATCGAAAAACTCAACAATAACGACAATATAACCATTGCCGGTGACAAACCGGTGTACGTTTGGTTTCAAAGTTCCACGCGCGACACCGTGTACATACACGGCATCAAGGTGACGACCCCGAAAGAGCAAACATTGGGAATAGATCGCCACGCATGGCTGCCAAACGGCCATGCTCCACAAGCCGTCTATAAAATTGACGGCCGTCGTATGGACAACAAAGCCGCGCTCCAACCGGGTCTCTATATCGTGACCACGAACAAAGGCAACCGTAAGGTGGTCGTGAGGTAATCCACCATCAAACGCCATCGAACAATCCCCGACACACACCGCATAAGGCGTGGGCCGGGGATTGTCATTAACGCTGGGTGACACATACGACATGCACCGCGAAAAAATCTTCAGTAATTATCGCACCACTACCTTTCGCGTGGTGCCATCCATGTACTTCACAATATTTACACCCTTTCGCATTCGGGGCAAAACGCGCCCATCCAATCCATAAATGGCTTTGACACGTCGTGGAGACGTTGTAGTGTTCAAGCCCATACTGTTTTTGGGCGGCATGATACCTATCACCATCGACTGCTGTTGCGAGTAGTTATTCTCGCCCATGGACAAGTCTATGTCGAAATAGTCATCGCTTTTTCCGCGCCATCCCCAGTTGATGTGCACTTCGCCCATGGCGTTGTAGCCATCCACCACCCAAGCGTGGCCACCCTGCGCGGGACTGTTGCCCGAATAGAAGACAGGACGTCCCTCGGACAGCTCGGTGAAAATGAGATCCATCCATTGCTCCTTGGTGTAGTCCGCACGTTTCAGATAGCGTATCTTCTCACCGTCATAACGGAAATTCTCCACCATATCACGAGGGATATTGCCATAGGCAAAGGCCGAGCTGCCTGACAATTGGTACATCATGCCCACCGACACGCCAACGTGAAAACAGAGCGTCGACACCGCATCGGCCTCATCGTCGGAGTAGTTTCGGTAACTTGCCAAAGAAAAATAATTGTCGCGCATCTTATCCCAAAGATACTTTGTCTCACCAAAATTGGCCGAAAGCTCGCCGCCACCAAACAGTGGCTTGTAAGTCTTGGAGCCCTGCCCCATCTCAGGATAGTTGTAATACTTCATGATTTGGGCCAAAGCCAAGGCGACGCAGCCCACCGGACAATGACGCTCCACGCCGTCTTTGTCTTTCTTTGTGGGGCATTGCTCATTGAAAGGCTTGCCTTGCGCCCATGTCGTTTTTAGCAGCGGCGCCACCGAAGGCTTATGCCGCGAAGGGTTGGGAGCCACCAGTTGCGCTGCCGCCGTCAAGGCGGCGAGCAACAGCGTGGCCACGCACAGAGCGTATCTTCTCATCTGTCGTAGTTTAAAATACTTTTAGCTTACTTGACCACCTTCATTGTTTTGCCACCTTGGCGCACCACGTACACACCCGGTGTCAGGGTTTGCCATTCGGCGGCCACACGCTTGCCATCAAGCGTAAAGATATCAACCTTGCCTTCGCTTACAACGCTCGCGGCATTGATGCCTACTGTCCCGGTCACTTTGGTCAGCGTGGTGGTAAACGCATTCTTGCCACTGAATTTAGGCAACTTGGCGTTAGTCATCTCGCAGTAAACGCCCTCGGGATGGTCAGCGACGAACGTAAACACGCCGTTGGCCTCCGTATAGTCGGTACCCGCCACAAGCGCGGTGCCATCTTTCTTGTGCCAAGTGAACTTGGTGGCCTCGCCATCAACGCTGCTCTGGGCTGAGAGGTCTACAGTTTTCTTGCTGGTCTCGTCTATTTGCAACTTTTCTTGCGGCGCGTAAAAAAGCGTCTTGATATTCTTCGTGGGCAGCGTGGCAAGCGTGAAATAGTTGTTTGAGATGTTGGCCGTTTTTATCTCGGTGTATTTCAACTCCGTCAAACGGTTGTTCATGGCAAACAGTCGGCCGGTCTTCAAGCCTGTGTTGGCAGTCAAATCCAATGTCTTGAGGTTGTTGTTGTTGACGCTAACATAGAGGCCAGCCGTGGTATTGTTGCCCAAATTGAGTGTTTCCATCTCACAATTCAATGCGTAAATATCTCTCAGTTTGGTGTTATGGCTCAGATCAAGGTTCACAATCTTGTTTTGGGTAAGCATGAGCTTGGTCAGATTTGTGAGCGCGGAAGCGTCAAAACCATTCAACTTGTTGTTTTGCAAATTAAGTTTTGTCACCGATGATGGCAACTTAACAGATGTGAGCAAGTTGTTGCTCAGGTCCACATCGTTGAGTTTGGTGTTCTGGCTCAAATCCAGCTCCGTCAGTTTGTTGCCGTTGGCGTATAGCCATACCAACTCGGTGGCCTTGCTCACGTCGAGCGCCGTGACGCCAGTTCCTTTCACGTTGGAGGTGCACTCAAAATCGTTGAGTGGCTTGGTGGCGTATATTTTCACCTTGCCCTCGCCTTTGGGAGTGCCTGTTACGGCCTTGGCCTTAACGTCATAATTGTCATACACACCTACGAGCTTGGCAGCCTCCACAATAGTTCCGTCGCCCCAATCGATGGAGACGATATTTTCCTCGGCTACGGCACTGCCAAAATCGAGCTCGTGCTCTGTACCATCCGCGGTGTAAGTCAACGTGATGACCGGTTCTTGCTGTTGTGCGTTCGCAGACACTACCAACGCAAAAAGAATGAATAATGAGTAAAATTTCTTCATAAAAATAATGTTAATGGTGTTTGTAAAAAAAGTTATTAAGCGTTCTTTCAAGCATAATGCTTTGATAGTTGCAAATATATATATTTTTATTGACAATACAAACAATAAAAAAAACATTTTCAAACATAAACTCCCGTTTATCACCTTTAATTTCAGTTTTAACCAACATAAACGTTCTCAAAACAGGAGGAGGGAATTTCTGCGCATCAGAAATTCCCTCCTTATATTATTAGGACCATCTAAAAGCAGCGTCCAAAGACGCAAGCCGATCGTCCCATCCAAATGTTTTCTTATCTTATTCTGTCCATCGACCGCACCAATTTCTCGTCTGCCAAGATGCCACGACGAGCCAAGGCGAGCAACACCACCGTCACAAATGGCAAGCAAGCAGCAAACGACACGTGAAAAGTGCCGCCCGTTTGAAACTCGTTGAGCGCACAAAATGCGTAATACACATACCATGCGAAGCACAACACCATACTCACGGCGCAGAGCTTTGCTTGCGTCTTACGCCGCTTATACAGAAAAATAGTGACAAATGCCAACACACCCGTCACCACCAAATCAACGAATGGTAAAGGGTAGGCGCGAAACGTGCCGTCCGTATAGAGACCAAGGTTATACCATACCATCGACAGACCCATGCCTTTAGGCTCTATCTCGCCGATAGGCAAACATAGGCAAGCGATAAGTGCCATCAAGGCCAAAAGCAGGTATATGGTTTGCTTACGCTGTATCATTTACATGGCCTCCTATAGCATTATCCTTTCGAGGTGTCTCTGTAATAGATATTTCCCTCTATAAACTCTTGAGTGGCCAACATCGTGGGCTTAGGCAATTTTTCGTAGTAGCGGCTAATCTCTATCTGCTCGCGATTCTCAAACACCTCCTCGAGCGAATCGTTGTACGAAGCAAACTCCGCCAACTTCTTGCTCAAGTCTTGCTTGATTTCCACAGCTATCTGATTGGCGCGCTTGCCAATGATGGCCACACTCTCATAAATGTTTCCAGTCTCTTCACAAAGATCCATGACATTACGGGTCACGGTGTTAACTGGAGCGTTTGATTTTTTGTAATCCATTATATAATAATTGATATTTAGTTTTTATCTGTTGTTATCCACATCGCACACAGGCCAATCGTCAATCTTTGACAGTAGCCGTCACTTTCTTGCATTTTTGAATATACCGCTCAGCTTCATTGCGCAACTTAGAGTCAGGATATTCGTTGATAAACCCATAGCATTCGTCTTCTGCGTCTTGGTAACG
Source organism: Hallella colorans (assembly GCF_003096815.1). GTDB lineage: Bacteria > Bacteroidota > Bacteroidia > Bacteroidales > Bacteroidaceae > Prevotella > Prevotella colorans. The sequence continues at coordinate 45,076 of NZ_QENY01000011.1, forward strand.
CTCCAACTTCTTGGCCTCAACACTTTGCTCGGCCAACTCAAACTTGCTCTTCATCACCAACGAGGCAAAATCTTCCCGACGCGAGGAGTAAGGGTAATCTTTGAGTGCGTTTTGCGCCGTTACAATGCAAGCCTCGTAGTTGTTGCCGCCAAAACTGCAATTGCCAAAATAGGATCCAAGGTCGTAGTACAATCGGGCAGAGTACAATTCTTTCTCCACCAACTTGTCTTGCAACTTAAACAGTCTATGCTGCGCTTTATCTTTAAGTCGCGCTTCGGGATAAATATCAAGGTATTCTTGAAACGCTGTAATAGCCCTGATGGTCTGACTTTGATCCAAACGCGACTCGGGCGTGCACATGTAAAGACTCTCACCAACATAAAACTTGGCCATCTCCGCATACACCCCACGTGGGTACGACTTGACATAGCGACCAAACACCTCTGCGGCCGTCTCATAACTTTTGTCCATATATTGGGCCAAACCCAACAAATACAAGCTCTCCTGCGCATCAGAGGTGCCCTTTTCTTGCACGATCAACTCCTGCAACAACAATGCGGCACGGTTATACTTGCCCTTGGCAAAGCACTCCTTGGCATACTCATACTTGTAACGGTAGTCTTGCGACTTATATACTTGATTGAACTCTTTGGCACAACCGCTCAAGAGCAGAGTTGCGGCTACCAGCATCCAAACGATTTTTTTCATATCAAATCTTTTGACTTGCAAAAATACACATAATTAATTGATTCACAAAGAAGCGATTGTTATTTTTCGCAAAAAAAACGTTTATACAAAGTAAAATGACTAATTTTGTATCACATGGATTTCAAACTCACATCAAAATACAAGCCCACTGGCGACCAGCCACAAGCCATCGAGCAGCTCACCAACGGCGTGCTGCGCGGCGATCTGGCGCAAGTGCTGCTGGGCGTGACCGGCTCGGGCAAGACTTTCACCGTGGCCAACGTCATCGCCAACGTGAACAAACCCACCCTCGTGCTTAGCCACAACAAGACATTGGCGGCCCAACTCTACGAGGAGATGAAAGGATTTTTTCCCGATAACGCCGTGGACTATTATGTCTCTTATTACGATTATTACCAGCCCGAGGCCTACTTGCCTACCACAGACGTATATATCGAGAAAGACCTCGCTATCAACGACGAGATAGACAAACTGCGATTGGGCGCCGTGAGCGACCTGCTCTCGGGGCGAAACGACGTGGTGGTGGTGTCATCGGTGTCGTGCATATATGGCATGGGCGGACCCGTGGCCATGAAAGAGAGCGTCATCAGCATCAAGCGAGGGCAGCGATTGCGCCGCGACGAGTTTTTGCGCCGGTTGGTGGCAGCCCTCTACACGCGCAACGACATCGACCTGCAGCGCGGTTTTTTCTCCGTCAAGGGCGACACCGTGAGCGTTGCCATGGCCTATAGCGACCACATATTGCGCGTCACATGGTGGGATGACGAGATTGACACCATCGAGGAGGCCGACCCCGAGACCATGCGACGCATACAGAGTTTTGAGGAATACCACATCTATCCGGCCAATCTCTTCGTCACCACGCAAGCCCAAACCGACAGGGCCATACGCCAAATACAGGACGACTTGGTGGACCAAGTGGCTTATTTCAACGAGATGGGAGATGGCATTAAGGCGCAACGTATCAAGGAACGAGTGGAATATGACATGGAGATGATCAAGGAGCTGGGCCACTGCTCGGGCATAGAGAACTACTCGCGCTATTTCGACGGCCGGCAACCGGGCCAGCGCCCCTACTGCCTTTTAGACTTTTTCCCAAAGGATTATCTCATCGTCATAGACGAGAGCCACGTCAGCGTGCCACAAATCAACGCCATGTACGGCGGCGACCGCGCCCGCAAGCAGAACTTGGTGGAATATGGTTTTCGCCTGCCGGCTGCCTTCGACAACCGCCCGCTACGCTTCGAGGAGTTCCGGGAGATGGCCAAGCAGGTCATCTACGTGTCGGCCACACCCGCCAACTACGAGTTGCAAGAGGCCGAGGGCGTGGTGGTGGAGCAACTCATCAGGCCCACTGGGCTGCTGGACCCAGAGATAGACGTGCGCCCTTCTGAGAACCAGATAGACGACTTGCTCAACGAGATAGTGGACCGCACAGCCCGAAACGAGCGCGTGCTGGTAACCACGCTGACCAAGCGTATGGCCGAGGAGCTCACCGAGTATCTGCTAAACCACGACGTTCGGGCCAACTACATACACAGCGACGTGGCCACCTTGGACCGCGTGCAAATCATGAACGACCTGCGAGCCGGACTCTTCGACGTGCTCGTGGGCGTGAACTTGTTACGCGAGGGGCTGGATCTCCCCGAGGTGTCGTTGGTGGCCATACTCGACGCGGACAAGGAGGGCTTCTTGCGCAGCCACCGAAGTCTCACGCAGACGGCTGGCCGCGCCGCCCGAAACGTGAGTGGGAAAGTCATCATGTACGCCGACAACATAACCGAGAGCATGCGGCGCACCATCGAGGAGACGGCCCGTCGGCGAAGCGTGCAGATGAAATATAACGCCGACCACGGCATCACGCCGAAACAAATCGTGAAGGATATTAAGGGTATCCTACCCACAGCCAACGGAGAGGAGCGCGCCAAGCCAACTGCCGCCGGATACCAGCAGCCTTACTTCGAGCCCGACGGAGCCGCCTTTGCGGCAGACCCAATCGTGCTGAAGATGACAAGGCCCGAGATAGAGAGAAGCATAGCCAACACCAAGCGACTGATGGAGCAGGCGGCCAAGGACTTGGACTTCATCCAAGCGGCCCAATATCGCGACGAGATAGTGCGCTTGGAGGCACAGTTGGAATTGAGAGACTCGGCCAACAAAGAATGAGTTGGAAGCCTTACAAGCAATTTCAGGGAAAGGAGAACCGGCCACGAAGGCAATGCGCTTAGGCTCTAACAGCACTGTGTTTTAAGCCTAATCCTCATGCGAACAGGTGTTAATGGCAAGTCGTAAAAATGAAGGGCAGGCGGCAACAACGGCTTTGTCGTCAAAGAACGCCACATGACAGAAAGTTATAATCACCACTCAAATTCCGCATATTTGCGAGCGAAAGAGCCCCCATCTCTAAATATGCGAGGTTTGACTGGTGATTTGTTTGATATTTTCATAAGCTCGAACACATATCGTCCAATGTGGAGCCACAATAGACCAATATCACCAAAAGAGCACGAGCCAAGGGTGGAGATTTGTTATTTTTTAAGACTACATGCCATAAATTATGTATAAACGACATCAGCATTGCTAAAAAATTAGTAACTTTGCAGCACTTAAGTTGCAACTTATATTTATTAACGCACGTTATTTTATGGCTGAGACAAAAAAAATCAAGACAGCATTGGTGTCAGTATTCCACAAAGACGGATTGGAAGAACTGTTAGCCAAGCTAAACGAAGAAGGCGTTAAATTTCTGAGCACGGGCGGCACACAGGCTTTCATAGAGGGTTTAGGATACGATTGCCAAAAGGTGGAGGAAGTGACAACCTATCCGTCCATATTAGGCGGAAGAGTGAAAACGCTGCACCCCAAGATTTTTGGAGGCATTCTCGCGCGCCGCGACAACGACAGCGACAAGGAGCAGATGGCATCGTATGACATTCCCGCCATAGACCTTGTCATCGTCGATCTCTATCCCTTCGAGCAGACAGTAGCCGAAGGTGCGGTCGAGCAGGACATTATAGAGAAAATTGATATCGGCGGCATTTCGCTCATACGCGCCGGCGCTAAAAACTTCAACGACGTGGTCATCGTGCCAAGCAAGGCAGAGTATGGCATACTGTTAGACATACTTAAGAAAAACGGCGCCAAGACAACAAGGGATGAGCGCAAGATGTTCGCGGAGCGAGCCTTTGGTGTGAGCAGCCATTACGACACCGCCATACACCAATGGTTTGAGGGCAAGTAATGCTTGCAAAAGCGACAAAATTTGGTACAAGCATTTACACAAAAGTTTAAAATTCAACAAGTTTTATCCATATCCTGCGCCAGCTGACAGCCGAGACGCAATCGCGGCGAGGCACGGCGACAGGCAGATTGATTATTTGAGACAATGGGATTTTTTTCGTTTATACAAGAGATAGCCATGGACTTGGGCACCGCCAACACCATCATCATTAGTGGTGATAAGATTGTTGTTGACGAGCCTTCTGTTGTGGCGCTGGACCGTCGCACCGACAAGATGATCGCGGTGGGCGAGGCAGCCAAAATGATGTATGAGAAAACACACGACAACATCCGAACCATCAGGCCGTTGCGAGATGGTGTGATAGCCGACTTCACCGCTTGTGAGCAGATGATGCGCGGACTTATCAAGATGGTGCACACGGGCTCACGCCTGTTCTCGCCATCGTTACGCATGGTCATTGGCGTTCCATCTGGCTCCACAGAGGTGGAGCTTCGGGCCGTAAGAGACTCGGCCGAGCACGCCGACGGGCGCGACGTGTACCTCATATTCGAGCCTATGGCCGCAGCTATAGGAATTGGAATAGACGTAGAGGCGCCCGAGGGCAACATGATTGTTGACATCGGCGGCGGCTCCACAGAGATAGCAGTAATATCGCTTGGTGGCATCGTGAGCAACAATTCCATACGCGTGGCCGGCGACGACCTTACCGCAGACATTCAAGAATACATGAGCCGGCAGCACAATGTGAAAATTTCAGAGCGCATGGCCGAGCGCATCAAGATACACGTGGGGTCTGCCCTCACCGACCTTGGAGACGAGGCCCCTGAAGACTACGTGGTGCATGGACCAAACCGCATCACCGCATTGCCAATGGAAGTGCCCGTTTGCTATCAGGAGATAGCACACTGCCTTGACAAGACAGTCGCCAAGATCGAGAACGCTGTGCTCTCTGCCTTAGAGGCCACCCCACCCGAGCTCTATGCCGACATCGTGAAGAACGGCATCTACCTATCAGGCGGCGGCGCCTTGCTCAGGGGGCTTGACAAACGCTTGCAAGACAAAATCAACATTCCGTTTCACATCGCCGAAGACCCATTGCACAGCGTGGCCAAAGGCGCTGGCATCGCATTGAAAAACGTAAACCGCTTCTCTTTCTTGATGAGATAACACCAAGAAAGAGACAATATAAATGGACAGTATGTGCCCATACAACGCAATGGGCGCATGAGTGTTTTTTCCATGCACGATGTACAGACTATTTTTTAATTGAAAATCGTACATTGTGAATTGAAAATTGTGAATTGTGAATTGCCATGCGCAACCTTTTAGCGTTTCTTGCCAAATACAACCACTGGATGGTCTTCATACTTTTGGAGACCATCAGTGCGATATTGCTGTTCCAATACAACAGTTACCAAGGTAGCGTATGGTTCACATCGGCCAACGCCGTGGCAGGCAAGGCGCTTGGAGCAAAAGCCAAAATAGAGTCGTTCTTCTCATTGTCCAAAGTGAATGAGGAGCTTACGCTGCGAAACCTGTACTTGGAACAACAAGCCAAAACACTCGCTGAAAAGCTGACGGAGGCAACCAAAGACAGCGATTGGATGCGAAGCGGACAATTTGAGATACTCAAAGCCTACCAGCTTATACCCGCAAAGGTGGTAAGCAACTCCCTGAACAGCCCCGACAACCTTATCACTATCAACAAAGGCACGAGCGATGGCGTGGAGCAAGACATGGGCGTAGCCTGCGGAAGTGGCGTGGTAGGCGTTGTCTACATGGCCTCCGCGCACTACGCCGTGGTCATACCGGTACTGAATTTACAATCCAAAATCAGCTGTCGCATACGTGGACGGGAATACTTTGGCTATCTGAGCTGGGAAGGTGGCGACACCCAAACGGCGTTTGTGGACGACGTGCCACGCCACGCTCACTTCAAACTCAACGAATGGGTGGAGACCAACGGCTTCTCGTCGGTGTTTCCACCGGGTATCTCCGTGGGCAAGATTATGCACGTGTACAACTCACCAGACGGCTTGTCATACCGGTTGCAAGTGAGGCTTTCGACCGATTTCTCGCGTCTGCGCGACGTTTGTGTCATTGACAACAGACAGATAAAGGAACGATTGGAAGTTTTACGCGCTGCACAAGACTCATTGAAACTTAGGGAGGAACAATAGATATGAACATAGATTTCTCGCGTCGACTCTTGCTCTTTGTCATCTTGTTGCTGACCCAAGCGTTAGTGCTTAGCCACATACACTTGTTTGGCGTGGCCACGCCCATGCCCTATATCTATTTTGCCACCAGCTTCAAACGCAACTATCCCAAGTGGGCTATGTTGGTGTGGAGTTTCGCCTTGGGCCTCGGCGTGGACGTGTTTTCCAACACACCGGGCGTAGCTGCCGCCTCGATGACGCTCATAGCTCTGCTGCAACCATACGCGCTGAAACTTTTTATCCAACGCGACAGCGACGAGAACCTGCGGCCAAGCATCACCGAAATCACTCCCTCGGGTTACATTACTTATGTCACACTGCTCACCCTCACGTATTGCCTCGTGTTCTTCTCATTGGAGATGTTCACCTTTTTCAACTGGACGCAGTGGGCTCTCAACATCCTTGGCAGCACCGCACTTTCTGCCATTATCATCGTCGTGGTGGATAATTTGAGAGGCAAGGTATGAAAGATTTTGGACTTGAGAACAGAAAATACGTCATCGGAGGCACGGCTGTCGTTATCGTGGCCATCTATATCATACGCCTTTTCACACTCCAACTGCTCAGCGACGACTATCGGAAGAGCGCAGACTCCAACGCATTCCTGAAAAAAGTGGAGTTTCCCTCGCGTGGCGTCATACGTGACCGAAACGGCAAGCTACTCGTCTTCAACCAGCCATCGTACGACATCATGGTGGTGATGAACGAGGAAAAAGGCCGTATAGACACCGCCGACTTCTGCCAAACGTTAGGCATCTCAAAGGAGTTTTTTGCCCAACGCATGAACGACATCAAGGACAGAAACAAAAATCCAGGTTACTCACGGTTCACCCAACAACTGTTTTTGACACAAATAGACGATAAAAACTTCGGAGTTTTCAGGGAAAAAATGTACAGGTTCCCAGGTTTTTACACTCAAAAGAGAAGCGTGCGGCAATACCAATACCCATACGCCGCGCATGTGTTGGGAGACGTGGCAGAGGTGTCGCAAGGCGATATCGACAAAGACGACTATTACCAACCCGGCGACTATATCGGCAAATTGGGCGTCGAACGCACCTACGAAAAACAACTAAGAGGCGAGAAAGGCGTGCAAATATTGCTGCGAGACGCGCACGGCCGAATACAAGGCAAGTACCAAAACGGCAAATACGACCATCGGCCCAAAGCCGGCAAAGACCTTACGCTAAGCTTGGACATAGACCTGCAAGCATTGGGCGAACGACTCTTGGAGGGCAAAATCGGCGCCATCGTAGCCATAGACCCGCAAACCGGAGAGGTGCTCAGCTTGGTGTCGTCGCCCACTTACGACCCCCGGACACTCGAGGGGAAACAGCGTGGCAAGGTACTGCGCACGCTCTCGCGCAACCCATGGAAGCCGTTGCTTAATCGAGCCATCATGGGACAATACCCTCCCGGCTCCACCTTCAAGACCTCACAGGGCCTTACTTTCCTCAGTGAGGGCATCATAAACAGTCACACCCAATACCCCTGTCATCATGGTTTTTACTATCGCGGACTGCACGTGGGCTGTCATGGACACGCTTCACCAGTCTCCATCGTGCCCGCCATCAGCACCTCATGCAACGCCTTTTTCTGCTGGGGCCTGTACCACATGATGGGCAACAGACGCAAATACAAAAACGTGCAGGATGCCATGAACACGTGGCGAGACTACATGGTGAGCATGGGTTTTGGCTATAAGCTCGGCATTGATCTTTATGGCGAGAAACGTGGACTTATTCCTAACGCCACCTTTTATGACAAAGCCTACCGTGGCTCATGGAATGGACTCACCGTCATTAGTATCTCGATCGGGCAAGGAGAGGTAAACCTCACACCTTTGCAAATTGCCAATCTTGGTGCCACCATCGCCAATCGAGGGTACTACTATGTGCCACACGTAGTGAAAAAAGTGGAAGGCCAACGTTTGGACACCACCTTCACGCATCGCCATTACACACGGGCCAACCGTCGTGCCTATAACCTGACGGTGGCTGGCATGCGGTCGTCGGTATTAGGCGGAACGTGCCGTCATCTTGGCAGTTTGCCCTTTGAGATCTGCGGCAAGACCGGAACGGCGCAAAACCGGGGGCACGACCACTCGGTCTTCATGGGCTTCGCACCTATGAACAATCCCAAGATCGCCATTGCCGTTTATGTGGAAAATGGTGGCTTTGGCGCAGATTTCGCGGTGCCGATAGCTGGGGTGATGTTTGAGCAATACCTCAACGGAAAACTTTCGCCAGCCCGGGCGCGAGAGGCAGACATGTTACAGAAAAGGAGAATAGGATATGGTTCGAGCAACAGATAAACAACCAAGCATCATCGGCAGCATCGATTGGTGGACCATTGGCATTTATCTCACCCTGTTAATCTTCGGTTGGATTAGCGTGTGCGGGGCGAGTTACACCTACGGCGAGACCGATATTTTCAGTTTGAGCAGTCGTTCAGGCATGCAAATAGTGTGGATAGCGACATCTTTGATATTGGCTTTCGTGCTGCTGATGCTCGACGACAGGTACTACGACACCTTCGCCTACGTGTTCTATGGACTGATGCTTGTGCTGCTCTTCGCCACCATATTCAATCCACACGAGATCAAGGGCTCGCGCTCGTGGTTAGTCTTGGGGCCACTCAGGTTGCAACCAGCAGAATTTGCCAAGTTCGCCACGGCATTGGCTGTGGCCAAGCTGATGAGCACCTATGGATTTAACATTCACCAATGGAAACATTTCGCCGCCGCGCTTGGCGTGGTACTTTTGCCCATGCTACTTATCGTCGGGCAAAAAGAGACAGGCTCGGCCTTGGTGTATTTGGCGTTTTTCCTGATGCTCTACAGGGAGGGCATGCCCGGCAGCATCCTTTTCACGGGCGTGGCAATGATCGTCTATTTCGTGGTTGGCATCAAATATGAGGATACGCTTTTTTGGGCAACGCCCACGTCGTTGGGCAAGTTTGTGGTGCTCTTGTTGGTGCAATTATTCACCGTAGGCATGATGCTCTCCTATTGCGACGACAAGGGCAGAACCCTGCGCGTGGGCTTATGCTGCGTTGGCTGCACGCTGTTGGCGCTGCTATTCTCCAAGTTTGTTATCCCATTCGACATCGTCTGGGTGCAATTTCTCATTTGCTCCATCCTCATAGGCTACCTTGTTTTCCAAGGGTTGGCCACTCGCCTGCACAGCTATATGCTCATCGCATTCTTCGCTATGGGGTCTATCTTGTTTTTTTATAGCGCCGATTATGTGCTCAACGACGTGATGGAACCACACCAAAGGGTGCGTATCAACGTGCTGTTAGGGTTAGACGAGGACTTGGCTGGCGCTGGCTACAATGTGCACCAGAGCGAGATAGCCATTGGCTCCGGTGGCTTGCAAGGCAAAGGTTTCCTCAATGGCACGCAGACAAAACTGAAGTTCGTGCCTGAGCAAGACACCGATTTCATCTTTTGCACCGTGGGTGAGGAAGAGGGATTTGTAGGTTCGGCAGGCGTGTTGCTGCTATTCTTGGCGCTAATTTTGCGACTAATCCACTTGGCCGAGCGCCAGCCTTTCAAGTTTGGTAGGATTTATGGCTATTGCGTGCTGAGCATTTTCTTATTCCACCTATTTATCAACGTTGGCATGGTTTTGGGTCTGACACCCGTCATAGGCATTCCGCTACCATTTTTTAGCTATGGCGGATCGTCACTGTGGGGGTTCACCATATTGCTGTTTATCTTCATGCGCATAGACGCCGGAAGAAACTTTGTAAGGACGTGAAAAACAGTTTGGAGTGAAAAGTTTGGAGTGGCAAATGGGTAAAAGAATAGGTTTGGAATGACGAGTTTGCCATTAACATGTCGCGACAAACTCCACGTTTAATCCCAACAACCTACTTGTCAACTTTGTCCACTGCGATGCCGACATCAGCGATGCCAGGCAATATGTCTCGCTGCATGTTATGACGCACGACGATATGCAACGAGTCGGCCTTGTGCAGCTGTGTTTGAGAGACTGTGAAACGGTATTGGCAATAGCTCACACCGTTGCCCTTGGCATTGCCACGGCTGTCCACCAATGGGCACATCAGCGTATCCACACGCTGTTTCATGGACGGATACACCGTTTGTTCAACGATTAGAGCCAAGCTCATGTATGGGTAAGAATTGTTGGCGCGCAACTCCAAATTGGTGGCATACCGTCCCGCTTGCGCCAATGGAGGCACCTCAAAACTTAGTGCCTCCACTTTTTCCCATCCCTCAATTGGCGTGTGGCAATAATGGTGATAAACCCTATTCTCCTCGCAAGCCACGCAGAGAATGAGGGTTGTTAGTGTTACAACAATCTTGTGTTTCATTCTTTAGGCACAGGCGTTTCTGTCTGAGGGCGATTGTTGTATGTTTTGTTTCTGTCATTTTTATAGCCGTTCTGCCGATACTTACGGTGTTGACCGTCATTAGGGCGAGCAGGCACACCCACTGTGTCGGAACGATTAGCTGGGTCAGCGACAAGTTGCTCGCGTCCCTGAGCTGCCACCTTCTTGGGCATATCCTTTTTGTTACGGTTATGTCTCGTGTTGTTTTTTCTCTTTTTGGCCTTATCAAATCGGCTTAGATCCTCGTCGGCCAACAAGTCTTTAGACTTCTTTTTGGTTTGCGCCATGTCGTCTCGCATCAGTGATAGCGGTTTCTCACCCTGCTTGTTCATCGCCATTATTTCATGTGCTCGATCGGTATCTATGGTCTCCAAATTGGCGGCGAGGTTCTTATCCGTGGAATAAGTACACATACCGGTGAGAATATCCGTCTTGAACAAGTGGTACTCTGCTTCTTGTGTTTGCAGCGTCACATCCTTGGCCGGCAGTTTTCTCGAGGCCTCCACATATTGGTCCACCTCGTAGTTAAGACAACATTTGAGCTTGGCGCACATACCAGCCAGTTTCTGCGGGTTGAGAGATAGGTCTTGTATGCGTGCGGCGTTAGTGGAAACACTTGAGAACGATTTTACCCACGTGGCGCAACACAGCTCCCTGCCGCAAGGGCCAGTGCCGCCAATGCGCCCCGCCTCTTGTCGCGCCCCTATCTGTTTCATCTCTATACGCACGTGAAAAGTTTCGGCCAGCACCCTGATGAGCTGTCTGAAGTCCACCCGCTCGTCGGCTATGTAATAAAATATAGCCTTGTTGCCGTCGCCTTGATACTCCACGTCTCCTATTTTCATTTTCAGCTCCAGCTGCTTGGCTATCTGCCTACTCTGTATCATCGTGTCGTGCTCCAGAGCCTTGGCCTCATGATACTTGTCCATATCCACAGGTTTGGCCAAGCGATATACGCGCCTGATCTCATCTGGCGACTTAAGATTAGCCTTCTTAATCTGATGACAAACAAGCCGTCCCGTCAGTGTGACCACGCCGATGTCATGCCCCGGGTTGGCCTCAACGGCCACCACGTCACCTTTTTTCAGGTTCAAACCGTTTGTGTTGTGGAAATAGCCTTTGCGTGTATTTTTAAATTGCACCTCCACCAAGTCTGTCGATTTGGCGTTACCGGGCACGTCGGCCAACCAGTCGTACGTGTTGAGTTGTCGGTCTTGTCTGCCCACGCCTTTCGCGCTCAGCCCACGCCCACAACCAGTGCATATATCACATTCTCTCATATTATCGCTTTAAAAGTATTATCATGTCAGTGGCCAAATTGAAGAATTGTATCTTCGCGTTGGCGTTTTGCCCGATGTCTCGGATGGTGCGTTGAATCTTCTCCGCCATCTCAACCACATTGCGTTCGTTGACAAAACGGGCAAAGTTTTGGGCAAAGTTCTCCTCGCTATGGGTCATATAGTTCAAATCTGGCTGCCCGAAATTGTACACGAAGCTCTCACGTACCATGCGCAAAAAATAGGTGAGCATGCGTCGCTGTTGCTCCCGGCCATACCCTGCCACGGTCTCACTCCATTTCTTCAGCTCTTTCAAGTCACGCATATAAGCCTTGCGCATGAGCGTGACAAACAAGTCAAAAAACTGCTTGTTCTCGTTATTGGCATCAAATTCCTCTATGGCCTTAAGCCAATTGCCACCCGCGGCGCGAGCCATGCGGCCAGCCATTTCGGCATCTATTCCACGCCGCTCCACCAACGCGCGAGCTATGTCGGCACTGTCTATGCCACGCACCTCGAACCGCTGCACACGACTACGGATAGTCTCCAACAATCGAGACGGCTCCTCGCTAACCAACAAAAAGACTGTGTTCAAAGGCGGTTCTTCCAACAGCTTGAGCATTTTGTTGGCGCTCGAGAGATTCATACGCTCGGGCAGCCACACCACACAAACCTTGTATCCGCCTTGACTCGATTTGATACTAAGCTTGCGATTGAGCGCGTCGCTCTCGGCCTCATAGATCATGGCCTGCTGGTTCTCAGCCTCCATACGTCTCATCCATTGGTCCATGGTGAAATAAACGCTTTCTGAAAGCATTTGCCGCCACTCTTGCAAAAAATCGTCGCTGGTGACCTGACGGTCGCTCGACGTGCCCTTGGGCCTTATCACAGGAAACGTGAAATATAGGTCTGGATGCTGCCATTTGGCCAACATGGCCTCAGCATTGGCCACCGACGCAAGAGGCACGGTAGAGGGCAACTCGCCCATACGCTCACCCAACAGATAACATGCGAACGCCAATGCCAGCGCCATCTTGCCGCTACCCTTGGGACCGGTAAACATCATGGCGTGAGGCACACGCCCGTCTGCCGCCAACTGCAAAAGTCGGTCGCAAGCTTCTTGCTGTCCTATCACTTCACTGAATTGCATCTCCTGCGCTTATTTTTATGTTTCTACGTCGGTGCTTCGGGCTACAAAGTTACTAAAAAACTACCTCAATCCACCAAGAAACTCATCTTTTATAGGTAGTGTAACCGCATTGCGACCAGAAAGTTTGGCATGGTAGCTCCAAACGTTCTTGCTATAAACGTCAATGAGCCGCATACCAATGCAGCCACCTTATACGTCAATATACGACACTCTCGCACACATGTCGCATATCGCTATAGGGCAGCCACTTACAGTTTCACTTGGCGGTTCTAATGGGTGCGCTGACCAACTTACAAATTGGGACGGAACACAAAAAGTGGGATTGGGGAATTCTGTGAAAAGAAAAGAGCCAAGAGGCTTCTCACTATAAGTTAAAATAATGAGTATAAGAACTTGCTTTGTTTGAAATTAGACAAAGCAAGTTCTTATGATTGTTAATCAAGGAGGCATAAACGCATTAATCTCCTCCGAACAACACAAGATTGTGTTTAAGTACTTGAAAATCAATACATGATTGGTATAAAGACAAGTTTATGAACGAATGACGGTGAACGCATTTTAATAGTGGGCAACTCAAAAATGCAAGATATTACGGATGTTGTTCGTATTCTCCGCAACTTTTCACAGCCATATTTTTCTTCCCTATTTTTGAATTTCAAATTTAGGGAAATAAAAGAGTGAATAAATTGCGTATCTGATACTATCAAGTCGTGAGAGTGTTAAAAATGATGTCTGATTTGATGAAAAACCGAATTTTGTATCGTTATTTGGAAACAAAGCATTATCTTTGTACCATAATTCAAAACAAAATGGGCATCAACAAGCTAAAAGTGGTGTTGACAGAAGAAGCACAAGCCTTTTTGGATGCGCAGCCATTCAAAGCTCAGCAGAAGATATACTACAACATCTTCAAGGTTGAGGAAGGAGTGATGAAAGTTGACATCTTCAAGAAACTGGAGAATGCCGAGATATGGGAGTTTCGCACTCTCTACAACGGTATCTGTTACAGGCTTTTCTCCTTTTGGGACACTGAGCAAGAAACTTTGGTTATTGCCACGCATGGCATAGTCAAGAAAACACAAAAGACACCATTAAAGGAGATTGCCAAAGCAGAAGAGATAAGAAAAGAGTACTTTAACAATAAAAAGAAATAGCATTATGGCACAGATGAAATTGATACCAGCAGACAATATGAAAGACAAACTTTGGGGCAAAATAGGAACTCCAGAGCGTGACGCAATGGAAGCCAAGCTCAAAGAAGATGTGAACGCCTATATTGTAGGCAAAGCCATACGCAAGGCTCGATTGGCACAAAACCTCACACAAGAGCAACTTGGTGAGCGTATCGGCGTGCAGCGTGCTCAAATTTCAAAGTTGGAGAAAGGGACAAGTGTTATCACATTGCCAACAATGAGCCGTGTATTTCAAGCATTGGGCATTGCAACAGCTACCCTTGATTTGGGTATTGCAGGGAAAATTGCGCTGTGGTAATATTCTTGAATATGAACGATAATAAGACTTTGAATATGCCAGAATGGCAAAAGTTGCAAGCTGGTGAGATTTATAATGATTTCGATCAGGATTTGTTTAATTGAAGGATTGAGGCGAAACAACTGTTTCGTGCTTATAACCGCACAGAAGATAATTGGGTAGAAAAGCGTAAAGAAATTATGCAGAAACTCTTCAAATCTGTCGGTAAAAATGTATGGATAGAACCAGATTTTCGTTGTGAGTTCGGCAAGAATATCACGATTGGCAGTGATGTATATATCAATTTGGGCTGTGTTATACTCGACTGTGGTCAAGTCACGATTGGCAACAACACTCTTATTGGTCCGAATGTCGGTATCTACGATGCCAACCATGCACTCGATGCCGAGGAACGCATTGCTGGTGGACTAAAACCTGGCAATGTACATATCGGCAACCGTGTTTGGATTGGCGGAAATACCATCTTGCTACCAAATATTACTATCGGTGACGACACGGTAATTGGAGCTGGTAGCATCGTGACCCACGACATCCCTTCTGGAGTGGTGGCTGTGGGAAATCCTTGCCATGTGTTGCGTAAGATTACAGAAAAGGACAAAGTTGGTTACAAAAGAGAATCAAGGGGTAGAAAATAATCATGTGCAATCTTGGTAGGATTGTATAAGAGTGATGTTATTGCATTGGTACCCAATACTTGTTGCTTGGTGGTCACTTGAAATGTTCCCAAAATGAGAATGCAAGTATAACATTGCCTAAAAATAATACATATATTCATATTCTTTAACTAAACCTTGTGCAGTCATCAAGCCTTTGGCGAATCTATATCAAGATAGATAGTACGAAACAATTCGCTCATGGCTTCAAATATAACAACATTAGTAGAAAAAGCAAAACAAGGTGACGCTGACGCTTTCAGCGCATTATATCAAATGTATTATCCTAAGATGAAAGGGATATGCATCAATATTCTTGGAGAGGACAAGGCTGTCGTTGACGACCTTGTCCAAGATGCTTTTATACTTGCGTTTGTTTCGTTGAAAGACTTGAAGAATACTCATAGGTTTAGTCAATGGCTTACAAGTATCACTACTAACCTTGTATTGAAATATCAGGAGAAAGGGAAGAGATACGATTTCATTTCCTTGTCTGATATAGAGGATGAATTTAGTTCCGTATTGGAAGATGGCAACACTTCCAAGCAATCAATTCCGTATGAGGAAATCATGTCAGCAATAGACAGTTTGCCAAAAGGGTATAAGAAAATATTCAAGAAGTCTGTATTGGAAGGCTTGTCCCATCAAGAAATCAGCAAATTACTTGATATCGCTCCACATAGTTCTTCCTCGCAATTGGCAAGGGCAAAAGCATTGTTACGAAAAATATTGTCTTCAAGAGCAATGCTTCTCATCGCATTGGCGTTGATAGTTATCCCGATATATAGATATTTTACAGCAAAGAAGAAACTCGTTTCAGAAAATGATGTGAAAATTGTTCGAACTCGAAAGCCTAATAAAGACATTACGCCTATACAAAAGCGGCCTAACGTTTCTGTTAGCAGTGCGCAAAAAGCTGTTTTGGGCTATAGTCATCAAAGCGTTCAACAGGGAAAGAACATTGTAATAACTGTTGGTGATTCGATTAAGACAGGTCAAAATGTAATACTCGAAATATCCGATTCTTTGCAGGAGAACCAACATGTTTTGGCTGATAACAAGCGAGATAGTATCATCACAAAAGATTCTGTCTATACACCTATTCCTAACGAGGAAAGATGGATTGCGGATGATACAAGGCCGCACAAGAAAAGTAAATGGCAATTGCTCGCTGCAGGTTCTCTGGGTACTACCCTTGCGCAAAATGTTTGTAAGATTATAACAAGTAGCGCTGATGATATTACGAGTGATCAACCTTCGGAAAAGAGTTTTACTACATGGGAAGAGTATGCTAAATATCTACATCGCTTAACTCCAACTGACCCAACGGCGGAAAATGTTGCAATGATGGATATTGCCGATAACAACAATGGCAAAATAGAAGAGGCAGAACATCATGACAAACCAATAATATTAGGATTGGCTGTGAACATGAG
Source organism: Hallella colorans (assembly GCF_003096815.1). Classification (GTDB taxonomy): domain Bacteria; phylum Bacteroidota; class Bacteroidia; order Bacteroidales; family Bacteroidaceae; genus Prevotella; species Prevotella colorans. The sequence continues at coordinate 61,610 of NZ_QENY01000011.1, forward strand.
CATAGGAAAGCATTGGAGTTTAGAAACAGGACTCCAATACTCTTACTTGAAGTCATATTTTACTTTGGGTACTGGCAATTACCGTGTTGACAAGGAACAAAAGTTGCATTACATTGGTTTCCCTGTCAAACTCTCGTACCAGTTCATGAAGTACAAGAGACTGTCTGCCTACGGTTCTGCAGGAGCAAGCATTCAGATACCATTGTCTGGAAAGACATATGCAGACTATGTAGTAGGAGGAAAGTCTGGCTATACAACGGATTGGAAGACAATACCTTCTATACAGTGGACTGTAAACACTAACATCGGAATACAATATCAATTTGCACCAAAGTTGACATTGTTTGTTGAGCCAACGCTGAATTGGTACATTCCGAATGGAAGCGAAGTCAAGAATGCTTGGACAGAACGCCCATTTACATTGACTTTGCCTTTCGGTATTAGGTTCTCTTGGTAAAAAAGTCTCATTTTGCGTGCAGTCTTTATGAATGATCTGTATCTATATATACAGAAAAGTCAAAAAATAAGATACATGCAAAAAAGACATACAGACAGGAAGGTTTATTTCCGTGAGTTGGAGATAACATCTAAGGAGTTTTACATCGGCTACTTGTCAGATTTTACAGAACTGACACCAAAGAGTAGAATCTTGGAGGTAGGCTGTGGTGAAGGAGGAAACTTAGTTCCCTTTGCACAGTTGGGCTGCAGAGTGACAGGTATAGATATTGCCGAATGCAGAATTAAAGATGCCAAAGCATACTTTTCTGAAATCAGCAATCATGCTACATTTGTATGTTGTGATTTCATGCAATATCCTGTTCCATGTAATGAAGAAGATAAATATGACGTAATACTATTACATGATGTGATAGAACACATTCCGATAAAAGAGCCATTTCTTGCACACCTAAGAAAGTTTATGAAACCAAAAGGCGTTCTGTTTGTCGGATTCCCCGCATGGCAAATGCCTTTTGGAGGACATCAACAGATTTGCAGAAGCAAACTTTGCTCACATCTGCCATTCATTCACTTGCTGCCAAACCCTTTATACAAGTTGTTGCTAAAAACATGCAATGAAGAGAAAGGAACAATAAATGAACTTATGAGCATAAAAGATTGTCGAACAAGTATAGAGCTGTTTGAAAGGCTCATACACCAATGTGGCTTCTCGGTAGCTGACCAAAAACTTTGGTTCATCAATCCTCATTACAAGCAGAAGTTCCACCTTACCCCACGACTCTTGCCACATTGGGTCTGGAAGATGAAATATATCAGAAATTTCTTCACCACTTCATGTTGGTATATATTGAACATAAGCCATAAATAGAACTTACGTTCTTTAGGCAACCATAAAATCTATGAAACAATAAATATACTTAACCATTTCGGAAAAGCAGACTCCAAAAATCAGTATTGGAATATGCTTTTCTACTTATATAAAAATGTAGGAAAACAGTATGATAGGCTACATTTCTATTGGTTCTTATAGAATAAAAGGGGATGATTGGCAATCACATCCTTTAAGGGAAGTCGTTTCACCCCTACCTCTCTAAAATATCATTTGATAACTTTTGTTTGTCACATTTTGAGTTCGGTTGAAACATTCCTATTCAAACACTATTTGGTAGTTTTTAATGTAATCGAAAGTTAAATACGTTAAATTATCACCCTTTCGTATCTAAACAGAATCCATATTGCCACTTTTCTATCGTTTAGAGCTTATAGTATTGATAATCAACTGATAATAAATACTTTGTGTGTTTTTAGCCCCAACCCTATTTTGAGGGGCTGGCATTAGTATCTATTCATGTTGTCATTAGGCCTTAATCGCAGGCCGAATAATACCTAATCGCAAGCTGAATAATACCTAATCGCAAGCTGAATAATGCCTAATCGCGACGCCAATAATGCCTAATCGCAAGATGGTGTCAAAACATGTGTGCCCCAACCGAAAAAGAAGCCGCTTTTATAGGCTTTTTTCTTTGTAAGACATTTGTTTGGCGATGGCCTTTTTTTAATGATTTTTTTGGCGCAACGGCATTGAGCCGGAAAAAGGGATTGGTCTATACGAACTGTCTGCTACACAAACGCGTAGCACTGTTTAAACACCGGGCCACAACACAAATTGGCGTGGCTACGCGGCCCAGAATGTCGAGAGGTGGCAAGATAGCGACACAACAACATTACCAGCAATGGCGCATGGCACACCCTCAAGAAGGCAAAAACATTAAAAAAGCCTACCCGAATTACTGTTCTCGGGTAGGCTTGATGGGATGAGCTTAGAGCAGTTCCTTGATGGAACGCTCAACCTCGGCCAAATCTTTGGTTGGCTCGAAACGAGCCACTACCTCGCCCTCGCGATTGATGAGGAACTTGGTGAAATTCCATTTGATATCACTGTTCTCGCGCCACTTGGGGTCTTGTTTGTCGTGCAAATCCTCGAGAATAGGGGTGAGCTTGTGGCCTTTGTCAAAACCCTTAAATGTCTTCTCGCCCTTGAGCCATGTGTAGAGTGGCAACTCGTTATCACCATTCACATCAGATTTCTTGAATTGTGGGAAATCGGTGCCAAATTTCATCTGGCAGAACTGTGTGATCTCCTCGTCGGTACCAGGAGCTTGGCCGCCAAATTGGTTGCAAGGGATATCCAATATCTCAAAACCTTGACCCTTAAGCCTGCCATACATGGCTTCCAATTCTTCATATTGTGGGGTGAAACCGCAAGCGGTGGCACTATTGACAATAAGCAATACCTTGCCCTTATATTCTGATAGTTTCACTTCGTTACCTTTCTTGTCGCTCAAACTGAAATCATAAACTGTTTTCATCTGTTTCTTAAATTTTGGGTTAATATTTGTGGCGCCATGCCCACGACAACTCGCTCGGTGGCTTGACGTGCCGCACTCGCGCCTTTTTTGATATAACAAAAATAGTGGAAAAAAAGCTAATCGGAAAATTTAAGAAGAAGTATTAACCATACTTAACCGTGCGGTTTGTAATTATTACATTATTTAATAGTGGCCTCTCACGCCACCATTCTTTCGGGCGAAAGCTATTGCCAAATGGCCATGTATGGGAGACAGCAGCACCTATGACACATTTTGCCGACATGGATGGATCTTTCTGAGACGGTTCAAACGACACATCGACACAAAGATGATAACAAAATTGAGAGCGATAAACACATTTTATGGTTCAAGGTAGATATGTTTTGGCTAATTTTAGTACCTTTGCCGGCACAAAATTGAAATAAAAAATTATCTACGTTATGGGCGGCATTTTCGGAACAATTTCCAAAAAAAGTTGTGTCAACGATTTATTCTACGGTACAGATTACAACTCTCATTTAGGCACCAAACGTGCCGGTATGGTAACCTTTGACAAAGAGCGCGGTTTCAACCGGTCCATCCACAGTTTGGAAAGAAGCTATTTCAGGTCGAAATTTGAGGACGAGCTTAACAATTTTTGCGGTAACCTTGGCATTGGTGTCATCAGCGATACCGATCCACAACCTATCATCGTAAACTCGCACCTTGGCCGATACGCAGTGGTAACGGTGGCCAAAATAAACAATTTGGACACCATCGCGGACGAGCTGCTCAAGCAACGCATGCACCTAAGTGAGCTTTCGGCCAATACGCTCAACCAGACCGAGTTGGTGGCATTGCTCATCAACATGGGAAACTCGTTCGTGGAAGGCATTAACAATGTGTTCAACCACATAGAGGGATCGTGCTCCATGTTGGTGCTCACAGAGCACAGTATCATCGCGGCACGCGACTTTCTTGGGCGCACGCCGCTCATCATCGGGCACAAAGAGGGTGCCTATGCCGTTTCGAGCGAGTCGGCGAGCTTCCCCAACTTGGACTACGAGATGATGCGCGACATTGGGCCCGGCGAAATCGTCGAGGTGCAAGCCGATGGCATAAAAGTGTTGCAACAACCGAGGAAACGTTCACAGGTGTGCTCTTTCTTATGGATTTATTATGGATTTCCAACCAGCACATATGAGGGTGTCAACGTCGAGGAGATGCGCGAGCGAAATGGGCGCATGCTCGGCAAGGCTGATGACACAGAGGCCGACTTCGTTTGTGGCATACCCGACTCGGGCGTTGGCATGGCCGTGGGGTACGCCCAAGGGCATGGCATACCCTACCGCCGCGCCGTATTGAAATACACGCCCACGTGGCCTCGTAGTTTCACACCCAGCGATCAAGCTCGACGCAACTTGGTGGCGAAGATGAAGCTCATACCCAACAAGGCGTTTCTGCTCAACCACCGCGTGGTGTTCTGCGATGACTCCATCGTACGCGGCACACAGCTTCGCGACAATGTGCGCATGTTCTACGAGGCGGGCGCCAAAGAGGTGCACGTCAGAATATCATGCCCACCACTGGTTTACGGCTGCCCTTTCATCGGCTTCACATCGTCTAAAAGCGACATGGAGCTTATCACGAGGCGCATCATACAGGACTTTGAGGGCGACGACAAGAAAAACCTTGACAAGTATGCCACGACGGGAACGCCTGAATATAAACGCATGGTAAACGAGATAGCCAACAGGCTGGGGCTTTCCTCATTACAGTTCTCAAGCGTGGAATCGCTCGTTGAGAGCATCGGGATGCCTAAATGCAAGCTCTGTACCCACTGCTTTGACGGCAGCAGCTACTGCCATGAGCACGACAAGGATTGATGCAAGAAAAGGAAACAAGGGATAATCACCAATTCAAAATTTAAAATACAAAATACAAAATCAAGGGTTGGCGATATTTTCAATTCAAAAATTTAGGCCTGCGGCATGTTATAACACATGCCGCAGGCCTTTTTTACAGATTAAACTCTACTTGTCAAATAGGGATTAACCTTTAGGACAGTTGTGCTTATCAGGGGTTTTTATCCATTTTGCCAGAGACCTGTCACTGTCTCGGCTTACTCCATACTCAACTTTCAAGCAATATCTTCACGATGCGCTCGGCCGACCTGCCGTCCCAACGCTCAGGCAATGCGCTTTCTTTCCATGTGCCGGCCACCATCTTGGCAAGTAGCATCCCAAGTTTGGACGGGTCCTCGTCCACGAGTTCGTTAGTTCCAACTTTCACCGTTTCCACGTGCTCCGTGTAGCTGTTCAGCGTGATGCACGGCACTTGGTTGAAAGTGGCTTCCTCGGCCACGTTGCCCGAGTCGGTAATCACGCCGGCGGCATGCGCGGCAAGATAGGAGAAGTCAAGGTACGCCAGCGGTTCCACGAAGATGAAATTCCGCTCGGCCTTGTCGCCCAAAACGTCCATGACGGCCTGCTTGGCAAGCCTGCGCAGCGGTGCCACCACAGGCATGCCGCCCCGCTCCCTGACGATGGTGTCAAGCATCTTGCCGAGGTTGTCGCGGTGCCCAATGAGAGCCTTGCGATTGAGCGTAAACAGCAGATAGCCCCTATCCGCAAGTGCCAGCTCATCGAAAATAGCCGGTTTATGTAGCGAGTTCCTGATGTATCGCATGTTGTCCATGAGCACATTGCCCACCATGTACACCTTGGACAGCTCCGCCCCTTCTCGGTTGGCTATGGAGTTGTTGCTCATGCCAGCGGTAAAAAGTATGTCCGACAAGCCGTCTATCACCAATCGATTAATCTCCTTGGGCATAGCTATGTCGAACGAGCGTGTGCCGGCGGCTATGTGCGCCAACCTGACTCCTTGTTTCTTGGCCACGATAGCCACGGCCAGGGTGGAGGCGAGGTCATCTACCACGACCACCGTGTCGGTGGCGTGTTTTTGCAGGTAGCGCTCAAAGGCTGCCATAACCCTACCCGTAAGCTCGTTGAGATTTTCGCACGTCACACCAAGATATACGTCTGGGCGGCGTATGCCCAAGTCGTCAAAGAGCGATCTCTCGAGCGTTGGGTCAGTCTCGTCTCCAGAGAATACCAAGTGGTAGTCTACCATCTCGCCACGCTCTTTTGCCGACTCCAATGCGCGGATCACCGGTGCCACCTTGATAAAATTGGGGCGGGCTCCGCATACTATGCAAACATTCATAATTCTTCTTTTATACGTTTATGGTGTCAAAAAATGATGGCGCGCCTCAAGCCCACCATCATCATGCCACGCCTTGCGGCACGTCGGGCATGCCGCGAGGCGAGGCGGAGTTATGAGTTCTTGAACAATTCTTTAATACCACCAAGGCTTCCCATCACGTTGGTGGCCTCGTAGGGCAAGAACACGGTCTTGTTCTGGTCGCCAGTGGCGAGCTCTTGCATCATCTGAATGTACTTTTGCGCTAACAGGTAGTTGGCCGGATTGGTAGAATTTCCCACGGCCTCCGTGATCTTGTCTATGGCAACGGCCTCGGCCTCGGCCTTGCGAATGCGCGCTTGCGCCTCGCCCTCGGCTCGCAGTATGGCTTGCTGCTTGTCGGCTTCGGCCCGGTTGATGATGGCGGCCTTCTCTCCCTCCGACTTCAGTATCTGCGACTGCTTGGTGCCCTCGGACGTCAGGATGATAGCACGTTTGTCGCGCTCGGCCTGCATCTGCTTCTCCATGGCCTGCAACACGCTCTGTGGCGGAATGATATCTTGCAGCTCCACGCGGTTCACCTTGATGCCCCACTTGTTGGTGGCGTCATCGAGCACGCCACGCAAGCGCGTGTTGATAATGTCGCGCGAGGTGAGCGTCTGGTCCAGCTCCATCTCGCCGATGATGTTACGCAGCGTGGTTTGCGTGAGCTTCTCAATGGCGTTGGGCAGGTTGTTGATTTCATAGACAGCCTTGAACGGGTCCACGATTTGGAAATAGAGCAGTGCGTTAATTTGCATCTGGATGTTATCCTTGGTGATAACATTCTGCTTGTCAAAGTCGTACACTTGCTCGCGCAGGTCTATGGAGTTACTGTACACATACCGTCCTCGGTTCATTGTGACAACAGTCTTGGCTCTGTCCACAAACGGGATGATAACATTGATACCCGGTTTTAATGTGGCGTAATACTTACCGAGACGCTCTATGATTTTGGTCTCACTCTGTGGAATGATGACAATGGCAGCCTTGGCAAAAATCAATACCAACACGACCAGTCCGATTAAAACATACGTTCCTATTGTTAACATAATATAATTATTAGTTTATACGTTCCACTGTAACAATGATACTCTCTCTGCCCACCACTCTTACCATCGCTCCTTTCTCGATGTCAGAGCCATCCGCGCTCACGGCTTTCCACTCGTCGCCATCCACTCGCACGTACCCGGCCGACTGCTCGGTGATGGGTTCAATCAGCAGGCCCTCCCTTCCTATCAGTGCGTCGGCGTTGCTCAGCCGGCCATCCTCATGGCTATGCAAGTATCTCAAGACAAATGGGCGCACCGCAAAAATGCTCAGTGTGGAGAAAACGATAAACACAACAACCTGCATCCAAAATGGAATGCACAAGGGCGAAGCGATGATGGCGCAGGCAGCGCCAATGGCAAAACACATCAAATAGAAAGTTCCGGTCGAGACCTCTAATATCAAAGCCAGCACGGTGATCAGCGTCCATACCAACCAAAAATGACTATTAAGGTAATCTATCATTGTTAATGTTGTTCGGATTAAAGTTTTACAGTTGTAAAGTTAAATAAAATATTTAATTTCGCCAACGATTTAACATGAAATAATCAACTAAATGTCATACGCCACGTTTATGGGCAGCCCCGGTGGGTTCGTGACATGTCATGACGTCACGACGTATTGAATGGCATTGCGTTAGACCTTAGTCAAAGTGCCTGCTCCAACACTTGGGTTCACTTCCTGCCCTAAAGATTGAGCGAGCAAGCGAGCCTATCGCCTGCGCGGGCGCAACGTGACAAGCGGTATGAGCATTTCCTCCATAGATATACCGCCGTGCTGGAAAGTGTCTTTGTAGTATGACACATAGTAGTTGTAGTTGTTGGGATAGGCGAAAAAGTTGTGTCCCGTGGCGAAAACATAGCTTGTGCTTACGTTGGGCGAGGGCAACCGTGCCATGCGCGGGTCATTGATGACAAAAACATCCTTGGCCGAGTAGCTCAGGTTTTTTCCGAGCTTGTATCGTAAGTTGGTGTTGGTGTTCCGGTCGCCTACAATCTTCGTGGGGGTGAAACAGCGTATGGAGCCGTGGTCTGTGGTGACGATGATTTTGTAATCACTCTCCGCCAAGCGCTGGAAGAGGTCCGCGATGACGGAGTGTCGCATCCAGCTCAGCGTGATGCTGCGGTAGGCACTCTCGTCGTTGGCCAACTCGCGGATCATCCTCGACTCTGTGCGAGAGTGCGATAGCATATCCACGAAATTGATCACCACAACGTTAAGGTCGTTCGTGGCAAGCGAGTTGTACTGCTGCAAGAATTTCTCGGCGGCGGCCGAGTCGTTTATTTTGCTGTAGCTGAACTTGTAGTGCCGTCTATAACGGTCTATCTGTGTCTGTATGAGTGGAGCCTCATTCAGGTTCTTGCCCTCCTCACTGTCCTCGTCTACCCACAAATTCGGAAACATTTTAGCTATATCACTGGGCATAAGTCCACTAAAAATAGCATTGCGCGCGTACTGCGTGGCGGTGGGCAATAAGCTCATGTACATGTCTTCGTCCATGTCAAACTGCCCCCCAAGGTCCATGGCGAGCAACCGCCATTGGTCCCAGCGGAAATTGTCTATCAGTATGAAAAAGACTTTCTCACCATTGTCAAGGGCCGGGAACACTCGCTCCCTGAATACGTCTTGGCTCATCAACGGCCTATCCGCTTGCTTGTGGCGCGCCACGGGCAATGATGGTTTCACCCAGTCTATATAGTGTTTTTTTATATATTTGGCAAAGCCAACGTCGGCGTCCGCCTTTTGCATTCGCAGCATTTCGGCCATGCCACTCTTGGCAGCGCTTAGCTCTATCTCCCATCGCACTATGCGCTTATATATGTCCATCCATCCGGCGTGGCTTTCGCACTGGTCTATTTGCATGGCTATTTGTTGGTATTCCTGCTGGTAGCCAGTCTGCGTCACCTCGGTGACTATCTCCTTTCGATGTATGTTTTTCTTTAGCGTCAGAAGAATTTGAGCAGGGTTGACAGGCTTGATGAGATAGTCGGCTATTTTCGACCCGATAGCTTGTTCCATGATATTCTCCTCTTCGCTCTTGGTCACCATTACCACAGGCGTTTGCGGCTGTATGTCCTTGACGCGCTGCAATGTCTCCAAGCCAGTGAGCCCGGGCATCATCTCGTCGAGTATAATAAGGTCGAACGTCTGCTTTTGACACCTGTCTATGGCGTCGCTGCCATTGCTCACGGTCATCACGGAGTAGCCCTTTTTCTCAAGGAAAATGGTGTAAGGCTTGAGCATATCCATCTCATCGTCCACCCAAAGTATAGTTCCGTTGTTCATCTTTAAAATCCTTCTAAATCATAATACTCATCTTCCAAGTCGTAATTTTCACGTCTCGGCTCTGTCTTTCTCGGCACATTCGTTTTTTTCTTCACGTCATTGCCCTTGGCATTTTGTTTCTTGTCCTTGGCGGATATTTTGTCACGAGTGTTCGCGGCACGCTTCCTTGCCGCTTTCGGGCGTGCCTTGCTTGGTGGAATGCTGTCCATATCGTCAAGGATAACGTCAGCCCCGTGGCTCAACATGGGAACTTTCTGTCGCGCGGTTGGTACCGTCTCAGCCGGTATGGTGGTGGCACGAGGACGGTCTCTTGTTGGTGTTGGCGCTGGGGTCTCGTTCATGGGAATGGTAGTGCCATTGGTGGGGGTTGATATTTGGGGCATTACAAACGTATCATTGAGAAAATTGTCTATCTCGGTTTCGCTAATAGGGGTCTGCGCCTTCTCACTTGGCCGTGTCGACACCTCTGCCGGCTCCGTGAGCAAACGATACGTGGATACCTTCAGCGGAGCGAAGTGTTTGGCATAAAAGGCGGCATAATCGTCATAGCTGTAGTTTGCGCCCAGCAATGGGAGATTTTCCTCGCTGATGATCACAGGGCGTGCCTTGCCGATAAGTTTGGCCATGTTTTTTTGCTTTAGTACCTCTCGCGCATATTGCAACGCTTCGTCATAATTGCGGAAACCGTTTACTTGCATGCGCCTCGCACCATTGTCCTCCACGACGCTGATATTAAAATCGCGAACCAAATAACTTGTAAAATTGTAACGAGCCAAGTCAAATAGCAACTTGTTTTGGTTAACGGAGTCTGGTTGATACACCAACATAAACACGAAGTTGGTGTTGCGCTCATTGCTCAATTTCTTGGCATTGATGGAGTCGCTGTCACTCAAGACCACATTGCGCCGAGCCCAAATTTCGCCTATGTCAAACCTGCCGCCATGCAATTTCCGCCCCTCGCTCACTCCGTTGAGGATCATGCCGGCCATCTCCGCCAATCCGCTTTGTGGATAGTCGGCCACCAATCGTCTCATGTCAGCCAAGCATCCGCTGGCATCGCCACCATCAAGTTTGGTCAGCGCACCTACAAATATGAATTTGTCACGGTTGGCCCCCATCGGAAATCTCGTCTCGGACAATTTGGCATTGACGCTCACCTCGCCATACCTGCCGGCCTTAAAAGCAGCGTAGGTAGCAGCGTAGATGGAGTCTTCGAGGTGCGTCCCTTCCTTGGCGTTTTGCGCAAAGTAAGGGTCTGACAGTATCTTTGTCCACTGACTTTTGGGGTATTCGGTCTTTAGTCGACTCACGTACCCCTCCGCCTGCGCCATGTGTCCCATGCGCGCGTAAAGCAAAAATAGGTGGTAGTAGGTCTCGTCATTTCGCTCGTAAGTGGGATATTGCGCCACCAATCGTGTCAACGCCCGCTCACACAATGGCAAATTGTCCAACTTGTCCTTAAAAATCACACCGCTGTTAAAAAGGCCGTCCATGATGATAAGGTCGCTGGCTGCCTTCTGGTCGGCATCGAAGGGTATCTGCGCCAAATAATACTCGCGACTGTATGGGTCGTTTTGCACGCTGTCGGGCGCCTCGCCGAGCGAGTCGGCCACAGCCTCAGCGCGAGCGATGGAGTCGCGGGCGGCATCGGTCATCTCGGGTGTCCCGTCATACGCGCCCATGCCAGCCACCACGGTGGTGTTGGCCCGCTGCCAGTTGTCCACGTTGTCGCGCTTGCCCCACAACCGCACGAATTGTTTTTTTCCTTGCTGCACAGCCATCGGGTTATAGAAATACCAAGCGCCATCCTGCTGTCGCGGGCTTGGCATGGGCCTCGTGAGTTCGTCGTCCACATCGCCCATCAGCTCGTTTTGTCGCATCACTTGCGCCGCCTCCTCTTCCTGTTGGCGCCGTCGCTCCTCTTTCTCTTTTTCTTTCAACGCCACGATCACCCGGTCTATGGCCATGTTGCGCTCGCGCTCGCCCATCTTGGCGAGCGCCTGCAACGAGTCTTGCAGGTGCACGGCCTCTGTGTATGGCACCAACTCGTCGAGAGCCTTGGACCGTTGCGCGAGCTGCTCATAGCCAGCCCGCTCCTTGTCGAGCAGTCCGATGGCTTGCCCATAGCAACGTTGGGCGTCGCTGTATCGTTCTTGCACCCAGTACAAGTCGCCCAATCTTTGCAGCAGCGTCCCTTTCTCAATGCCCTCGCGCTTGGCCTTGGCGGCTCCCCGCTCGTAGTGGGCTATGGCTTTGGCGGTGTCTCGCTGGGCCAGGTAGATATTGCCAATGGCATAGTAAACCTGATCGAGATAGTCCTTGTTTTTGTCAGAGGCGGCCATACGCTTGAGTCTCGACACCATCTTTTTGGTGTGGGTTTCTGCCATCACCTCCGTCTGGGCTATACGGGCGTTAAATTCCAATTCGTATGGCGGGTTTTGACGAATGGTCAGCTGATAGGCTTTGTACGCCTCAGCCTTGCGCCCCAAGGCAGCCTCCAACTGTCCGAGCAAGAAATACTCGCGAGCTTTTTGTTTCTTGCGCATCTCTCGCTTGATGACCCTTTTGAGACAAGGTATGGCCTTCTCGTATTGCTGCGTGTGGATGTAATAGTTGGTATAGGTGTAGTCCCATTCCTTGCGCGCCTGCCAGTGTATGGAGTCGCGCTCCATATCTCTTATCACGTCTTCGGCGTCGTAGAGCTGGTTGTTCTCTATGTAGCATTTGGCCAACCATGCCCTTGCCTTTCCATAGATGGCTGGTTGCGTGCGGTAAAGCCTGCTCATGTAATTGAACGTGGAGGCCGCCGCGTCGAAGTCGCCTTGGTGGAATTGTGCCCTCCCCATGAGCATCCAGGCCTTCCATAAGAATGGGTTGTACTCCTTCCGGCCCAGCCATTCCCTGTCTCGCTCGGTCTTTCGACGGTTTTTGTTCCATGTTGGCCTGCGCTTGATGCTGTGCAACTTGATGGCCTTTTCCGCCTTCACGATGGCTCGGTCAAAGTTTGCCTTGCCCAAATCTCTGCTCTGCTTGTTGCCCACAGCGTAGAGAGGTATGAGCTCCGTGTAGTTGTCCTTGTTGCCGTTTTCCTTTTCGAGTGAGCCGTCTATATAGGCCAAGTTGCCATTGTAGTACACGTTATACCGGGTATTGAACGAGTGCCACCACCGAGATCGGGCGGTGTTGTTCTCGGTGGAACATGCCATGAGGAGCGCCGTGAGGCTTGCCATGACAAGGATAAGCGTGTGTGGCTTGTTATTCAACTGATAAATGTTACTTTAATATGATGGTCTTTCCCTTTCTCGCGACGTTGGCGATGTTATCTTGATTTACCCCATGGCCTTGTCATTCGGCCAGTTGTATGTACTCACTTTTGATGCCGTCTGGCATGTTGATGCCCCGTAATGTGAGGCTTCGGCTCCATGCCCGCACCTCTTCTGGCCGGAGTGTCTCCAGCACCTCGGCAAACTCGTCGGTCTCCTCTTCCGTGTAGGCGTCAGACGAGCGGCCCTTGTAAGCGTCGAGCTCCTCGTCGTCAAAATATTCCACGGGTTTCGTGGCAGCTCTCATCAAGCACACCTGCTCGCATTCCGCGGTAGGGTCCGCGCAGGTGGCGCAGTTGCCGGTCTCCGCCTCGGCGATGGGTTCCTCGCCGTGTCGGTGGTAAGACACATATCCCATGATGGCAGTGACAAAGCCCAAAACGATAAGCGATAGCAAGAGATATAGCATGTGGCGCAGTGTTTGGTGATAAAAAGTATTGTGTTGTCGTTGCGATGAGCGCGTTTTCAATAAGCGTGGGCGAATGGGGCAAGCCCCGGCCTGTCGCTCATTCTTCCTCGATGTCGAAGCCGGCGAGCCTCAAGTGGTCCCAAAATCGAGGATATGACTTGGCCACCACGTTAGGGTTGTTCATGCGAAGGGTGTGATATTTCAACGCCAAGGGGGCGAAAGCCATCGCCATGCGATGGTCGTCATAGGTGTCGATAGGCTCGAACGACGCCTCGCAGCGCCCATGATCCCATACCAATTCAGAATCGTTCTCGCAATGAATGAGGAACCCTACCTTACGCAATTCGCGTTTGAGAGCCTCTATGCGGTCTGTTTCTTTAATTCTTAGGCTGCCCAATCCTTTGAAATGGAACGGTATGTCGAGCGCGCAACAGGTCACCACGGCTGTTTGGGCAAGATCCGGACAGTTCACGAAGTCAAAGTCCAACCGCTGCACACGCCTCATTCTCGGCGCGATTCGCGCGGCTGTGGGCCGTCCATTCGCTGCATCGACAAAGGTGGTTTTGATGCCCAATAACGAGTAGATGTATTTAACCGCCGAGTCGCCCTGCTTGGAGCCGTCGGCCAATCCGTTGAGAGTCAGCGTGGCGTTGGCATCCTCTGAGAGCGCGAGCATCTCGTACCAATAGCTGGCCGAGGTCCAGTCGCTCTCTATAACATAAGGTATAGGTTTGTATGGCACGGGCCTCACGGTGATAATGTCTCCCCCGGTCCAGTCGGCGTCGGCTCCAAACGCCTTCATCATGTACAGCGTCAGGTCTATGTATGGGCGCGACACGATGTCGTCCGTGAGCCGCAGTTCCAACCCGTTTTCCATCGTTGGTCCCACCATCAACAGGGCGGAGATGTACTGCGAGCTTACATCGGCCGGCATTTCCACGCGCCCGCCGGGCAGCCTTTTGCCCTTGATGCGCAGGGGTGGGAAACCCTCCTCGCCCTCATAGGCTATGTCAGCGCCGAGCTTTACCAACGCGTTGACAAGCTGGGCGATGGGGCGTTGCCTCATGCGCGGCGTGCCGGTAAGGACATGCTCGCCCTCGGTCACGGCGAGATAAGCCGTCATAAACCGCATGGCCGTGCCCGCCGCGTGGATGTCTATGACAGGCGGATTGGTTTTAAGCGCGTTGATCACCACCTGCGTGTCGTCACAGTCGGAGAGGTTTTGGGGCAAAACGGGCGCGCCAGCCTGCGCGTTAATGATGAGCGCACGATTGCTCACACTTTTTGAGGCGGGCAAATTGATAGTGGCTTCGAGCCGCTGTGGAGCTGTTATCTTATAGGTCATGGACAAGAGATAAGTTCAGTGCTGATGGGCCTCATGGCTTCGTGTTGTCATATTTTGACATGGGGCAACTTCTTGGAAGCTTGGTGCCTGATCATTCTTGGTTTGAGATTGAGTGTGCCCGCGCGCTCCTCGGAGCCTCGTGTGCGCTTGTTGGCGCCGTTGAGCTTGGGGCCGGGGATGAGCGGACTGTAGTAGAGCACATGGCGAACGCGCGCCTTTTGGTCGGCCGAAAATTTGTAGCCCAAAGTGAATGAGTAATCCATCACGTTGGCGCTAAGAAATTTAGACCCGTCGCAAGCGTGTCGCCCTATGAGGTAATTGGCGTCCATCTTTTGGCGAGGCGTAGTCAACATGTAATCTCTTAGGAAATTATTGTACTCCTTGCGATTGTACGAGGGCGTGTCCTTGCAGTGATCCGTGTCGGCGCAAGAGTCCACCACGTTGAATATCTCGCCCTTGGCGTCACGCCCCACATTCTCGGTAAAAATATGGAACAAGCCAAGATAGTGGCCCAGCTCGTGCGCCAAGGTAACCACGATGTCGGTGGGCACGAGCGTCATGGTGCGATGCTGGCCGTCAGTATACCTGTTGGATTGAAAATAGCCACCATCCGTTGACCGCCCGGCATATACGCTGTTGATAGACGAGCAGAGTATGTTGCCCAACTGTCGCTTGCTGATATATTTCCTGTCTACGGTCTGCAGGCCCTCCAACTGATGGTCTGCCTTGATGGTCAGGGGCATGTGCGACAGCCCCAGCACCTCACCGTCTCCGCCGGATTTGAAATGGTACATCATCACGTTAATGTACTCGTTGGGGTCCCACATATATTTCGTGTTCGCGCGATCGGACATGAACGCCTCCTCGTCAATGGGATACTCGCCCGTATAGCGCACGTACTCCACTCCCGGGGTAGGCAGCGCGCGCCCATTCTCGTCACGCTCAGCCAGCACAAACCGCAATCCCATGTTGGCGCTCTTGCCATATATGCCACCCCGATAAATCTCGTTGACATATTGCAGCAGGCTTCTCAACCGTGGCGCGGGTATATATTGCGTGGCATCGTCCTTGTCTTGGTAGAGCACATGAAATATCACAGGCAACTGGTATTCGTAGTTGTCGTCCACGGGGCTCTTGGTCTCATCCTGGTCTTGGTCCGCCACGTCGGTCGCCGTCGCCGGGCCCAAGCCGTCGTCGCCTCCACACGATGCCATCAACAAGAGCAATGTCGCCCAGATCGCCACTAAGTGTTTCATCCGCTTGTCATTTTATTGTTGTCATAGTTTTCGGGCCGCGCCATCCCCGCGTTGTTGACATTTGTCGCGACAACCGTTTCACAAAGATAGGGGCGCGGCCACACCGCCACACTTTATACCGCAAATTTACAAAATAATATGCCAACCCCACCACAAACCATTGACATAATAACATTAAATATTTAAAACGAATTAAAAACCTACACTAAAATTTGGCCATATCACGTTTAATGCCTATCTTTGCACCCACAAGTCCGGGATTTGGCGCAGTTGGTAGCGCACACGTCTGGGGGGCGCGAGGTCGCTGGTTCGAGTCCAGTAATCCCGACTTAACAAAAAGAGCTGACAATCGATTGATTGCAGCTCTTTTTTATTTTTCCCGCAAATTGCCTCATCCCATTCAAGTCGGCCGCTCTTGGCTTCGTCTCACATTGCGAGCGGCGACTATGGCGAATGGGGTATAACGTCAAGGCAAGCTACATGTCACCTCGCCTTGCTCGCGTTGTAGTACTGCATGGCCACGGGCATCTCTTTTTGCAGGGCCGCTATGCGCTTGGAATCTGTGGGGTGCGTGCTCAAGAAATCGCTGCCCCCACCCTTGCCACTTGACATACGCTCCCAGAATGGTATAGCTGTACGTGGATCGTAGCCTGCCATAGCCGCGAAAATAAGCCCGATATGGTCGGCCTCCAACTCGTTGTTACGGCTGTATTTCAGATTGGCGAAAGAAAAGCCCTGCTTGGCCAACGCCGAGGCGATGTCGCCCACGCCACTGCCCACGGCGTTGTTGAGCAACGTGCCCAATATGGCCGTGCCATATTGCTGGCGTATGGCTTTAGACATTTGCTCGGCAGAGTGTTTAGCCACGGCATGGGCTATCTCGTGACCCAAGACGATGGCAAGCGCGCTCTCGTTCTGCGTGTAGGGCAACAAGCCCTCGTACACGGCTATCTTGCCGCCCGGCATGCAGAAAGCGTTGGCCTCTTTGCCCTTGACAAGGTTAAACTCCCAAGCAAATTTGTTGGCCTCGTTGGCTGCGCCGTTGTTTCTGAGAAAGGTTTCCACAGACCTCGCCAACCGCTGTCCCACACGGCGCACCATGGCCGAGTTGGCCGCGTTGGAAGACAACACGCTCTTCTTGAGAAACTCGTTGTATTGCTGACTGCTCAGAGACATCAGTTGCTCATCGCTCACCAATATATTATGCTTGCGACCGGTGATTGGCACCGTGGAAGTGGTTCCGCACGCCGACACTAGCATGGAGGCCACCACCGTCATAAACCAAAATTTTAACTTTTTCATCTTGACTATATTATATGTTTTCATATATTTGCAAATATAGTGATTATTAACTATACTCGGCGTCAATCCCATCCACTTTTTATCTTTTTTAATGCTATGGGCGAGACCGTCAAGTTGGGGTTTCCAAATTTTCGACGCATCGTGGCTATATTCTCAAAATAATTGCATATTTTTGTCCCATCTTCACGCGCGCAAAGCCAGCCACACGCGCGCCAATGGTCGTTTGGCCCCAAAAGCCAGTGCGCGCGCACCTCATAACATGATGTAAAAACAATGGCATGAAAGTAAGTATCGTCCAAACAGACATAGCGTGGGCCAACCCGGAGGCCAACGCGACAGCCATCGGCCGCATGCTCGACACCCACACGGGCGCCGACCTGTATGTGCTGCCCGAGATGTTCTCGACGGGATTTGCCACCAATCCTGACGACATCGCCGAGAGCGACGGCCTGTCTATCAGATGGATGAGCGAGCAAGCTCGCTCGCGCCAATGCGCCATGATGGGCAGCGTGGCCACCAAGGAGGCGGGACGGTTTTTCAACCGCCTATATTTCGTATGGCCAGACGGCAACGTGGAGCACTACGACAAACGCCACCTCTTCAGCCATGGCGGAGAAGACAAGCGGTTCACGGCCGGGCGCCGACGCGTGGTGGTGGCCTATCGGGGCTTCAGAATATTGTTGCAGGTGTGCTACGACCTGCGCTTCCCGGTGTTCAGCCGCAACCGGCAAGACTATGACATGGCGGTGTACGTGGCCAATTGGCCCACATCGCGGCTATCCGCCTGGACTGCGCTGCTGCGCGCCCGCGCCATCGAGAACCAATGCTTCGTGGTGGGCGTCAACCGCGTGGGCCAAGACCCAACTTGCCAATACAGTGGCGGCAGCGAGATCATAGATTTCCAAGGGCGCACCATCGCCGGATGCCAGCACGGGATGCCCGGCGTGGCCACGGCCGACCTGAGCCTTGACGAGCTCGCAGAAGCGAGGAGACGCTTTGCCGTCCTGCCAGACGCGGACAATTTCACGCTGGCGGATTGACCACCAAGGCAACGCGGGCAACGCATATCGCCCACCTCCAAAAGACGTTGAAAGAAACCGACAAAAAATGTTTTAAAATCGCCGTATTTACCACCACCACGCACATTGGTCGCAAATACGCCACGCACGCGAGTTTTCCTCAAACGGCGACAAATCAATCACTTATAAAGAAAAACGCACTTCCTTGTCTTAAAAAGTTTTTCCCAGCCCTCGCCATTGGTAACTATTCATGCCGCCATCAAGGCCCAATGGGGGCGCGATAGCGGCTTATAGGGCACCCCATAGCTACCTTATCGACACATGATGGGATAGCAATGGGCCGAAAAACCTCTCCGAACGCCACCGGAAAGCGTGGTTTAACATGCAAAATCCGCAAAATTCGCGCTAAAAACAATGGTAGCGCAAGGCCTGTTTTCGTGATTTTTTATCAACATTTTACATGGGCGGCCGACCTGTCCATTATAAAATATTAACGGTTGGCATGCGCTCGCCCATTCTTATTTTTTTAAATTTGCGCTATTAAACAGACTTTCAAAAACAAACAAAAACAAACACACCACATGAACGAGAACCCTCGCCACACATCACCCACGCGCTCGGTGCGCCTCATCGCTTTTGACGCTGACGACACACTTTGGGACAACCAATCTCACTTCGCGCGCGTTGAGCGCGCCTATTGCGACATCCTCGCGCCCTTCGGCGACGCCCACGAGGTGTCGGCAGCCCTCTTCAGCACAGAGAGCGACAACATGCCCCTGTTGGGCTATGGTTGCAAGGCGTTCACCATATCGTTGGTCGAGACGGCCGTGAGAATTAGCGAGGGGCGCGTGCCCGCAACAGACATCCTGCGCATTGTGAACCTTGGCAAGGAGCTGCTCTCGTTGCCAGCCACGCCCCTGCCCCACGTGGCCGACACGCTGCGAGGGCTGCGAGACACAGGCAGGTACCAGTTGGCGGTCTTCACCAAGGGCGAGCTGTTAGACCAGCGAAACAAGTTGGAGCGGTCGGGCTTGGGCCCGCTGTTTGACGACATTGTGGTGGTGGCCGACAAGACGCAGGCCGAGTATCGCCGGTTGTGCCACTTCTTCGAGGTCGACGCCGGAGAGACGCTCATGGTGGGCAACTCATTCAAGTCTGACGTTGAGCCGATGCTGCGGCTTGGCGGATGGGCCGCGCACATTCCGTTTCACACCACTTGGCAGCATGAGGAGACCGAAGAGTACGACCATCAGCGCCTCTTCAAGCTGCATGATATCAAAGACGTGCTGACGTTGATGCGCTGACGTGGGGCGCCGCGCGCTCGCGCGGTCATCGCCCGGACACACTTACGGACGGCCCACGCTCACCCTTGCTTGGCCAACACCTTGGCCAACACCACGGCATTGTTGCGCGTCTCGTCTTTCGCGGCATAGAGCAGGGTTACCACGTCATGCGCTCGCAGTTCGGCCACGAATTGAGCGTAAGCCTCGCTCACGGCCAGCTCGGCCTCGTAACGGCGAGAGAACTCGTCAAAACGAGCCGGGTCGTGCCCGAACCATTTGCGCAGTTCCGTGGAGGGAGCTACCTCCTTGGCCCACCTGTCCAATCGCGCGCACTCTTTCTTGACACCCCGAGGCCAAACGCGATCCACCAAGACGCGAAAGCCATCGCCAGGCTCGGCGCCCTCGTAAACTCTTTTCAAGCAAATCTTCATTTTATCAATCGTTTTTGCGCTAAACATTATTTGGCGAAACGTTTGGGCAACGACGCCAAACGGTCGACGCTCAAGGCTCGCGCCAAGCGCAAAGATAGCCATTAGCCACGAACGAGACAAGAAACGGGGCCGAAATATTTTCGGCGCATGGCGCGCGAGGCCCGGCAACGCGTCGTCAATGTTTCATCATCTCCTCAACGGCTCGCTTGAGCTGGCGGTCGTTGCCCGAGAGATAGTCCTCAGGGGTGTTGTACACCTCTATGTCTGGCAGAAGCTCTTTGTTCTCGGCAAAGGTGCCGTCCATGAAGCGGCAGCCCACCTGCGGTATGCCAAAGACGACAGACGAGTCTATCAACCGCTCCCACCACACGGCCGTCATGGTACCAGCCACTGGTGTGCCCACCAACTTGCCTATACCGAGTGTCTTGTACACAGCCGGGAAGCCGTGTCCATTGCTGTAGTCGTCCTCGCACATGAGCACGCAAGAAGGTTTGGTCCACTTGTTCCATGGGTCCTTGCCCACCTCTTGTCCGTGGGGCACGAACGTTTGGTACTGCTTGCCTGAGAGCAGCGTGCACAGGTCGTCGTGCAACCATCCTCCGCCATTGTGGCGAATATCCACCACCACGGCGTCGCGGTTGCGGTTTTTGTCGCTCAGCAGCTCGCTGAACACCGTGCGGAAGCTCTCGCTGTCCATATCCCTGACGTGCACGTAGGCCACTCGCCCGTTGGAGATGCTGTCCACGAAGTGACGGTTTCTGTCCACCCATCGCTTGTACAGCAGGTCGTTTTGCGCCCATGGGGTAATGGCCTTGACAGTCACGTCAAAGCGTTTTTTCTTCGCGGGATCGAACACCGAGACGCGCACGCGCCTGCCAGCCTTGCCATCAAGCAGGTTGGTATAGTCTTGTCCTTTCAGGATGGGTTGGCCATCTATCTTCTCTATAACGCAGCCTTTGTCCACGCCTGTGTTTTTCACGGCGAATGGTCCGCGCTTGATCACCTCTTCCACCCTTAGTCCGTCGCCATCGTATTTGTTGTCGAAAAATAGTCCGAGGGCCGCCGTGACCATCGCGTTGCCACGGGCACTGTAGCGGGCGCCAGTGTGCGAGGCGTTCAACTCGCCAAGCATCTCACTGAGCATCTCACTGAAATCGTAGTTGTTGTTGATATAAGGCAAGAAGCGGCGGTAATTGTCGCGATAGCCAGCCCAATCCACGCCATGCAACTTGGGATCGTAAAATTTGTCTTTCACCTGTTGCCATACATGGTCGAACATGTAGGCGCGCTCCTGATATGGCTTGTAATTGAAACGCGACTCGAAAGGCACGTTCTTTATTTGGGAGCTGCCAAGGTCTACCTTTTTAATCATCCTGTCGGTGCATACGTACAGATTTTTGCAGTCTTTGTCGGGCATCATGTGTCCGCCACCAACGCCTTTCATGAGCAGCTTGGTGCTGTTGTCTTTGAAATCTTTCTTCCAAAGGTCGAAACCGTCCTCAAAAGCGGCTTGGTAATAGAGCGCGTCGCCGTCGTTGTCAAGCACCATGTCGCCCATGCGCGACGAGTTTGTGGTGAGGCGTAGCACGCGGTCGCGGCAGTTGTCGATGTCGAGCTTCACGGCCTTCACCTTTTTCACTACCACTTTGTCTTTGTTCTTGCCCTTGGCCTTGTCGTCAGAGTTATCTTTTTTGTCGTCTTCTTTCTGGGCCTCATCATAGATGGCGCGTTCCTCCTTGGTCATTTTGAATTTCTCGTACTCGTCAAGGTCGAAGAACATGATATAGGCGTCGTCTTCCGTTCCCCAACTGCCGTGGCTGCGAAAGCCAGCGCGGTCGCTTTGGAATATCATGGCCTTGCCGCCCAGTACCCACTTGCCGTTGCCGTCGTTGTAGCCGCTCTGCGTGAGGTTGTGTATCTCTCCGTTACCCTCGGCGTTCACGAGGGCGATGTCTTGGCTGTTCCATCCGCCATTGCCTATGTAGCTGCAGATGATCCATTTGCTGTCAGGACTCCACTCGAACCATACGTCGCCGTCCGAGTAAGAGTACATGTACTTGCCATCCATGAGCTTGCGTGGCTTTTTGTTTTTCAAGTCGATGGCGATGAGCGTGCCTCTGTTTTCCAGATAGGCGAGGCTTTTGCCGTCAGGACTGTACTGTGGCATCTGCGACGTGCGCTCCGTATTGACCACGCGTTCCTCTTCCAGCTCGGTGGCGTAGGCGAACTGGTTCTCTTTCTTGCTCTTGATGGTGGTCTGGTATATTTGCCACAAGCCGTCACGCTCGGCGGCGTAGGCTATGGAGCGGCCATCGGGCGCGATGGTGATGTCGCGCTCTTGCTGCGGGGTGTCGGTTATTTGCATGGTTGTCTTGTACTCTATGTTGGTCACGTATACGTCGCCGTGCAGCACGTAGGCTATCTCCTTGCCGTTGGGCGAGAGCTGTATCTCTGTGGCGCCTTGGGTCTTGACCTGTCGCTCCAAGTCCACGTCGTTGCGGTCTGCCGTGACGCTGACGCTGAGTTTTCGAGGTTGCCCACCCGAGGGCTGCACGTATATCTCGCCATTGTACCCATAGCACAGCGTGCCGTTGTTGGCCACGGTGAGAAATCGCACAGGATTGGTGTCAAAATGGGTTATCCGCGTGGCTGGGCCGCCGCTTACGGCTCGCTGGTATACGTTGAAGCTGCCATCGGCCTCGCTGAGATAGTAGAACGATCGGCCGTCGGGCGCCCATCGGGGCGTACGGTCCTCGCCCTTGAAATCCGTGAGCTTGGTGAAGGTGTCGCCCTTCTTGAGCCATACGTCTCGAGTGATGGCCGACTGGTGGTGCTTGCGAAAAGCATCCTCGTAGCCCTTGCTGTCGTGGTACAGGATGTCGCCACTCTTGTTCACGCTGATATCCTCCATCGTGACCGCGGAGAACATCTTGGGGCGACCGCCCTTCGTGTCAACTTCGTAGACCTGCGGAAACTGAGAGCTGGCGAAAAAAATAGACTGCGCCGTAGGCATGACTGCCGCGCTGAACAGCACTCGCTCGTTGTCGAGCCACGCCACGGGCGTCTCCTTGCCGCTGGCCGTGGTCAGGCGAGTGGGCTCGCCGCCGCGCACGCTCATCACATACACGTCCATGCTGCCCTCACGGTCTGATCCGAAGGCTATTCTCGTGCCGTCGGGGCTCCAAGTGGGATATGAGTCGTAAGCGGCGTTGGAGGTGAGCTGGAGGGCTTGTCCGCCAGTGACAGGCACCGAGAAGATGTCGCCTTTATAAGAAAAAGCCACGGTTTGTCCATCGGGAGAGATGGCACAGTGACGCATCCACAATGGGGTTTGCTGCGCATGGGCAGACAAAGAGGCTGACACCAAGGCCAGCGCTAACAATTTTTTTGATTTAAGCATGATGATAATACCGTTATGTCCATGACCACCCGTGTCTCAAGCCGAGTGGCGAGAGACTGCGCCTAAAGGCGCCGAGCGGACCATTCATAATATAGTCTCAAGGCTTTTTGCCCTTTAAGGTGTTTAGGTTAAACGAAAAACGATGTAAAAGTAGTATAGATTTTTTATACTTATGAAACCATATGCGTTAAAATATATTAACCACCCTTTCTTTTTACGGCATACAAGCCCATTTTTCGTGAACAAAGAGAAAAGTTGAACCTCAAAACAAAACTTTTAATATTCACACGACTCAATATTTACCGCAATAATGATAAAAAAGGTTCTGCTATTCGTTGCGATAAATATATCTCTACGAACTGCTCGTCACATCCATCATACTTTCCTTTTCTTTATATAAGCCCTGGCTGCGTTATGGCCGTGGCTTGGCCTTGCGGGCGTACTCGAAGAGCTGGGCAGGCAGGTGGCAGTAGCCGCCGGGGTTTTTGTTAAGATAGTCTTGGTGGTAGGCCTCGGCTTTGTAGAAATTGGCCAAAGGGCGCAACTCCACCACGATGGGGCACGCAATGTGTCGTTGTTGGTCGGCCATCACCTCACGCGCCACAGACTCGTCAGACTTATCCACATAGTAGATGCCCACGCGATACTGGGTGCCCCGGTCGTTACCCTGACGGTTGAGGCTCGTAGGGTCGATGGCTCGAAAATACATTTCCAACAGGAAACGCAGGCCCACCTTGTCGGGGTCATAGACCACACGCACGGTCTCGGCGGCACCGGTTGTCCCCGAGCACACCTCCTCGTAGGTGGGGTTGGGCACGTTGGCATTGGCATAACCCACCTCGGTGAGCGTCACGCCGTCTATCTGCCTGAAATAATGCTCCGTGCCCCAAAAGCATCCACCAGCGAGATAGATTTCCTTTCGCCGGGTATCGGCGAGCAACGGCAGGTATTCGCCATAGCCCTCGGCCTGCATGCGCTCCCGAGGCACGAAACGCAGCGAAGCACTGTTGACACAATAGCGCAGCCCACCCGTCTCGGTAGGTCCGTCCTCGAAGACGTGCCCCAAGTGGGTGCCACCCACATGGCTACGTACCTCCACACGCTCCATGCCGTGCGAGCGGTCGATGTGCTCGTCGATGAGGTTGTCGTTGATAGGCCGCGTGAAAGCAGGCCAGCCACATCCTGCATCGTACTTGTCGGTGGAGGAGAAGAGAGGCTGACCCGTGACGACGTCCACATAGATGCCCGGGCGGAACTCTTGGTCGTAAGCGTTGACATAGGGGCGCTCGGTGGCGGCACGCTGTGTAACCTCGTATTGCTCAGGAGTGAGGCGTTGGCGCAGTTGCTCATCGGTGGGCTTGGTGTAATGGGTGGTGTCTTGTATTGACATGGTGACAAATGTTAAAGGGGTTCGAGGAGTGCGGGCCGCACAGGCCACGCACAAAAAAACAAACAGTAAAACGGTCAGGAGGACGAGCGCACCATCGGTGCGGCGACGAGCGTCATGGGCACGACGATAGTCACGGGTCATTTTTCCCATTTTTGGCGGTTGGGTGGCAATGAGCGCACCACGATGTCGCGCTGGCGCGCGCCTTTCGTCACCTTGGCGGCCACGGCCGCTACAAGCTCGGGCGTGAGGCTCTCGTAGACGCTCTCGCCATGGTCGTCGGCGAGGTTTGGCACCTTGCCTTGCTCGGCGTACACGTTGAGCGCGCCCATCCAGAGCATGGGGTCGGACGGCATGGAGCCCTTGCCGGACGGCGCCATGTCGTCCACGGCCAGCGGCACCATGGCCGCCTTGAACTCATCCCGGCTGAAATCTCCCTTGGCTATGCGCCCAAGCTGTGCCAAGGCCTCCTCCTTCATAGGCAACGCCTTGTCGCGCGAGGTGGAGAAATGCACGCTTAGCGTCACGCTCGCGGCTGGCCGCTCGGCGTAATCGGCCTTGACACCCACGCTGTACACGGCGTGGTCGCGCTCGCGAAGCACAGAGAAGAGGCGGTTTTCCAATATGCCGCGCAGTGTCTCA
This sequence comes from Hallella colorans, assembly GCF_003096815.1. Taxonomy (GTDB): domain Bacteria; phylum Bacteroidota; class Bacteroidia; order Bacteroidales; family Bacteroidaceae; genus Prevotella; species Prevotella colorans. The sequence goes on from NZ_QENY01000011.1 coordinate 86,790, forward strand.
AGGGCCGCTTGCTCCTTCTTGGAGAGACTCACGGCGTTGAGCCAAGTGAGTTCCACCTCGCCCGCGTCGCCCTCCATGTCAATGTCAAACACGCGCCTGATGAGCCGTTCGGGCGACGAGAAGTCCAACCCTCGCAACCGGCGCGGCTGGCTGCCGGGCTGCCCGGGCAGCGCGGCTATGTATCGCTCCACGAGCTTGCGCGCCTCGTCCTCGGGCACGTCGCCCACCAAGCAGAATTTGAACAAGGCCGCGTTGCCGAAGCTACGGTTGAAAAGCGGCTGCAAATCGGCGTAGCGCATACGGTCGTAGAAGGCCAAGTCGTGTCTGGGATTGTCCGCCGACACAGGATAGAGCAACGCTTGTATGGAGTCTTGCGCGGCTGCCATGCCGGTGGTGACACGCGTGTTGTAAATGTATTTGGAGCGCGCCACGTACTTGTCAAACACATCTCGGTCGAACCGTTGGTGGGTGAGCACGAGGTACAGGTAGCCGAAAAAGTCGTCGGCATGTGCCACGGCCGTATTGCCACCGATGCCATCGCTCTCGTCGGCAAGCGATATACTGAGGTCGAAATCCTTGTCCTTGACCCATTGGTAGAGCTGGTTGCGGTTGTACCGGTCCACCCCGCTCTGCATGACCAAGGCCTTCATGGCCGTGTACGAGGGTATGTCGTTGGTGTCGACAGCGGCTCTCCCTCCTGCGGCGGACCCCGCAAAGAACAGCCGTCCGGAGCCATCGGGCACTCGCTTGTAGTAAACGGTGGCGCCGTTGCTGAGCCTCCACTCCTCGGCGTCAAGCTCGGCTATCTTCTTGGCGTGCGTTATTTTTCCGGGGGTGGGGTTGCTCGCCAATATATTGGTTGGCGCCGGCTGGTCCATCGCGTCGCGGAGGCGTGCCGGCGAGGCGTCGGCGATGGCGTCGACCACCTGCTGGGCCGACACGTTCATCTCGTCTGCCGAGCGCGAGTAGGTCACGAAAGCGAGGTTGCCTCCATCCATCCACGAGCGCATCCATGCGTTCATGTCCTTGGCCTCAAGCTCCACGAGATGTTCCATGGACGTGGCTATCTGCTCCCTGAAAGGTATGATCGTGTCACCATAAAGAAAGTTTCGCCTGAAGAGGTCCATGAGATTGTCCGGCGTGCCAAGGCCTGCGTCGTCGGCAAGCACTTGCTTCATGCCTTTGTACATATCCGTGCAAGCGGCGTCAAACTCCTCGTCCTTGAAACCATTGACGCGCAAATCCTCGCGCACGTCGGCCAGCTGGCCCAACGCCGCGAGCTGCTGCCCCTCGTAAGGCACCATGTCCCAAGCCAGCTGCGAGTATCCGCGCGCCAACGGCGACAGGCTCACCGACGCGGCGATAAACCGTTCCTTGCCGGCATTGCGCAACGCGGCGAAACGGCGCGGGGCCAAACGGTTGAATATTTGGGTGAACAGATGCTCGTCCACGGCGCCTCCCTTGGCCTTCAGGCGTTGGTCCGACTTGCGCTCGTACAAGCCAAACGACGGCGACACATTGTCGGCGTCTATGAAACGAGCGTACCTCATGTCAGCGTTGTCGGCGATAAGGCGAGCGTCGGCGTGCCCCGGAACTTTCTTGGCCGGCAACTTGCCGAACAGTTCCTTCACGTCTTTTTCCACGGCGGCGGGGTCTATATCGCCAATGATGGCGATATATTGCAGCGACGGTCGGTACCAAGTGTCGTAAAAACGCCGCACGTCCTTGGCCTTGAACGAGCGCAACCGCTCCTCCCCACCGATCACGTTGCGACGCGCGTATCCCGCGTTGTTGTAGATGGCGGGCGCTATGAAGTCGCTCATGCGATGGTTCACGTCGTTGCGCTGTCGCCACTCTTCCATGATGATGGCGCGTTCCTTGTCCACGTCTTGTGGCGTTATGCGCACGCCGTGGCACCAGTCGTATAGCAGTTGCAGCATGCGTCGGTTGAGCCCCTTGTCATTGGCGGGCACGTCTCGCACGGCGTATCGCGTGTCGTCCAGACCCGTGTAGGCCGAGAACGCGTTCAGACCGTTGCCACGAAGAAATGTCATCACGCCCTCCGGGAAATGCTCGGTGGTGTTGAACGCGAGATGTTCCAACACGTGCGCCAATCCATTTTGCGCGTCGTCCTCAAGGATGGCGCCAACGTTTTGGTACATGTAATAATGCACGGAGCCGGGCGTCCCGCCCCCGTTGGCTATGTAATAGGTAAGCCCATTGGGCAACTTGCCCTGCTTAAGGTTCATTTCCCGGGCCATGCCGGTTGCCACGTGGGCTATCGCCAAGCCCACCACGAGGATGGCTTTGGCGACAAAAGTGCGATATGTTGTTGAGTGATAGGTCATAGTATGGTGATGTTTTTTGGAATGATAGCGACCTTGGTTGTCGCCCTTATGTATCGTGGGCCTATTTCTCCAACAGCTCAAGGGCCGACAGCTTGCGCTGGATGGTCATTTGGACAAGAGCCTGCGCGTCTTCCATGTTGGCCATTTGCAACGACTCGGCATAGCCTTGGTTGTAGTATTCGCGTGCCTTGGCGTACTCCTTGAGCTCTCTGTGCGAGTCGCCGAGCATCACGAGGTAGTTCACGCGGCTCATCACCACCTTCTCATCCTTGAGCGCGCGCTCCACCCACTCTATGGCTTGTCGGTGCTGCGCTGGCGTGAGCTTGGAGCCCGCGGCGTAGTATAGTTGCTGCGCTGCCTTTCCGTAATCGGCTGGCTGCGCCTTGTCGCCCAACTTTTGGAACAGCGTGGTCATAGCCGTGACATATCGCGGCACGTCCTTACTTTTGTAAAGGTGGTAGATGGCGTCAGCGTAGAGCTTGGCCCGGTCGTATGGCGCGATGGCGTCTGTGCCCACCATGTCATAGGCCGCCTTGTAGTCGGTTCGCACTTTCTCCACCCGCTCCGCGTACTTGGCGTCGCCATCCTTGGCCATTTGCTCCATGATGTCGTCGTTTCCCTCTACCACGTAGTAAGCGGCCGGCTTTCCCACAACCTTGACCCACGCGTCGAGGTTGGCGCTGATGAAATCGATTATCCGCAGTTTGTCATCGCGCGAGCCGCCACCGAGGTTGTACATAATGAGGTAATCGTCCTTGTTGATGAGCGCCGGTCCCATCTTCGCGGCTATATACTTGTTGTAAATCTTTGTTATGCGGGTTACCCATTTCTCGGCCTCCATGCCCTCTTGTGCCGCGAGAAAGGTGGGAGCCTTGAGCAATAGTCGCCGCTGTGTGTCAAGGTTGGTGTCATCGGCCTTGTACTGGTCGTACAATTGCTCGAAGCCCTCGGCCTCGCCGGCCGCTATGCGCGCCGCCTCCATGAGCGCCGCGGCGTCCATGGCGCCCACAGTGATGGATATGGCCTTGCCGTCTGGCTTGAGGAAGCCGAGTGTCGGAAAAGCCTGCACGTTGTATTGTTTGGCCACGTCGTCGGCCTTCTCGGCGTCCACCTGCACCGACACGAACCGCTCGTTGAAATAATCGCCCACGGAGTCGATGGTGAACACCTGCTTGGCCATGCGCTTGCACGGCACGCACCACACGGCGTAAAAGTCAACGAAGACAGGTTTGTTTTGTTTTTGGGCCAATGCCAAAGCCTCTTTCAAGGTGCCATCGAAGAATTTGATACCCTTGCCGGCGGTCTGCGCCCTGCCCGTCTGCGCCACGAGCACCGTGGCAAAAAGGAGCAAATATTTGATAGTTCTGTTCATTGTCTTGTTAGTCTTAAGTTTACAATTGTGGAAATTCGGATGTTCCCACTGTCACGAAACAACACGAATTTTGGAAATTGTGAATTGTAAGTTGTGATTTGTGAATTAAAATTCTTTTTCCGCCACCACGAAAGTGAAGATGTCTTGAAGCGTGGCCTCGTGGTCCTCGTTGCTCACGCGTATGGTGAGCGTGTACTTGCCATCGGGCAATTGGGCCGCGCCTTTTTGAAACAGCTGTATCAACCCGCCCTGAATGGTCACCAATCCATCTCTCACGATGGCATTGAACGCCTCGGCGTTGCCGCCGTCTGAGACCTTGACGCTCACATACGAATAGTTGATGGGGGCCGTACCCGACACGCCCTGAATGCGCGTGGATGTCCATGGAGACCCGTTGAGGGCACGCTCCGACGTGGGGTCGATGGAGCGATACACATAGACCGTGTCCGGACTGAACGAGGCGTCGGCCGTCTTGAGATAGCCCACGTCCATGCGGTGGCAGCCCGTCAGCGTGAGGGCCAAGGTGAGCAGGGCCACAAAAATGGAGATTTTGGTATTCTTGTTGTTCATTTTTAAAAGTCTTTAAGCGTGAAGTTGTAATCCAATGAGTGTACCACACCGGTGAGCGTCTTGATGTTAGACGAGGCCACCTGCGTGGTCTTGGTGGTCAATGGCGACACGATGAAGATGGCCACCGGCCCAGCCTCAGGCACGCCATTGTAAGAAGTCCTGAAATTGTAAATCCACAATTGCTTGCCCGATGCCATCCGGTACATTTTGCCACCGGTGCCTATCACCTTGTCAGCGTCTGCCGACGGGCGCCCCGGCACGAAGTCGTCGAGCATGGTGCGTTGTGGCAACACGCAGTCCAACAACATCTCCCGGCACTCGTCAACGGGTATATCGCTCACCCTCTTGAGCCCATTGGCCAAGAGATAACGCCTGATGCTGTGGTTGGTGGGACCAAAAAAGGTGATGTTTTTGCCATACTCCGACGTGCCCTCAAACACCGCGCGCAGGTTGGCGTGGTCTATCATCACGCGCGTGGAGTCCCAGTTGTAAGAGTCGAGCTTGAGGTAGTCCCACATGGTGGTTTGATGGTCGCCATTGGCAACACCTGTGTCTACCAGATTATAATCGGTGCAGCCCACTCCCGTGAGGGTGAGCGCGGCCACCGCGATGGCTGTCAATATATTTTTCATACGTTTACTTTTCATTTTGTGATTGCCGTTTTTTACATGTATTGCACCCAATAGGGCTTTTGCCTGATGACGGTGTTCGTGACCCTTCCGTTAGAATCTTTGTAGGCGCCATCTGGCACGGGCAGCGTCAGCGCGCCTCCACGGATGTCTTGTGGAGTGAGCGTGGTGAACTTGCCTTGCAGCTCGGACGCTATGTAATTGTTGCGCACGATGTCAAAATAGCGCGCGTCGGTCTCGTATAAAAACTCTTTTTCGCGCTCCCGAAACACGGCCTTGCGCAAGCCCTCGGTATCTCTTGCGGCGGGATATGGCTCTGCGCCGGCCCTGTGGCGTATGGCGTTCAGGTCGGCTATGGCAGCCGCGTCGCGACCCATCTTGGCGTTGCACTCGGCGCGGAGCAAATAGAAATCGGCCAATCGCCAGTAAGTGTAGTTGCAATTTACCGACCGGAAGCTCTTGCCGCTTGGCGCGTACTGGTCGGCAATGTACAGAGCGGCGCGGTATTTGTGCATCAGCGCGTAGTCCACGCCGTCCACCTCATGCGGCTCGTCTATATTGTAGAAGTAGGCCTCGCGTCGCATGTCGCCCTTGTCGTACATCTGGTCCACGGTTGATTTGTGCAGGCGATAGGTGGTATTGAAAGCCATGTCGCCCAAATTCTGCGTCTCGTCCAACGGCCAACTGCGGTAGTTCATGGCCACAAGGTTGGGCGTGCTGGAGAAATTGGAACGTGTGGCATCGAACGCGCACGAGAATATTTCCTCCGCATTGGGTCGTTCAGGGCTGGAGAGTGCCTCGCACAACTGCTCTGGCGACGGGCACAGGGCGTAAGCCCCCACCTTGCCATCAATGAGCATGGTGGCGTATTCCACGGCCTTGGCGTAGTCGGCGTTGGCATCTCCCCTCAGGCCATACAGCTCTATCACGCTGCCGCGCCATGCGTACAGGTGTGCCAGCAAGGCCGCACACGATCCTTTTGAGGCAAACTGCCGGTTGGTGATGGGCTGGCCGTTGATGTCCGTGAGCTTGTCGTAAGTGGGCAAAAGGTCCAAGCCCTTGCGCGCATGGGCTATGGCTTGGTCGAGCACGTCTATCTGCGGCGTGCATCCGTATGCCTTGATCGTTTTTGAATCAACGGTCAGCGGCACGTCACCATAGCGTTGCACAAGCGTGAGATAGCATATTCCGAGGGCAAACTCAGCTTGCCCTTGGTGAAAGGCGCGCCGCCCTTCGGTCAAGCCTTGGGTGCGGCCAATGTTGTCAAGAAGCAAGTTGGCCTCAAAGATGGTGCTGTAAAGGTCGGCCCAGTCTTGGCCAGTCTTCACGGTGTTGGGGTTCCATTGGCGTGTTTGGTCGCCAAAACTCATCTCGTCAAGCTTGAGCCCGGCAGCGCAAAAGGCGTTGTCATCGGATATGGCCTTGTTGAGAAAATAGTGTATGGACGAGGTGGTGGCGTTGAGCTCCCGCTCGGTGTCGAACGAGTTGGCATACGTGAGGCTGTTTTCTGGCTTCAGGTCCAAGTCGCAAGCCGACAGGGTGAGGGCGAGCGCCACAGGCAATATATATATAAGATGTTTCATGGTTGTTTAGAATTTGAGTTTTACGCCGAATGTTACCTTGCGGTTCAGGGGGTATTGATCGCCGGTGTCCTTGCCCGTATAGGGGTTCACGATCTCAGGGTCCAGCCCCGAGTAGTTGGTCAGCAAGAACAGGTTCTCACCCGATACGTAGAGGTTCATGCCCTTGACGAAGAGCTTTTTGAGCCATTTCTCGGGCACGTTGTAGCCCAAAACCACTTGCTTGAGCCGCAAGAAGCTCACGCGCTCGATGTTTGAGTCTATGTTGCCATCATACTGTCCGAGGTAGCTCTCGTCGGCAAATTCCATGGAAGGATAGTCGGCTTTCTCGCCGGGTTTCTTCCAGAAGGTGTACTTGCGATAGTCGTTCATGATGACGCCGAAATTCTTGTTCAGGGCGAAGGCGCTACCCTTGACCATGTTCATCATCTTGCGGTCTATCATGTAGCTGAACAGCACGTCGAGCGTCAAGCCCTTCCATGTCAAGCGGCTGTTCACGCCTCCATAGGCGGCGGGCAGCGTGCTGCCGGCGTAATACACGTCGTCGTTGTCTATACGGCCGTCCATGTTCTGGTCTTTGATTTTCCGGCCGCCCACCCGCAGGGGATTGTTTTCCGAGATAAAGTAGAGCGGCGTGCGCTTGCCCTGCTGGTTATAATAATAAGGTATCTGATCCTCGCTCTGCACGATGCCCTCGTCCTTGAAAGTGTAGATGCCGTACACGGGGCGTCCGAGCACCTTGTCGGAGAGATCCTCGCCGTTGAACGACTTGCGGAAGAGGTTGTGGTTGCGGCTAAGATTGAAACCCAACGTCCAGCGCAGGTCGTCGCGACGAATGACATCGGCCGACACCTCAAGCTCTATACCCTCGTTTGAGATGGCCGAGGCGTTGCTCCATATCTTGTTGGCGAAGAAGAAATTGCCCGGCAACGAGGTCTGCATGAGCAGCGCGTCAGAGTATTTGTAATAGTAGTCGAGCTTGACGTTCAACCTGTAATCAAACAGTTGCAAATCCAGTCCCAAGTCGTACTGGTCGCTCTTCTCCCACGTGAGCTTGTTGTTGGCCAGATACTCGGGCACAAGACCGAGGCTTCCCAAGAAGGTGTTGGCCTCTGACATGATACCCAGCGCGAGGTAGGCTTCTTGGAATTTCTGTCCCGACCGGCCCCACGAGGCGCGCAACTTGCCGAAGCTGAGCCACCAAAGCGGTTTCATGAATGGCTCTTCGCTGAAGGCCCATCCCAACCCTACGGATGGGAATGTGCCCCACCTGACGTCGCTGCCAAACACCGACGAACCGTCGGCGCGGATGGAGAACTCGCCAAGATAGCGTTTCTTGTAGTTGTAAGCCACACGCCCGAGAAAGCTGCTCATGGCCTGCTCCTCCTTGTTGGTGAGCAGCCGTTGCAGAGCCTCCACGGTGCCATACTCGTTGGTGCGCAACTGTGGCCAGCCCTCGCCAGCGTATTTTATACGATTGGTGGGACCGCCCTTGGCCTCGCCGCCCAACGATTGCAGCAGGTCTCGGTTGTAAGTGAAACCGCCGAGTAGCTCCACGTTGTGCCGCTTGGCTATGTCAAACTTGTAGGTGAGCAGGTTCTCGGTCTGCAGGTTGGTCATCATCACGTTGTTGGCGTTGATGTTGCTGAGCCGGTCATAGGTGAGGTAGTCGGGGGTGAAAGTGTATGCCCGGGTGGCGTAGTGGTCTATGGAGAACGACGTGGAGAAGCGCAAGCCCCTCACGATGTCGTAGTTCAGGCCAACGGCGGCGCGGATGTTATAGTTTGAGTTTTGCCTATCCACGTCGCGCAGGTTTCTCACGGCTTGCTCCTCGGCCACCGACCCCCTGCCCGGCATGAGGGTGTTGGTGTTCTTGGGGTCGAACGTTAGGCCCTGCACTTTGCCCATGTCGGCAGCATTCTGGTTGGCGTAAGCCATGTTGAGCCTGACATAAGCGTCTACCTTAGGGGTGAGCTTGGCGTCAAGGTTGGACAGCAAGCTCAAGCGTCTGAAACTGGAACTAATCATGATGCCGCGCTCGTCGTACACACCGGCGTTTACCATATAGCGCACGTTGTCGGTTCCGCCAGCGATCTGCGCGTCGGCCTTGGTGATACGTCCCACGCGAAAGGCGTAATCCCACCAGTTGGTGCGGTTGTTGTAAAAGGTGTTGAGCGAGTCTTGCACCACGCCGGGCAGGCGGCTCTCGTTTTCCAGCACTTTGCCGTTGCGCCAAAAATAGTCGAAAGACCCATCGTTGTTAACGTCCCATCCCCACGTGTCGTTATAACCCTTGGGCATGACGGTGCGACCCTCCATCCAATCATAATGGCCGGTACGCTGGCTCTTGGCCAAAAGCGTGGCAAAATCGCGCTCGCCCTTGCCCATAATCTGCGTAGGCGTGGCAGGCAGCCACGAGAGCGTCTGCGAGACGTTGATATTAAACTCGGCCCGGCCGCTCTTGCCCTTCTTGGTGGTGATGAGTATCACGCCATTGGAGGCTCGAGAGCCATATAGCGACGCCGAGGCCGCGTCTTTGAGCACCTCCACCGACTCGATGCTCGAGGGGTCGAGGCCCGCCAAGGTGTTGATGCCGCCAGTGTTCGCGCCCGACGTGGCCACCACGGGCACGCCGTCTATGACAAACAGTGGCGTGCCGTCGTTCACACCCTGCTGGTTGAGCGAGCTGAAACCACGTATGGTGATTTGCGAGCCACCGCCGCCGGGCGTGCCCGAGAGGTTGCTCACGCCCACACCAGCCATGCGCCCCTGCAACAATGTCTCAAGCGATGGGTTGGGCACGTTTTGCAATTGCTCAGCCTTCATGGACGACACGGCGCCCACCATCTCGCGGGTGTTGCGTTTGCCATAGGCTATGACCTGCACCTCGCCGATGGATTGCACCGACGTGCGCATGACGATAGCGAGGGGTTGGCCCACCGCGAAAGGCACAGCCTTGGTCTCGTAGCCCACGCATGTGGCCGTGAGGGTGCCGTTGTCGCGGTCTACCTTTAATGTGAATTTACCATCCACATCAGTCACCACGCCAATATTGGTGCCCTTGATTTGCAGCGTGGCAAAGGGCACGGACTCTCCGTTATTGTCCTTGACCGTGCCCGTCAGCTCTCGGCCATCGTCTTTTTTGACGTTCTCCATGCGGTAAACGCGCAGCACATTGCCCTCAATGCTATAAGCGAAAGGCGTGTGACTGAGCAACTGTTGCGCCGCTTGCGCGGCCGTCACGTTATCAAACGACACGGTGAGCGTGGTGGGATAGTTTCTCACCTCGTCGGTATAGCTCACCGTGTAGCCGCCCTGCTGACCGATAAAGTCGAGTATGGCAGGTACGCTCTTGTCTTTGAACGAGACCGAAAAATGATGGTCTGGGGTCTGGGCCAACGCTCCCGGCGAGCCTACACACACCAACGCCATCATCGTCAAAACCGTCAAAAACACATTAGTCACGGCACGTCTCACCATGACCAATTTTTGCATAAAAATGCTTGAAAGGTTGTTGTTCATGCGTTAAAGTAGATTAATCTAAAGTTTTAAATAATTCTCTAATTTTGCAAAATTAATATTTTCCGCCAAAAAAGCCACGCGTATGTGTTTTTTTAACATTTATCACGGTATACAGGGCGACAGCCCTTCCGCCCGACGAGCGTGGCAAGAGGGTTGGGGCGCGCCGGAAAGAACGCGCGGGGCCATTCAGGGCAAATGGGTTTTGTCATGGCCGCCAAATGTGTTTTGCCATGATAATCAAAGCGAAGATCGACAACAAAAACAGGCAAGCAATTTCGGCGAAAGACAATTAAGCCCTAATCACGACATGATTAAGCCCTAATCACGACACGATTAAGCCCTAATCACGACACGATTAAGCCCTAATCACGACACGATTGGGCCCTAATCACGACACGATTGGGCCCTAATCACGACACGGTGCGCTTTCTCCCACGCGGCCACTTGTTTTTTGGGGCGCGGCTTGCCCCGGGTTGGCCGCCAACACGCGACGCTTGGCATGGCACGGCGCGTTGGCGGCAAACGGCGCGCGCCCATTCGCCCGCGCTGCCAACGCACCCGGGGACATCCTCATAAATGAGGATATGAACGGCCAAAATTATATCCTCATTTATGAGGATGTCCCCATATGGCGAAATAAATCATAAAAAATAAGTATTGTGACATCCAAACCATTGCCCTAACTTTGCACTCGAAAACATTAATTTTTTTACAAATGAAAATCGTTAAGAATTTAGCCCTGCCAGTATTGGCATTTTTTGTGATGGGGCTTGCCTCATGCAGCAATGACGACGATGTAGTTAAGTACAGCGCGAACGCCCTAAAGAACACGGAGTTGATGAACATACTGAAGCAGAAAGGCTATCAGTTTGACAAAGACGGCAAGTTGGAACTCAACGACTTGGCGAACAACACCACCTCGCTCGACCTTAGTGGCACCAAGCTAAAAGATTTAAGCGGGCTTGACATCCTGCCCAATCTGAAGGACGTAAAACTCTCCAATAACGGGTATGGACCAGTATTTGACTTTGCCCTGCTGCCGGCACAAATTACCGGTGTAGATTTGACAGGCAATGACATTTATGACTTTGAAGGACTGGTGAATGTAAAGACGGAAGAGAATGGTGATGAAACCGTAACACAGCTGCACAAAATCACGAAATTGTACTTGCCACAGACGGCAAAGTTCAACATCAAAGACCTTGTGCGTTTCTATCGAAAGAAGAAGGCAGAGATTGAGTCTGGCAGTATAGACGTGAAGATGGAAACAGCAAAAGGCGACTTGCAGAAATACAATACCATTCGCGAGATACCTGATGAGAATATAAGGGCTAATTTCAAAAAATACTTTTCCAGCATCTTTGATGAAGACGGTATTCATATTGACATCAACAAGCGGTTAAACAACAATGATAGGTCGAATGCCTGTGTATTTAATAAGTGGTACGGAGTTGCCACTGCTGAAACACTGGAAGGGGTACAATATATTGTGAACAATCCTTATTGGGACGGCAAACTTCTTACTGTAAACCTGACAAACAAAGCGAAACTCCCGTACCTGAGACCCTGTAGCGGTCTCATGACCTTGTCATTGACAGACGTGGATGCCTCTGAAGGCATCAATCTTGAGGATGCTACAAACATGACAGGTTTCCTATGGGTAAAGGTTAGCGGTATTAGCGAAATAGATTTAAGCCATAGTGCTCTGTTTGGTCGGAGAGCGATTGAGCAGGAACAGGATGGTCCCGGTGGTTCCTCACTTGTTTTTGTAGAATGCCCGGATTTGAAAAAGATAGCTTTACCAGAAAAAAGCGGGTTGCGATCTTATATGATAACATTTGCGAATATGAAGAGTATAGAACAGGTAGATTTGTCCAAATTTAAGATGATATCCAATTTGGAACTTGGCGGTTTATCTGCGAATTGTCGTGTTACCTATCCGGAATTGACGGAATTTCATACCTACGATAAAAAAACTTCGGCGGTTTCAACATGCAAATGCACTAACGATTGCAAAGTTAAAAAATATTTTCATAAAAGCATTCAAATGGACAACGAAAATTCAATTTTTCTCTCGGACGACGATTTATTTTGTCTGTGACCTTAGTTACATACTGATGACTTATATCATCAAAAGAAGATGATTTTGGAATATATTGTCTTATAAGACCATTTTGATTTTCTATCAAACCTTTTTGCCATGATGAATACGGATCTGTGAAATAGACAGTAATGCCAAGTTTCTTTGTAATGTATTCATGACAGGCAAATTCTAATCCGTTATCAGTTGTTATAGTCTTGATAAATTTCTTATATGGCATCAATAACCGAACTACCGTTTTTGCCAGCTCTTTTGCCTCCTTTCCTTTATTAAGTTTCCTCATAAACAACATTCCTGTTTTCTTTTCCGTAATGGTCAATATGGCACCTCGATTCCCTTTGCCAAGAATAGTGTCCATTTCGAAATCTCCGAAGCGTCTGCCATCTGCTTCTTCTGGTCGATCTGTTATTTTTGTCCTGTTACAAATCATTGATCCATCAATACTTACGGGACGTGACCGGTGTTTGAGTTTATGGCGACAATATAGATATAAAGTCCCTCCATTTTTCTTATCCTTACGAATGATTTTATATATAGTTTCATGAGATATTATCATGCCACGTTCTTTTAGCACAGCAGAGATTTGTTGTGGAGACCATTGTTCTTCTATCAACAATCTTATTGCTTCATTTTTCACTTCATCCGAAATGGCACGGTTGCCTGGCTTTCGTTTCTTCCTTTGGTCCGCATTTTTCTGAGCCGTTTCCCAATTATAATTTCCACGGACACCGCTGTTCCGTTTGATTTCCCGGGAAATGGTAGAAGGATCAACACCTATTGATTGTGCAATTTTTGCCTTACTACATCCGTTTTTAGTAAGTACAGAAATCGCACATCTTTGCTGTGAGGTTAAATGGTTATACATGTATATAAAATTAGTTTATGAATGAGACAAGTCATCTTTATTGCGTGATTAAATGTTTTTAACACATACCTTGAAATGCCTATGTTTATGATATTTTAATATTTACATATAGACGTATTTATTATTCAAGAAGCTACTGCAAAAATACATTCAATCCATTTAATTGATGTATATCTATTCACCCATTCACATGGTCGTTTTCACCTTTAGGCAGGCCTTACAGGAAAAAGCTCCCGAAAAGCGGTATGACAGAGTCTTGCAGACACTGCCTCCATTGTTAAACAGGAAAGATTACTTCCCTTTCCCTATATAGCGGTATATACTTATTGTTATATGCTCATATTGCCTTATAGATGTATATATGTATATACGTCTATACGGCAATATAAATTCACGCTTACACAGATTACTTTGCAGACCTTATACTGATCATACACCTTTTC
>NZ_QENY01000012.1 GCF_003096815.1 Hallella colorans
TTTTTTCCAAAATCATTACAAAATACGCTGTAAAACGAGATAATCTCATTATTATAATATATAAGATAGCAGGAGAAAAAAGCAAGTAAGCAACAATATGCTAAGGAAAAAAATTGTAAATATCGGATAATTTTACACCATTCTATTGATCTCATCCCCCTTATTTACTGCGGTTAATATATCTTAAATAGCTGTGAAAAACATGTACATTTAGCCACCCGATTGTTTATAATTGCGTACCTTTGTCCATATATCGGATGTCCAAACACAACATGGAGACACAAAAAAAAGATTGCAGCCTCAAAAGCCACATGAGAGCGTTTATTTAACAAGCTCTCTAAAATAAATTGTATATACATGGTTAACTCAACCATTAATTACGCATGACATTGCCTAATTGGCTAAAAATGAACATCCAATTCAAGAACACACAAAAACTAATATTCAAGACCATGAACGTCAAAGCCTTATTTTTCGACATAGACGGCACCCTTGTCAGCTTTAAGACCCACGTCATTCCGCAATCGGCAGTGGATGCTTTACGCAAGGCCAAGAGACACGGTAGCAAAATATTCATATCCACAGGCAGGCCCATGCCTTTTATCATAAACTTGAAACAAATCGAAGACTTGATAGACGGTTATATCACCACCAATGGCGCACTGTGCATTGTGAATGGTCGTACCATTTGCCGTCACGCTCTTTTGCCAGAAGATGTAAACACCATATTGGCAACATGCCGCGAACTCGACGCTCCGTGCCTTGTGGTGGGCTGCGAACATATCACCGTGCTTTGCCATAGTCAAATTGTGGACGAAGTACTCTTGGTGGGATTGGGATTGGAAGGCTTTAAGTTTGCAACTCTCAATCGCGTCTTGCAAGAGCCCATCCTACAACTAACGCCCTTTATCAATGCCGTGCAGGAGGCTGAGCTCATGGGCAAACTCAAGGCGTGCACGTCGGGCAGGTGGACAGAATCGTTCACAGACATTACGCATATAAACGCCGACAAAGGCAAAGGGTTAAAGGCTTTGGCCGATCATCTCGGCATTAACATCAAAGATACCATAGCGTTTGGCGATGGCGGCAATGACATTCCCATTTTGCGTCAAGCCGGTGTTGGCGTGGCCATGGGCAACGCTGCGGAAAACGTGAAACAAAATGCCGACTATGTAACCACTCACGTGGATGAGGATGGCATTAAAAAAGCCATGGAAAAAATTTGGCACTAATTTTTCTTTGGAAGAAAAATTAGGATAATATTTGACAAAAGCTCTGAAATGCTTCGCTTATTTGGGAGCGAGCTACTCTTTCCTCGCAAATAAGCGAAGCATTAGAGTTTTTTGCATACGACAGTAAGCCAAATAGTTATACTCTCAAATTTGTAAATAAACAAAAATAGTTTTCTTACACAATTGCCATTAGGCCCTAATCAGAGCATGATTAGTATCTCATCACAATGCGAACAGCCTCTAAACACGACGTCATTGAGCCTTTGACGCAATGCCATTGGGTATTAATCGCAAAAAACACTCCATAAAAGCGTCTCTCCATCGCATGATCCAAGGTGTAAACATCATAAAAATTCCTCTAAAACACATAGTTGGGACATTGTGTTTTTCGTGATATTTTTTGACTAATTGGTGAATACTAATTAAGTCCTAAGCATTTTTTTGCAGCAATCTGAACGCAAGTTAGGGCATAGTCAACGGAAAATTGCGCAGAGCCTTTCATATCACCCCACTTCGCCCCGAAATAATAAAATGTAAAATTGCCAGCATATTTCAATCCAAACAAGAAATCCGAATTGGCATAATAACATTCAAGTAAGAATGTCCGTGAGCTTTACATTGGGCTCTTTGGCGGACGACTTCTAACGTTTTAGCCATATCCGAGCATAAAAATGCAGCGTAAGATTCCATATATGTATTTCCGCATAGATCGCGAAACATATCCATACCATGACCTATCGTGCCACAACACGCCAGCAATGCCCGTCTAAAGCATGGCCAACCCCTTGCCATCAATTCTGTTATCTTGGTTTTCTGAAATTCTAAGGTCAGTGGAGAGGCTGAACGTGAAAACCAGTCCACCATCTGGATTGGTGTTGGCCTTGATGCTGCCTTGGTGCAGCAATACGGCGTTTTTCACTATGGCCAACCCGAGACCGGTGCCTCCCATCTTTCTACTTCGTCCCTTGTCCACTCGATAAAAACGCTCAAAAATTCTTGGCAGATGTTCCACCGACACTCCAACTCCATTATCACTGAACATAAATTTCCATTTTTCAGAATCTTTTTCGGCTTTCAGAGTGATGGTCGTTCCTTGGCCAGCATACGATATAGAATTGTCTGTAAGATTTCTGAATATACTGTATATCAAAGACTTGCTGCCAACTATTTTCAGTTCTTTGGGCAACAGATTTTCAAACGTCATGTTGCGTTCCTCCAATTGCAAGGATGTTTCCTTCTGGATATTATGTACCAACTCCACAATATCGACTACATCAAACTGTTGCAAGTCTGGTGCATCCTCCATACGGTTGAGGGTGGATATATCCTGCAGAAGCGAAGACAAGCGGGCGCTCTGAGCATAACAACGCTCCAAGAACTGTTGTTTCATGGTGTCTTCAATCCTTGGATTATCAATAATGGTCTCTAAGTAACCTTGAATACTGGCCACCGGGGTTTTCAATTCGTGCGCTATATTTTGGGTAAGTTCTCGCTTGAGCTTGCTTTGTTCGCGTCGAGTGGTCTGTAGTCTTTTATAAAGTTTGATAATTTTTTCGGCTATCTCGCCCAATTCGTCAGCCGGAAAAGCGGCAAGATCCTCAGTTTCCAAGCTCTCGTTATGGTCTGCGCGGGCAGCAAAAATCTTTAGTTTAGTAATGTTGGTTCCCAAGCGATTAACAAATCGGTAGAGCACCAAGGTTAGCACCGTAAAGGCAATGAGGGCAAACCATATAAAATGCTGGTCGGCCTCGAGAATATTAACCAAAGTATGGTTGTAAGGCAAAGCCGTGCGAATGAAAAGGCTGTCTTGGGGGAAATAAGTGGCCGAATAAAAAAAATCTTGACCTACTGTCTCGCTGTTTCTCTCCACCGTGGAGCCCCATCCCTTCTTTCGGGCTTCAACTATTTCTGGTCTATCTTTATGGTTGGGTAAAGATTTGTATTTTTTTCTGACATTATCGTATATCACCTTTCCTGTGTGATCAAGAAGTGTCAACCTTAAATTCTCTATGCCGCTGTTTTTTATATAATTGGTCAATGACTTATCATTGATACCACCCATATAGCCTAAAGACTGGTTTAATTGATGGTTGAAATTTTGTAGTCGCGTTTCCAAGAGCATTATCTTGTAGTGTCTCTCACGGTTCCATTGAAAAACGATGAATGAAACCGCAAACATGAGAAACACCATCACGACACTAATATACAGCCTCTGCCCAACCGAAAACGACTTCATTATGCATCAAAATAATATCCAAATCCTAATCGGGTGACAATACATTTAGAAAATCGTCCTATCTTCTTTCTCAGCCGAGTGATATTCACATCAACGGTCCTATCGAGCACCAATACGTCCTTGGGCCATATTCTGTCGATGAGTTCCTGACGAGAGAAAACACGTCCTTTCTCATTCAGCAAGAACCTGAGGAGCTCAAATTCGGTTTTAGTGAACGCGACAGGTTCACCATCTACCGTCACGGTTTTTTTGTCTAAGTTCATCTCCAGACCTTGATAGCGCAATACTGTGGGCTGTGGCCGTTCTCTCTCGTCAGTTCGCCTGATGACAGCTCGCACCCTGACAAGCACCTCGCGAATGGAAAACGGCTTAGAGATATAGTCATCAGCACCAAGATTGAAGCCCGTTATGGTGTCGTTCTCCGTGTCACGGGCGGTTAGGAATATAATGGGTATGTCGGCCGTCTTTGGGTCGACTTTAAGCTGTTTGGCCAATGAAAATCCAGACATGCCTTCCATCATCACATCCAATAACAATAAATCGAACGATGGGATGTCTAACGTTAGCGCTTCCTCTGCCGAGTTGGCAGTCTCGACACGATAACCTTCTGTCTCCAAATTAAACTTTAGGATCTCGCAGAGATCCATTTCGTCATCAACCACAAGGATACCATACTTCTTATTTTCTGCTGACATAGTGTCTTCGTATTAGTATTGCAAAAATAATACATTTATCTTGTAACATCCGTTTCAAAGTATTAAGATTTTGTTAAAAATACGCAAGTCGTCTCATTTTAAAAGTGTGTCATAAACTCAACCACGATTTTATCACGTTCTGATGTCTTAGGTATACCATCATGGCGATAAAAATACTTCTCATAGTTAATGCGTATATCAGACACAAAAGGGGTTCCTAAACTCAGAGTCACACCACCCGTGAGACGATGGCGTTGGTAATCATTGGTGACAAGTTTGCCTGTTTGGTTAAGTGCACCATCAAGGTATCGGCGACCGTCACTGTGATCAGTCATAAAGTCGTAACGCAACAATGGTGACACTTTCCGGATGAAACTCTTTCTGTTTTTTACAGGGATATCATAATTAACAAAGGCGTCTACCGCATGCACATCTTTATAAGCGTCATGTTCATACGTTTTATAGAGATATTCCACCTCGGCCAAAAAATTGCGATAATGACCTGTGAGACCCACGTCGTACATCACAACTGTGAAATGATCAGGAACAATTTTTTGAACACTTGCGGTGAGATCAATGTTGAATGGGAAGAAAAACTGAGCTTTTGCAGAATAGTTAATACCCTTGGTCCAAAAGTCGCGCTGATGCGTAAGACCCGAGCCATTGAAAATTCCAGCTTGCAGCCTGATGGGGAAACCCACATGAACATCGTAGCCCACCATAGCACCCACATCTCGCACATTGCCCACCTGTTTAGCTATGAAGCTGCGATTAGCAAAATATTGCTGGTGCGGCGAGCGGTGTGCGTCTATGGTAAACGGCACGCGCATCTGTCCAATGGTGAAATCGAAGTATTGCCACGGTTGCAATCGGGTATAGGCATCAAGCATCTTGATAACGCCCTTGTCACACAGATCTATCTCTGCCTTATACTCTACCTTTGGCGTTACGTTGCCATGAACACTCACACGAGCCGTTCTCACTTGGAAACGGGCTTCGTTTTCCTTAGTTTGATACTCGTATTTTCCTCTGAGCGTTCCACTGATTGCAGGCGCATAATTCTCTCTCTCCTGTGCCCAGACACCCGAAGCTATGCACATGAATATTGCTAACAGGTTTATTTTCTTCATATTGCGTTATTATTATCATCCATTACGCATATTATGCATGACTTGGTTATGAAATTTATGTTGCAAAGATATCCGTTTTGTGTTGAATCGTTATGTCATTCACTTTATAATTTTATGACGACATACATTTGTAACACATTATTAATACAAGTGTAACATATATGTTTGACTCTTTGCATCAGAATATTACTAACTTTGCAAATAACATCATACAAAGCGCCTATGAATAAGAAAGAAATTCTTGAAAAGATTGAGAAGCTGGCAAAAAAAGGGTCAAAATTTGAGAGTCTGATGCTTACACGAGCCTTACAGAGACTTGACACAGAAGACTTTGTTAACGACGACATGTTTTTTTACACCGCTGATAAGAAACGACTCATCTACGTATTGGGAGATGAGACAGAGGTTGATATACCCGAAGGGGTGGAGATCATCGGTGAATTGGCAGTGGCAAACAAGAAAAACCTGCGTCAAGTGAGGCTGCCAAATACGTTGCAAAAAATAGAGCGAGACGCATTTTCAGATTGTGATAGACTAAAAAGTATTGATTTCCCAGAATCTCTCGAAGAAATAGATGCATACGCCTTTGGCGATTGTGATGGCTTGAAACGCGTGTACTTCGCGAAAGTGCCCAAGCATCTTAGTCACAAAGCCTTTGCCGAGTGTGAGCAACTACACGAGATTTCAGTTCCATCTAATGATGTGAAATCTATCCGCAAGTCATTACATATGCTTGACGGCGATACCGATTTTATAGTGGTAGGGCGTGAAAGCACATCTCAAGGAGAAAAAAAGAAAAACAACAAAGACGCGAAAAAAGCAAAGGAAACCAAGGAGAACAAAGACAAGACAGTTGAAAACGTCAATATAAAAAAAGAAAAAACAAAGAAAAAAGACAAAGACAAAAATAAAGGGAAGGATGCCAAAATGAACAAAGAAACGAAGCCTACATGTAAAACTGATAATGAGAAATGCTGCGACAAAAATTTAGAAAAAGACAGAATGCAGCAAAACGACAAGCAAAATAAGGACCTCAATATGCACTGCGAGAATGAGAAAAAAGAAAAACTGCCCGAAGAAGTTTTGGCTAAAGCCATGACCACCGAAGCAGACAGAGAGCCCAAGCAAGTGCCAGAAAGCCCGAATATGAAATCGGCTGAAGAGGCACCAGCTCCCAAAAACTTCGAAGAAGCAACCAAGACAGAGACTGAAAAAAACAGCAACGATTTGCAATAATAACAAGTTAAACATCAGAAAGGGGCGTGGCAACAGAAGGCTACACCCCTTTCGCACATTTTAGAAAAATGGCTATGGCAAACAAGTTGAAGGACATGTATGTGGAGAGAGACATCAGTTGGATGTATTTCAACTATCGCATCTTACAGGAAGCAGAGAAAGAATATGTACCACTGTTGGAGCGATTGTCTTTTCTCGGCATCTATTCCAATAACCTCGATGAGTTTTTTCGGGTACGCATGGCATCGCTAAACCGCATTTTGGAAAGTGCCGACATCACAAAAAAAATGCGACAAGAAGTTAAGCGCACCATCAAAACCATTAACCAACTCAACGAGCAATTTAACAAAGAATACTTGGCAGCGACGCAAAATGTGTTCAAAGAGCTGGAGCTGCACAACATCAGATTGCTCGATGAGACATCTCTCAACGAGGTGCAAAAAGTGTGGTTGCGTGAGTTTTTCTATGACAAATTGAATGGTTCCACCAATCCTATTTGGCTCAACATGCTGAAAGACTTTAACACTCTGGAAGACAACCGTATCTATTTGCTGGTAGAAAAAACAGAGGATGGTGACAAAAAACCTAAGTATGCCATCATCAAGGTGCCCGACAAGATCTATAGTCGTTTTATCAAAATACCCAATTCGGATGGTTTTGACAACATCATGTACTTGGATGACGTCATTCGTTATTGCCTGCCACTCATCTTCAACGGTTTCCCAAAAAGCCATTATAGCGCTTACAGTTTTAAGTTTACGAAAGATGCAGAGATGGACGTAGACTACGATTCAGACTATGGTGCCATGGAGCGCATTGCCCTTGGGGTCAACAGCAGGAAACATGGCGAGCCCATTCGCGTGATCTACGACCGTTCCATGCCACACGACATGCAAAAAACTATTATGAGTAAGCTCAAGGTAAGAGAACTCGACACCACGCTCGGCAGCGAACGATACCAGAACCATAAAGACCTGATGAGCTTTCCAGACTGTGGGCACGCCGATCTGAAATATCCCAAATGGAAACAGATACTGAAACCAGAATTTGTCTCTGTGGAAAGTGTGCTCGACCTCATTCGAGAGAAAGACCGTTTTTTGCACGTCCCTTATCACAGCTTTAACGGCTACATACGTGTATTGAGAGAGGCTGCCCTGAAGCCTGAGGTAAAAGAGATCAAAACCACGCTATATCGTTTGGCCAAAGACTCCAAAGTGGTGGAGGCTCTCATTTGCGCCGCTCGCAATGGCAAAAAAGTAACGGCAGTCGTGGAGCTTTTAGCTCGTTTTGACGAGGAAAGCAACATCAGGTGGAGCAAACGCATGCAAGAAGAGGGCGTGAACGTTATTTTTGGAGTAGAGGGTTTGAAAATACACTCGAAACTACTTTATATCAAAGACAAGAAAGGCGACATCGCATGCATCGGAACTGGCAATTTTCACGAAGGCAATGCCAAGAGTTATACCGACTATATGGTAATGACTTCACGTCCATCTGTGGTGTCTGAGGTGGCCAAAGTGTTCCAGTTTATCGACCGCCCCTTCCAACAAGTGCGGTTCAACCAGTTATTGGTTTCACCCAATGCCATGAAGCGACGCATACTGCGCATGCTCGATAATGAAATCAAAAACGCCAAAGAGGGAAACGAGGCATGGCTTAAAATGAAAATAAACCACATTACAGACCGAGACGTTGTGGCCAAACTATACGAAGCCTCGAAAGCGGGTGTGAAGATAGACATTGTCATCAGGGGCAATTGTTCACTCATCACGGGAGTCCCAGGAATATCAGATAACATCAAAGCCGTAGGCATAATAGACCGCTATTTGGAACATAGCCGCATTCTCATATTCTGCAATGGCGGTCGCAACAAATATTATATAGGCTCGGCCGACTGGATGCCTCGCAACCTATTGAGTCGTATCGAGGTGATGGCACCTGTCTATGACGAAACTATCAAAGCAGACCTCATGCGAACAATCGAATTGGGATTGAACGATACCGCTAACGGAAGAATCGTTGATGGACATGGAGAAAACAAGTTTCAACAAGGGGCATACAGAAGAAGTCAAGAAGAACTGTACAACCTATACGAGCAAGAGGCTGGGAAAGCATAGCCAAATGGTGTGCAGAAAATATCTACATGCCACATGCCATAACACCAACACCACATGCGGACAGAATGAATGTGGACATAGACTATAGACCAACAATTGCTTATATAAATACTTATAATTAATGAAGAAAACACTCGCATCAATAGATATCGGCTCTAACGCCGCAAGATTACTCATCAAAAATTTTAACGACGAAGAGGTAGGCATTGAACGAGTAAAGAAACTCATGTTCGTGCGCATACCGTTACGACTTGGCAAGGACGTGTTCTCGTTAGGCAAAGTATCAAGAGAACGTGAGGAAATGATAATCCACATGATGAAGGGTTACAACCAATTCATGAAGCTATTCAAAGTTGATGCATACCGAGCTTGTGCTACATCGGCCATGCGAGATGCCGAGAATGGCATGGATATCTTGCACAAAATAAAAAAGAAAACAAACATCAAGCTCGAGATTATCAAAGGCTCGGACGAGGCGTTGCTGTTGGTAAACAACCTCGTAGAGAAGACAGACTCTAACGAAGGCAACTTTGCATACGTGGATGTTGGTGGTGGCTCGACCGAGATTTCGCTTATCCACGATGGCACTTTAGCAGAAAGTCACTCGTACAACATTGGTACTTTACGACTGCTTTCAGGACAAGTGACAGACAAAATGTGGGAAGAAATGGAAACTGACTTACAAGACTACGCCATCAAATACCCCAATATTCATATCATCGGCTCTGGTGGAAACATCAACAAACTCTATAAAATATCGAATGATAACAATGTTAACAAACTGCTGAGCGTAGACGAATTGCAACGCCTATACAACAATCTTAAACCCATGCAACTCAAAGAACGCATGGAGATATACGGTCTGAAAGATGACCGAGCAGACGTTATTGTTCCTGCTGCGCAAATATTTCTTGGTGTCTCCCAACAGCTATTGTGCAACCGAATATATGTACCTAACATATCCTTGGCCGACTCTATTGTTGACGGTTTATACCGGGAGGTAAGAGAAAAAATCATGATCGAAGAGGCTAAATGACAAAAGACTATATCTGTTTTCAGCTAAACCACCAAATCTCTAAATATTGACAATAATCACCCTATATGCTTAAAAACCAGCATATAGAGGTTTTTAATATGGTAAAAGCATGGTGAATGATCTCTCGTGCAACTGTCTTTCTAACTCTTCGAGATATTTTGTCTGTTTTTTATACGATTATCAGGCACGATATTTATTAACCATCCGCATTGTCAATACAACAATATCAACCCAGCGAAAGCCGCAAAACATATCATGCGAATGGGGTTAATCCTAAGCCACATGGTACCCACGAAAGTGGCCGCGAACAGTGCCAAACTAATGTAAAAGTGCCAAGGGTTTACGATGGGCGTGTTAAAGTTCTCTCCGTTGCAAAGCATCAGCGTGGCCGCCGCCAGCAACCCCACCACCGCCGGACGCAAACCCTCAAACACATTCTGCACAACATCCGTCCTCATATATTTCATAAACATCTTCGATATCAATATCATCAAGATGAATGAGGGCAACACCAACGAGAAAGTTGCGGTGGCAGAGCCAAGCATAGCCATAGGCATGCCATAACCAGCATTGTGTATAGCTGTATATCCGCAATAGGTGGCGGAGTTTATCCCGATAGGGCCGGGAGTCATTTGAGAGATGGCCACGATATTGGTAAACTCCGCGGAGGTAAGCCAATGGTGGCGTGCCACGGTCTCCGTTTGGATGAGTGACAGCATGCCATATCCGCCGCCGAACCCGAAAAGGCCTATTTGAAAAAAAGTGACGAAGAGTTGAAGAAATATCATATTGGTAATTCAAATATCAAAATTCATATCCTCAAGCCAAGGATTACAATCTTTGTTTAATCTCATTTCAGCACCTTGCCATAGGCATAACCACCCACACCAGCCGCAATGATAATCCAAATCGGATTTACATGCAGCAGCCAAATGAGCAACGCAGAGGCTATTGGTATCCAACAATTGGCTAAATTGATATGTGCGCTCTTAGCCAAATTAAACGTTGGCACAGCGATAAGAGCCACCACGGCAGGCCTGATGCCCCGAAACATAGCGGCTATCCAACTCACATTCATAAATTGATGAAAAAACATGGCGATGAGCAGTATGATAAGAAATGACGGCAATGCCGTACCAACCGTGGTACATAGGGCCCCCCATCTGCCTCTCAACTTATAACCTATGAACGTAGAAATATTGATGGCAAACACACCCGGGCAACTCTGTGCGACAGCTATGAGGTCAAGAAACTCGTTTTTTTCTATCCATTTGTGCTTGTCCACCACCTCGCTTTGGATAATAGGTATCATGGCATAGCCTCCACCAATGGTGAAAGCTCCTACCTTAAAAAAGGTTTTGAAAAGCGTTACATACATAAGTTGACGTTTGAACGGTTTGTAAAAAATAATGCCATTGGCAGCCCTTAACATTGTGTATCCACAATGGCGAACCGTCGCTTGGGCACCAGCGGCATCATTTTTTTTCACAAAACAGGGCTATCTTTATTGATGCTGCTCCACCCAACGACGCGCGTTGACAAACGCTTCCATCAATGGCGTCACCTCATCGGCAGGGCGATCAGAAGGATAGTAAGCGTTCTGCCAAGGGAAGATGGAGCGCTCCGGGTGTGGCATCATGGCCAAATGGCGACCATCAGCCGAACAAATGCCAGCCACGTTATAGTCGCTTCCGTTAGGATTGCCTGGGTATTCATCATAGCTGTATTTGGCCACCACGTTGTATCGCTCTTCCGATTCGGGCAGTTTGAACCGGCCCTCGCCATGCGCCACCCACACGCCGAGTTTGTCGCCCGACAGACTTCCAAGCATCACGCTGTTGTTTTTTGTAATGTCAAGACCGAGGAAACGGCTCTCAAACTTTTGGCTCTCGTTGTGCGACAACCGTGCCCTGCGCTCGTGATCAGGATTAATCAGATTGAGTTCCACCATCAGTTGGCAACCATTGCAGATGCCAAGGCTCAACGTATCCTCTCTGGCATAAAACTTATCCAACGCCTCCTTGGCCTTGGGATTGTAGAGGAAAGCGCCCGCCCATCCCTTGGCCGAGCCCAAAACGTCCGAGTTGGAGAAACCTCCACAGAATACGACCATGCTGACGTCCTCGAGTGTCTCACGCCCAGTGACAAGGTCTGTCATCATCACGTCTTTCACCTCAAAGCCTGCCAACCACAAGGCATAAGCCATCTCCCTGTCGCCGTTTGTACCTTTCTCGCGTATGATGGCGGCCTTCGGGGCATTACGCCGATTATCATCGGTCTGCGTTTTCCACCTGTCAGCGTCAAGACCGAGCGAACTTAGCGTGCCCTTAAAACCGTCGTGATATCTCAAGCTAATAGGTTGCGACTTGTAGTTGGCATATCGTTTATCGGCGGTGCCATTCATGCTTTGGCTTCTGTCAAGCAGATGCGAAGTGCTATACCATACGTCACGCAGTGCGTCAATATCAAATTCATGCTCAAAATCGTCTTTCTTAACCACAATCTTACGAACATCAGGCGTGGCGTACGCTATCTTGGCATAGCCTATTCCATTATCTTCCAAATACTCCCGAAGTTCCCTCTTGTAATTGTCCGACACCTGAATTACCACGCCAGGGTTCTCGGCGAAGAGCATTTTGACAATGTCACCATTCTCTGATTGCATATCGTGCAGGTTCACATGCATGCCGCCTTTGGTGTTGGCAAAAGCCATTTCCAACAGCGTTGTGATAAGCCCACCAGCCGAAACGTCATGCCCGGCCATTATCCATCCCTTATTAATGAGTGCTTGCACGGCGTTAAAACAATCGGCGAAATACTCCGCGTTCTTCACCGTTGGCACGTCACTGCCAATTTTTCCAAGTGCCTGCGCAAAGGCGGAGCCGCCTAATCGCTGTTTGTCAAAAGAGAAATCGATGTAATAGAATGACGAGTTCTTGTCGTTCACCATTACCGGGCTAACCACTTTACACACGTCGCCCACCTCGCCTCCGGCCGTCACGATAACCGTTCCCGGCGCTATTATCTTGCTGCCGTCAGGATATTGCTGGCTCAAGGAGAGCGAGTCCTTGCCCGTGGGCACGTTCAAGCCAAGCTCACAACAGAAGTCGGAGAGCGCGCGCACAGCCTCGTAGAGTCGTGCGTCCTCACCTTTTTGGCTGCGACAGGGCCACATCCAGTTGGCCGAAAGATTTAAGTTGCGCACGGCCGATGGATGAGTGTTGTCCGTGGCGATAGGTGCCCAAACAATATTGGTAAGGCTTTCGGCCACGCTCAGCACACTGCCGGCTGCAGCGTTGGCCATGGCAACCTGTGGCGCGTGCCCCAAAGCCGTGGCTATACCCTTCTTGCCTCGATAGTCGAGAGCCACCACTCCACAGTCGCTCAATGGCAGTTGCAACGCTCCCACCGTTTGTTGGCGCGCCACCTTACCCGTCACAGAGCGGTCCACCTTGTTTGTGAGCCAGTCTTTGCAGGCCACGGCCTCAAGACGGAGCACATCATTCAGGTACTCGTCTATCTTATCCACAGAGTAAGTCACGTCCTCATAGCGACGCTCCACCGTCTCGTCTTTCATCACCGTCTTGGGCGAATGGCCGAACATTTGAGCCACATCGAGGTCGAAAGGCTTCACGCCATCACCCTGCACAAAACTAAAATGGGCATCGCCAGTGGTCTCGCCCACCACATAGATTGGCGCACGTTCGCGCGTGGCTATCTTCTGCACGCGGTCGAGATATTTCTCATCTATGAGCAGTCCCATGCGCTCCTGCGACTCATTGGCTATGATTTCCTTGGCGCTCAACGTCTTGTCGCCTATGGGAAGTTTGGTCATGTCTATTTCTCCACCACACTCTTCGACTAATTCTGACAAGCAGTTGAGATGGCCAGCCGAGCCGTGGTCGTGCACCGATACCACCGGATTGTTGTCGTCTTCGACCAAGGCGCGTATCAAATTGTAGGCACGTTTTTGCATCTCGGGGTTGGCACGCTGCACGGCATTCAATTCAATGCCACTGCTGTAACGTCCCGTGTCCACCGACGACACAGAGCCACCGCCCAACCCAATGCGGTAGTTGTCGCCTCCCACCACCACTATTTTGTTGCCCTTTCGAGGTTCTTTCTTAAGACAGTCGCGTTTTTTGCCATAGCCCACGCCACCTGCCAACATGATTACCTTATCGTATCCATACACCTGTCCACCCTCGTTCTTGGCGTCAGCATCGGTCGACGTGTCCGCAGACGATGTCTGGTACTCAAATGTCAGCACCGAACCGGTGATGAGAGGTTGTCCAAATTTGTTGCCGAAATCACTGGCGCCATTCGATGCCTTGATGAGAATCTGCTCAGGAGTTTGGTATAGCCACTTGCGCGGTTCTATGCTTTTCTCCCACCTGCGCTCTTCATCCGAACCGGCCAAGCGAGGGTATGACGTCATGTATACAGCCGTGCCAGCTATCGGCCAACTGCCTATGCCTCCGCCCATACGGTCTCTTATCTCACCGCCCGTACCCGTGGCAGCACCATTGAAAGGCTCCACCGTGGTGGGAAAGTTATGGGTCTCAGCCTTCAATGAGATGACACTCTCCATGGGTTCAACCCTGAAGTAGTCGCTCGTGGTTTGGTCGGCTGGCGCAAACTGTTCTATCATAGGTCCCTGTGCGAACGCCACGTTGTCCTTATAGGCCGAGAGTATCTTGCCAGGATTTTCTTTCGTAGTCTTCTTGATGAGCGCAAACAAGCTCGATTCGCGCTCCTTGCCATCAATAACAAATGTTCCTCCAAAAATTTTATGACGACAATGCTCCGAGTTTATCTGTGCGAAGCCGAATATCTCCGAGTCGGTAAGCGGCCTGCCATTTTGCTTTTCTATCTTGTGTAGATATTCCATTTCCTCTGCGCTGAGTGCCAATCCCTCCTCCTCGTTGAATTTCTCAAGATCGTCCACATGCTTAATGGGTTCCGGTTCGTGGTTCACAGTGAACACCGTTTGGTCCAAACCGTGGTACATGCGCTGTAACATTGGGTCGTGGTCGGCATCCTCTCGCTCCACCTGAAAATATTCCTCTATACGCGAAATGCCAGCGAGATTCATGTTCTGTGTAATCTCAACAGCATTCGTGCTCCATGGGGTTATCATCTCACGGCGTGGCCCTATAAAGAAGCCTTCCATGCTTTCGACCTGCATACGTTCCGCATTGCCAAAAAGCCAACACAGTTTCTGCGTTTCCTGCCCGTTGAGCTGATGGTCTGCCTCAACAGCGATGATACTCTCCTTGAGCGTCTTAAAGAAATGGATCATAATCTTTATGTATTTTAATAAGGTGTATGTTTACCTTGCAAAGGTACAAAAAATAGTATGATATCATGTTTTTTTAGCCGAAAACATCATAGCATGTAGACTTTTTCATGTTGCCATGTATTACAAGGCCTGTATTGCAAGAATCACAGTCTCATGGGCATAGAAAGCGCCAACTCCGTATAATCGGCCTTGGTTTTGTGCGCTTTTATGTTGATACCGATGTTCAGGCATTTGAGTTTTGTGAAGGTATAGTGCACCCCTATCTGCTCATAATAGGGAGTTTCCACCTTGTTAGCATTGTCACCCAAGGCCCTAAACAGATAGTATCCCAACGACATATCAAGTGAGAGGTTATGATAATACACACGATGCTTCCCAGAAACACCCATAGACCACGGACTATGCTTGAGACGCAACCCGTCCCGTTCGTCCAACTGTCTTACCCTGTTGGCATACGATACGAGAAAAACGTCCACGCCAATCCCCGATGCCCATCGCCGCGCATAGCGTCTCATGAACGATGTTTGCAACGAGTAAGTGGGATAAACCTTGAAGTTCGACGTGCGGTAATTGGGAGCGCCGGGTGGCGTTCTGAACTGCGTGAGCTGCCAATCCTCGTGCAGCGTCTTGACTCCCACACTGAAAGCGAAGTCCATGAAACTAAAAGGCGTGAAAGGTTGTCGCACGCATGGTTTGCCAGAGCGAGCCAACTCGTCATGATAGGGCTCGTACACTACCCCCACGGATGGACCCAGAACGTTGACGCCCTTGTTTGGGCGGTTCATCGCGCCGTTACTATGATGGTAAAAATCCACGCCGGCACGCACCCCCCATGCCCTGTCGAGGTAGTAGGTGGCATGCGCACCCGCGCCAAAATAGATAAGCCATCGCGAGCCAATAAACTCGTTGTCTATGGCATTATAGGTGTTATATTTCGATTTGGTATACCCCACCCCCGTTGCCAACGTATAGTCTATCTGCCAATGGGGTGTTCGAAGGATGGCACGTTCAAACATAGCGTAGACAGTCACGGTATTTCCCAACCGCGAGGTATAATCCACCGGCTGCAACAATCCCCATGCCGCATCCTTCTCACGTCGCATCGTCACACCGTGGTTTAGCGCATATTTCAAACCAACCGAAAGAGCCGGATAGCCGAAATCTTTCGCGTAAGCGTCACTGTCCCTGGGCAAAACGGCATAACGCACCGCCGCGTCAAAGGCAATGGCAAAGTTTTCTCGCAGCCACTTTCGCACATATTGGTCAGCTCCAATAACCCATCCAGGCTGCACGGTCAAGCCCGCGCTCCAATGTCTGCAATAGGTTGTGTCATTTTCATTGGCGCTCACAGATAGCATGGAAAACATGCCCATCAAAAAAATGGCTATAACTTTCATTGGGCAACAAATTTAAGAAAAAAATCCATCAATAGCCGTATATGAGCGTGGATTTTGTACCATTAAAGCATACAAACGAACAATACAGCTTACCACTCTCTTCACTTTACGTTCCGTTTGGCGAGGCTTGTCACATGTCATCATATATTAAATAGACGCGTTTGTGGTTAAAAATTTTAAACATAACGCAACAATTTTACTTTTAAGCCGTCTTTTTCATAAATTTGGCTTACCTTATTAGCATAGCGTGACAATAATACAATAGATCATCAAAAATATAAACAGACATGAGAAAAACAGTTTTAATAATGACCATGATGACTGGCGCACTGCTCATCTCGAGCTGTGCCAGCAAGAAAGATTTGGAGAATTGCCAGAACGAGAACCGTGAACTTACCAGCAATTACCAAGACGCCAAAGAGCAATTGGCTGCCTCAAATGCACGCGTCACCTCTTTGGAGGACCAGTTGGCACAGCAAAAGAGAGACTACGCCGCACTGCAACAGAGCCTTGACAAGAGCCTCTCAAACACCACGGACAACAACATCAATATATCAAAATTGGTGGATCAGATCAACGAGTCGAACCAATACATACGCCATTTGGTGGAGGTGAAAACCAAAAGCGACTCGCTCAACATGGCGCTTACCAACAGATTGACACGCTCTTTGAGTCGCGAGGAAATGAAAGAGGTGGACGTTCGGGTACTTAAAGGCGTGGTATACATCTCCTTGGCAGACAACATGCTCTACAAGAGCGGCAGCTATGAGATTAACGACCGGGCCGAACAGACCTTGAGCAAGATTGCCAAGATTATCATGGATTACAAGGACTATGACGTGCTCATCGAGGGCAACACCGACAATGTGCCCATCAACACATCCTCAAAACTGATGCAAAACATACGCAACAACTGGGATCTCTCCGCCCTGCGCGCCTCATCTGTGGTGCAATACCTCATAGACCATTTCGGCGTGGCTCCTAATCGCCTCACCGCTGGCGGCCGTGGCGAGTTTAACCCGATAGCCTCTAACGACACAGAGATTGGCAAGCAGCGAAACCGCCGCACCCAAATCATCATCACGCCTAAACTTGACCAGTTCATGGACCTTATCGACGAGGCTCCCGAAGAGAAATAATTTAAAATTGGGTTGTCACCAGAGGGTTACAACCTAAACAGCTAAGCAACATACAGGGGCACTTTGGTTTAAACCAAAGTGCCCCTGTATGTTTTAAAGCTAATGGCTTAAGGTTGTCGACATCCTTTGTCCTTCGCATACTCGCAGAAATCGCAAAATTCAAATATCATATTGGTTTTCCATATCGTTCCAATCCTCATCCTCCCAATTCCAATCAGCACGTTTGGCGCCAGCTTCAGTTCCATCCGGAAGCTCTGGAGCCTCGTTCCCATTTTCTGAAAAACCCGCCAGCAGTGCGTACCCTTGCATTTGGTGTTTCGTTACAATGGGCACAATATATCGTTTCTTCATCATCGCGTAATTAAAACTTTCTTACCTTTATAAATATAAATACCCTTGGGCAGCATGGGTAGAGACAAGCGATTGCCCATACATACACCTTGTATGCTATAGACATTGTCATCCGTGGGCACATCGACACATCGAAGCCCTGTGGGGATATCCATTATACACAATTTGGATGGTGCCACGGCTTGGGTCTTGCTTAAGAAATAGCAACGAAAAGCAGGTACAACAACACCACCTTGTCTGTTGGCTTTGGAAAAAACGCCTTCTCTCGCGGTGTAAATATAGCACAAAGCCTCGTCGGTTGAGGTCTTGGTCTGTTTGGACATAGTGCCAACAAACGAGTAGTCGCCCATGATTGTGGGAATGGGTTGACCCACAAGCAGCTTTTTGCCAATATACGACTCCAAAGATTTCCCATCGTGTGCGGCAACGAAGACATAAGGCTTGAATGCCTCCAAAACTTTTGATGGCTTGAAATAGAAAATGCCGTCCTTGGCCGAATAGAATTGATAGATTGTGCCATCTAACCGTCTCACCTCGTCCACGTCAAGGTTAAAGGGCAGGCAAACAGTGCTCTTCACTCCTTGCCTAAACTCACGACAGGTGATCGCGTCCACGTTTTTCCCCGTTTTCGTCATGGCAGACAGGTTGTAATAACCACCATTTTCAAAAGTAAACTCCCCACTTTTCTGTGACGTGTTGTCTACACCGTCGTTAAACATGATTTTGGCGGGCTCACCAATGGCTGTCGGGTTACACGTCCATTTCCATATCTTGTTGCCGTTGGCGGCCTTTCCTATGTATGTGCATTGCTGCCCTGGCCACGATCCTCCCGTATAGTTTGTATCGCCATTCCATGCCCAGCATGCCACTTTAGCCCATCCCTCGGGTGCCTCGAAGTAAGCCACCGTCTCATCATTTCGGTACACCAAGGGGTCCACCTCTCCCTCAACGTTCTGGTTGTTGTATTGCAAGGTCAGGTCTGTGGCCTGATTGTTATTGTAGGCATAAAACACATCGGCTACAATATCATTGACGTCAGCTGTCTTCGTATCGTCTCCTCCTTTATTGAGCAAGAAGTTGAGCTTATCCGACTTGAATGTCATGTAGTAAAACACCTTGTCGCCTACAAGACGTTTTTGGGTGAGCATCGTGCCGGGGTATGGATCAGTGAGCACGTTTCCACTGCTTTCCCACGTATACAGATAGAGCGGCGAGGTGTTCGCCTCGACATAAACGGTAAGGTCTTTCACTGGGTTTTTCTCCTTGTAAAAGGCGTAGTTCGGGTTTTCGGGCGTGCCAACCGACACGGGTTCATAGCCATTGGTGTCTATGCCTTTGGGATAACCACTTACAATCATTATCTTGCGTTTGTCGCCTTGCACAATGGTCACATATCCACCATCGCGATACTCACCGTACACTATCTTGCTCTGATTGTTGATGCCCGCCTCTTTTCGGGCAGCAATCATCTTTTCCAACTCTGTCTGATAGGCTTTCCAATGGGGCAAGAATATGCAGGGCGTACCCGGCATGGCCAGTATAAAGGCGTTGGCGGCGAGCACATTGTGTTGCAACTGGTCATTATTCTCGTTACGATAAGTATCATGGTTGTCCACGAATGTCACGGAATACCTACTCATATAGGGGTCGCCCACTAAACCCTTGTTGGTCAACGCACCCCAATTGCCTTTGCCAAACGCATCATTTATGATGTTTTTCAAAGGAAAGTCAAACGCCGCCGAGGTATAGCCGGTGCCCTTTATCCAATTGGCCACATTATTATAATCATAGTCCCAATACTCGCCCACTGAAAAATCGGGCTTGGCATACTCGTTGTAAATCTTGACAAACTCAGCCCCATAGCCTTTCACCATATCGTAGCGAAAACCTTGGTAGCCCATCTCCTCTTTGAGAAATCGCAAATATAACTTCACATTTTTTTGTACGTTCACACTGATATGATCCAAGTCACGGTAGCCAAAAGAGTCGCCGGTGTCATGGTTTCCAAAGGTCTTGCCTTGAAATTTTGGCTGCGCTGCAGCCTCGTCGTCCGAGCAAATGTCAGCAAATGACCATTCAAGCGTATTGCCATTCCACGTTTCCTTGGGAAAATCGCACCAGTCCTTGTCGCCACTTTTATGGTTGATGACCACGTCCTCAATAATAGCCACGTTTTTGTCCCTGTACGTCTTTATCATGGACTTCAGCTCATCCTTTGTGCCAAACGAACTGTTCTGATTGAACCACCACACAGGATTGTAGCCCATGCTTTTGCCATCGATGCCTGTATTGCAATAGCCACTTTGTGGCACCCATATAGCATTGAAACTTTTAGCCAGGACATCGGCCTCTGATTGCAACACTGTCCATTTGGTTTCATCATACGAATCCCAATAAAATCCCTGTAGCATCACGCCCGTATAGCGCGATGGCCACCCTTGGGCATGGCCGCACAAGCACAACGACAAAAAGGATAGCAATAATAAGAAATGTTTCATTTGTAGATATTTTTAGGTTTCTTGTACAAAAATACCACCAAATACCACTATTCCTCTCATACGCTATCAATATTTTCGACATTCGCTATGCAATCGATTGCAACAACAAGTGGCATAACTATCACTTAACCAACGCATAAAAGCCTTTATAAAGGCACTGGCGAAGCGCTGGCATACAATGTGGAAAAAGGTATACGAAAAGAGCTAAGGAAGATAGCTTTGGCACTAAACCGATGGCTTTCTTGCCATTTTCTCACTTGTCCACTTTAATCGTGGGCTGATATGGGGCAACATATCGGAACGAGTCCATGCTAATCACGCGACCATCCCTAAACCCGATGATGATGACATCATAATCGCCAGCCATATTCATGTTTCTGCGATATTCCCACTGTTCCAACCCCTCTTCTGTGAACCTACGGTATTTGGGTTTGCCTCTCATGACCTGAACAACCTCCTCGTATGTTTGTCCGTGGTGCAAATTGCCTATCACTTGTGCCGTGTCTCTCATCGTCAGGATAGAGCATGAGCTAAGCGTCATGACCATGGCAAGCGTCACTACTATGTGTTGAAAAAGATTTTTTCGCATGGTTTATATAGTATTGTTTATTACGCTGACAAAGATATAAAAGACATACCAAACTCAACGGCAGCAATCCCTACAGGATATTAGGGAAATCCCTAATAAAAAAGAACTGGTCGTGCCAACGGCTATAACCAACATGAGCAGCGTTTATAGCAGATGATTGGAGCACAACACTCACATGGAAAAATTCGCGACACAATGGGGCGACATGCGAATGTGTCAATATAAAATCACTAAATCAGGGGGTTCATAAACTTGGTGTTCTACAGAAAAAAATCATAGCGTAAAACCTTTTTTGTACCATGACAAGACAAAAAAAGAAAGTTGAAAATGCGAACAATGCCTAAAGGCCGCGCGAATAAGTGCTAAAGGCGATGCGTTTAGACAGCATACGCTTCACGTTTAAGTTCGAATCGCATGGCAATTGATACCTAATTGGAATAGGTATAGAAAACTTTTTTGCCAAGAAAAGCACTCTGGAGAGTATAATCTGGTGACAATTAACACATTGAGAAAAACTCGCAAAATTAGCGTATTTCGACAGAATGATTTATTATTTGAAAATAAGCTGCGTATGAGCGACCGTTTGTCGGATATTTTCAAAGAGTTATAGGGTAGCCTTGGCGTGCTGTTAGGGGCACAAATCAAAGCATGACGGCGACGCTCACGACACCGTCAAACCAAAGACAAACTGCTCGTCCTTTAATCTTATCTCTGCGATATTGTAACGAATAAAACGAGCGAGCTTCTTGATAACCTTAAAACGGCTAAGGCCTGAAAAGCGTACCACACGGTTGAGCGTAGCGTCTGGGTGCTGTCGCAACGTATTGATGAGATGGGTTTCGTCGTCGTTATAGGTCATCACCACGGTTGAGGCCCTGTCCTGTTTCCACATTTCCAAATGTACAGGCGATGCCACAATGTTCTCGTCGGCTACACGAACGTAAGCTATTTTATGGCCGCTCTCGTCAACGGCAAAGATGGGACGGCAGTCTGATGGGGGAATGGTGGCGATGACAATGGAATGGCCTTCCACGTGGTATGTGTCAAAACTGATAGCCGACGCAGGATGACAACACTCGGTAGCAGCCTTTCGCATCATGTAGATTTCCTCTTCATCACGCACGCCCGAAAGCTTGCCATCATCGCGTACCCCTATGAGTAGACGACCTCCAAAAGTATTGGCAAAGGCCGAAACCGACTTGGCCAACTTGGCTGGATCTTGTATTTTGTATTTGAAATCTTGCTGTTGGTGCTCGCCTTGGGCTATAAGCTCTTCTAAATATTTAGTTTCACGACTCACCATTCTTGCTATCCCTTTCTCACTCCTTGTATTATACCGTGCTATTTGTTGAGCGCAACCTGCTGCAATGGCGTGATTTTGCTCGTTCGTGGCTGGCGCGGCGCTCGCACCTTGAACTTGTCAAATCCCTCGCCATACACGCCTATCACATTGGTCTGGGTGACAAATGCCTTGGGATCTATCTCATTAATGATAGAGAAGATGACACCACTCTCCCTGCGCTTGGCCATCACAAACAGCATCTTGACATCGCGCCCGGTATAGAAACCGTGAGCCTCTATGACTGTAGCGCCACGGTGTGGAAACTGGGCTATACGCGAAGCAATATCCTTGTACTTGTCGGAAATAATAAAAAACTGAACGCTGCGCTGCATAGACTGTACCACTTGGTCTACACAAAAACTCGTCACTAACAGTACAACATAACCATATATCACCTTCTCCCAATCGTGAAACACCAAGTAGGTGGACGAGATGATAACAATATCGATAAGCATGATGATGCGACCAAGGCTGATGTCACGATACTTGTTGATGATTGCGGCCACTATATCGGTGCCGCCCGTGGAGCCTCGAAAGGCCAATCCCAACCCGATGCCCGAACCGCAAAAGATGGCGCCGATAATACTGGCCATGAAAGGCTGGTCGTGTAGCAGATGCGATCCGGCCGTAGCCTTTTGCACAACGGTGGTCATCAGCGTAAGAACAATGACACCAAAGATGGTCTTGATGCAGAATTTGAACCCCAAAATACGCAACGCGATGAGTAGAAGCACGGCATTTACAAAGAAATAGGTGATTTGGACAGGAATGCCCACACCCCAAAACACCACAGATGCAATACCCGGCACGCCACCCGTAGCAATGCTGTTTGGCAGAAGAAAGATGTTCCAACCAATACTGTAAGATATCATGGCGATGCCAATCATCAAATAATCGCGTATCTCGTTGATAGTCTTTTTCTTATCTAATATCATGACACAAATCTTAAATTATAGTTTATTTGATGCCGCAAAGTTAGTGATTAATATTGAAATAAAATGCGATTAAGGCCTAAACTTACAATTAAGTATTGTTCTAAAAATTAGGCATGACAGCCTTTGCTTTCATTTTCGAGGGTAAAATGTTAAGCGATGGAAAAAGTGTGGCGAGCTTAACGACTTAACGCTATTAAATTTTGAACCGAAAAATAACAAAAAATTGACCATATATTAATGTATATATCCTTTAATATCAAATACGTTGGTGATTTTAAAATTAGCTTTATTGTAATTGGTTTAGGCTGTAACATTATTGTAATACTTGCTTAAGATTTATGTAACATGTTCTATCTACCTTTGCGACATTAATCTTACGGATATCTCTTTTTTATGAGCACCATTTATCTATGTATTGTCATTTTTCTGCTTTGTTTGGCAGTTTTTGATCTTTTTGTGGGCGTAAGCAATGACGCCGTAAACTTTTTGCAGTCGGCCGTAGGTGCCAAAGTGGCAACATTTCGCACCATCTTGATCATTGCATCGTGTGGCGTTGCAGTGGGCGCGGTGATGTCTTCGGGCATGATGGACGTGGCGCGCCATGGCATTATGGCACCAGCTAATTACACTTTCGAGGAGGTTATAACCATCTTCTTGGCCGTCATGGCAACCGATGTGCTGATCCTTGACGTGTTTAACACGCTTGGCATGCCCACATCAACCACGGTATCGCTGGTATTCGAGCTGTTGGGTGGCACATTTATCTTAGCCACATTCAAGATGATAGGAGACGACGGTTTGGATTATAACGACCTGCTAAACAGCAGTCAAGCCTTGAAAACCATCATCGCCATCTTTGTAAGTGTGGGCATCGCGTTCTTTTTTGGCATCATCGTGATGTGGATTTCGCGCGTGATTTTCACGTTTAACTTTAAACGACATTCCAAATACGCCATTGCGATATTTGGTGGTATAGCTTTCACGGCACTGTCTTATTTCATCTTTCTTAAAGGGTTGGGCAAGAGCCCATATATAGCAGAGGCCACGCGACAATACATTGAAGATAACACGGATATGCTGCTCGTCTATGTATTTATTGGGTCTACAGTGTTGATGGAGCTGTTGTATCTATGTCGTGTCAACATATTCAAATTTGTTGTACTCATGGGTACGTTTGCGTTGGCTATGGCGTTCGCAGGCAACGACCTCGTGAACTTCATCGGTGTGCCATTGGCCGGACTGTCCTCTTACCAAGACTTCATGGCCAATGCTAACGGGGCCTCGGCGTCAGGGTTTATGATGACCTCGTTAATGGAGAGCGCCAAGACACCGCCTCTGTACCTGATGAGCGCTGGAGTGATAATGATTATTGCCATGGCGACATCCAAGAAAGCACACAATGTGATCAAAACTTCGGTGGACCTGAGCCGGCAAGACGAGGGTGACGAGATGTTCGGGTCATCGAGTGCGGCAAGAAGTATAGTGCGAGCTACGCAGAATGGCAATTCGTGGGTAAAAGACGTGGTGCCACAAAAAATGATTAATTGGGTGGATAGCAGATTTAATAAGAATGAGATAAACCTTGACGATGGAGCGGCATTCGACACCGTTCGGGCCTCGGTCAACCTTGTATTGGCGGCCATGCTCATCACCATCGGTACTAATTATAAGCTGCCATTATCAACCACATACGTCACGTTTATGGTGGCCATGGGCTCGAGTTTGGCCGACAGGGCATGGAGCAGGGAGAG
Source organism: Hallella colorans (assembly GCF_003096815.1). GTDB lineage: Bacteria > Bacteroidota > Bacteroidia > Bacteroidales > Bacteroidaceae > Prevotella > Prevotella colorans. Next base: position 24,987 of record NZ_QENY01000012.1, read on the forward strand.
TGCCGTATTCCGCGTGACGGGCGTACTGAGCGTCATAGGCGGATGGTTTATAACGGCTGGCGTGGCCTTTCTCGCTTGCGCGGTGGTATGCACCATCATGTTTTACGGTGGCATCGTGGCCAAAGCCTTGTTCATGCTGTTAGTGGTCGTCTCGCTCATTCATTCTAATCGTAGCTACGCCAAGAAGATGGCAGCTAACAAGAAGACCAGCACTTTCAACCTGATGATGCGCACGCGAGATCCCGATTTGGTATGGGACATGTTACAAAGGCAAGTGGGACAAACCCAGGCTTTTATCAACAATTTTGCCCAAAGCGAATTTAACCGTATCGTAGATGGCTTTGCAGACCAAGACGTGAAAGCCCTGAAACACAGCCTAAAAAGCTTGAGGAACGAACGCGACATGCTGAAAAAATTCCGCCGTCAGGAGATGTTGGGGCTGAAACGATCGCCCACTGAAAAGGCCATAGAGCGCAACACGTGGTATCATCTCAGTGCTAACTCTGCACAGCAATACGTTTATTGCCTACGCCGTATGCTCGATCCTATCAAGGAGCATGTAGACAACAATTTCAACCCATTGCCCGACGAATACATCAAGGAGTTTGAACCGATGCGCCGCAGAATTAATGATTTGATGCAAATGGCACAAAATATGATAGACACCAATCGCTATGACGACTACCGCAACATCATGGCCGAGGCTGATACGTGCAAAGATGACATATCCTTATTGCGCAAACGACATATTGATCGTATTCAACAGACTGAAAATAACAAGATGTTACAGGTGTCGTTGGTATATCTCAATATGTTGCAAGAAAGTCAAGAGTTTCTCAATATCATGCGCCATCAGTTGCGCGCCTCAAAAAAATTCATGGAAAATTAACATGCGTTAGTCTTGCCCAAGCGTGGGAAGACGTGTATTTTTAAGGTAAATGTAGATTGATGTCCCATCTCAACCGCGCGACGTTGGGATGGGATTTTTGTGCCTAAGAGCTTGACATGAAGACTTGAATTATGGCTAAATGCCAACTCAATATACTGTAACAACTTTTTCAAACCATTGCAAAACAAATGTAACGCTTACCACGTAATTTTGCAAAAGATTAAAAAACAATGCATTACAGATGAAAAAATTACCAATCGTTTTGATGTTGCAGGCTGCCTTGTTATGTGCGAACGCTGCGGAAGTGACCAGTTTGCCCAACGCAGGTACAGTGAGAGGACGAATTGTAGACGCGGACGAGGGCATATTACCCGGTGCAACTGTATACATCAAAAGTCTGAAAACGAGCGTGGTGAGCGATGAAAACGGATTTTATAACCTTACCAATATCAAACCAGGAACTTACAATGTGACAGTAAGTTACGTTGGATATAAACCCGTCACTACAACCGTGACGATCAGTGGTGGGGGCACCGTGGAAAGAAATATTGTGATGAGCGAGGGAACCTATCTGCGCGAAGTGAAAGTACACGGTGCCCTGCACGGCCGGCGTAAGGCTCTAAATATGCAGAAAAACAGTATGGGTGTGACCAATGTGGTGAGTGCCGACCAAGTGGGAAAATTTCCCGACTCGAACATCGGCGATGCCCTGAAGCGCATCAATGGCATCAACGTGCAGTATGATCAAGGCGAGGCACGATTTGGGCAAGTGCGTGGAACGGCCGCGGACCTTTCGTCGGTGACGGTCAATGGAAATCGCGTTCCTTCAGCCGAAGGTGGCACACGAAACGTACAGTTGGACCTTATTCCAGCAGACATGGTGCAAACCATTGAGGTAAACAAGGTGGTGACATCTGATATGGACGGTGATGCCATCGGTGGAAGCATCAATCTCGTGACCAAGAACACGCCTTACAGACGAGTGCTGAACTTCTCGGCCGGAACAGGTTACAACATGGTAAGCAGAAAGATGGAAAAGGAATTGAGCGCCACTTGGGGCGATAGATTTCTCGATGACAGGCTTGGTTTGATGCTCGCCGCATCTTATCAGTACAACCCCGGAGGCTCTGACAACACAGAGTTCACCTATGACGTGGACGACAATAATAAGGTTTTCTTGAACAAAGCGGAGATTAGACAATATTATGTGACGCGCCAACGTCAAAGCTATACTTTCTCAACCGACTACAAATTCAACGCTGATCACAAGATAAGATTTCGTGCAATGTATAACCGACGTAACGATTGGGAAAACCGATTCAGACTAACATACAAGAAAATAAGTGAAAAATCAAGCAAACGCAGTTTGGTGTTGCAGACCAAAGCAGGTAGTGATAACAACAAGAATAGACGCTTGGAACTACAACAAACCATGGATTTCATGCTTGACGGCGAACACTATTTCGGCAACTTAAAGGTGGATTGGGCCGGTTCTTACAGCCGCGCTACAGAGGATAGACCTAACGAACGCTACATGGGTGTGGTGATGAAAGGGAAGGCCAAGGCTAACGAGGACTTTTTAAAAGGGATCGATTTTGTGGACAATGGTGGTAGGCAACCCTATCCTTCGGCAGTTATCTCATCAATAGACGATTACAAATGGAGCATAGACGAGTTGACCAATTCTAACCAAGAGATTTATGAGAACGAATGGAAAGGGCGCCTTAATTTTACGCTGCCTCTCTCTACAGGACTTTATGGCACCAAAATGAAAATCGGAGCAAAGTTCACTTCCAAAGAGAAAGACAAAGCCATTCACTGTTTAGACTATATTGACGCATACAAAAAAGTCAATAATGATGAGTGGAAAAAATATCTATCTCCGCACATCCGCAACGGTTTCATGGCAGGAAAGAACTATCCTGAAGGTACGCCTTTTATCGCAAATCACTATCTCGGCTCTTTCAACTTTGCCTCACTTGAGGGCAATGAGCTGAACTCAAAGGCTGCAGGAAACTATCATGCCACAGAAAAGGTAACCGCTGCATATATTAGATTTGATCAGCGTCTGGGTGAAAAGATGGACCTTACAGCTGGTCTTCGTATGGAATATACCAACTTAAATTACAGCGGTTTCAACTGGGTGGTGGACAATGCCAAGGATGAAAATGGCAAGTTGATACCTACAGGAGACAAAAAAAACAATTATGTGAACTGGCTGCCAAGCGTGCTTTTCAAATACACACCTATGAACGACTGGAACGTACGAGCCTCGTTCACCGAGACATTGAGCCGCCCCAAATATTCGTGGTTGGTGCCAAGCGTAAGCTATACGGTGGCCGACGAGGAAGCGTCTATGGGCAATCCTAACTTGAAAGCTACCACATCGTATAACCTCGACCTATCAACCGACTATTATTTCAAGAGCATTGGATTAGTAAGTTTGGGAGTATTCTACAAGCGATTAAATAATGTTATTGTGGACGAGGTGTGGAAATCGAGCACCGACCCCAACATTCCCAACGGACTGTTGACCGAAGACGGCGAGACACCCAAGTACGAAATAACCAAGCCTATCAATGCCTACGACGCACGCCTGTTCGGTGTTGAGGTGGCCTATGAGCGCGATTTCAGCTTCATCACACCCGTTTTAAAGTGCCTTGGCTTCTACGGAACCTACACCTATACGCACAGCAACACGCTCAACCACAAGTTTGAACATCGTGCGATGGACGATGCCAAGAACATCAAAATGACCGGAAGTCCGCAGCATACAGCCAACGCCTCGCTCTATTTCGAGCAAAACGGCACAAACATAAGGCTGAGTTGGAACACAGCATCAAGCTTCATCGACGAGTTAGGAACCGTAGCTGAACTTGACCGTTACTACGATAGCGTGAATTATCTTGATATCAATGCATCATACACATGGGGCAAACGCTCCAAATTCACGGTATACGCCAACGCCACAAACTTGCTGAACCAACCACTGCGATATTATCAAGGTACCAAAGATCGCACCATGCAATCAGAATACTACGGCGTGAAGTTGAACGCTGGCATCAAGATTTCCTTGTGACAAAAAGCCTAAACATTTGGATTTTTAAACTTGAGAACTATGAGAAAAACATTCGTTTTAATCCTTACTATATTATCTGTGCTCCTTACCAGAGCACAGATAACCGACTATTCTATCTTTAAAGGCAAATTAAACTTCATTGTTTGCAACGACCTTGGACGTAACGGCTACTACGATCAAAAACCTATCGCCGAGCTGATGGGACAGATGAGCCAAAAGGGTGTGAACCCAAAATTTGTGGCAGCATTGGGCGATGTACACCACTTCAATGGCGTGGCAAGTGTTGACGACCCGTTATGGATGACCAATTTCGAGCAGATATACAGTCACCCAGAGCTTATGTTAGACTGGTTTCCCTTGCTGGGCAATCATGAATACAGAGGCAACACCACTGCCTGCATGGAGTATAGCCACAAGAGTAGACGCTGGATGATGCCCGCTCGATACTACACAAAGGTGTTCGAAAATCATGGCATGACTCTACGATTGGTATGGATAGACACCACACCGATAATCTCAAAATATCGCAATGCCTATCTAAAATACCCCGACGCCAGCTTACAAGACTGCAACCAGCAAATGCAATGGCTCGACTCTGTACTAACCGTTGAGCGTGAAGATTGGGTCATCGTGATGGGCCATCATCCCATATACGCCGAAACAGGAAAGAGCAAAAGCGAGCGGTTGGACATGCAGAGCCATGTGAACACAATATTGAAACGCCACAATGTAGACATGTATCTCTGTGGACACATTCACAATTTTCAGCACATCAGGCACCAAGACTCCAACATAGACTATATCATCAACAGCTCCGCCTCACTTTCCAGACCCTACGTGAAAGCCGTGGAGGGAACGATGTTTTGCAGTGGAGAGCCTGGGTTCTCCATTGTGTCCGCCTCCAAAGACGCACTCGTTTTACGCATGATAGACAAGCATGGCAAAGTGTTGCACGAGGTTACGCGAAGACATAAATAATAATAGATATACACTTGCATACAAAATATAGTCTTTAATATTTTTCATAGGTGATTGGCCCCACCGTTAGCGTTGATGTTAACGATGGGGCCTTTACATCTGTTTACACACGATAGTGGCACTGTCTTAACATGATTGAAACCACTTTGTATCAATGATGTAAACGTCTTGTGAACATATCGTCAAAACCGTGTAACCTCTATGTAACATCCCACAAGTAACTTTGCATCGCATAATAGATAATAGAAGACAATGAAAAATTGCAAAAGGGGAATAGCGATTGCGGCCATACTGCTGATCGCTGCAATTCAGGGCTTGGCCCAAACAATAGTGGGCACAGTCACAGATGCCAAAAATGACGAACCGCTGATAGGTGCCATGGTCAGCGTGAAAGGCACAGACTACAAAGCTATAACAGATGTAGACGGTAAGTTTAAGATAGACGGGCTACAGCCCAGTAAGCAATATACACTCACTGTGACCTATGTGGGGTACAAAAGTTTTACTTTGGAACATGTCCCGGGCAAACCTATTGCTACAGAAGAAGGTTTAAAAATACGCATGGAGCCCGACGAAAAGCAGTTAGGGGAGGTATCCATCGTGGCCCTGGAGCGCAAAAACACTGAGACAGCGGCGGTGCAACAGGTAAAAAATAGCGATGTCATACTGAGCAATGTGTCGGCCCAAGAAATAGAAAAAACACAAGATTCCAATGCCGGCGAGGTCATCAGGCGAGTACCGGGAGTGAGCCTTATAGACGACAAATTTGTCATGGTGCGAGGGCTTTCACAACGCTACAACAATGTCTGGATGAACGGTGGCGCCGTGCCGAGCAGCGAAGCTGACAGCCGCGCGTTCTCTTTCGACATCATTCCAAGTCAGCAAATTGACAATCTTACTATCGTAAAGACGCCTTCCGCCGACTATCCCGCTGATTATACTAGCGGCTTTATCATCATCAACACTAAGGAAATTCCCGCCTCCAACTCATTGGCCCTCACCATAGGAGGCAATTGGAACGACGCCTCATTGGGCAATTTCTCTTCTTTCAACAAGTCAACCACAGCTCTCTCATCCATTGGTAACTCCTTGCTCACGGGTGGATTTAACAATGACTGGATAGTGAAAGATCAAAAAGTGTACGGAGATTTAAAACTCGGCATGAACGGCAGCTATCGCTGGAAGATAGCAGACTACAGATTGGGACTTATCGCCGCGGCAAACTACTCCAACGAATATCGTACCTACGACGAGATGAAAAACAATCTCTTCGGCGTGTACGATGTGGCCAACGATCACAGCAACTACTTGCGCCACTCCACCGACAACCAGTACAATAATAACCGTCGCCTCGGTAGCATGCTCAATCTGACATTCTTCTCACCGTCTGGCAACCATAAATTTCAACTGAAAAATATTTTCAATTACCTCACCAACCAGCGATACACTTGGCGCGAGGGCGTCTCGGCCCAAGCCAATCTGGAAAACTCAGCCGAGTATTACTATCGTAGCCGAGCCGTATACAATGGCCAATTAACGGGTAAACACACCTTCAAGAACAATCTTTTAGACTGGAGTGTGGGTTATGCATACGCTAACAGAAACCTCCCCGATCGCAGACGCTATCTCGTAGACGACGCTATCAACAGCGGTCAAATAGCCCTCACCACAGGCAATGACATATCGTGCGAGTGGACACAGCTTGACGAACATATTGTCTCGGCCAATGTCAATGACAAGATAGACCTCAAATTTGGAGATTGGAAGCCCAACTTTAAATACGGGGCCTATGGCGAATATCGCACACGCAAGTACCAAGCACGCGAGTTTATCTACAACTGGGATGCCGCAAACAACCACCTGCCCGACGGATTTAGACAGATGGACGTGCCCACACTGCTATCCAACAAGACCTATTTGGGCGACGGAGGCTTGGACGTCTTGGAGCAAGTGCGCTGGCGAAACAATTACAGCGGACACAACACACTCGGCGCAGGATATCTCACCGCATTCCTCCCCTTTGGCAAACTGAGCGTCCTGGCCGGTGTCCGCTTTGAACATAACGACATGGAGCTCATCTCCAACATGCGCGACATAGAGCGAAGCGAGTCGTCAAGGCATTACCGCAACGACGACCTCTTTCCATCAGTCAACGCCACTTACAAATTCAACGACCAACATCAGCTACGCGCCAGCTACGGCCGCACCATCAACAGGCCCGAGTTTCGCGAGATATCCTCATCGGTATTCTACGACTTCGACTTGGCCTCTAACGTGCAGGGTAATACCGAGCTAAACACTTGCAGGGTGGACAACCTGGACTTGCGATATGAGTTCTACCCATCGCGAGGTGAGCAAATTTCATTGGCCGCATTCTACAAACATTTCGATTCGCCCATCGAGTGGACATACACGGTGGCTGGTGGCACAGACCTTATCTACTCTTACAAAAACGCCCAGAGCGCAAACAATTACGGATTGGAATTGGATATACGCAAGGATTTGTCGTTTATCGGATTGACCAATTTCAGCTGGTCGTTCAACGGCGCCCTCATCCACAGCAGTGTGACCTTTCCAGCCGGCTCCATGGAGCACGACCGGCCCATGCAGGGACAGTCGCCTTACCTCATCAACACGGGTGTTTTTTATCGCAACGAGCCTTTCAAACTCAACATCGCACTGCTCTACAATCGCATAGGAAAACGCATCATCGGCGTGGGACGCTCTGAAGGTTCAAGCGAATCGGCCGGAGACGACAACGCACGTATACCTGACTCATACGAGATGCCACGCAATGTGATAGACATTTCTGCCTCCAAAAAAATTGGGAAACATTGGGAAATAAAATTAAATATACGTGACTTGCTTACTGAAAAAGTAAACTTCAAACAGTTCGCCGAAGTGAAAATGCCAAGTGGCGAGAACAAAAAGGTAGACGAGATCGTGCGGCAATATCGCCCCGGACGCAACATCGGCCTATCCGTGATGTATAAATTATAAATCGAAAACGACTATACAATTTAGAAAATATATTCTTTTACATGTTTAACAAACATCAAACTTTTATGAACAAGAACATGATGTACGGATGCTTATGCGTCCTAACGCTGGCAACAGGCTTTGCCTCTTGCAGCTCTGACGAAGACGAAAAAGTAAAACCTGAGGTTAACACAGGCTACACTTGGACCACTGACGGCGGCCTGAAGGCATGCACTGGTATCCTGTTTAACAACGGCAAGGAGGATGCCGCGGGCCGAGAGATTGGCAATGGTAATGACGAATTTGTATTCACCGGCAAGCAAACACTGAAAAAAGGCACCTATATGCTTAAAGGATGGGTATACGTAGCCGATGGCGCAGAGCTAACCATAGAACCGGGTACCATCATCAAGGGTGACAAAGCCAGCAAGGCTGCCCTCATCGTGGAGCGTGGCGGCAAGCTGTTTGCCCAAGGTACCGCATCAGCGCCAATCGTTTTTACATCTGCCCAAGCCAAAGGAAACCGCAAGCCCGGCGATTGGGGCGGTATCATTCTCTGCGGCAAAGCGCAGAACAACCAAAAGGAAATGCAGATTGAGGGTGGGCCCCGCACCAAGCACGGTGGCAATGACAACACCGACAACTCTGGCGTGTTGAGCTACGTGCGCATAGAGTTCGCAGGCTACCCATTTATGAAAGACAAGGAAATAAATGGCCTCACATTGGGCTCTGTTGGTTCAGGAACCAAATTAGATCACATCCAAGTGTCATACAGCAACGACGATTCCTACGAGTGGTTTGGCGGTATGGTCAACGCCAAGTATCTCATAGCCTACCACGGTTGGGATGACGACTTTGACACAGACAACGGCTATTCTGGCAAAGTGCAATTCGGATTAGTCGTAAGAGACTCCAAAATCGCCGACACTTCCTTGAGCAACGGTTTTGAGAGCGACAACGAGGCTGGTGGCGGAGCCGTGTCTCCCTACACCAAAGCCACATTCTCCAACATCACTTTCGTAGGCCCCAAATTGGACAACCAATTTCAAAACACACAGAATTACATCACTGGTGGCAATATGAATCCTATGAATGGCGCAGCCCTTGGATTGTTCCAAAGCGCCATGCAGATACGCCGCAACTCACGCCTCAACTGCTACAACTCCGTGGCATTGGGCTATCCTGTAGGCATCATCCTCGACAATCAGAAGGGTGACACGCAAGGGGCCGCCACCAAAGGCGACCTGCACGTGAACAACGTATGGTTTGCAGGCATGGACCTCACAGGCGTGGACGACAACAAAGGCAAGAAAGATGTGCTCGTGACGGGTTATAATGAAAAGAGCAAACCCATCTACGACGAGAGCAAAAAGAGCTTCTCCAGCACATGGTTTGTCAAGCAGAGTGGCAACAAGGTGCTACCCAACATCAATGACCTCGGCATGCAAGCCAATGGCTATATGCCCACATCGGGTAGCGCGCTGCTCACAGCCGCCATGTTTACAAACCTTGATAGTTTCTTCACGCAAGTGCCTTACATTGGCGCTTTCAACGTGGGCGACAACTGGTTGAACGGTTGGACCAACTTCGACCCGAACAACACAGATTATTAATACGGTTCATTCTTTGAGACTACCCAAAGGCTTTTAAGTCATAAAAAGCCTTTGAAAAAAATTCACAAAGACACGCTCATTATTGGCGTATTTGCAAACGGCAAGGCATTTGCTCGCAAATACGCCAATTTTGAGCACTTTTCATATTCGCCTATCAACCAACATCTTGGGGTGGTTTTTTATTTTTCACATCTCGTAAGTTTTCTTGAGCGCCTGCCTTTAAGCACCAATCGCCGCACAATTACACCTTAAACACGTCTCGATTGAAACCCAAACAACCTGCGTTTAAGGCTAAATCAGAATGCGAACGAGTATCAATCACAAAACGACGCAATAAAAATGAGACAGAAAAGAAGAAACAGACAGCCATAATTCTCATTTTAGCGATCTACAAAGAGCATTTCAAAAGACGCAAAAATAGCTCTTGTTTTTTTACATTCTGCTAACTTGTTGTATAGGGAACGCAATAGAGTCGAAGCTCCATACAGAGTCTGCTCCCCATCCAGAGATTACCTTGTGGTCAGCACCAAGTATTATATCGGTCGACGCTTGCTGCTGTTGATAGCGATAAACAGAGTTTATATGCTGCCACGTTCCGACCAGCTCAGACTCTGATACGCTCTTTGGTGGCACGGCTCCGTAACGTTCAGGCAGCACAATTGGCCATCCATCAGCCGTCCAAACAATAGCTCTCACAGCAGCTACCATGAGTGCGTTGCTAAGTCATTGCCGTCACCCCATGAGTCCATAACCATTGCTGCCTATCCTAATAGTTCCATCAGGTGTCTGGCAGAAACATATTATTTTATCATTCCATGTCATCCTCGTAGATGTCGTCCACATAATTGGTGGGCTATCCATTGCCCATGCCAAGTTGAGACACGTTGTAGTTATCCACAAACGCCGCCTTGACGTTTACACCTACCATCATCATTATGACAATGACTATGATGCTTACACGCTTCGTATATACGCTAAAGATTGGCATATTACAAAGGTAAAACAAATTCGCTAAACAGCCAATTATTGAGCGCAATGATGTGATTTATATACAAACAACAGGTAATTGGGCCACGAGGTTGAGCCGTGCACAGGCCGTTACCTGCATGTGGCGATAGCAAACGTGTGGCATATCAATGCTTTTAAGCGGTCAACGATGTCAAAATAAAATCACAAAAACAGGGGGTGTTAGAACAATTGATTTAGCGACTAAAATAGCATTTTAGGAAGAAAGAAATTGATTTTCCCAATCATTTTTTTATCGACGCATCGCGAATAGCACTCATTCGCAAGTTGTTTAGCACCTCATCGCAACGCGTTTCAAACGCTTTCACGTTACCATTAGCACCTATTCACATCATGAATAAGGCTTAATGGCAAAGCTGTCAGAAAACTTTTTAGAGGCAATAGCAATTTTAAATCTGCAACATTCTGATATATAAAGCGATACTGAAAACTCTCATTTTGGGCGTATTTGCGTGCAAGATGTCATTCATTTGGAAATAAACGATTTTTAAAAGCCCTATTGTCAGTTTTTTTCAATAATCATGATAACGTTTGATTGTTAGCCCAACCACACACGCTTACCATAAATTGTCATTACCTTCGCTAATCGTCAAACATGCACCAATATGTCTTTCATACCACACATTATGAATATTCCTCATTAATGAGGATATTTTTCTGAAATATTGACATTGATTATTGTTTTTCTTTATATATTTGCAATATCGCTAACTACAAGCCTATGTACATCCAGAAGCTAAAAGCATGGTTCTCGAACAGTTGGAAACGACTAACGAGTTCTTTTACCTACAGGCAGAAAGTGGCACTTGTCGCTGTCACAGGCATCATCGTAGGGTTAGTGCTTTTGTTCATGTATCTGCTCCGAATGCATACCTATATAGCTGGAGACGACCCTGCGGCATGTATCAACTGTCACATCATGTCGCCCTATTACGCCACATGGAGCCATTCGTCTCATGGGCGTGACGCCACGTGCAACGACTGCCACGTGCCTAACGACAACATCTTGTCGCACTATATGTTCAAAGGCGTAGACGGCATGAAGCACGTGGCCTACTTCGTGACGCATAGCGAGAGCCAAACCATCGAAGCCGAAACTCCCTCTGCCACCGTCATCATGGACAACTGTATACGTTGTCATAGCCAGCTCAACCAAGAGTTTGTTAAGACTGGGCGAATCAACTACATGTTGGCTAAGCGTGGCGAAGGGCAAGCCTGCTGGGACTGTCACCGAGACGTGCCACATGGTGGCATGAACTCTTTATCAGCCACACCGGGCGCGGAGTACGTGGAACCATTGCCCGCCAGCCCAGTGCCGCAATGGCTACAAAAGCTCACTGGGCATGAGGCTGTGCCTAACCTGCGTAGCCCCAAAGGCATGTAAACGAGAAAAACATAAACGACATTCATCATGGAAAAACAATTGAAAAAATGGCAAGGATGGCTACTCTTTTTCTGTGCCATGACCGTGGTCTTCATCCTTGGGCTGATATGCTCATCGCTTTTGGAGCGCAGGGCAGAGGTAGCAAGCGTGTTCAACAACCGCCGCACACCCATGACCGACTCTATCGTGGCACAAAACGAGAAGTTTGCCAAGGACTTCCCGCGTGAATATGAGACGTGGGCAATGACCGAAGACACCACTTTCAAAAGCCTATACAACGGTTCTCAAGAAGAGGACGTGCTCGAAGCGCATCCAGAGCTTGTCGTCATTTGGGACGGCTACGCCTTCTCGCGCGAATATAATACGCCACGGGGTCACCGCCATTGTCTCGACGACCTGCGCAAGATACTACGCACTGGCAGTCCGGGCATCAATGGAGCCACCGACCTGCAACCCGCCACCTGCTGGACTTGCAAAGGACCTGACGTGCCACGGCTGATGCGCGAGAAAGGTGTGGGCACATTCTACGCCGGCCAATGGAGCGACTACGGAGCCGAGGTCATGAACACCGTTGGATGCTCTGACTGCCATGACGCTCGCACTATGGATATTCGCCCGGCCCGCCCAGCCCTCTATGAAGCATGGGCCAACGCTGGCAAGAACGCACGCAAAGCTTCACACCAAGAGATGAGAAGCTTGGTATGCGCACAGTGCCACACAGAGTACTATTTTGAAAAAGACAACCATAACTACCTGCGCTTCCCACAAGACAAGGGCCTGACGTGTGAGGATGCCGAGGCGTTTTATGATAGTATCGGGTTCTACGACTACATACACCCACTCTCCAAAGCGCGCATACTAAAAGCACAGCATCCCGGTTATGAGATCTACAAACAGGGCATACATGGACAGCGCGGCGTATCCTGCGCCGATTGTCACATGCCTTACCGCTCTGAGGGTGGCGTGAAATATACCGATCATCACATCACCAGCCCATTAGCCAATATCGACCGTACCTGCCAAACCTGCCATAGACAAGATGCCGAGACACTGAGGCAGAACGTATACGACCGTCAAAAGAAGGTGTACGACTTTTGCGGCAAGTTGGACAAGGAGTTGGCCTACGCGCACATAGAGGCCAAATTCGCATGGGACAAAGGTGCCACAGAGAGCGAGATGGCCAAGGTGCTCGATGATATACGCAAGAGCCAATGGCGGTGGGACTATGCAATGGCTGGGCATGGATCCGCATTCCATGCGCCACAAGAAGTGATGCGCCTATTGGCCGACGCCATGACATACGCCAAAGACGCTCGCCTACAGATAGCTCGCGTGGTGGCACGCCACGGATATACCAAGCCCATACCACTGCCCGACATCTCCACACGTGCAAAAGCTGCTCGATATGTGGGGCTTGACATGCCAAAACTGAGAGCGCAAAAGCGACAGTTCATAGACCAAGTGGTGCCGCGATGGATAGAACAAGCGCGCCACAACAAGCGTTTTGAAATGAAACCAATGTAAGAGAGATGCACGCACACTTTATTATAAAGGTTCGCGTGCGATAAAGACCAAGCCGCTACCACCCTCGCCACCTACACCAAACCATGATGGCAAAGATGGAAAGCGGCTTTGTCAAACCCGATCTATTCATGTGGAATAAACCTTATACTCTGAGAGAGGGCACCGCCATCGTTGCAGGATTACTTGCCACGGGCTTGCTTTTGCAGTTGACCATTGGCCCGTTGGAGTGGCAAGTGTTTGCTTGGCCAGCCAATATCATCACGCTTGCTGCGCTTGTAGCCACGCTTATAGCGATATGGAGCGCGCGTAGGCACGTATATTTTTTTCGATTTATGACCACCACGAGTGCCGCCGTCCCCGCCATCGCCGTTGCCGCACTGCTCACCGCGGTGATGGGACTCACCAAGCAAGTGCCCGAGGAGCAGGCACCATCAGATGCTATCGGCATAACACGCATGCTCGCATTTTGGCCATTTGTCTTGGTATATGCTTGGATGACGCTCATCGTGGGCGAGGTAACAACTATGCGACTGTTTGACTTTTCATGGCGGCGCGCACCCTCGTTGATGAGCCATGCGGGTCTGTTCATAGTGCTCACAGGTGGCACATTGGGTAGCGCGGACATGCAACGATTGAAAATGTATTGTGAGGTAGGCACACCAGAATGGCGCGCACTCGATGCAAACAACCGAGTGCACGAATTGCCTTTGGCCATACAACTGGAAAAATTCACCATAGACGAATATCCGCCCAAGCTGATGATGACCAATGCTAAAGGCGAAGCCATATCTCGACAAAACCCCGCACAACTACTTATAGACACGGCGTTTGTACGTGGCGACCTGTCAGGATGGAGCATTCTGGTGGAAAAACGTATCGAAAACGGCATGCCCGCCATCTTAAACGCCATGGCAGGAAAGATGCCCGAGGGTATGATGGCACGGCTAAGGGCTGATGACATAGGCATGGCACACAATCGATACGGATTTGTAAAGAGCCAATCGAGAGGTACGGCCAGTGCTTTATACGTGAGTGCCACCAAGGGTGAACAGAGCCGAAAAGGGTGGATAAGTAGTGGCAGTTATCTCTTTGCGCCTCAATCTTTGGTCTTGGACCATCAGCATATCCTTGTGATGCCTCCACGAGAACCACGCCGCTATGCGTCCACCGTGGAACTGTTCACAAAAAAAGGACAACACCTCCACGCAGAAATCTACGTGAACAAGCCCCTATCAGTGGAAGGATGGGACATCTATCAGCTCAGCTACAACGAGCAGATGGGCAAATGGAGCACGCTAAGCGTGTTTGAATTAGTGGCAGACCCATGGCTGCCGGTGGTATATATAGGGGTGTTTATGTTGTTTGTCGGTGCTGTATGCATGTTTCTGATGACTGGACGCAGAAAGGAGTTAAAAACATGAACTGGAGCTATTTTATCTTATTCGCCACGATAGCCGTTTTCCTTTGGATTGTCGGAGCGTGGGCCGCATGGAAAGAAAAACGCCACGTGGCTTTTGTTGCAACAACGATTGGTTTAGCGATTTTTCTTACATACATTGTGCTCATGTGGCTTTCGTTAGAGCGACCGCCCATGCGCACGATGGGCGAGACACGCCTGTGGTACAGTTTTTTCTTACCATTGGCTGGCATTATTGTGTACGCCCGTTGGCGTTACAAGTGGATATTAAGTTTCTCAACGCTCATGGCGACAGTTTTTGTAGCCATTAATATTCTAAAACCCGAGATACATTCCAAGACACTCATGCCTGCCTTGCAAAGTCCATGGTTTGCTCCGCACGTCATCGTCTACATGATGGCTTATGCGCTATTGGGAGCGGCGTTTGTCATGGCGATATATTTACTGTTTGTGAAACGGCCTAACGCATGCGGCAACGAGATGGCCATAACCGACGATTTGGTATGCGTGGGATTGGCGTTCATGACTATAGGTATGCTCATGGGTGCCATTTGGGCCAAAGAGGCATGGGGACATTATTGGGCTTGGGACCCGAAAGAGACTTGGGCAGCGGCCACATGGATGGCCTATTTGGTGTACATACATCTGCGGCAACACCACCCACACGGACATCGAGCAGCCTTATGGACGGTCGTGGTGGCTTTCGTTTTGCTGCAAATGTGCTGGTGGGGCGTGAATTATCTGCCATCTGCGCGCGGTTTGAGCGTGCATACGTATGGCATGCAATAGCACCAATGATAACAAAAACCATCAAACAACTTGAACAAAACTCTATCATGAACTTGTGTCAAGCTGTTTGATGGCATAAAAATCTTTGTGAAGAATATTTGTGTCCGTAGATATCACGCCGCCCCCATCGGCTATCCACGGTTAGAACTCGAGCACCATGACCGCTCGATCTGCCATTGGCACGTCCTTGGTCAAGTCAACTTGCTGACCGGTGAGGATGTTTTTGGCCGTGGTGTGATTTGCGATTACCTCGGCGTAACGTTTCACCGACATGACATTGTCACCCCTCTTGCCATTGAGCGCGACAAGCACCGTCCTCCCTTGATACTGGCGAGCGATGACGTAAACGCCATGAAACGGGATGAATTGCGTTTGGTTGCCCTTGGTGATAACCTTGTTGGCTTGGCGCCAATGCAGCAAACGGCTGAGCCATGAGAACATGTCGTTCTCCGCTTTGGTGCGGCCCTTCGACGTGAAACAATTGTGAGTGTCGCCGGGAAAGCCACCGGGGAAGTCCTCGCGCACATACCCATCGTTCACCTCTTTGGTGCCGTTCATCAACACTTCGGTGCCGTAATACAGTTGCGGTGTGCGGTTTATGGTGAGCAACAGGGCCAACGCCTGTTTTAAAGCCGGCACATCCATGCCCTTGCCAAGGAAGCGATCGGTGTCGTGGTTCTCTATAAAGGCCATCACGGAGGATGGATTGGGGTAGAGATAATCATACACCAAGCTGTTGTATATACGGTTATACCCACTCCACCATGCGTCCGTCTCCTCGTTTTTGGCTTTGTTCAACTTATCGAAAAAGCTGAAATCCATCACCGTCTTGAGATAACTGTTCACATCTGACAGTTTGGAATTCTTCTGCCAAGCGGCCGTGTAGGCGGGCTCAGTGACCCAAGTTTCTCCAACGGTGTTGAAATTGGGGTACTCCGTATCGATCGTTTTCATCCATCGAGCCATAGCCCTGCGGTCGGCATATGGGTAGGTATCCATGCGTATGCCATCTATGCCGGCGGTCTCTAGCCACCAGATACTATTCTGGATGAGATATTTCATCACGTGTGGGTTGCGCTGGTTCAGATCGGGCATGGATGGCACGAACCATCCGTCCACAGTCTCTCTCATGTCTACCTTGGATGCGTACGGGTCGAGAACGGGCGTTAGCTTGTAGCTCGTTTGCAAGTACTTGGAGTTAGTCTTGGCGCCATTGGCCATGCCGGTTTTGCTGTCGCGCCCACTGTCGCGCCCATCGCGAAGCCATTCGGGGCAGTTGAACCAATCCGGGCTGGGCATCTCCGATATCCAAGGATGCTCCAAGCCGCAGTGGTTGAAAATCATGTCCATGACCACTTTCAGCCCTTTTTCATGCGCCTCATGGATGAGTTTTCGATACTCCTCGTTTGTGCCGAAGCGAGGGTCCACCTTGTAATAGTCTGTCGTGGCATATCCGTGGTAGGTGCTGAAGCCGTTGGTGTCTGGCGAGTTGTTCTCCAACACAGGCGTGAACCACAGCGCGGTCACACCTAGTTGGTTGAAATAGTCCAAGTGTTGGCGTATGCCCTCGAGGTCGCCGCCATGCCTCAGGCTTGGCTTTGTACGGTCGCAAACATACTTGTTCATGCCTTTCACTTGGTCGTTTTTGCCGTTGCCGTTTGCGAAACGGTCGGGCATAAGCATGTATAACACGTCGGCATTGGTAAATCCCATACGCTTCTCGCCACTCATCTCTCGCTGTTTCAACTCGTATAGCACTTTCTTGGTGGCATTGCCCTTAGTCAGCCTTAGCGTCATGACACCCGGATGGGCGTCGCGCAAATTGAGATAAGCGAGCAGGTAATGGGCGTTGGGAAGATGTACCACGCTGTCCACGCGCGCGCCAAGGTAGTCTGTGGTGACCTCCACGCTGTCCAAATCCTCACCGTAGAACATGAGTTGCAAACTTGGATCTTTCATGCCCACATACCAATTGGTAGGGTCTATGCGCGTCACTTTGACTTTCGCGTTCATGCTAAACGTTTGCATTAAAAGCCAAAAGAAGAATACCGCTCTTTTCATATCGCATTAATTTGTCGTTCTTATCTTCAGTATCATGGCCGACTGGGCAGGCACTATCGCCATATCAGCGTCCTCGTCAACAAACAATTTCTCCGTTCCGGTCACGTCGATAACACCGTCATAACACAGCACATCGTACACGCCATACGGCAATCGAACCTTGCGCTCGGTCTTATTGGCATTGAGCAGCACATAGATATAGCTGCGCGTAGGTTCGTCCAGCACCCGATAGGCCACCACGCAAGGTTGCGTTGGCAAGAAAAACAAGTCGCGCCGAACTGCCTCCGCGGTGCCCAAGCGGAAAGCCTTGAACTGCTTGCGTAGCGCGATAAGCCCCTTGTAATAAGCGAACACCTGTGGGTAACGACGCAAATTATTCCAGTCAAGATGGTTGATAGAGTCGGGAGCGTTATAGCTGTTGTGCACCCCCTTCTTGTCCCGGAACATCTCTTCTCCACTCAACATGAAAGGTACGCCCTGCGATGTGAAGACCGCCGTCTGCGCTAAAAGGTTCAGCCTGATTTGCTCCGCGGTCGTAAGGTTTGGTACGCTGGCCCTCAAGCGGTCGTTAAGGCACATGTCATCATGGCAACTCACGTAGCTGATCATTTGCGTTGGCTCCGTCGCCCACGGCTCCTTGGCATAGTTCACCCTATCCATGTCTACCTGCGGATGGGCTATAGCGCCAGCTATGCCGTATTTTACGCTCTCTTCCTGCCCGGCGATTCCTGCGAGAAACGCCCCCTTGCTATCATCAGAGAATGGGCCTCGAAGCGCGTCGCGCAACTCGTCGCTAAACGCGCCGATACGTGGCAACTGTCTCATATTGGCCTTGAGCGCCAACTTCTCTGCCGGGTAAGCGCACGAGCCGGCGCTCCAGCCCTCTCCATATATATATATGGAAGGGTCTATCTTGTCCATCTCCTTGCGTATGAGGTTCATCGTCTCAATGTCGTGCACGCCCATAAGGTCCACCCTGAAACCATCAATATGATATTCCGTGACCCAATATCTCATGCTCTCGATCATGAACTGGCGCATCAGGGGCTTCTCAGAGGCTGTCTCGTTGCCGCACCCGGAGCCGTTAGAATAAGTGCCGTCTGCATTCTTTCGATAATAATAATCGGGGTAAGTGCGTTGGAAATTGCTGCCGTCTATATCGAAAGTATGATTGTATACCACGTCCAAGAAAACTTTGATACCGGCCTTGTGCAAGGCTTGTACCATCTCTTTGAACTCGCGCACACGGGTCGTGGGGTTGTAGGGGTCGGTGGAATAAGAACCCTCAGGCACATTGTAGTTGAGCGGGTCGTATCCCCAATTGTATTGCGGGCGGTCCAACTTAGTCTCGTCCACCGAGGCGTAATCATAAGATGGCAGGATGTGCACGGCATTGATACCCAACATACGCAGGTGTTCTATGGCGCGTGGCTCCGTGAGTGCCAAAAACTTGCCTTTGTGACGCAATCCTGATGACGAGTCGATGGAAAAGTCTCGATGGTGCATCTCGTATATCACGAGATCGGCTGGCGACGCCAACGCAGGCCTTGCATCGCGATCCCAACCTACCGGATTGGTATCTTTCATATCAATAATGGCCCCACGTTTGCCATTCACGCCCACGGCCTTCGCGAACGTTCCGGGTGTCTCGCCTTTGCCAAGCGATGGTATCTCGAAAGTGTAGAACTTGCCCCTCCAATCTCCTTTCACCGACTTACTCCATCTATCGTTGCCAACACGCCTCATCGACAGCGTCTTGATTGGTTTGCCCCCCAACGCATCGTCATACAATTTCACCTCCACGCGCTTGGCGCTGGTAGGGGCGTTAAGGTTGAAAACTGTAGATTTCGGACTATAAACCATCTCGTCGAAAGTCTGCGCGCACATGGGCTGACCTATCAAAAACGAGAGGATTCCTGCAAAAAACATTTCTCGTATCATATTTTTGGTATTATCTTTAAACAGCGCAAGTACATTCATTCATTCCTTGGGGGCAATCGCCTCCATGCTTGTCGCTCAATCCCGAAGAGCTTGGCGGTTCGCCATCCCTCCTCATTTACATCTATCCTATATCGTCACCAAAGGGCTTTCGGCGCGCGTTATTTGGCGAACAACGACATGGCGAAGCCACCGCCGCGGGCTTGTTTTATTTTCAACACGTCGCCACGCTTCACCGTCTTGCGCTTGATGGTGTAGGCTTGCGGGTTGGTTTCGTAGTCGGCCGTCTTGCCATCGGCATAGATGGTGCACCGATAGGCCTTGCCTTTATCCAAGAAATCAAGCCTTACCACACTGACATGCCCGTTCTCATTGCACTTTCCTCCCACGAACCAATTGTCCGTTCCCTTGGCTTTGCGGGCCACGGTGATATACCGGGCGGGCTCCGCCTCAAGGTACTTGGAGTCGTCCCAGTCACACGCCACGTCCCTAATGAATTGGAAAGCGTCGTCAAAACGCTCGTAGTGCTCCGGCAAGTCGGCGGCCATTTGCAAAGGACTGTACATGGTAAGGTATAGCGCCAACTGCCCCACGAGGGTGGAATGCACATAGCTTTTGTTATCACTCCACTCAGAAAGCTTGGTTGCGAAGATGCCCGGCGTATAGTCCATCGGCCCGCCTTGCAGGCGCGTAAAAGGCAGGATGACGGTGTGGCCGGGAGCGTTTCCGCCAAAAGCCTCGTACTCGCCGCCCCTCGCACTCTCATTGCCCACCATGTTAGGCCACGTGCGACATAACCCCGTGGGGCGAGTTGCCTCGTGCGCATTGACCATGATGTGGTGCTTGGCGGCCTCTTTGACCACATACATGTAGTGGTCATTCATGGATTGCGAGAAGTGGTGGTCGCCCCTCGGGATGATGTCTCCGACATATCCCGTCTTCACTGCGTCATAGTTATACTTGTTCATTAGGCTGAAAGCCTTTTTCAAATGTCGCTCATAATTTACGGCACTCGATGATGTCTCATGGTGCATCAAGAGTTTCACGCCCTTGGAATGGGCATAATCGTTGAGGCCCTTGATGTCAAAATCTGGATAAGGGGTGACGAAATCGAATACATTTTGTTTCCAATGGTTGGCCCAATCCTCCCATCCTACGTTCCAGCCTTCTACCAAAACTTGGTCGAGACCGTTTTTGGCGGCGAAATCAATGTATCGTTTCACCTTGGCCGTGTTGGCCGCGTGACGTCCGTTTGGTTTGGCTTTCGACCAGTCTATCTGGTCAAGTTTGATGGAAGGGAACTCGTCCGTGTAGTTCCACGAGCTCTTACCGACGATCATTTCCCACCACACGCCACAGTATTTTACGGGGTGAATCCAGCTTGTATCCTCTATCTTGCATGGCTCGTTGAGGTTCAGTATGATGTTGCTCGACAGCATGTCGCGTGCGTCGTCGCTCACCATCACCGTTCGCCACGGGCTCACGCATGGCGTCTGCAAGCATCCTTTGGCTCCGTATGCGTCTGGCGTGAGCCAACTCTCAAACGTCATAGTCTTGTCATCAAGGTTGAGGTGCATGGTGGAATAGTCCACGCAGGCAGCCTCATGAATATTGATATACAAGCCGTCTTGGCTCTTCATCTGCAACGAAGTCTGTACCCCGGTGGGCGAGAACACTGCCACCGACGAGTTTCCCCAGTTCACAGCGTCGTGGAAGCGAGCCCTGATTTCCGACAGTTTGCTCTCCTGTGTCTCCTGCTCTTGCGTGTCATAGTCGCCCGGAATCCACCAAGCCGTATGGTCTCCGGCCATCGCAAACTGCGTGTGTTCTTCCTTAATGATAAAATAAGTCAGGCTGTCTTGCATTGGAAACTCATAGCGCAGGCCCATGCCATCGTCATAAACCCTGAACCTAATGACCATCATTCGTTTGGACGATGGCTGCGAAAGATTGACGGCCAATTCGTTATAGTGGTTGCGAATGGTTGCGGTCTCTCCCCAAACGGGCCTCCAAGTTTCATCAAAAGATGTCGTTTTGGCATCCATTTTCACAAATCCATCCATTAGGTTTGTCTCTCTTAGCCCTTTGGAGGCGTGCTTGTCTTTCATTAGTTCCAAACCCAATCGTGATGGCTTCACCACAACTTTGCCCTTGTAGGTCATCTCATAGGTAGGCACGCCATTGCCCACGAGCGAGAATTTCACAGCCATATGGCCATTGGGGGATGTTACCTCCTGTGCCATTGCAGACACGGAAAAGAGCAAAGATACCAATAGAATGTTTAGTCGCATAGTTGTTATTGAAAAGTGAGGGAGGTGCGCCGATGGGCATATTGCCTCCCTGTTCATGTGTAAAAAGTATTTATGCTATCTATTCGCAATCCATCATTCAAGCATTAAAACACCCCCAAACGACAACGAGCGTTTCCGAATCATGTTTTGTGAATGGTAGTCGCGCATCGCGTCTCATCGCCCACTTTGGGCAACAAGCTCTTTCACGTTGGCCATAAAGCCCTCGTTGGCCATCAGGTCCTCAATGTTCAGGTGCATTCGATAGCGCCAATAGTGGCGTGGGTTGGCTGGTATGTTGATACGCTCGGCGTCGGCGTCTTGCAAGCGCAAGCCCTCGTCCACGGCAAGCCAGTCTTGCAAGCTCAGCACGCATAGCATGCTTGGAGAAGCGAGCTGTCGAGCCACGATGTCACGAGCGAGCCATCCAGGCAGCGGATGGGGTGCGGGACCGCCACGATAGAGCATGGAGTTGTAGTAATCTTGCGTACGTTCATAATCCTCGTCCCACCATTGGCGCAACGTCGCCATGTCGTGCGTGGAAAACGTGCACACGGACCGATATGGGTTGCGCGACAAGTGACCAAAACGCACGTGCGGGTCCTTGGGCATGGATTGAATTTCCAAAGACAATATGCGAAGCTGCTCAATTACCCATGACACACAATCGGGCACCATGCCAAGATCCTCGGCACACACCAGCATGCGAGTGCTCTCAACAAGCCTTGGCAACTTTTTCATGGCCTCGCTGTACCAGAAATGGTTGTTGCGACGATAGTAATAATCGTTATAAAGACGGTTGAATGCCGCTTTGTCGTGGTCGTAAAGCGCCTCGTACGTGAAATCGAACTGGGCGGAAATACGTGGATGAAATTTGTTTTTATCGTTGCTGTCGCGCACAAAAAGCACATTGGATATGAGTGCGTACAAGCCGTCTCGCAAGTTCAGTTCACGCTCGTCGGTCACATCGCCGAAAGCCTCTCGCACCTTGCGCTGGGTGTCATACTCGGGTTTCATGGCCCAAATATCGTCGTGCTGGTGTACGAGATATTTGTCTTTCACCTCTGCGGCGCGTTCCCCGAACATTCTGTCAATAATCCAATCGGCGATGAATGGGTCGCAGAACTGACGCTCGTCAAAACGCAAGCCATATCCCTCAATCTCCTCTCTCGACATGCCAAGGGCTGGCTGGAAATGGCCGAGCAAGCCATGCACGGCGTTGATGGGTATCTGCCAAATGCGGAAGAAGCCGAGCACGTGGTCTATGCGATAAGCGTCGAAATACTTGGCCATATTCTGAAAACGGCGCACCCACCACTGGCATCCGTCCTTGAGCATTTCTGTCCAGTTGTAGGTGGGGAAGCCCCAGTTCTGTCCATTCACCGAGAATGCGTCTGGTGGGGCGCCCGCCTGGCCATTAAGGTTGAAATATTTAGGTTCCATCCACACGTCACAGCCATATCGGCTCACGCCAATAGGGATGTCGCCTTTGAGCACCACATGGCGTTCAAGAGCATAGGTGTGCACCTGTTTGAGCTGAGCGCTTAGCACGTATTGCACGAAATACCAAAACGCCACATCCTTGTACTCCTTCTTGCGTGGGTTGGAGAGGGCTTTTCGTTCTGCCTCGTCCCACGTGTTGTGGTCTGGCCATTTGCTGAAATCGGCCGTGCCATAAAGGTCGCGTAGGGTGGAATATTGCGCGTAGGGCACAAGCCACTGCTCGGTATCTGTGAAAAAATCCCTAAACTCCGCCGTGCCCATCATAGACTTTCCCTCCTGCGCATAAAGCAATCTCAGGTATTCTATCTTGGCGTTGTTCACTCGCTCGTAGTCTATTTGGGGCAGCTGATTGAGCTGTTCGCGCAGCGCTGCATAATCACTACGCGTCTTGCCGTCTTTGAGTTGAGGCAACTGGTTGAGGTCCACATACTGCGGATGCAGCGCGAAAACACTGATGCAACTGTAGGGGTAAGAATCTGTCCATGTATGGGTGGTGGTGGTGTCGTTGATGGGCAGTATCTGCAACACGTGCTGGCCACTCCGCTCCACATAGTCTACCATCTTGCGCAAATCGCCGAAATCTCCCACGCCGAAACTACTCTTGGAGCGCAACGAGAACACGGGTACGAGCGTGCCAGCCAACTTTTCGTTATAGATCGGGAAAAAAGCTTGGTCCAAATGATACACCACCACGTCGCCATCGCGCATGTCGGGCAGGTCTATCGAGCGGTTAAGCCCACACTCCCAAAGTGGGGTCACATCTCCATCACTATCCAAAGCCACAAACTTAAACTCCAAATGGTTATCCCCAAGCGCACGCCTATCCAAATCTACCGCCCACTCGTTCACGTTGTGTTCGGTGAGCTTGATAGCCTTTTTGGCCGTCCATTTACCCAAAGACTCATTGTCGCCTATAATGGCCAACCGCTCGCCCGCTCTCAGTTGTGGTGCCCGCACCACGACGCGCACCGTCTGGGCGAAGTCCGTATCGAGGAGAGCCCCACGGTCACGGCGATTGATACAATCGGCCAGCGCAGAGCTATAAAGATATGAGTCTTCTGGAATGTCAGACCATCGGTCATATATATAATAGGTGGTACCCCGCTTGGCGTTCAGCTCTACCCTATGGGGCATCGTGGTCCACTCGTTTTTTTCTGTCGTGCCGTCATACTCCACGCTGTAAAAATATTGGAGCATCGCATGCTCATCGGCATGCACGCAATGGTGCGTCCACCGCATGCCGTCCACAGTATTCATCCGATATTTTTTCACGACATTGTCGCAAACCACATTCAAGATGATTTCCTCACCAAACTTGGTTTGGTAGTCCACATTAAAATTTAAGTTCATAGTCTTTAGGCTTATTTTGTTTCAAAGATAGCAAAATATTCACTTGCTTATCTTTAGCCCATAACAAAACCTCCTAAAAAACAATGCAATCGATTGCATCACATATTCCTTGACGAATTAATTATGACGTGACAATCCATCGGCAACGTCTGACAGTCGCAACGAAACACGTCTTAATTACACGACCATAAGTCTATTTGTGACCATGGTCAATGTTTTGAGTGCCAATAATTTTATAGTATATGATATTGTCTTAGTAAATAGCCCAAAAAAATTGCAACGCTGACCTTTCGCTCATGTCCATGTTTTACCATTACATGGCGTGCTCTGGCGTAACCTCTCCATTTCTTATTTCAAGCGGCGTCCCCCCAAGCGTTTCTTTGCAGAATAGGGACATACGCTGCACCGAAGAAAATCTAAACTTCTTAGCTATCTCATCCATGGTGTATTTAGTGTTGTGCAACTCCTTGAACAGCGCCTCGCCTTTCACCCTGCTTATCCAAGCCTTGGGTGTATCTCCAAAACATTTTTTGAAGTGGCGTATGAACGTTGGACGACTCATGCACACCTTGTCGGCCATCTCGTCAATAGTGGGATAGGTTTCCACCATACCCATGATGATTTCTTGAAACGACAAATCCACCCCAAACATTGGGCCCAAAAAATTCACAAGTACATCCGGAGGATAATACGCTTGTAAGATAGCTGTGAACTCACGCTGCTTGATCAACTGAATATCGCAACAAAGCAAACCATCCAATACATAATCAGCCATTTGGCGAGCCCAC
Source organism: Hallella colorans (assembly GCF_003096815.1). GTDB lineage: Bacteria > Bacteroidota > Bacteroidia > Bacteroidales > Bacteroidaceae > Prevotella > Prevotella colorans. Next base: position 50,593 of record NZ_QENY01000012.1, read on the forward strand.
ACTCGAACAGGCTTGTTCATGTCCAAAGGGAATAACCAATCGTCTCGCTCGGGCGCATTCTTTATCATCTCATCACTAAGAATACTGCCACAAAACCTAAATTTGCTATCAATGAAATAAAGTACCAACGCTATAGAGTCCTCCGCAAAACAGATCATATTGTCTGTACCTGCAGGCATCGGAAACATAGCGTTGCTGCGTGCGGTGAACGCAGGAAAACGCTTACCCGAAACGCGCATTTCTCCCTTTAACAAAAATATCATGGCCGTGCGCGAAGGGTTTGTATGCGTTGTAACACCCTGCTTTTCTTTGACAACCCTAAAGCCCGTAGGGCTGTTGCACTGATAATGCTCGCACATCAAATGCTTGTTCAAATAATATACTTGCATAGGCTTATTAAAATATATATGATTATGTAAAATTAATGAAATATCATATCATATAGTTCCATTTTTAAATCATATTAACCTTACAAACTATTAATTTGCAAATATTAACCGCTTTTTGCTTAAAATTGCTCGTTTTATGTATTTTATTTATACTTCACTTGTAAACACTAATTGAATCATTACATACCAAGGGTGTTTTATTTTCAATTTAAAAGTATAAAAACATCGTATCAAGTAGATTGATACAAAACAATAATTTATTGACATATTTTGTTATACCTGTTATTTATAAAGATACGTACCTTTGTCCCCGATTATCTGATACGGCAACAGAACATTCATTAACACATAGCCTAAAACAAGACCTCCTATCACGTACCAATGGTCTTGAGGCATGGTCGAAGTATCGATGCCATTCGTTACTAACGCAAATGTTTCGTTCAAGAAGTGCCTGTTTAGAACGGCAATAAATGTTTTATTTTTATAATATATGTAGCAACTTATGAAAAAAAAAGTATGTAATTCCAACGGTTAAGGTAATTTATACTATGATGGAAAGCACATTGTTAGCAGGATCCCCAGCTGATGGCAATAACCCTGGTAACCCAGGCGGAACTCATTTTGCCAAACCTAATTATTCTATAGAAGAACAATTGCCTAACGATAATGAAGAATACGAAGACAACGAATGGTAACTGAAAACAAAATAATGAAAATATCAACTATGAAAAAAGTAATGAAAAAACACGTATTGGCTTTGATGGCCATTGTCACATTGGTTTTCTTGGCAGGCTGCTCAGAAACCGACGAGGCGTATGACACAAATGAAGACACCACCGTAGAGGCCTCAAACATCATTTCGGGCACCGGATCTTTTGACATTAACGAAGTGGATAACATGTTCAATGCTACACCAGAAACAAGAACCACGGTGCATTGTAACAAGAAAAAACTTTTGGAATTTCGTTGGAAAAAAGGCGAAAAAATTCCTGTGTTCATGGTTTTTAAGCAAGACAACAAAACGCAGGTCATCAAAAATATGGTATTCGCGGAAGATGGCAACAAAATATCCTTTGATGTAAACATCCCCGGTTCTTTCAACCGCAGAAAGGGCAACCTCTATATCGCTGCCGTCATGGGTAAACAGCCGGGCGTGAAAAACGGCGCATGGGCAAGCCAAATGACATCTACCGGCAAGTTTAAAATAGAGACTTCCAACACTGCTGACGCCGCGTCCGAGGAGTTCAACCTGCCTTTCTACGCTCCGCTTACCCTTGTCAATCCCACAGGAAAAATAACACTCAACTTCAAAGCACTTGGCAGTTGGTTCATTGCGTATATGGATATACCACACGATATGGTTCCCGACAATCTATTGGTAAACTCTGACGTGGTATCCACCAATGGTACGCTCGACTTGTTTTCCTCTAACAATAACAAGCCTGCATGGTCTCCAGACCCCTCTACATCAGAAAATATCAAATTTGACGTAAAAAACTTTGAGGTAAAAGCAAGACAAGAAAGCAAGCCGTTGGTGGTATGGTTCATGCCTCTTCTTGACAAGAAATCACAGAAACCCACTACCCTGACAGTAGAGGAAGTTGCGAAAAACGGGCATGGACCGAAGCGTTACACTAAAGATACCAATGGCAAATGTGTTAACTTTGAAAATCACATGTCCTATTCTTTCGGTTTTATTAACAAGCCATCATCGAATGACCCCGACCTATCCAACGGCCTTGTCATATCATTATTTCACACCACATTGCCAAATACAGGAAACCGCTACCTTCTTCAAATTAGCAATATCAGCAACCACGCCATCGACCTTAGCGGCTATTATCTCGTGCGCTCGGTGTATGGTTCACCTGAGAAAGCATCTGGCGTGCTCGATTTGGGCAGCTTGGAAAGCGCAGGCGCAAAGTTCTTGTATAACGACCGTGAAAAGAAGATATTGCCAACGGGTGCGTCTATCTTGATAACATCATATAACAGCACAATAGCTAACAGAACATTTGACGGTTGCAAGAACGACATCTACCAGATAGCCATTCTCGGAGATAATGATAATCTGAGGCAACAATTCGAACCTGAAAAGACCGTATGCCGCGATATACCGAGCAGATATTTCTCCAACGCATATTTCTTAACTTACAACGGCACCAACATTTCCCTGTCTAAACCTAATGACATCGTGGACAATTTTGGACGTGACGCTTATGGAAGAATATATCGTTTTGAAAATCTCAACCTCACTTACTACCGCGTACCATATTTCAATATATGGACAAATGTACCAGGACCAGCCGGACCAGCTACCTATGTGTACAACCCCAAGACAGTGATGCGCTATGAAGGAACACGCCAAGGTGGCAGAGAAGTTTTTGAAGACGTAGCATGGAAATATGACAACGAAACCATGATTACCTCGTTAGGTTGCTGGGGAAAATACGGAAGACACAATCTCAGGAAAAACAATATGTATCCAAAAAGAGTTAGACGTTAAGCGCCCATGTGTCTACACGCACCACGCACTTACGACCATCTCGATACATCAATTTAAAAATAATATTGTATATCGGTTAAACACATTTGTTTACCGATGGTTATAATCATTTGTTAACCTAAAAAAATGAAAACACGAGGGCTGGACACCAAACGCGGTGTCCAGCCTTATTTTTAGGTCTGCGTATAAAAAACATCTTGCTTAGAAAACACTCAACGACTATCTCTTCTATATACACGGAGTCCATGTGGCATGTAAACAGCAAGGGCTGTCATTTGCTTTTTGTCATGATAATTCTGAAAAATAAACAGGAACAAAAAGTGCATTTGGAAGCGTAAAAATGAAAAAACCATGCCAAAAACATCCGTCAGGAAGCTAAAAAAATTGAGAGCATAATGCCTTTAGGCCTTTATGGCAGTGCGTGAAAGTCTCATTCGTCACCCGTTTAAGGCCGAAAGGGAACGCGATTAGGTATTAATCGGAAGCCGTTTAAGGCCTAATGGCAAAACGATGGCAAAGACTTTTTTCTCTAATCAAGAAACTAAACTACGCAAAGCACTGTCTATCAGCAAAGTGACAAAATTGTTGAAAATAGCGCAAAAAAATAACAATTGGCCACCCTCATTGCTTATAGAACGGTTTGGCCAACTGTTATTCAGATTTTTTCAAAAACATTTTCTGTCAGATCCTCTCATAGGTGGATGACCAACGCCACGCCTTCGGCCCCGACACCTACCCCATAACGACAGCCCTCGCCAGTGAGCTTGTCGCCTATCCAATAGCCCAGCAGCGTGCCACCAACACCTATCGACGCTCCCGCGACCACATCGTGCCAATGATGCCGATGGCGAGCCACACGGTCTACAGCCACGCCCGTAGCCACCGCATAGCCCGCCACGCTGATCCATGGAGACACGTGGCGGTACTCCTTGTCAAGGATAGTGGCTCCGGCAAAAGCCGCGGAGGTGTGCCCCGATGGAAACGAGCGACGGTCGGTCCAGTCTGGACGCCGCTCGCGCACAGCACATTTCAGGCCCCACGTCACACCCGATGACAACGCATAAGCCAAGGCCGAGTTGACAGCCAATCGTTTCCACGAGCTGGCACTCCGCACGCCAGAGACCTTGAGCGCATAGGTAGAGGCCACCGGCACAAACCGCAACCAGTCGTCAGCGCCATCGCCACGATAAGGTTTTTGTGCATGGAGCGAGAGCGACAGAACACAAAGGAATGACAGAATACCAAGTCTTGTTGTCATAAAAACATCATTTTGACGTCGTGTTTGGCGCAACGTGGAGAAGTGCCAGCCATCGCGCCGATTATCTATTGTCATCTTTAATAAGTGTCACGGCAGAGGCTCCGAGCACCAACGACACACCTGCCACTATCATCATGTGGCTCTGCACGCTGCCAACCAAAGCTAAGATGACGCCGCCTATGGCCGCAGCCACTATCTGTGGTATACAAATAGTGCCGTTGAATAGGCCCAGATAGGCACCCATGTGACCGTAGCCTTGCAGGGCGTTGGTGACAAAGGTGAACGGCATGGCGAGCATGGCGGCCCATGCGAAGCCTATCAACAAGAACGGAACAAAGAGCAGATACTGATCGTGGACAAAGGCGCACGACACAAAACCGACCGCGCCCAAGAGCAGGCTGACGGCGTAAGCCATCTTGCGATTGGTGAACTTGGGCAGGATGGGGGCCCACAGCACAGAACCGATGGCTTGCACGGCAAACAGTATGCCCACCCAGTTGCCGGCCGTCTGATATCCCTCTGAGGTGACATCGGTGGTGCCCCACACGTTGGCAGCCACCGTGCCATTGGTGTATGTCCACATATACATGAACGCAAACCAACAGAAAAATTGTACCGCCCCAACTTTCCAGAACGTGGCGGGAGCGTTCTTGAGCAGTTTTATCCAGTTACCACTGCCCTTGTCCTCGTCAGGGGTCTCAGTGGCTCCGTTGTATTGCTCGTACTCTTTTGGCGGCCATTCTTTCACCTTGGCAACGGTATAGACAACGCAAAGGATGAGGATGGCAGCGCCAACATAGAAGCTATAAATCACCGAATCGGGCACCACGCCTTTGGGAGCGGTGTTGGCGATGCCTAAAAAGGCGAACAAAAACGGGAAGACATAGCCCGCCAACGACCCCGCATTGCACAAGAAGCTCTGTATGGAATAGGCTTTTGCCTTCTGTTTCTCGTTGACCATGTCGCCCACAAGCATCTTAAAGGGTTGCATGGCCATGTTGATGGAGGTGTCGAGAAACATCAAAGCCACCAATCCAAACATCATGGCGGTGGACACGGCCATGCCAAACGACCCGGCATTGGGCAGCAAACACATCACGATGACGGCCAGCGCGGCACCAAGAAACAGGTAGGGTATGCGCCGCCCCCAACGCGTCCACGTCTTGTCAGAGCACGACCCGACAATGGGTTGTACGACAATGCCCATCAACGGGGGCAGTATCCAAAAATAACTAAGGCTGTGGGGGTCGGCCCCCAACGTGGCGAAAATTCTCGAGATGTTCGCGCTTTGCAGGGCATAAGCTATCTGCACGCCGAAGAAACCAAAACTAAGGTTCCATAAACCCCAAAAGGACAAATTGGGCTTTTTTAATTCACTATTCATAATTTACAATGCACAATTAGGTTGTGTAATAATTTACGACGCGTCATTTACGACACGCAATTATGGTAACCGGTCAAGATCGCGGTTCTGTTTTTATATTTTTATCGATTGTTGTTGATATTGATTTTACGATAGGCGTTAACAACTTGCGTGTCCCCGCGCTATCGTTGTTCATACTTGTGTAATCTTGCCTTGGCATATATCCCACTTGGCGCAACGGCCCGAGCCAACAGTTCAACTCCTCGGCCCCACGTAAATCAATGCTCGTATTTGAATGAAAGTCTGCGCGGTTCTGTCCTCGCAATGCCTCTCGAGCATTGGCTCCTATGCTTATGCCGCGCCTCAAAATCTGACTTGACAAATCATACTCACAAAAACTTTCTCGTAAATATCGAGCGAGCTTTACACTGCGAGGGGCATTGCTCATACTTTTCACGATGGTAACATTATCGTATATATCTTTCATAATTGAAAAATTAAATCCAAATTGCGAAATGAAAAATCTAATAATGGTATTTCCTAATTGTGAATTGAATATTGCGAAATATGAACTATCTCGTTGTCCCCCTCACCACCAAGCGTGTTCTTACCACCCGCTTTTCTATCTTGTCTATTGGTGTCAGCCCCTCTACCTTATTAATAAGAATATCGGCGGCCTCTTCGCCCACTCGCACCCCACGTTGCTCCACAGTGGTAAGCATAGGGTCGCAAGCCACGGCGCGCTGGCCATTGGTAAATCCACAGATGGATATTTCGGCCGGCACCTTGAAGCCCATGCGCTTGGCCGTGTAGAGAATGCCGATGGCCGTGTCGTCGTTCACGGCGAAAAAGCCATCGGGAATGTCTTTTTGGGATAGTACGTCAGGGGTGATGGCCTCGGCGTCGGCACGGTTGTCACAGATGCGAAAAAACCGCTCGTCGGGCTGAAGGCCATGCCGCAACAGCGCGTCACGGTAACCATTGTATCTATTTTTGGATATCTGCATGTTCATCGGCGAACTGTAAAAGGCGACGCGCCGGCAACCAGTCTCGATGAGATGGGTAACAGCGTTGAACGCTCCTTGGTAGTCATCCACCACAACACGGTTGCAATCGAGCCCAGTGCATATACGATCATAAAACACAAGCGGCACTCCATGATCAATGAGTTTTTGGAAATGGTCATATCGCTGGGTGTCCTTGGCTTGCGAAACGATAACACCACACACTTTATGCTCATAGAACCGACGACAGAGTTGCACCTCGAGATCATATTCCTCGGCACTCTGGCCAATCATGATGATATATCCGCGGGAAGTGGCCTCTCGCTCAATGCCACTCAATACAGACGAAAAATAATAGTGTTGAAACTGCGGAAGTATCACGCCTATGATCTTCATAGGCCTCTTCCTGCTATTACGCAGACTCTCAGCCAGCACGTTGGGGTAATAATTATGTTCCCGCGCGTAGGTCTGAATCTTCTCGCGCTGCTCCTGACTGATGCTTGGGCTATCTTTCAAGGCACGCGACACCGTTGCCACCGACACCCCAAGGGCGCTGGCAATGTCTTTCATCGTTATCGGAATTGACGGTTTCATAATTTAGGTCTGAAATAAGGGCAACCTGCCATGCTATGGTTCTTATATCGCAACTATGATAGTACGGTTGTGAGGTAGATGTTGCAAAAATACGCAATTAACATATAATTAGCCACTTGCAAAATTACAATTTTTACTTTAATCAATGCAAACGATTGCACGCCAATAACCTCAAATTTGCTGTTAAAAAATATCAAGCTATCCAAATAAGGGCTATTTTTGCAATATCAATCGATGCTAACAGAGAAACAATCATCCCAAAATCAGCAACCTAAACAACAATTCGCGGATGGGGTGACTACCTTTAGACGAGACAACAACTTAATATAAACTTAAAAACCAAAATGATGAAGCAGGAAAAATTCACATTTCCGCTGAGAATACTAACACTTTTGTGTGTGTTGGTTCTTTCAGCAAGTGCCTTTGCGCAGCAAATCGTTGTGAAAGGTCATGTAAAAGATGAGACCGGCGAACCGATCATTGGCGCCACCGTTAGAATTGCAGGGCAAACGGGTGGAACAGTGACCGATATTGACGGTAACTTCACACTCAACGCCGATCTCGGCACTACAATCTCTGTAAACTTTATTGGCTATGAGGTAGCGGAAGCTCCTGCAGCCGCCAAAATGGTCTTCACACTGAAAGAAGCAAAGAGTGAATCTCTCAACGAAGTGGTGGTGATAGGTTATGGTAGAGTGAAAAAGAACGACCTGACAGGTAGTGTCACCGCATTGAACGCAGAGAAAATGGTTAAGGGTGCCGTAACCTCCGCAAGCGACATGCTGGTAGGAAAGGCTGCCGGCGTGAGCGTTATAACAGACGGTGGAGCACCGGGCGCTGGGGCTACAATACGTATTCGTGGCGGCTCGTCCATGTCGGCGTCTAACAACCCATTGGTGGTGATTGACGGAGTGCCCGTGGACGATGGCGACATCAACGGTATGGCCAACCCTCTGAGCACCGTTCACCCTGACGATATCGCCACCATGACCATCTTGAAAGATGCGTCGGCAACGGCTATCTATGGTTCGCGCGCATCTAATGGCGTGATTCTTATCACCACCAAGAAAGGCAAGGCCGGTGGCATCCAGGTAGGCTACAGTGGTTCTGTGAAGGTGAGCACCCACGCCAAAGAGGTGGATGTAATGTCGGCCGACAACTTCAAGAACTTTGTTGTATCCAAGTTTGGCAAGGGAAGCATGCAAGCAAACGCGCTTGGCAAGGCCAATACCAACTGGCAGAAAGAAGTGTTGCGCACATCGTTGAGCACCGACCATAACGTCAACGTATCTGGCTCGGTGGCCAATTTGCCTTACCGTGTGTCGTTGGGCTACACCAATGAGAACGGTATCGTGAAGACATCAAACATGGAGCGTTTCACGGGCGCGATCAACTTGAGCCCGCAACTCTTTGACAAACACCTCAGCGTGCAGCTGAATCTCAAAGGCATTTACAACACAAACCGTTTTGCAGATCTTGGCTCTTTGGGCATGGCGACACAGTATGATCCCACACAGCCCATCTATATGAAAGATTCAAAGTATGGCAACGGCTATTTCATGTATCTCAAGAAGGACGGAAAGCCCATTGATATTGCGTTGGCTAATCCCGTCTCCATACTCACGGACAAAAGTGACAAGTCAAAAGTATACCGTAGCATCGGTAACGTTCAACTTGATTATAAGTTCCATTTCTTGCCCGAACTGCGCGCGAACCTCAACTTAGGATATGACGTTTCTAAAGGAACGGGTGACGTAGTGACCGTGGACAACTCGCCCATGTCGTGGACTTGGGGCAATTTCAAGAAAGGATTTGGTGAGAATAGCAGCTTCTGGCAGCTCAAACGCAACACGCTGATGGAATTCTACATGGACTATTCCAACACTTTCGGCGCTCACTTCATCGACGCAATGGCCGGTTATTCATGGCAGCACTTCTATCGCTCAGAATGGACTAAGTACCCATATTCTGCGGCCAAGGCCAAGGAATACGGCAAAGAGTTCTACAAAGGCGAGGAAGACCTTGTCACGGAAAACTATCTCGTGTCTTTCTTCGGACGCGTAAATTACACCTTGTTAGACCGTTATCTCTTGACGTTCACACTGCGTAACGACGGTTCCTCGCGTTTCAACAAGAACAACCGCTGGGGTGTTTTCCCATCCCTGGCTTTGGCTTGGCGCATCAACGAGGAGTCTTTCTTGAAAGACACACAATGGCTTAACGACTTGAAACTGCGTTTGGGATACGGTGTGACAGGTCAGCAGAACCTCAATAGCGGTGACTATCCTTATATGGCACGCTACGCTTACTCACAGCCCGGAGCCAATTACTACTTCGGTGACAAGCGCATACAGCTCATCGCCCCATTGGCATACGACGAGAATTTGAAGTGGGAAGAGACCACTACCTATAACGCCGGCCTCGATTTTGGCTTCTTGAAAGGCATGATTTCGGGTACGTTGGATTTCTATTACCGCAAGACCAACAACTTGCTGAACACCGTAACGGCACCTGCCGGCACCAACTTCAGTAACGAAATATTGACCAATGTGGGCACGTTGGAAAACAAGGGCGTGGAACTTTCGTTGACAGCGCACCCCGTTACAACCAAGGATTTCCAGTGGACACTGGGTTACAACGTGTCGTACAACAAGAACACCATCACCAAACTTACATTCAACGACGACCCCAAATACAAGGGCGTGATACACGGTGGCATTGATGGCGCTACAGGCTACAACATTCAAATCAACTCTGTTGGCAAGCCATACAACTCATTCTACGTGTTTGAGCAGATGTATGATGAGAACGGAACTCCTATCGAGGGGGCTTACGTGGACCAGAACAACGACAACAAGATAGACGAAGCCGACCTTATTCCTTACAAGAAATCGGCTCCAGACGTGTACATGGGCTTGACATCGCAGATGAATTACAAGAACTGGGATTTGTCGTTCGCGCTTCGCTCGAGCATCGGCAACTATGTGTACAACAACACACAGTCTAACCGTGAGGCATGGGACGGCTCACAGATGTACGACCAGTCAGGCTTCTTGAAGAACCGCCTGAACTCCGCTGCCAACAAGAATTTCCATATGGGACAGTACCGTAGCAGCTACTACGTGCAGAGAGCCGACTTCGTGCGCATGGACAACATCACGCTCGGCTACACTTTCAACAAGCTGTTCACCGACAAACAAAGCGCGCGCCTGTATCTCACCGTGCAAAACCCGTTTGTCATCACCAAGTATAGTGGCATTGATCCTGAAATCAGCGGCGAAGGAATAGACAACAAGATCTATCCGAGACCTATCTCGTTTATGTTTGGTTTCAATTTCAAATTCTAAATAGCAAGTAAAAAATGAAAACATATCATATAAAAAAATCGTTGTTCTTGCTCTTCACAGGAGCGTTGATGGGAACGACATCGTGCGTAAACGACTTGGACACTCAGCCTTTGGACAAGGACGAATTGGTTTCCAATGTGGTGTTCAAGGCCAATATAAAGGAATATACCCAGAGCCTCGCTAAAATTTATGCGGGCATGGTAATCGGTGGAAACAAAGGTGGAGACGCCGAGCAAGACGTCAAGGGTATAGACGGAGGCTCGCAGGCTTCTTTTATACGCGTGCTATGGAACATGCAGGAACTGGCATCCGACATGGCCCATTGTGCATGGAACGACCCTGGAATCCCCGACTTTAACCATCTTTCTTGGGATTCGTCAAGTCCATGGATCAAGGGTTCGTATTACCGATTGGCCTACCAAATCAACTTGGCCAACGCTTTCCTTCGTGAGACCACCGATGACAAACTCAGTAGCCGCGGTTGTAGCAATGAGGTGAAAAATACTATTAAGGAGTATAGGGCCGAGGCTCGATTCCTGCGTGCGCTCACTTACATGTACGCTTTGGATTTGTATCGCAACTATCCGTTCTTTGACGAGAACAGCCCGATAGGCAGCAAAGGCCCCAAGCAAATCATGAAGAAAGACCTCTTCAATTACGTGGAGAAAGAATTACTCGAAAGCGAGAAAGATCTCTTGTCCCCAGTCGTGGGTTACAATCCCAATTACGGACAGGCCAACAAGGCCGCCGCGTGGGCTGCCCTGTCACGTTTGTATCTCAATGCCGAGACCTACGTGGGAGAGAAGAAGTACACAGAGTGCATCACTTATTGCAAGAAGATTATCAATGCTGGCTATGAGTTGGAACCCAAATACGCTGACATGTTCAAGGCTGACAACGACCATTCCAAGGAAATGATTTTCCCACTCCGATACGAGGGTGCCGAGACCATGACATGGGGAGGCATGACAGCTCTGCTATGCTGGGGAGCAGCTCAATTCCAAGAAGAGACCAACGCCAAAGGCGCTTGGCAAGGCGTGCGCGCCAAATCGTCTCTGCTCAAGCTATTCACCAACGAGAAAAAACATGAGGAAGACACGCGCTTTGCCATGCTACGTTTGGATGGAACAAAGAACGTGGAGATTGTCAAGGAAGGCGACTTCAAGGACAACGGTATTCCCGTGACCAAATTCTACAATATAAAAAAGGATGGCAAGAAGCCCGCATCCAACGAGGCTTACGTTGACTTCCCATTGTTCCGATTGGGCGAAATCTACCTGAACTTGGCCGAGGCGGTTCTCCGTGGAGGCACAGGTGCCACAAAGAACGAGGCCATGAACTACCTGAACCAGCTGCGCAAGCGCGCATACAAGGACAAGACCGCGGCGCCAATAGATGACAACAACTTCACGTTGAAGTTCTTGCTTGACGAGCGCGGACGCGAACTCTTCTTTGAGGCACAACGTCGCACAGATCTTGTGCGGTTTGATAAATACACTACCAACGACTATGTATGGCCTTGGAAGGGCGGCGTGGCCGAAGGAAAAGGTGTGAATGACAAGTATAAGGTATTCCCATTGCCTTCAGACGACATTGGCTCCAACCTCAACTTGAAACAGAACGATGGTTATTAATGGATAAACTGATTAAAACTAAAGATCATGAAATTAAAAAATATATTATTCCTCGCAGCTGGTTTCTTGGCTATGACATCGTGCTCTGACGATATCACCACGCCAGTACTCAAGCTGCAACAAGCCGCGAAGCTCAACGCTGTCAACCCAGCCGACATCACCTTCACGCAAGCAAACAGTGCCGAGGCTTTTCCCAAGATAAGCTGGGAAAAGGCCAATTACGGCAAAGGGGCAGTGGTGGAATATACTGTCACCATTACCAACAACGAGAACAAGAAGAGCGTCGTGGCTGGCGTAACAGAAGACACAAAGCTCACATTCACCAACGACGGCATGAACTCGCTGTTGGCCAAGGTTGGCGCCTACCCCGGCCACACATACGATTTCACCGTGTCGCTCAAGTCTTCGGCATTCAAGACGATGACCAACGACGCGCAGAACACTGTCAACTTCAAGGCCACGCCTTACGACCCTAACACCGTGAGCATCAACTGGAAGTATGCATACGTGGCTGTGGGTTATCCAGAGTGGGATTATTCCAAGGCTTATCTCCTTGGCGACCCCGACGGCGACGGCACTTACCAAGGTTGGGTACAGTTTGACGAAGAATGTACTTTTGCTGTCGTGGATGGCAAAGACATTACCAAGGTACTTGCCAAAGACCAGAAGGTTGATGCAAAGCACAAGGGATTTGTGGAGATTACGCTCACACCCGAAGGCAATGTGACCATCGGACAGCCCTGTGAATGGGGCATGATTGGTGAAGCTACATCTGGAGGATGGACCAAAGACACCAAGATGGAGTACGACAAAGACACTCGTATGTGGACGGCAATCACACCGTTGACAGATAAAGAGTTCAAGTTCCGTGCCAATGAGGGTTGGGATATCAACTACGGTAGCGACCCAACAAATCCCGAAGTGCTATCCAAGGGAGGCAACAACCTCAAGGTGGCTAAGACACACGCATACATCGTGAAGCTCAATTTGACCACCGCTGGCAAGTACACCTACACCATGGAAGAGACCGACATCGAGATGTCGAGTGCCGAACTTTCAGTGCCTGGCTCTTATCAGGGTTGGGATCCTAAAGCAGAAACTGCTTACAGACTCAACTCAAAGAGCCGCGACTTCCAATACACGGGCATCTATTACTATCCTGCCAACACCGAGTTCAAGCTCTACGATGACGGCAAATGGCTGGGAAGCGTAGGCGAAGTGAAATGGAACGACACCAAGACCAAGGCAGAGTTTGCCCTTGGCGATGGCGCCAACATCAAGCTCACCGAAGGTGGCTGGTATCGCATCACAGCTAACACCAAGAAGATGCTTGCCTCCATTGCCAAGACAGGATGGGAGATTATCGGCGACGCTACCCCCGGTGGATGGGACAAGGGACAACTGATGACCTACAACCCCAAAACCAAGAAGTGGTCTATCACCATAAAGATGAAAGATGGTGAGTACAAGTTCCGTTGGGATGCCTCATGGGAAAAGAACTTCGGTGGTGCCTTGACGGGCCTTACCCAAGGTGGGGGAAACATCAAGATTGGTGCGGGTACCTATCTCATCGAACTTGACCCCGAAGCCAAAACCGCTACCGTGACAGAGAAATAAGCTGCCGCGGGAGACAAACAAACTTCTAACAAGGCGTACTCCCACATCTTCCGGGGGTGCGCCTTTCTTGTAGACACGCATCATTTCAATCCACCTAACAAATACAAATCATGAAACATTTTTATTCCATTCTTGTCCTATTGCTATCGCTTTGCGCCAACGCCGGCGCACAGGGCTGGCCCGCCAACTACAAGGGCGTGATGTTGCAAGCGTTTTATTGGGACAGCTACAGCGACACGCAGTGGACCAATCTCGAGAGCCAGGCCGACGAGCTGTCGCAATATTTCGACCTGATATGGGTGCCGCAGTCGGGCTATTGCAACGAGACGTCCATGCAGATGGGCTACGCGCCTATATGGTGGTTCAACCACAAGAGCGCGTTTGGCACCGAGGACCAACTGCGCTCGATGATCAAGGCTTTCAAGGACAAAGGCACGGGCGTCATTGAGGACGTGGTCATCAACCACCGAAAAGGCAACAATAACTGGTGCGACTTTCCCGAGGAGACATGGAAAGGGCAAACCATGCACTGGTCGCTGGCCGACATCTGCCAAAACGATGATGGCGGAAACACCAAGCGAAACGGCTACGACGTGTCGGGAGCGATGGACACCGGCGACGACTTTTCCGGATGCCGAGACCTTGACCACACCTCGGACAACGTGCGAAAGAACGTGAAACTATACTTGCAATTTCTCAAAGAGGAACTTGGCTACACCGGTTTTCGTTACGACATGGTGAAGGGTTTCGCCGCAAAATACATTGGCGAGTATAATGCTTCGGCCCAACCCACCTACTCCGTGGGCGAATACTGGGACGGAGATCCCGCCAAACTGAAAAGCTGGTTAGACGGCACCAAGGTAGATGGAAAGATACAGAGCGCGGCATTTGACTTCGCACTGAAATATTACATCAACGACGCGCTCGGTGGCGGCCAATGGAACCGTCTGGACGGCGACTGCCCAGCCAAGGCCCCCGCATACAGCAGGTACGCCGTGACCTTCGTAGACAACCACGACACCGACCGCGACAACAACCGGCTCACGGCCAACTACATAGCCGCCAACGCCTACATCATGGCCATGCCAGGCACCCCCTGCGTGTTTCTCACCCATTGGAAACAGTACAAAACCCAACTCAAGAAGCTCATCTTGGCGCGCAAAGCTGCCGGCATTTCCAACCAAAGCGCCATCCTCAAGTCCGAGCGACATGGCAACGGCTATATCGTGAACGTGCAAGGCGAGAAAGGCAACGTGCTATTGGCCTTGGGAACACCCGACAGCTATGACGCCAACGGCTACAAAATAGCCGTGGAGGGTGATGGCTATAAATACTATGTGGCCAACAACGTGGACATTTCGGCCGTTCAGGCTATCGCCGACGAGGAGCCGCAAGCATTCACGCCGCCCACGTTCTGCACCATCGACAAAGACGAGCGATGCGCCTTCTTCGAGGCCCCGAGCTTCTGGACAGGCACCGTGAGCTGCTGGCAGTGGGACCAAAAAGCCAACTACACCGGTGGCGCATGGCCTGGCGTGGCCTGCCGGTACGTAGGAACGACCAAGGCTGGCAACAAGGTTTACAAATGGAGTTGGAACAAGCAGACCAAGCCTGCCAACAACCCCGACGCCGGCATCATCTTCAACTGTGACAACGGAAGCAAGCAAACCGCCAACTTGGAATTTGTTAACGGCGGCTACTACGACAACTACTCCGGCGCCAAGCCCAAAGGCATCGTTACCACACCCACGGGCATCAAGAAGGTGCATGGCTCGCAAAACGTTGATGGCTGGTACACCATCGGGGGCGTAAAAACAAACAAGCCCACCCATAAAGGCGTGTATATCCACAACGGCAAGAAAGTGATCGTGAACTGATTGTAAACGTACCTCACGATAACATTCTATCTGTATACTGGGCGACTGGCTACCATGCCAGTCGCTTTTTTATGCCCTCGACATCACGCCACACAGGGAGGAAAAAACACAAGTGCGCCGCACATTTTTGTAAAGATATTTAGGTAGCCCACGTTTAAGTACTAATCATGCTGCGATTAGGCATTAATCGCAATGCGTTTAGGCACTAATCACGTCGCGATTAAGCATTAATCACATCGCGATTAAGCAGCAATCGCAAAACCAACCCATTTTTATCAAAACAGGAAAATGACGAATTTTCCATTTCCTTCTGATACATAGGCAATTAAATAAGGATAATGTTTTTGCCGTTTCAGAACGGAAACGACTCAAAATGTCCCCATGTACAAAATATGGGAAAGTTTATGTCAAATTATTTCCTATCTTTCATTCTGTTACCAAAAGAGTAAACTTACCTTAGGGTAAACATAAAAAAAGGATTTCTCGACCCGCGAACGCTTGGCCTCGAAATCCTTTCTCAATTTATTTTTCATCCTCTGTCTTCACCACCTTGGGTCCGCGCACCTTCTCGTTTTTCCTCAGCCCACTCTTTATTTGGATGTTGATGCCATCGCTCAGCCCCGTCACCACTTTGCGGCGGGTATACGTCTTGTTATCGGCCGTGCCACCAACGACATATACATAAGTGTTAGTGCCCTCAAACTCGATGGCGCTCTCCGGCACGGCAAGCACGCCCCTCGCCTCCTTCAGCACAATCTCCGCGTTGGCGCTATAGCCCGAGCGTATCTTCGTGCCACTCGTCCCATGCACCGCCGCCTTAATCTCGAACTGGTTGGCGCCATTGTTTTCCACGGCCTTGGGCGAGATATATTCCAGCGAGGCAGCGAGCTTGTCGCCCTCCATAGCGCCAACGGTAATTTTCATAGGCATGCCCACGACAATCTGCCCCACCTCGGTCTCGTCCACGTTACCTCTAAAAATCAGGTCGCCCATGTTGGCCACCGACGCGATGGTGGTACCATCGTTGAACGTGTTGGACAGAATGACGGTGTTTCCCACCTTGACAGGAACGTCGAGGATAAGGCCGCTGATGGTGGACCGAATGAGCGTGCTGCTGGTATTGGCGTTTTGCGCCGACACGCCGTCACGCACCACCTGCAAGTTATCGTTGGCGGCCCGCACCTCCTCCTTGGCTTGCAGGTATGCCTTGCGCACTTGGTCATAGTCGTTGCCAGCTATCAACCCTTTGTCGTAGAGCGTTTTTTGCCGGTCGTAGTCCACCTTGGCTTGGCTCAGCACAATCTTTGCCGAGCGCACTCTCGCCTGCGCCGAGCTGAGCATGTTCATGTCGGGAATGACCTTCACCTTGGCTATCACCTCTCCGGCTGTCACCATGTCGCCTGCCTCTTTGTATATATTGGTGATGATACCCGATATTTGTGGTTTGACGTTCACCTCGTTGCGAGGCTCAATCTTGCCAGTCACCACCGCGGTTTTGCGCAGGTCTTTCATGGTGGGCACAAACTCCTCGTAGGCCACCGGCTGCGGCCTGCTCTTTTTCCAGAGGAATACGAATGTTCCGATAAAAATAAGCAGCACCAACGCCGCAATGATAAATTTGAAGTATTTTTTCATCACCGATTATGAGTTATATGTTTTATAATTACATGTTATGAATGTGAAGCGTGGAATACAGAGGCTCGATAATTGTGAATTAAGAATTATTAATTGTGAATTATTCATCTCTCATGGCATCCACCGGCTTTATGCTCATGGCCCTGATGGCAGGCGCGAGACCGGCCACCACGCCCAGCACGATGAGGAAAGCCAACGCTCCGAGCGCGGCCCAGAATCCTATTTGGAAATGGGCCGCCATGATGCCGTCATTGGTATTGGCCACCTCGAGCATTTGCAAGACGAACACAGCGAAGAGTATGCCGCTCATGCCGGCCACCGTGGCGAGCGCGATGCTCTCCGAAACAATTTGCGACAGTATCATCTTGGGCGTGGCCCCGATGGCTCGTCTGATGCCTATCTCGGTGGTACGCTCGCGCACCGTAACCATCATGATGTTGGAGACACCGATGCCTCCGGCCAGCAACGTGCCTATACCGACCAGCCAAATCAGGAAGTTGACACCCTCGAACAGGCTGTCCACCATGCCAAACATCACCTCAGTATTGAAGACCGAGATGGCCTTTTCATCGGTCGGGTCAACGCGATGCGCCCTCCCGATGACATTGCGCAGCGGTTGCGCCAAGTTGCTCATGGTCACACCAGGTTTTCCCGTGACACAAATGAGGTGTACCACATCGCCCAAATTATAGAGCCGTTGCAAAATGGTTAGCGGAATAGTGACACTTTCTTGCGCGTTGCCATTGATGTTCATGTTTCCCGGACTGTAATCCACGCCCACCACGTTGAAATACAAAGAGTCTACACGCAGCAGCTGTCCACATGGGTCTCCACCGTTGGGAAAGAGCGACTTGTAAACCTTCTTGCCTATCACGCACACCTTACGGTCTCCCGCAATGTCCATATCATTGAGGTATCGGCCATATAAAATGGTCGGTTCCTCCACTTTGGCATATTCCGGATAGACACCCTTGACGTTAGCCACAAACTTCTTGTCGCCAGCGACGACGGTTTTCCCCCACTCTGTCACCAATGGGGTCACTATGTCCAACTCGGGCACATTGGCGCGCAATCTCTCCACATCCTTATAAGTCATGTCCCATTGACGCCCCTTGCGGAAGCCCTCATAAGGCTTGGTTGTGGGCTGAGCGAAAGTGAAAGCGGAGTTTGTGGCAAACCCTTGGAAGTTTTTAGCCAACAACTCTTCCAGCCCATCGCCACCACCAATGAGCACCACCAACATGAACACTCCCCAGAAAACACCAAACCCTGTGAGGAACGAACGCGTCTTGTTTCGGGTGAGCGTATCCAATATTTCACGATATGTGTCAATGTCAAACTTCATAGTTCGTACTTTGTTGCTATCATTATTGCCATGCCTTGGCTCATTCGGCTCTCAACGCGTCGATAGGTTTGATGTGCGCCGCGCGCCGCGCCGGTACCATCCCTGCGATGGTTCCGGCCACAATCATCACCAACGTGGCCTCCAAACAAACACCTAATCCCACCGTGGGATTTAGAAATATGGTCATCTCAAACAATCCCGAGTCGACCGTCTTTGACCCTGCGGTGGCATCCAAATAGGCATTGGCCCCAATGCCAAGGAGCATGCCTATGTATCCGAAAAAGGTGGTGATGATGACGCTCTCGACAATGATGAGCCGAAGGATGGACCATGGCGTGGCTCCGATGGCCTTGCGCACGCCAAACTCTCGGGTGCGCTCCTTGACGGTAATAAGCATGATATTACTCACGCCGACGATACCCGATAGCAGCGTGAAGATGCCAATGATCCACAAAGCGGTACGGATAATGGACATGCCTGTGTTCATTTGGAGATTTTGGGTAAACCTGTTCCAAATCCAAATGGCGTTATCGTCATCGGGAGCCGCATTGTGGTTGGCGTTCAAATCGGTTGTGTAGCTCTTCTCAAAATCCTCGTTTTCCTGCACGCTGTTCAGTCCGTCGAAAGAAAAAATGATGTTTTCCACTTTGTCACCACGGTTATATATGGTACGAACTGTGCTGAAAGGACAGTAAAACAGGGTGTTCATCTGGCTCATGTCGCTTTTGTAAATGCCAACGATTTGAAACGCGAAGTTGTCCACCTTGACTTCCTTTCCCACCAAGGTGGCTATGTCGCCATCCACCAATTCCTTAGCTTGGTTCTCGCTGATGACCATCGCCTTGCGCCTCTGGTCATTGTCCATGTCGTTGACAAAGCGTCCGTGCAACATCTCTATCTTATTGATGTGCATCAGGTTGGGATAAACACCACATATCGTTCCACTGACATAGTTATTGCCATAAGACACTTGAATGTCGCTCTGCATGACCCGTGCACCCAACTCCCTGACCACATTGGCGTACTTGTGCTTAGTGGTTTGCATGTCCCTGTCGTTGAGCGTGATTTCCCTTCCTTCGTTCATGCCGTCGTAAGCCTTGGACGTTCGCCCACCGCTCACTTGCATAGAGTTGGCCAAAAAGTTAGACGAATTGTGCTCGACAGCATTAATAAACCCGTTGCCGGCACCCAAGAGGAAGATTATCATGAATATTCCCCATGCCACGGCAAAGCCTGTCAACACAGTGCGCAGCCTGTTGCGGCGTGCCGTTGCCCATATTTCTTCGAGAATGTCAAGCATACCAGTCAGCTATTTCATCAGTCCATTCAATCCGAATGGCGATGCGTTGTGTTCAAGGTTCTCTTCTATTTTGCCTATCATGCCATCCTTGATATGCACTATTTTGTTAGTCTCGTTGGCCACACCACTCTCGTGTGTCACCACGACAATGGTCTTTCTCTCGTCCTTGTTTAGTCTCTTGAGGAGTTTCATCACCTCCACACTCGTCTTGGAATCGAGCGCGCCGGTAGGCTCATCGGCCAAGATGACTTTAGGATTGGTGATGAGCGCGCGAGCGATGGCCACCCGCTGCTTCTGGCCTCCGGACATCTCGTTGGGATAATGGTCGGCCCAAGGCAAAAGCTCCAAACGCTCAAGGTACTCCAAGGCCAGCTGATGCCGCTTGCGTCGCGACACGCCTTGGTAGAGCAACGGCAACTCCACGTTCTCCACGGCGGTCTTGAAGCCTATGAGATTAAAACTCTGGAAGATAAAGCCTATGAACCTGTTGCGGTACTCGGCACTTCGCTTCTCGCTCAAATTCTTGATGAGCGTGCCTGCCAACACATATTCGCCGCTATCATAGTTGTCGAGAATGCCGAGGATGTTGAGCAACGTCGACTTGCCCGACCCGGACGCTCCCATGATGGAAACGAACTCACCCTCCTCGATGTCAAGGTCAATTCCCTTGAGCACATGCAGTGGCTGGGCGCCAAAATAGGTCTTGTTTATATCCTTTAAATGTATCATCGCTGTATTTGACGAGCCGGAACGGCAAAAGGTTGCAGCCCCGCAAACTATTTAAGATTATATCTAAAGGTCTGGCGAAGTTTTATCCTGACCGGTTTGCCATTCCACATTCCCGGCTTCCACACAGGCATTTTTTTCAGCACGTTATAGGCTTCTTTGGCAAAAGCAAGCGATATAGCCTTCTTCAGCTCTTCTTGTTTGAAGGTGGTCAGCTTATCAAATTTAGCGCGATTGTAGTTTGAGATAGTGCAATCCACGGCCTTAAAATTACCACAATTGCCGTTTTCGTCCACCTCAAGCATCATGATTACCTTTCCCTCCGCCCCATATTGTATCGCTATATCGGGATATTTGAGATTGTCGGAAACAAATTTTTGTCGCGCCACTTCTCCACCGGGAAACTCCGGGGCGTCAGGCGTAGCCCAGCATTTATTATCTTCAATCTCTCGCTTGTCTATCAAACCATTCTCACTCAACTTGCGAAGTTCGTTTTCCACTTTATCCAACACCACCGTACCAAGCAGCACCTTGCCGTCCGGGTCTATTATATAATAGGTGGGAATCCAGTTCACATGGTAGTCTTGGTCTATCTTGGTGCCCTTCTTCCATTTTCTCAACTCACTGTGATGCAGCCATCGCATATCATTCTTGCGTATGCAATTGACCCACGCTTCGCGGTCGGTGTCGAAAGAAACGCTGACAAACGCCACACCCTTTGAATTGTATTTGCCGTGTATTTCTTTCACGCGGGCTATGTCTTTGCGACAATCAGGGCACCACGAAGCCCAAAAATCGAGCACCACGTAATGTCCGCGGAGACTGTCAAGCGAAATGTTTGAAACGGAGACTGGATTGCGAATGGTGAAATCGGGAGCCACCGTGCCTGGCCGAAGCAGGTCGGCAGCATACTTTACATCAGGGTCTTCAACATTGCCTTGGGCGTTCGTCATAACAACACCAGTCAACAAAAGCATGGTCATCAATAACAACCTTTTCATAACTTAAATGTGCGTTTTATTGTTTTTTTATTTTTAATGTTTGGTCACAATAGTCCACCACGGCTGGCCTGTGGGTGATAAATATCACCGTTTTGTCGTGTTTGGCCAATACGTTTCGCAACAATTGTCGCTCGGTTTCTGGGTCAAGGGCCGACGTTGCCTCGTCGAAAAGCATCACGCCACGCCCACGAAGCAACGCACGGGCTATGGCTATGCGTTGCGCCTGCCCCTCAGACAGTCCGCCTCCCGACTCGGAGCACACCGTTTCCAAGCCCTCGGGCAAATCCAACACAAACTCGGCACAACTCTCCCTGAGCGCCGACTTCATCTCCTCGTCGGTAGCGTTGAGCTTGCCAAGACGCAGGTTGTCCCTGATGGTTCCGCTCATCAGCGTGTTGCCTTGGGGCACATACACAAAATTGCAACGCATCCTCGGCGACAACTCGCGACACTTTTTCTCGTTGTATATCTCCACTTTGCCTTTCTGTGGCTTGACGAGCGCGAGTATCACGCGCACCAAAGTGGTCTTGCCAGCGCCCGTCTCGCCAAGCACCGCCGTGCACGAACCGGGTGGGAAATCGAAATTAAGGTCTTGTATCACGTCACCATCCTTGTCGTCATAACAATAGCTCACGCCGCTAAAACGAATGCCACAAGGTGGCTCCAAGGCAATGGGGGCACCTTGTTCGTCCAATGGGTTTTCTTCCAACTCCATCAATCGCTCGGCCGCCGTGAACACCGACACGAAAGCGGGAACAAGCTTCGTAAGGTTGCGAGCAGGGTTCTGAATGCGGTTTACCAATTGCAAGAAAGCCGTCATGCCACCAAATGTCAACGTGTTCTCAGACAACCGGATGGCCGCCCAAAGAAAAGCCACAAGATAGCCAAGGGCAAAACCGAAGTTCAGCACCAAGTTGCTGAAAACCGAAAAGGCCGTGCGCTTAACCACACGTTGCCGTAAAATGCTCTGCATGGACTCCAGACGGTCCACCATCGAGGTCTCACTCTCGAGTGTTTTGATGAGCATGCGATTCTGTACGGTTTCTTGAAGCACGCTCTGTACGTCAGAGTCTGAGTTTCGAACGGCGCGCGTAAGTTTGCGCATGCGTCTTACATAGACCTTGCTCAACACTATGAACACGGGCACGATAGCCACTGTGATAAGTGCCAAAGTAGCGTCCATGGAGAACAAATAAAAAAAGGCGCCGATAAAAAGCGTAAGCACCGACAGCGTGTTTGGGATGACCTCGGTGAGAAAGTTGACCACCGTGCCAACGTCTATCTCCAGCCGATTGAGCACATCGCCCGAGTGCATTTTCTCTCTTCCCTGCCACTCGGAGCGCAATATACGGTCGAGCATACGTTGCTGCATGCGGTTTTGTGCGCGTATGCCCAATATATTGCGCACCCAAACGCCCGCTATATTGAGTGCAAAACCGCACAACACCAATGTGCCCATCAAGGCCACGGCGTAGTAAATAGAACCATCCACATGGTTGGACGCCACGTCGATGGCATGCTGAACGGCCCAAACCTGAGCGAGAGAAACACAAACCGATGCCAAGCCGATAAGCGCATTCAACGTAGCCTGCAACCTGTTGCCACGCCATGACAGCCACAACCACCGCAGGATGGCGGTGGAAGAAAATCGCTGCGAACTACCCGACAGTTTGGTTAGCAGTATAGATAGCCACCCGCGCGAAACATCCGCATTGACACCCTTGGTGCCGGTCATGGTACGTTTTGTATCTGAAAAATTATTCTTATGCTCAAAATCTTCCATCTTGGCAGTGTACTTGTTGCCACCATGCTACGCAATATGATTAGCAATCACTCATTTTTTATTTTTATATAGGATGGCGTGGAGCAATACATCCTAACGCTGGTCCATGCCCCACATCAGCTTATCACGCAGCGTGGAAAAGTAATGGCTACCCTTATGCTTCACTATTTTTATATCGTAGGATGCCTTCTTGATGCGTATTTTTGAACCCTCGCGCAACTTTTCCGAACGTCCATCAATGGCAGCCAAGAAATTATGGTTGCGACTTTCCACCTCAAGGTCTATCACACTGTCATCATTGATTACAATGGGGCGGATGTTCAGGCTATGTGGCGCCACTGGGCTGATGACCAAATTACACGCGGAAGGCACGATGATGGGGCCACCGTTAGACAGGTTGTAGGCCGTGCTGCCCGTGGGTGTGGCTATGATGAGACCGTCTGCCTGATACGTTACCAAGAACTTTCCATTGACACTGCACTTGATTGATATCATGGAGGCGTTGTCTCTTTTAAGCACCGCTATATCGTTCAACGCATACGGCCTGCCTTTTATCTCTTCACCGTCCACCTCAATCTTTATCACCGAATGAGCCTCTATCGTACAATCACCTTTGTACAGCTCGTCAAGGGCGTTTTCTATCTCGGCTGGTAGCACGTCGGCTAAAAAGCCCAAGCGTCCCATATTGACACCAATTATAGGTATATTACGCCCTCCAACACGGTTGGCAGCTTTTAAAAAAGTGCCGTCACCGCCCAATGAGATGACATAATCGGCCTCAAAATCATAATCATCAAACACGCCCGAACACACAATATCAGCATGTAGGTTTTGTCTGAGAAAGTCATAGTATGTACGATCAATGCACACCTTCGCCTCACGCGCATTGAGATAATCCAGAATACGTTGAGTGACCGTCGACTTTCGAGCCTGGTATTCATTGCCGATAAGAGCGAAACAAAGCTTTCGGTTTGTCATATATCTGTTGTTAGCTATTCTTCGAGCTGCCACCGCTCATTTCTTTTTCTGGCGCAATAAGCAGTCTATGCAGTGTGCCACTTTTACCATCCGTGCATGGTATTGGGCTTGCATCCCTTGCAAATGTACATAGAATTGTTGAAAAATCGAGGCTCGACCTCAATTATTTATTTAATTCTTTTTACAAAAACATCTTTTTATTACAAATCCGTTTCTTCCTTATACAATATATCGGCCTATTGCTTGGTTATTCCAATAATAAGAAGTATTTTTATCATATCATCAAATTGCTTTGTCATTATGGACCACTTTTTTTTAGATAGCAGTCTTCGTCTCGTCTCAGCACTCATACTTGGGGGTGTCGTGGGCATCGAGCGCGAATATCGTTCCAAGGACGCAGGCTTCCGCACGCACTTTCTCGTGGCACTCGGCGCGGCCTTGTTCACAATCATTTCGCAATATGGTTTTGGTGACACGGTAAAAGACACTTCGCGCGTGGCGGCTCAAGTGGTATCAGGTATCGGTTTTCTTGGTGCTGGCCTCATCGTGTTTCAACGCAACGTGGTGCGCGGTCTAACCACGGCAGCAGGCCTTTGGGTCACCGCGGCCATCGGCATGGCGTGTGGCGCGGGGATGTTCTATGTGGCGGCGGTGGTCACCGGCCTCATCCTTTTTGGATTGGAGGTGCTCAACGAGGTCATTCCCCAAGTGGGCACCACGACACTGCAATTAGCATTTACCTCTGCCTCAAAGGAGAGCGCCAAGCGCGTCATTGAGCAAATTAAGAGTGACTGCAAAGAGGTCTATTCGTTCGAATTGCACGACCGACGAACAACACACGGCAGCATTTATGAGGTCAAAATGGAGATAAAAGTGCAAAGTGGCGACCACAATAGGCACATACTCGACTACATGAACGAGTTTGACGACGTGACGATGATGAGCATAGAGTAGCTTACAAAGCCATTTTTCCATATCAGATAATTTAGCATCAATGAGGAAATCGACATTCTCGCAAGCGATTTAAAGATATTTTTCACCAATCGTGAAATAAGGGTCAAGGCGGCGTAAGATATACATTTTTTTATATTTTTAAGTCGATTAGACCCTTATCTATCGAAAAAATTGCGTAAGTTTGTAAAGGATTATTTTGACGACAACGTTGTCTCCGCATTTAAAACATACTTACTATGGCTAAAGTTTATACATTTTTGGCCAACGGCTTCGAAGAAATAGAGGCGCTGGCTCCCGTGGACATTCTTCGTCGCGCGGGCATTGACATCAAGACCGTGAGCGTCACAGGGGCAGAATATGTAGAATCGTCGCACGGCGTGACCGTGAAAGCCGACTTGCAATTTGGCAGTCCTGCCGACTACGCAGACGCCGACATGCTGCTCCTGCCAGGCGGAATGCCCGGTTCAACCAACCTGAACGAGCACGAAGGCGTGCGCCAAGCGTTGATTGAGCAACACAAGCGCGGCAAGCGCATTGGTGCCATCTGCGCGGCTCCGATGGTGCTTGGGTCGTTGGGATTGCTCCAAGGCAAAAAAGCCACTTGCTCGCCCGGCTTCGAGAAATACCTCACGGGTGCCACCTATACGGCCGAGTTGTACCAAGAAGACGGCAACATCATCACCGGCGAGGGGCCAGCCGCCACCCTGCCCTACGCCTATCGCATACTGAGCTTTTTCGTGGGCGAGGAGAAATCGGCCGAATTACAGAAGAAAATGCAGTACGCTCATCTCATGGAAAAGAGATAGGCGATGGACTACGCTATCATCGTAGCTGGTGGCAAAGGGCTGCGCATGGGTACCGAACTGCCCAAACAGTTCCTGCCCTTGCGCGGCAAACCCGTGCTGATGCATACCATAGAGCGTTTCTACGCATACAGCGATGTGATAGGTATCATCGTCGCGCTGCCCCAAGAGCAACAGGATTTTTGGCTCCATTTGTGCCAAAAACACGCATTCAAGATACCGCACACCGTGGTCAATGGGGGTGCCACGCGCTTCGACTCGTCCAAAAACGGATTAGCCGCCGTACCCGACGGCACGAATGGCGTGGTGGCTTTTCACGATGGCGCGCGACCTTTTGTCTCAACAGCCGTCATAGAACGATGCTTCGCCGCGGCTCGCAAGCACCAAGCCGCCATACCCGTAACACCCGTCACCGACTCCCTGCGCCATGTGGAAAACGGACAATCGCACAACGTGCGGCGTGACCTTTTCCGCGCGGTGCAAACACCACAAGTCTTCGACATAGCGTTGGCTAAGCGCGCTTTCAACCAACCCTACTGCCAATCGTTCACCGACGATGCGTCGGTGATAGAGAGCTTAGGCCACACAATAGTCATGGTGGAGGGCGAACGGGAGAACATCAAGCTCACCACCCCACTCGACTTGAAACTCGCCGAGCTGCTCACGATAGACCACTGACACACCACACCGCGAGCATGGGAAACATCCTTGAACAAGACATCACGTACCTTCCGGGCGTAGGCCCGCACAGAAAGGAGATATTGAGCGGGCAGCTCAACATCCGCACATGGCGTGACCTGTTGGAGTATTACCCTTACAAATACGTGGATCGCACCAAGGTCTACACCATCCGCGAGCTCAACGGCGACATGCCTTTCGTGCAAGTGAAAGGCAAGATACTTAGTTTCGAGGAGTTTGCCATGGGCAATCGCAAAAAGCGCATAGTGGCACACTTATCCGATGGCACCGGCGTGGCGGACATTGTGTGGTTTCACGGCTCGCAATATGTTTACAAAAACTACAAGGTAGGCGATGAGTACATCGTCTTTGGGCGGCCCGCCGTCTACCAAGGCCGGTACCAATTCGCGCACCCCGAGATGGAACGGGCGGCGGATTTGAAACTGGACGAGATGGGCATGCAGCCCTATTACGTCACTACTGAGAAGATGAAAGTCAGAGGCATGCAGTCGCGCGCCATCGAGAGGCTTACCAAGACGCTCGTCACACGCATACCCGATGGCGCCATACCAGAGACACTGCCGCCCAACATGACCAAGCGACTGCACCTGATACCGCGCGAAGAGGCTTTCAGAAAAATACACTACCCACGCTCGTTGGACGACGTGCAGCGCGCGCAAACACGACTGAAATTTGAGGAGTTGTTCTACGTGCAACTCAACATCCTACGCTACGCCTCCGAACGAAAGAAAAAATACAAGGGCTACGTGTTCAGCAAAGTTGGACCCATCTTCAACAGTTTTTTCAACCACAACTTGCCTTTCGAACTAACAGGAGCGCAAAAACGCGTGATGCACGAGATACGCGACGACATGCGCACGGGCGAGCAGATGAACCGACTGCTACAAGGCGACGTAGGGTCGGGCAAGACATTGGTGGCCCTTATGACCATGCTCATCGCCATGGACAACGGCTTTCAGGCGTGCATCATGGCCCCAACAGAGATACTGGCCGAGCAACACCTTGACACCCTGCTCTCGTTTCTCAAAGGCATGCACGTGCGGGTGGAACTGCTCACGGGCATGGTGAAAGGCAAAAAGCGCGCCAAGATACTCTCCGATTTGGCCACAGGCGACATCGACATCCTCGTGGGCACCCATGCCATCATCGAGGAAACGGTGGTGTTCAAGCGGCTGGGCATGGCCGTGGTGGACGAGCAGCACCGATTTGGCGTGGCGCAACGAGCCAAGCTATGGCGCAAAAGCGAGCGACCGCCACACATACTCGTCATGACAGCCACGCCCATACCGCGCACCTTGGCCATGACCGTCTACGGCGATTTGGACGTGAGCGTCATTGACGAGCTGCCCCCCGGTCGCAAACCCATTGTGACCATACATAAATATGACAACCAGACCACCTCGCTATACAATGGCATCAGGCAGCAAATCAAGGAAGGCAGGCAGGTGTACATCGTATTCCCGCTGATAGAAGAAAGCGAGAAAATAGACCTGAAAAATCTCGAAGACGGGTTCAAGACCCTTTGCGAGGTGTTTCCCGAATACCGTCTCAGCAAGATACACGGACGCATGAAAGCCAAAGAGAAGGATGAGGAGATGCGCAAATTTGCGAGCGGCGAAACACAGATACTCGTGGCCACGACCGTCATAGAGGTGGGCGTGAACGTGCCCAACGCCTCGGTGATGGTGATACTCGACGCCCACCGCTTCGGGCTGTCTCAACTGCACCAACTGCGCGGGCGAGTGGGCCGCGGAGCCAAGCAGAGCTACTGCTTGTTGGTAACGGGTTACGAATTGGCCACCGAGACACGCAAACGCATAGATATCATGTGCCAAACCAACGACGGATTTCGCATAGCCGAGGCCGACTTGAAGCTGCGAGGCCCCGGCGACTTGGAGGGCACGCAGCAGAGTGGTATCGCGTTCGACCTGAAAATAGCCGATATAGCTCGCGATGGACAAATCGTTCAGTTGGCCCGTGACGAGGCGAAAAAAATCATAGATGACGACCCACAGTGCGAGAAGGAGCAGTACAGCCTATTCTGGAAACGTCTGAAAGAGCTGCGAAACACCAACGTAAACTGGTCGGCCATCAGCTGATCATGGATAAAAGACGATTGAGGCAACAGATATACAAGCACACGAATTATTTTGACAACAACCGCTCCGTGACGCGCGTATTCGCAAACAGAAACAGCTTTGGTCGTAAATACGGCCAAAATGAGGCACTTGCGCAAACGCCTACAAATATGCTACTTGCGAAGATACACAACCTTTTCACTTTGTTTTTTTTATTTTTCTCCTTCCCATTGATACCCAATGGCGGCGCGTTTGCTACCCAATGACAACACCATCAAGCCTTAATCGGCATGCGTTTAGGGACCAAACATGGCACGAATAGTGCCTAATCGGTGCAAGCCGTGGCAAAATACACGCAGCAAACGGTGATCTGGCACTTCAAACACACAATTACAACACCTAATACGCACAATCTACAAGATATGTTTTTCACTCCGTTTTATTGACAATAATCCACTTGCCATGCCATCTACGACTGTCCCAATGTTGTGTGATTATTGAGACAAGACGACACGACACACAAGACATCACGCTCAAGGGCATGAGGCATCACATTCTATCAAGCCCCCTATCCTTGTCCAAAACTTATATGCCAGAACCGTGGAACAAAACATTTTATATCACAAGTGGAATGCAAAAAAAATTGCTATCCTCTATAAACAAGCCACATTATCATATTAATAGCCTCAGATTTTCCATAAATTACAATAATTACAATATAGTGAATAACATGCCCTAAAATGTTAACCAGAGTCTGAAAACAAAAAGATTATGTTAAATAGTAATTATTTTTGCACCGCTCTGTAGTAGGTAAATGGATATTTTTATTATATTTGTAACATCTTTTAGAAAATAGACCGATTTCGTTTGACAAATCTTTCTTTTTTCTTTTTGGGACATACGCATCGTCCCATCATAAAAATCTAAAGTACAAAATAGAGCTTATGGCTTTAAAAAAGACATTTAAGACCCTGACCATATCACTCTTTTTTGCCCTCGTGGCAGAGCCTGTCGCCGGTCAAGATTTGTTGGCACGACAAGCACCAGTGGATAGACGAGCAAAAAAATTGGACTCTATAGAGGTTAGAAACGTTATAGCAAGAGAAAACATCGCATCTCCCGCAGCTCAATTATATGGAGACGAATGGAATAACAGATACGCTCATCACCAAACAGAGCTACCCGATTCTTTCACTATCAACCTTCGCCATTTCTGCATGCCAACACCCAGTCGGGTTGTGACGAGCAATTTTGGCAGTCGCTGGGGACGTCAACACAAAGGCCTTGATATCAAAGTTTATATCGGCGACACCATCCGCTCGGCCTTCAATGGCAAGATACGCATTGTGAGATATGAGCCTCGCGGCTATGGTAACTATGTGGTAATACGCCATCCCAATGGTTTGGAGACCATTTATGGGCACTTGTCTAAACACTTGGTAAGAGAGAACCAAGTGGTCAGGGCAGGCGAGCCTATCGGCCTCGGAGGCAATACCGGCCGAAGCACAGGATCTCACCTGCACTTTGAGACACGTCTATGCGGCGTGGCGCTAAACCCTGGGCTGTTCTTCGATTTTCGCAATCAGGATGTCGTGGCAGACCAAGTGCTCTTCAGCAAGGCCACTTACGAAAGGGAGTCGAGAATTGCTACTCGTGAGCGTGGCAAAGTGGGCAACGGCGGATACACGCGCGATCAAATATACGGTGTGCTCGGACGCAGTAAGGACAACATGGCAGCCAACAACATAAACGCGGCCAACCAGCCTGAACGCGTGTATTATAAGGTGGTTAAAGGAGATACGCTTGAGTCTATTGCCAAGAAATGTGGCGTGACAGTCAATGAAATTTGCAGGCTCAATGGTTATCGCAAAAATCAAAGAGTGCGACCTGGACAAATCATAAGATACGTATAATATTTTTAAGACACACTGATAGCGCCCTTAACAGCAACGCCCGCCTGAACATATTCAGGCGGGCGTTGCTGTTGATTTTGGGCCAAACAATCTTGGCATCCCATAGCTTGATAATGAGTAAGCCACATCAGATTGATTTCTTTCTCATGCTCCTAATGACAAACCAAGCGTGCGTCGCGAGTGTGGTGAGCAGGCCATAGTGTTTGACCATAATATGAAATCGTTCTTTCAGCGATGCCTGATGGTTCTTGGCAGTCATGCCTCCCTCTAAATAGTTCACTAACACCATGCCCACATTTTTTAAACGCAAATGTCGGCGTTCGGCCTCTTGCATCACCCGGATGCACCAATCCACGTCTGCCGAAAAACGATATTGCAGGTCATAATGATTGTGCTTGGCAAGATCGGCGCGGGCGTAAAAAGACTGGTGGCACACTAACATGCCCCACTTGAACGATTTCCATGACAACTCTTGGGGCGGCTGCAAGTGTCGGTGACAAACAAAATGCCCCTCGTCGTTCACAATATCGGCATAGCCATAGAGCACAGCTGGCAACTCCTCGCCATCGGCAAAACAAAACGACACACGTTCAAGGGTGTCACGCCCGGGAAACACGTCTCCAGCGTTGAGAAAGACGAGATAGTCGCCTGTAGACCGATCTATACCTTTGTTCATGGCATCGTAAAGTCCGCTATCAGGCTCAGAGACAATCTCTACACGGTGCTCATTATCGACACTCGCATTTTTTTCTTGATATGACCGCGCCATGACCATCGTTCCGTCACTCGACATGCCGTCAATGATGATATGCTCCACATAAGGGTATGATTGCTCAAAGACACTGTCAAGCGTGCGGCGCAACTCGTGCTCGGCATTATATGTACAGGTGATAATAGTAAAAGTGATCATAGGTCATAGTCTTTTAGCGCCAACGCTTGGTTATATACCTCGATGTATCTCAAGGCAACTGATTGTTGCGAATAGGTTTGACACACCTTCTGGATGGCTTGACGGCTGAGCGACTCATAATCAGACTCGAAGAGCACCCACCTAATTCCGCGAGCCAAATCATTGGCATCCTTATATATGGCAACGTATCCGTTTTTACGATGGTCTATCATTTCGGGTATGCCGCCCACGTTAAAGCCCACGCAAGGCAGGCCGCAAGCCATCGCCTCCATGATGGTGTTGGGGAGATTTTCGGATAGAGACGGCAAGACAAAAACATCGGCAGCATTATACACATCGACGATTTTTTTCTCATCATCGACATAGCCCAAAGGATAAACAGGCAGCTCCAAGTCTCCGGCAAAGTCTTCGGCATAGCCTCCCAATATAGCGACGCCTACACTTTGGCGCATCTCGGGATATTTCGCCACAAGCTTTTGGCAGGCTTCTGCGAGATAGGACATACCTTTGTTCACATTGGTGACGCGCTGTGCCACAAACACTATGAGCCGTTTGTCCAATGGCAAACGCAACGACCGTCGAGCCATCTGACGCTCTTGTCGGTAATAAACCTGCGTGTTCAACGGATTTGGAACACTTGTCACCACTTGGCCATCCACAAGCCTGCTACGCTTAGCCTCTGCCGCAAGCCACTTGCTGCACGCCACGAAAGAAATGTGGTATTGTCGATAAAGTTTATGCTTTTTTTCCCAAACGCGATAGGAAAGATCTCGTTTGGCACCTCCATGAGGTAGGTATGGGCAATGGTGGCAGTGGTCTCTGAACCGTTCGCATCCGAGCGATAGATGACAAATACTCGATGTGGGCCACAAATCGTGCATGGTCCAAACCACGGGCTTGCCACTTTTAAGTATCTTTCTGATACCGGAGAGCGAGAGCATACCTTGATTGATCCATGACAAATGAATGATATCTGCTCTTTTGAACTCGGGCAGAGACGTGATGTCGGAACCAACATTGGCTATGTCTATCTGGAATAAATGTTGTCTATTGAAGCGGAGATGCAAGAAAATACAAAAACGCTCCCACAAAAAACAAAAGCGGTGAAACCACGGATGAGGCAACCTCACCACATGGATGTTGTCAGTTTGCTTGTCGGCAACTATCATCTTTGCCTTGACTCCATTATTGTTCAACGCCTCCATCAACCGGTGGGTAGCTACAGCCGCCCCCCCAGAACGCTCACTTGTATTCACTAAGAGTACTCGCATGGGTATACAATCTTGTTGTCGCAAAGGTAATAAAAAGCTACGAGATAAGCATCCACAATGCCGTTTAATATCTAAATAAGGCTATATGGAGTGTATTTGCTTTGGCTATAGCACTGTTGAAACCTACTACTCTTGATAGCGTCAATGTATGATAAGTACATAAAAAAAGAGTTGTGCACGAACACAAAAAGTTGATTTGTGTCAAGAAAACAGCCATAATAACACCTTAAGCATCTAAAAGTATTGGTACCTAAGAATATTAGCCGTATCTTTGCAACATCAAAAGGTTAATAGATTGTTTAGGTTAGTAATAATAGATTTAGGTTTTTAGTTATTAGGTTTAAGGTAGATTTGATAGATTGTTTAACGGATGACAATGAAGGCCGGGAGGTTTTTATTCGATTAGAAAAATTTTAAAGTTAAACATAAAAATACGTTGAAGCTCGCTGATGAGTTTCAACGTATTTTTTTTTGAGCGAAAAAAGGTACCCTCATTGAGTGGGCAAGCTTGTGGTGTTACGGTTTCTCTATCAAGCAAACAGCGTATGCCGCCATACCCTCCTGTCGCCCCACGAAGCCCATTTTCTCTGAGGTCGTGGCCTTAATGCTGATGGCATCTTCGTCGCATCCAATCGTTTGGGCCAAGCATGTTTTCATGGCGGGTATGTGAGGATTAATCTTTGGACGTTCGGCACACACAGTGGCGTCGATGTTTCCAACCCTATAGCCCTTTTCGGACAGTAGCGCTATTGTCTTTTTCAGAATGACCTTGCTGTCCATATCAAGCGTATCGGCACTGGTATCGGGAAAGTGATAGCCAATGTCGCGTAGGTTGGCAGCGCCCAAGAGGGCGTCGCAAATGGCGTGTATGAGCACGTCAGCGTCGCTGTGGCCCAGCAATCCACGGTCATGCTCCAACTTTACGCCACCCAAGAACAGGGCTCTACCTGTGGTGAGCTTGTGGACATCGTAGCCCATTCCTACCCTGATAGTCATATTGAGAAAGTTTTGTAAAATGATAAACTGAGTGGAATTTTATCGTCTGTTAAACAGGTCTTTGATACCGTCCATATCGAAGTTGAGTGTGAAACGAAGCGTTTGGTCCAATGGATTGCTCTTGGCCGTGGCTATGACATAGCCCGCATCCAGCGAAAAAACGCTCATGCGGAAGCCCGCGCCCACCGTGAAATATTTAAGATTACCCTTGTTTTCACTCTCATGGTGATATCCAGCGCGCAGCGAGAACTGGTCATGGTAGGTGTATTCCACACCCGCGCTCCATCGCACTTCTTGCAACTCCTCCCTGAAACCGTTAGGAGCGTCGCTAAAACTCTTGAAGATACCATTGATGGAAGAGATGTCGTAATATTTTTTTTGGACATAATCAGTATAGTCATTATAGTTGCCTTTGTCGGGGGCTTCTTTGAATTGGTCTTCCGTGGGATAAGTGGGCACCAATAGTTTGTTGGCATCAGCCGCGATGGTGAAGCGGTTATACTCATCGATGGGTATCATCAAGGAAGCTCCCAAGCGCAGGTTGGCAGGGATGAACTCACTGTTGTCGTCGCCGCCAAAATTGATTTTGCTGCCGACATTGGAGATGTTTAGCCCCAAACCTAATTGACACTCACGACTCCCAAAGTTAAGATAGTTTTGGTAATATGCCGATAAATCTGCCGCGAAAGCCGATCCGGGAGCCGTGTCATCAGTGTAATTGTAGGTCAAATCAGAATAAATCCAACGCACGGCCGCACCAAGCGAGAAGTGCTCACTGAGCATTAATGAGTAGGCAACGTCTACCGACATTTCGTAAGGATGGATGGTCATGGCATCATCAGCCGTGCTTGTCATCACCTCGCCAAGTGAAAAATAGCGCAACGAGCCAGAAACCGCGCTGTAATCACCGATACGATAATAACCAGCGAGATAAGCCAAGTCTATATCGCTGACAAGCTGGCGGAGCCATGGGGTATAGTTCAACGCCACGCCGGCGCGACTTATTGAGAATGGGTATTTGGCGGGGTTCCAATACTGCGAGGCCACGTCCGGGTCGGTAGCGGCTCCCACGTCGCCCATGCCGGCGGCTCGAGCGTCTGGGGCAATGGTTTGGGACGTGACCGAAGCGTGCTCGGGATTGAACATGTCTTTCTTGTCTTGGGCGGACACGGAAAAGCTTATGGCGCAACACGCACAGGCCATCCATATCTTAAAAAATGTGCTCATTGTCTGTTTTCGATATTATGTTTGTTTATAACAAACGCTCATCACGTCCTATTTATTGCCTATCACAACTAACTTCTTGGCCTTTGAGACTTGGGGACTTCCATCACTGGACAGGCGCGCGCGATAGAGGTACACGCCCGTTTGCAGCCTGCTGCCATTGGCTCGCGTAAGATTCCAGTCGACGGTATAAGTGCCATCGGCGGCCGCTCCGGTTTCATGGTGTGTCCAAAGCAGTCGTCCACTCATGTCAAAAACGTCGATGGTGACATCTATATCGCTTCCGCCCATGTCATGACTGATGATGAATGTGGTGGACTCGCGAGCGGGGTTGGTGGACAATGCTACACTGAAGATGTTGGGGCGAAGAGCTTTCACCACCATGAAATCGAGCGAGACGGTGGACAAATTATTTCTCGTGTCCCACGCTCGAAATTCCAAGGAGTGGTGGCCAGGCTCCAATTGAGGAATGCTGAAAGTCACCTTGCCATCGGTGTAAGTGCCAAAATCTAATTTAAAATATTCGTTAAGGTTATAAGTTTTCGAAGCATCGCCGTCAATGACAAGTTGCAAATCGTGCCCAATGCCATTGCCCGCCGTATTAATTCCTGACACATCGGACAACTGCGCCACAAAATAAGGCGTGACGTTCACTTGTCCGCCATTTTGGAATTCGGGCGTGTTGAGGTAACAATACACTTTGGGGCCCACGGTGTCGGCAACCAGCGCACCCGTTCCTCCAACCATGAAATGGTCGTCACACCCATGGGCTATGACATTGCGCCCATTGTTCACGGCGTAGATATTCATCAGGCCGGCTTGGTCAGAATAATTGATATCCATGGGCATGGCAAAAGAAAAGCGAAAACGACCGTTCCTCACGCTGTCAGAACCACTAAACAAGACAGTCGGCCTATCGTAAAACTCAAATGGCTCCTCGGCCTCCGCACTGGCGTTCATCTTGCACGACACCAACTCGCGCGAGTCGTTCACGATGGCGGAAACCACACCATTAAAATTGGGGGCGTTGTCTATATGCCCACTTACCTTGACCATTTCGCCCGCCTTGAGACCAACATTAGCGGAAACGTCGGCCAACTTGACACCGTTGATAGAATCCACGATGACACGATGGGTGGGCAGGCACAACGATATGGCAGGATCGCCAAGGAGTGCGTATTGCAACTTGTTGATGGTACGGTCATCGCCACTTTCAATCATCTCGTTTTTCGCCAAGCGCTGCGCCTCGCCTATGGTTGTGGGCTTTCCATTATTTACATTGAGCACATGCTTGAGATAAGCCATGTTGATTTTGGTATTATAGATTTGATAAACGGTGCGCATGGCTCCCCAAAATGCCACGGAGCCCCCTTGGGGATTGAGCACGGCAGACTCGCCAATGTTAGGCTGTACGCCGTCGAAAGGCATGATGCCACACGACGCCGTAATCCAAAGGGGCAAATGCTTATTTTTTAGTTGTTCGAAATCTTTTATACCAAGCACTTGCTCATGAGAAATCAAATCGGAGATTCCATGCCCACAATAATCCATAATCAACGCTCCTTCCCGTTGCTGTTGCTTGAGAATCCTCCTAACCTCTGGATACCGATGGCCCACGGCGGACGACTCGCCATGATAAGCATCCCACATCACTTTCTTGATTTGGTAGCCAGGATATAGTTTGTCCACCATGTCGGCGGCTGAGTTCGCGTCTCTCATGTGTTGGTTATTATCGCCATCATCGCCCATGAAGACCAAGGTGTTCTGCCATCCTCCGGCATGGGTGTTGTTGACATAATCTATAGTTTTGTCCACCATCACTTTGGCTTCCTCGGGGGTTCTAACCGGAAAGCGTCCCACCGCCACATCCAATTTGTCTTTTCTTTGAGGGTTCGCACCCTCCCCATCGTCCAACAAGCAAAAGAAACCATCGTCCATATAACTAAACAAGTCGCTGAAAGAGTTCTCGCTCTCGAAACAAAGCAAGAAATCGTCCGGGCTGAACGACTTACACTCAGAGGTAAGCATGCGGTTATCCCACACGCAATCGCCAAAGAGAAGCAAGTGGCGAGGCATGTCTTTTTCGGTTTGGGCGCGGTCGTACAGCATTTTTAAATATCGGCGATAAGCGTTCGCATCGGGCGTGCCACTTGAGAACTCGTTGAATATTTCGTCCGCCGGCACGACACGTACACGCATTTTGTCATGCTTGGTATGGAAATCGGCAAGTCGGCGCGCCTGCTCCAACAGCTTTTGCGAAGTGGGTATTATGATCACCATGTCTGCCGCACCATGCGCATGAAGGTCTTGGTTGGTGATATTATGAACATATTCCGGCACCGGGAATGGGCCTTGAAGGTTGGGTGCCGGAACCTTGCCACTCCACGCCATTGATACATAATCCAAACGCGCGGGACCACCCGAGACGGTTTTTATCGTCACTGTGTCCGTATCGAGCAGGCGCTGAACATCGTACACCTTGGTAGACGCGTTGCCATTTTCATGCTCTCCAATCATGATGTCTTGGGTGCCTATCAATCTGCCATTGAGCGCGATTTCCACTCGAGTGGGCACTCCAGCCGTGACGCTCACCGAGAGCTTACCCGTCTTGGAACCGCTCTTGTTTTCGAGAACCACTTGCTTGTATCGTCCCATCGAGATACCTTCTCTGTCAAATAGATTTCGGCCACCGGGATACCAACTATAGCCATCCACCTCGTAAAGAGAGTGATAATCGGTCGCAGAAGGATAGAATGAGTCCACAAACGTTTTGGCGTCCACGTGCTTCGGAGCGTCATTCGCCTCTGTGAGAAAATAATAGCCATAGTCAGAATATGGGTTTCTGGTACGTATCGTGGCCTCGTTTCCAGCCCAACTCACAGGCCCTTTGGCGTGAAAAAGCCTCCGCCCCTCAACGACGCAAGTAGGCACCTCCTTCAAGTCGTCAAGATTGCGCAAGTCAGCTTCCAACAAAGTTTCATTCTGGAGATTACCACCATAACCAAATACCTTCACTTTGTTTATATCCGAAAAACCTGCCTTGCGTATTAAAGCGTCTGTCAATTGGTACACTCCTGTGGCTGGCACCCTTATCTTTGCCCACTTTCCATGAGCCAACACCGAGTGCGCGGCATATCTTTCGGGCTTACTCGTCCCACGAGTCGCCATTGCCCCACGTATCATATTGCCGGTTTGGGCCTTGGAGCTAACGCCCAGCATGAAGCTGACAAGCACTTGGTATTTACCCTCTCGATAAATCACAGGGCAAAATTCCACCTCCAACGCACCTTGTTTTCGGTTCGTTACAACTTGCTGCCTTATCTTGGGCAATGACATAGGGATGCTGTCTGACAAGCGACGAAAGTTTGCCACGTCTGACGGCGACATGTCCATAAATTCCGGATAACGTATAAAAGCGGTGTAGACCGAGTCGGAAAAAGCTCCCGACAATGGTATAGAGCAAGCGAAAATGGGTAATTTTGTCCCTATCTTCACGTCCTCGGGAGAAAGGTTGTAAAATCGTTGCGCTTGCGCATTGACGCCCAAACACAACAACGATGACATGGCTATGAAACGAGAAAGTATATTCATGTTGATGCTGTTCATATAAAACGAAGAGGGCTTCATGGCATATGCGGCACGAGTATGGCCATTCGCGCGCCACATGTTGGCACTCCACGCCTATTTGCAATAGCAGTCGAGCACCTTCCGTTCCTCCAGATAGCCCTCCAAATGGTCATCTATACACACTGGCCCCACTCCCGCCGGGGTGCCCGTGAAAAGCAGGTCGCCAGTCTTCAAAGTGTAAAATTGGCTGATGTAGGCAATGATTTGATCCACTTTGTGGAGCATATCGCATGTGCACGCTCGCTGCACAGTCTGTCCGTTGACGTCAAGGTGAAAGTTTATGCCCTGTATATCAAGAAACTCATTCTTGTCTGTCCACTCGCCAATGCAGGCGGCGCCGTCAAAGCCTTTGGCCAAATCCCAAGGATGCCCACGCTTTATCAACTCACGCTGCAACTCGCGAGCGGTGAAGTCTATGCCCACCGTCACCGCATCATAATAGCGCGGAGCGAAACGCTCTGGCACCGTCTTGCCCAACTTGCAGATGCGAACCACCACCTCCGCCTCGTATTCTATTCTCCCCAAATGGTCTGGCACGAAGAACGGTTTGCCGTTTTTCAGCAGGCTCGAGTCTGCCTTGAGGAAGACGACTGGCTTTTCTGTCTTTAATAACGTGCCTCGCATCTCTTTATTGTGCAAGGCATAGTTCATACCAATAGCAAATATCTTCATCGTTAAATAACGCATTTAGCATGGTTAATTCAACTTGGGCCAACTTTGGTCCAATTCTTAATGAGTCACTATAAACTTCTTCCCATCCCTGATATAAACACCCCGTGGCAAATTCTCGACATTCATTCCAACACAACGACCATCCACGGTATATATACGCTTGTTATCAAAAGTAGACACATTGATATCTCTCACGCCCATCCCTTTATGCTTCAAGATATAGCGAAGCCCTGCCCAAGCGTCTATCTCGCCATAGCCTTCATAGTTGGTTGGATATACAAGTGACGCTTCACGACGGTGACATGTGGCCTCGAAAGCCTCCAAACAGTCACGCGTGGTGAGCGTGGGCACAGCTTCCAACCACAACGCGATAATGCCCGTCACCACTGGAGCAGCCATCGACGTGCCGCTGAAGCTTCTCCAACCATAGGTTCTTTTGTTGAAATTGAAGTGCCGGACGTCGTCAGCCAAAGGGCCTCCGGCATTAGCAGGATTAGCGATATAAAAACTGCTATAGGCCGAGATGATATTTTGTCCCGGTGCCATCACGTCGGGTTTCACACGTCCATCCCATGTAGGTCCAATAGCAGAGAACTGCGTGCGTGAGCCATTGTCTCCCATATTAAATACCTTACGTTCTCCGAGATAGTTCTCAAACTGCGTGCGATAACCCGTTGCCCCTACGCAAATGACACTCGGCGCGCTGCCCGGGGATAACACACTATGTGTATTGTCACCATCATGGAGCGAAAGATCTATGTCATTGTAATAGAAATGAGTGCCTACCGGATACATTTCTACGTCGGCTTCCTTACCAATTACGCATACAGCGAGAGGCACCATTGGGCCGTGTTCTTTGCCCCTAAGTGTCACCACCAAGTCGCATATCAAATCATTCGCGTCATAACTCGACTTGTAAGCCGTGCCCATAATGTCATAAACTTGCTTGCCAACAAATAGGGAGTCATGATAAACCGAGTCTGCCGCAGCCAAAACTTGACTCATTTTAATACCTACAACCTGTGGCGACGTTTGATCTTGATAGAACCGTAGATCGATTTTAAAATCATCAGCAGACTTGGTTGTGACCATGACCGAGTTGGAAGGCGTTTCCAAAAATACGCCGGCTTGTTCCTTTCCACGTTCCTTGTGCACATGATTGATATGCCCTGCGTCATTTCCTGCTGACGCGACAAGGATACGACCCGGACCACAGAGAGAATCCAACATCTCATAATAAAGATTGTCATAACCATGAAAATCTTGCTGCGAGCCTTCGCTAAAGTTGATAACACACGGTTTGCCCACACTCTTGGCATAGTCGAAAATATATTTAAAACCAAGGGCATCGAGTGCGAATGTGTATTTATAGTAGTCTTTCGGGTCTATGAGCGAAGCGTCGTTAGACGTGGCATTGCACACCAAACAGATATCACTGTCATAGGCTATGCCACGATAAGCCGACATATTGCCATCACCCTCCGAGCCACTTCCGGCGGCTATACCTGCCGTATGTGTGCCATGCGACTGGATAAGCCCATCGCGCGGGCATCCCAATTTGAGCAATGCTTGCTGCCCCACATAGTCACGTCCAGCTGGCAACGCACTGCCAAGCGTATCTAAAGACAATTGGTCCCACATGGCTTTGATACGGTATTGGGTCATGTCTGATGAATAAAATGTAGGATGAGTGAGGTCAAATCCAATATCCTGCACACCGACAACAACACCTTTTCCCGTGTATTCTCGAGGAATGTCAACACCCGCATAAACCTTCGACGCATTAACTATGACACTCGTTGTGTCCAACTGAGCGATGGGTCTATGCCCCGTTTCTATGCGCATGACATGGCGATCAAGCGACAAATGTCCCAACCTTTCTAATGGTATTTCTGCTACATAGAGATTTCCATAGCGTGCCCAAACTTTGCAACGACTGAGCGTAAGAGGCTCATCGCCTTCACTATCCAATTTGACAAATGCCATGAGCGATCCCTCGCGCGACAATGAGGAGCGAGTGCCAGATGGCATAGACAAACCACGCGCGGTATAATAAGCCTCACGTACGAAAGGCGACATCTTGCTCAAAGTGGCACGCTGAGCAACGACCATCTGCGTCAAGGCGACGACAAAAAAAAGAAATGACAAGCGTTTCATCCTCTATGAAATATGAGCGGGCTCTTTGCAAAGATACTAAATTCTTTGACGTGACAGCGCGAAGCGATCAAAAAAAGCATAAAAAAACCATGGAAGCTTTTCCTTCCATGGTCTGTATATAACAAGGCGTGAACGCCTTAAATATTAGTCGGCTGCCAAACCGTAACGTTTGTAGTCTACCACTTGCAAGCCTTTGTTCTGTTGGTTGAGCCACTGCGAAACGGTAATCTTGTCGCCATCGGCAAACTGGAACTCTTGATCCACCAAGCAATTCTCTTTGAAGAACTTGGCCATACGTCCCTTGGCGATGTTCTGTACCATCTCCTCTTTAATATTAGCGGCCGCCGTTGCCGAAACAGTCTCACGGATTTCGCGAGCTTTCTTGGCATCTTCCTCGGAGAGCCAGCCCTTGGCCATATTAGATTCTATATGGTCGTCAGAGTCCACCAAATTGGAGTTGATACCAGCTTTCTTCAAAGCGACGTTCACTTGGCGCTCTATCTGCTCCTCCTTGGTCTTGGACACGGCCACCTTGAACTCCTCGTCCTTCACCTCTTGAGATACCGACTGCTCATTCAGTGCGATAGGTTTCATGGCAGCCACCTGCATAGCCACCTTGTGACCTGCGTCCTCATTAGCATCGGTGAGCTTCACGAGGGTACAGAGCGTGTGACGGCCCATGTGGTCATACGTGTAGATATTGCTACCCTCGAGCACGTTGTATCCATCAAGTTCCATTTTTTCACCAACAACACCAGAGCGTTGAGTAACAGCGTCTGCCACGGTATTGCCATCGGCGAGCTTAAGGTTTTTCACCTCATCCAAGGTCTTAGCCTTGGCAGCCACGGCAGCATCGAGGATCTCTTGAGTCAAAGCGATATAGTCAGCGCCATTCGCAACGAAGTCGGTCTCACACTTCAAGCCTATGATTGCGGCAAAATTGTCACTGCTCTTCACAAGTACACAGCCGTTAGAGGTCTCACGGTCAGAACGCTTGGCGGCGATAGCCAAACCACGCTCACGCACGAGTTCCACAGCCTTGTCGATGTTGCCA
This sequence comes from Hallella colorans, assembly GCF_003096815.1. GTDB lineage: Bacteria > Bacteroidota > Bacteroidia > Bacteroidales > Bacteroidaceae > Prevotella > Prevotella colorans. The sequence goes on from NZ_QENY01000012.1 coordinate 93,308, forward strand.
TCTGCCTCTGCGAGTGCCTTTTTGCAGTCTTTCATGCCAGCTCCTGTCATGGCGCGGAGCTTCTTGATATCTTCTATTGTAACAGCCATAATATGATTTAATCTTTTAATTTAACATTCTATATAAAAATGATAAGGTCTTGTGGTACAATCTATAGAAGCGTGATCGCACCTATTTCATACCACAAGACCTTACGCATAGCGTTATTCAGCGGTAGGAGCCTCCTCTTCAGCAGGTTTAGCTTCCTCGGCTACAACCTCTACCTTCTCAGCTGCAACCTTAGGTTCCTCTGCTTTCTCAGCCTTGGCCTCTTGCTTTTCTTCCTCTACATTCTCCTTTACATTGGCTGTTTTCTCAGCAACAACCTCTGTCTCGTTTTTGTCAGCAGATGCCTCGGCATCCTCTTGCTTACGAGTGCGACGAGAATGACGCTTGCCCTCACCGGCCTCTTCAGCCTGAGCGGCAGCTGCTTTGTCGTCAGCCTTCTCGGCCTTACGCTCTTGCAAACCTTCAGCGATAGCGTCACAAATTGCCGAGAGAATAGTCTCTACAGAGTCTTTGGCATCGTCGTTGGCAGGAATGACAAAGTCTATGTCGCGTGGATTAGAGTTAGTATCCACAATTCCGTATACGGGAATACCAAGACGATTGGCCTCACGAACAGCAATGTGCTCTTTCATCACATCCACAATAAACAATGCGGAAGGCAGACGAGTAAGTTCGGCTATAGAGCCAAGGTTCTTTTCCAACTTGGCGCGCTGGCGATTTATCTGCTGGATCTCACGCTTGGAAAGGTTGGCATAGGTGCCATCATTCATCAATTTGTCGATATTCGTCATCTTCTTCACCGCCTTGCGGATGGTGGGGAAGTTGGTAAGCATACCTCCGGGCCATCGCTCGGTGACGTATGGCATATTAACCGAATTAGCCTTATCGGCTATAATATCCTTTATCTGCTTTTTTGTGGCTACAAACAGTATCTTCTTGCCACTCTTAGCAAGGTTCTTAAGCGACTCAGCTGCTTCGTCAATCTTTACCACCGTCTTGTTCAAATCGATGATATGAATGCCATTGCGCTCCATGAAAATGTAAGGGGCCATGGCTGGGTTCCATTTGCGTTTCAAGTGGCCGAAGTGACATCCGGCTTCCAATAATTGGTCAAAATTTGTTCTTGACATTGTTCTTTTCTTGTTTAAATTGTTTACTTTCTTTTTAAATTCTGTTAGAACCAATTGGCGAGTAGTCTTAAGAATCTCGTCAATTTAGATACTAAACGAAGGCTTCAATTAAAAATTCAAAATTAAAAACTCAAAATTGGGCTGTACATTTCATCGCACAACAATTCGAAATCATCAACATGTCATCGCCATTTATCAAAAATCGAACCACACGTCATGCCGCATGGCAATTTTGATATTTGAATTTTGAATTTAGAATTGCATTAGCGTTTGCTGAACTGGAATTGACGGCGAGCCTTGGGCTGACCTGGCTTCTTACGCTCAACGGCACGGCTATCACGTGTGAGGAAGCCATGATCCTTGAGATTTTTCTTGTCTTCAGCGTTTATCTTCACCAACGCACGTGCGATGGCCAAGCGCAATGCTTGGCTCTGGCCAGTATAGCCACCGCCGTCCAAATTGGCTTTTATATCATACTTTTCGGTAACTTCCAACAGCTCCAATGGCTGCTTAACCACGTATTGGAGGATGGCTGATGGGAAGAACTCCTTTAAATCTTTCTTGTTAATAGTGATCTTGCCGGTGCCCTCAGATAGATAGACACGAGCTACAGCGCTTTTACGGCGACCAATTGCGTTAATAAATTCCATCTTTCTCCTTTATTATTTATACTGGTTAATATCAATAGCCTTGGGCTTCTGAGCTTGCATATCGTGCTCTGAACCCTCAAAAATATAAAGATTGTCCAACAAGGCGCGTCCTAAACGACCTTTAGGCAACATTCCCTTGACAGCGTGACGAATGATGCGATCAGCGCCATCCTTACGTTTGCGCAGCTCAGCGGGCGTGTTAAAACGCTGGCCACCGGGATAGCCAGTATAACGAGTATAAATCTTATCGGTTTCTTTCTTGCCGGAGAAAACCACCTTTTCGGCGTTGATAATGATAACGTTATCGCCACAGTCTACATGAGGTGTGAAATTTGGCTTGTACTTTCCACGTATCAACTTAGCGACTTTAGAGCAGAGACGACCCACTATCTGGTCGGTAGCGTCAACTACTACCCACTCTTTATGCACTGTTTCCTTGTTGGCGGAAATAGTCTTGTAACTTAAAGTGTCCATTTTAAAAAATAAATTTTCTACTAAAAAACGTTTTTATTACCTGATAAAACAGAGACCTCACGGCGCCTCCAGTCTAAAAGAGACCATCCATGGCTTTCGCTCTGTCGCGCCATTGATTCACTAACCACGATGTCCGGCCAAAGGCACCACTATTAACACAATGCGCAAGGGACTCTAAGCGTGCCCCAAAAATAATCGGTATGCAAAAGTACTTATTTTATAGATGACTGAACTATCAAACACAACCAAAAAATCTATATTTAGAAAACATTAACCCTTTTAATAATTTTTAATACGCGAATATTGACCTATAGGAAAACATAATAATAATAGCGACCTAAGGATAGTAAGCATATCAAGACCTTTTTTAAGACCAAAACTGCACATTTACTTGTTTTTTGTGTAACTTTGCACATATTTTATTAACAATGACAATATGAGCAACAATTTATTGAAAGGCAAAAGAGGCATCGTCTTTGGTGCCCTCAACGAGAAATCCATCGCATGGAAAGTGGCCGAGCGAGCTGTTGAAGAAGGTGCCACCATCACTTTATCAAACACGCCGGTAGCTGTCAGGATGGGCACTGTGAGTGCGCTATCTGAGAAACTGCATTGCGAAGTGATTCCAGCCGACGCCACTAACGTGGAGGATTTGGAAAATGTTTTTCGTCGCTCCATGGAGGTGTTGGGGGGCAAGATAGACTTTGTGCTCCATGCCATAGGAATGTCGCCCAACGTGCGCAAGCGCCGCACCTACGATGATTTAGACTACAAAATGCTGGACACAACGCTCGATGTATCGGCCATCTCGTTCCACAAGATGATTCAGAGCGCCAAAAAGCTCGACGCCATCAGCGAGTACGGTTCCATCGTGGCACTGTCATACGTGGCTGCCCAACGCACGTTCTACGGCTACAATGACATGGCCGACGCCAAAGCGCTGCTCGAGAGCATAGCCCGGAGCTTCGGGTACATCTACGGTCGGGAGCACCATGTGCGCATCAATACCATCTCACAATCGCCCACAATGACCACGGCCGGGCAGGGAGTGAAGGGCATGGACAAGCTATACGACTTCGCCAACCGCATGTCTCCGCTTGGCAACGCCACGGCCGAGGAATGCGCCGACTACTGCGTGGTGATGTTCTCAGACCTCACGCGCAAGGTGACCATGCAAAACCTGTTTCATGACGGTGGCTTCTCCAGTGTGGGAATGAGCCTGCGGGCCATGGCCACCTATGAAAAAGGATTGGACGAATACAAGGACGAGAGCGGCAATATCATCTACGGATAAGCATTGCTTAGATTTGCAACCATAATGTAAGCAACTGTTACTTCATAGTCAAGCCATTCTAATCACTATGATTGGAATGGCTTTTTTAACTCCAAACTTGAAAATGGCGAGCATTGTTGTCACGTAAATCTCTTTTGAAAAATTAAATTATAGGATTGACTATTCTCACTACGCATCACTTTTTGTCATTATCTTCTGTTTTTTACAAAAGAAAATTGCAGTCATGGGCAAAGCTCGTCACCTTGTCAGACACCCGGTTATTAGCTGGCATTGCACGGTGTGGCATTAGCAACGACTTGACTTATCACGTTCCGGCCGTATGCCCGCGATTGCTTAAGGCGTTATGCCATAGGGGCAAAGCGTGATTATCTCGCTCAATACGAGGCAACACTGTTGCCGTCATGGTCAAGGAAATAACACACGAAACACACAGATAATTTTATATTGCTGTCCGGTAAAACTTTATTAAACAAAATAATTTAGGGCTGACACTTCTCACGAGGTGTCAGCCCTTTTGGTTATCTTTGTTTTTACTAA